>NC_015520.1:2218125-2957500 GCF_000213255.1 Mahella australiensis 50-1 BON
AGCCAGATTGGTATTATCCCATGGCAAGCAATTGCTAGAGCCCTCCAATATTATACCATTATCGGCCTCGTCTATTTCTATTGTATCATAAAGCGGTATGCTATGCATTATCATCTTCAAAAGATGATATCCGTCCTGGCGCCGGCCTATTATATCCAGGAAAAGATTTATCTTAGCATTTGCTTTTTCTATAATTATCATGTATATAGTTTAGCATCAGACGTACTTTATTGCAATAACGAATGCTACTGTATAATACCCAAAAGTTATAAGCGTTTATATTCCTTCTACAGCAAAACCGGCATAATGCGTGTGACTGCCTCCAAAATTGGAAAATCCTATTTGGCCATGCATGTATGGACTAGTTTCATCCTTATATTCTATAAGATTTCTCCCATCTACTGATACCGTATACTCATTACCTACAACTTCTATCTCTATAGTATACATATGCCCATTTATCCAATCAAATTCGGACTGTGCCAGCACATTATATTCGCCGCTCTTTTTATATAGCGCTATAGTATTATTCGGCGCCAGTCCCACCGCATATGAGCGCATGGCCCCCTGCACACGAAAATTAACATTATGAAATTCACCTAACTTTGGTATAATCCTGGCTTCAAAGCGGTAATCCTTCCACTTGACATCGCCGGTATAGCTTTCAGCGACTCCCCCGCAATAACTGCCGCTTAACTGTCCGTCCTCCAAAGTCCATAATCCTCTTAGATAAGTAAGTTGGCTCACCATCTCGTGCAAACCTTTCCATCTTTCTATTCGTTCTTTGGAGAAATCTATGCTATAGCATGGTTTACCCATAAATCGAAAGTCATCTAAATAAATTGTTATTGGAAATTCTCCTCTGCCTATAAAGCGTTGTCCGGGCATAAATTCGATCCCCGACTCTGACAAAACTGCATCAGACATGCCGGGTATATCATAAGACAAGCGCACCCATTGCTCGGCTTCAACCATAATCTTGGGGCCATAATAACGTTTCCCCGAGTTCCTGTCTTTTACATACAGCGATGCCATTATACCATCTACATCCTTAGGTACTTTAATATAAGTTTCTATTCTCTGACCGGGATACAGCACCGATGAGAAATCCGGATCGTAACGGCTATCATCGAAATCATCAGGCGTATAATAGGTTTGGTAGTATACACGTACGGCATTGCCTGCGTGAGCTTTGGGTACCGTTATCTTAATGGAACGATTACCAGCATGTGCCGCTTCACTCGTATTCGAGAGTATCATTTTGCAAGATACTTCATCGCTGTCAGTGCGGAAAGCATGTGTGGAACCTGGATACTCAAAATGAAAGTATCTATCTTTAGCGTTTAATATCTCACACCATGTTTTCGGAGGCCGCTCGCCTGCTATCTTATATCCTAAATTAGCAGTATAACTGGCTAACGCCGGTATATCCCATATATTTAAGGACCCTATGGTGCTGGAACAGCACAGGAAATCGTTTATAGGCTCTATCCATGAGCGAGCTATACCATCTATGCCGTTCATCGTGCCTACTATAGCACCGGCATTACCCACATTGCAGTCAGTATCCCAGCCGCACATGTTGCATATGTTTATAGTCCTGGAGAAATCACCTTGTCCGTATAGCAGGGATAGCACTATTACAGCAGAATTAGGTATAATATGGCAGTTGCCCGGATAAAGGTGGTATCCAAAGTGTTCCCTTACATATTTAAAACACTGTCGCCAATCTTCCGGATGAGAATGATAAAATTCTATAATGGTTCCCGCCATACGGTTATACTCGCAATCAGCGGGTATAACTGACAACCCAGCTTGTATGATTTTTTCTATATCATTATCTATAAACGCCTGAGCTACACAAGCCGCTATGAACATACCGCCGTATATACCGTTGCCGCCGTGCGTAACACTAGCCATTTTTCTAGCATAATCGGCAGCTCTATGAGGTTGACCTGGATTCAAGAAACCCCATACATCTATAAATATCTGTCCACCTATCTGCTCAGCCACAGAAACACCATTTTGTTCTATAGAGCCGGAACGCGGCGCCATAATCCCACCCTTCAAGTTTGCATAAGCTGTGTGCTCCGTCGATTTGCCATATCCTCCCCACCAAAAAAATCCGTGACCGTCAGGTACATAATTCAGGAGGGTAAGGCCCATTTCTCGGGGCGTTATATCATCGGTGCGATCGTAATCCTCCAATGCTCGCATAAAGAACACTGGTCCATTTGTATCATCATCGGCAGCGAAATTTTTAAATTCATATGGATATGTACTTATCTCACCAAACGTGCGCTGCAGGCGGTCATAAGTCCAACCTTCCACATTGGCTCCATGGCGAACGCCTATAATTTTCCCCAGCCATCCGGAATAGATCCTCTCGATATAATTCTCAGGTATGTTCATAAACTTTCTCCTCCCTATAATAGGCCAAAAATATTAATCATCTATCTTGACGCACAAATATTATATAACAGCATTGCTATAACCGCAATCCTTTTGGTATCTACTGTATTTAATATTACAATTTCAGGTCTAAAAGGTAATAAATTCTAGTAAGCAGGCATTATTAAGGCAATTTATGAACAAAGATAAAATAATGTTCATAAATTGCCCATAAAACATCCTAAGTGAAATTATATTAAGATATGTCTCTACCATTCGGCAAAAGAGCCGTCGTCTTTATAATACCACCTTGGAGTATCCCATCCGCCATCATATAATTTACCTTTTATAGCTTCTTCATCGAGTTCTATCCCTAGGCCAGGCTTTTTAGGTATATCGATATAACCGTTTTTGATTTCAAACGGATGCTTTATATATCCTTCTCCTGTCGACACTTGTTCTTGACACAAAAAGTTTGGAATATTAGCATCTAGTTGTAAGCCTGCCGCCAACGAAATAGGCCCCAGCGGATTATGAGGCGCGACCGAGATATAATAAACTTCCGCCATAGCAGCTATTTTCTTTGCCTCCATTATGCCGCCGCAATGGCATAAATCGGGTTGTACTATCGAAACGGCTTGCTTCTCAATAACTTCTCTAAATCCCCACCTTGTAAAAAGTCTTTCTCCGGAAGCTATAGGTATAGACGTTGAATTAGCTATTTTAACCATTGCATCGGCATTTTCCGGCAGACAAGGCTCTTCCAAAAACATTATACCATACGGCTCCAATATTTTAGCCAGCTTTACTGCCATAGCCGGACTAAATCTACCGTGACAATCGATGGCTACATCCACATCTTTAGGTATCGCATTTCGTATAGCTGCTATCTTTTTTTCACACTCCTCTAAGAATGCCAAGGAATCAATAGCTCTCACCGGAGTATCAAATGATGTTTTCAACGCCGTAAAACCGGCATCCGCCTTTCCCTTGGCAGATTCTGCGCATTCGTCCGGCGTATTACCTGCTATATGGGCATATACTCGGACACGTTCCCGGACTGCCCCTCCCAACAATTGATACACCGGTACACCGAACCACTTTCCGGCTATATCCCATAATGCTTGTTCTACACCGCTTATAGCACTAACTAATACCGGCCCGCCTCTATAAAATGTTCCTCTATACAATACTTGCCAATGTTTCTCTATCTGCAGTGGATCCTGCCCTATCAGGTAAGGCTCCATTTCTTTTACGGCCGTCGCTACTGTCCGGGCTCTACCTTCAACTATAGGTTCTCCAAGGCCTACAATGCCCTCATCGGTATAAACTTCTAAAAAATGCCACCGCGGTTTAACAAATATACTCTCTAACTTTGTAATTTTCACGCTACCTACTCACTCCATTCATACTCATATAGTCAAATTAATATCTATCATCCTTTGATCCCTGTCAATTTTATACCCTGAACCAGATACTTTTGTGCAAATAAAAATACTATCAGCATCGGTATGGTCGCATATACCAACAATACCATTATTAAATGCCAGCCGAAGTTTCCGCTAGACTCCATATTATATATCGCCACAGTTATGGTCCATGCTTTGGAATCGGGCATCATTATTAATGGAAAAGCAAATTGTTGATAAACAGCTAAAAATGTTTGAAGCACCACAATGGCTATAATAGGTGTAGACAGCGGCAGCATTACGGAAATCAATACCTGCATAGTTGATGCGCCGTCAATTTTAGCCGCATCAAAGAGTTCATCTGGTAAGCCGTCAAAAAAACCTTTCAAAAGAAGTATGGCCCATGCCCAGGCGCTCCACGGTAATACAACGGCCCAAGGGGTATTTATAAGATTCCAACCTGTAATCGGAAAACGTCTCATTACCAAATAAGTAGGTATCATAGTCGCTTCGTTTGGTATCATCATAGTAGCCAAGAAAAACAACAATATATATTTGCTTCCTTTAGGCTTTAGCTTTGATAGAGCAAAAGCCGCGAGAATGCTAATAGAAACCTGTATAGCAATTGTTAAAGCTGCTATTAAAAATGTATTGTAAAAATAATGACCAAGGGGAATAAGCTTAAATACTTGCGTATAGTTCTCAAAGTGGAATTCTTTGGGGATTAATCTAGGCGGAAGTTCAAATATATCCCTTATACCTTTTAATGAAGATGATAGAAGCCAAATAAATGGAAATATTTGAATCGGGATCCCAATGCTTAGTATCGCTATGATAATGGCATAAGCGCCTTTATACTTCGGTACTTTAATCTCGCTATCGGTTATAAGCGCCATTCTACATCACTCCTAAATATTAATCTTCTTCACGTTGCATTCGAATTTGGATATAGCTCAATATTATAAGAACTATAAACAATCCTACTAATATTGCCATAGCATAACCATAATCGTTGCCCGTATAAGCTGTCTTAAATGCATACAGCGATATTGTCTCACTGGCACCTGCCGGACCTCCACCTGTCATTATCATAGGCTGATCAAATATTTGCATAGCGCCTATTACCTGTAATAATGCCATTATCTGGACCACAGGCATTATACTGGGCAACAAAATATGCCATAACTTTTGAAAAAATCCCGCTCCGTCAATGGAAGCCGCTTCAAACAGTTCGATAGGCGTATCCTGTACGGCAGCTAAATAGATCAAATAATTGGTTCCTCCGACTATTATCAAGCCAGGAAAAAACATAACCCACTTAACCTGAGCAGGGTCATTGAGCCACAACTGCGGCGGTAAACCGACCAAAGATATTAGATAATTAGCCAAGCCGTAATCAGGGTTCCATATATATTTCCACAAAACCAACATAGCAATACCTGGCGCTATTGCCGGTATATAATACATAGTCCTAAAAAACGCATTGAAACGCCTTACCTCGTTCATGAGTATAGCTAAAACTATAGGCCCCCAAAAGCCGAATAAAAATGAAATACCTGTAAATTCAATGGTATTCAATGCCGCTGTCTTCAAATCTGCATCCGAAAACATTCTGATATAATTTTGCAAGCCCACAAATTCTCCCGGCGGATTAGCTATATTAAAACGAAAAAATGATACAAAAATACCTTCTATTATAGGATAATATTTAAATAAGCCAAAAGCAATGATAGCCGGTAATAAAAAAAGCCACCCTTGTATATTATTATGCTGTTCAAGAGATCTCGTCTGATGCTTCGCGTGTGCAGGGGTAATGTTAACTTTCGCCATACTTATACCTCCCAAATATTCTTCGCTAAAATTCTACAATGAGGGGATTAATTTTACATTAATCCCCGTAATACATCTTACTTTACTTTTTAAACGTATCAGGATATTTAGAATAAAGATCATCCTGGCACTTTTGCAATATCTGTTGCGCCTTCTGAGCTGTAATATCTTTATCCAATATAATCTGTTGTATAGGCTTTACTAAGGCGTTCTTAACATCATTCCAGTGCGGAAACCATGGTTCTGCCTTTGCCGTCTTTGAAAACTCAGGTATTTTTTGCTTCCATGACTCCGGTATATTCGTCGCATAATCCAAATAATTAAAATCCGTCCTAGGAGAAGGCGTTAATATAGGGGCATTATTGGCAGCTTGGACTTGAGCATCGCTCTTAAGTTTATCGACATCATAGCCCATATATTGTATATAGATCCATGCGGCTTGTTTTTGCTCTTCTGTAGCTTTCGGGCTTATAGTCCATGTTTCGCCGCCGCTGAGATGATAATTTGTGCACCCCTCTTTAGCAGGTACTGCAGCTATATCAAGGTCATTAATATCGCCGCCATACTTAGTAACATAGTCGCTTGAAAATCCTCCTACGCCCCCCCATTCCATAACTACGCGGCCTTGCGTGAATTCCGCTATAAGGTCGGTATAATTCTCGAGAACATTTTTCTGCGTAGCTTTATACTTCCATATGAGATCATGCCAAAACATAATCGCGTCCACACCCGGCTGTTCGGCAAAAGTCAATTTCCATGTTCCATCATCGTTGGGCACGCCCATCTCGCCGCCGGCATTCCAAACAAAGTTTGTAAACGGCCATGCACACCATTCCATCCCCATCAAGCCAAAACCGAAGCGATTTTTACTCGGATCTGTGAGTTGACCAGCAAACTTACCGAATTCATCCCATGTAGTCGGAATATTTGCTGGATCCAATCCGGCTTCCTGAACGAGTTTTTTGTTTACGACTATATACTGTAAATATGCACCCCTAGGCACCGCATACCATTTACCATCGACCTGAAGAGCCTGTTCGTATCCATTAAACACTTTGCCTTGATTTTTCAAATCCCAATTCTCTACCAGCTCTGTCATATCCCCTATAGAACCGTCTCTGGCCCTGGTCGGAATATCCACATATGGGAAACAACCAGCTACTGTTGGTTCTTCGCCTGATAATAAAGCTTGGTCATATTTTTGCCTGTAATCTGTTCCCGGAGCCAATGACTTATCCTCCACTTTTATCCACGGATATTTTTCTCTAAATGCTTTTATTACTTCATCGTAATGCTGTTTTTGCCATGGCAAAGCCGTATCGTCAGGTTTATCCCAAGTTAAAATCGTAACTTCTTTCGGTTGTTCAGCTCCCCCTGAATCATTGCTTCCTTGTTCCTGCTCCTGTTGATTAGCACCTTCATCACCTAATGTAGCCGGCGGAGTACTGCTACATCCTACAATCGTTAAACTCATTACCAATATTGCCAACAATATGATTAACAATTTTTTACCTGTCATTTAAATATTTCTCCCTTCTTTATTGCGAATAATAGATTAATGTTATAAACACTATATTTGATATAAAGACTTCTTTTTCCCCTTTAATATTATCCGCTCCATAATAGCTTCATTAATATCATCATTAATCACCCCCCAATAGTTTCATCATTTAGCACCTATAAATTAGGCTAGTATATACCTCATATAACGTCAATGATAAAAATGTAAAGCAGATTAAAAAAATGTTATTTCGACCATATTTCGATAAGAGCATCAGCATCGGTATTTAGAACCGCTCTTGCCTCGTCGGTTATGAATTTCTTCATAGCTTTGCTATTTAAATGCTTTGTAAAATCTTCCATGTGTTTGATGGCCTGATCCGTGTATCCTATATCGAGCTGATGCCCTACCTGATTAAGATTATTCTTGAGTTGCTCCAACAGTGGCGTTTTGATATCCCTTGATACCTCATATCCGTACAGTAGTTTTTGCATAGAAGCGATACTGGTTGTTACTTTAAACATATAATCCGCCTCGACCTTATTCCCCGCTTTATCCTCTATAACAATGCTAATATTGTGTTCTCCCAGTTTACCTGCAAAACTTAACTCTTTACCAGCTTGATAGGGCTTATCATCGATAGCAATAATCGATGACTTAATACCTGATAGGTTATCTTCAACTGCAACGACAAAGCTTAAAAGTTGATAATCCTCAAAAACTGAGCCATTTCCAAAGGATGTGTCGTTAATCGTTAAGCTGAATGTTGGAGCAGTTTTATCGACTCTAACGGTTATAGTTTTTGCTTCTTCAATATTGCCTGCGTTATCAATAGAATGATACATAATATCATATTGGCCGTCGGCTCTCAAAACAACAGGCCCACTATAGTCAGACCATGTCTCTCCGTTGTCCAGACTATATTGGGTTTTATTAACACCGGATATATCATCCTCTGCCATCAATATGACCGTTACATCGCTCTTATACCAACCGTTGTTTTCTTCACCTTCAATTTGAATTTCGCTCACGGGAGGAGTTTCATCGTCAAGCTCTAACGATGTCAGATCAGTCAGTATCAAATCACCATATAACGTCGGATCCTTCGATGCGCCAATACCACTCATATACTCTATCCAGCCTCTCCTGCCAGTTTCATCATTATCATTGACTAAAAGCGAAAAACCAAGATCCGTTCCAGATTTCGGCGTCATTCCGGTTGGTAGTATATCCGACCAGCTGATAGCCATTTCATAACTCGTTACTTTACTGCTATCATTGCGCATTACTTTAATTATTGAATTCGTAAGGCCAGCTGCACCAAAACCGCCTGTTATTGTTACCGTACCCGTATCAGATCTTAAGGCAATGTTATTTTCGGTATGTGGAAGTATTCCGGGTCCCTGCGCCCTTCCTGGATCAATCGAGAATTGTATACTGTCACCTGCCCAGTTTTGCGACGGCGGATATATATTATAATGTATGTTATCTATAACACTAACGCCTATATATAAGTAATCAGTGTCCCACTTGATATATCCCTTTGCGCTCAAATCATTAGGACCACCCCAATCGCTCATTCCTTTAACCTGCCATGCCTTATCAAGTGTAAAAGACATGGCATCATTCCATTCATCGGCATTGAGTACACCCTCTATATCAATTGGTTTGTCCGCTTTTATAGCTGTCAACGAGGTTACGTTTCTCTCAATAATCTGAGTATACCCATCATCTCTGTCAATTTGAATTTTTACATAGGTAGGTGTATATTCATCTATAGATGATATGGGAAATTTCACTATTGCTGCAGAATTTGGTGCTACTGAATCAAACGTCGCATTTCCTGCCATATCTGCCGGTTGCAAAACAGTTACCTTCCCACCGGGTAATAAAATTTTATCGCTTCTATTTGTTATTTTAACAACAATATCATATCCGTTGCCACTATCATTCAATTGGGGAAACACCTCTAACACCGAGGGATCTATTATATTTATCTGTACTTTAAGTACGCCAAATATATTTCCTGCAGAACTCGTAGGATATATGCGTATTTCTCCTGTTTTAATATCGGATGAATCAGGCGCACTAAATACTAATGTATCTGTTGAGCTACCCGCACTAAATTGTTCACCCGATTTTAATTGCCACCCAACCGGAAGGTCAACAGCATACATGCCTGATAGATTAACTGCACCAGCAGACCTATTTATTTTTATTGTAACATCATTACCAGGTGCAACAGTTACACTTGATGTATCTGTTGCAAAAGATGGGGTTGTCTCAATTATGGGGTCTTGCACAAAATTACCTTCAATATATATAGGCTGTGCAGAGGCCATTAGTGTTACAGCTCCATTTATGGTATCATAATTTTTAAAATTGCCGAAAATATCTGCAATTCTTAAATCATCGCTTCCCAGATTCAGGTTTATATATTGATCACTATTGTTTGCCCATAGGACAATGACATTTTTATCTTCCGAATCTCTATGGAACTTATACATCCTTATATTATTATCAATAGTATTGTACGATTTTACATAGGTTGTTCCCGCTAATATATCAGATACTGCGTTAAATGCAACATATGATGGTTTTGCAGTTAAATCAGCTCTTACCACACCACCGTTTGTTTCATAAAAAGTCGGGTCTGTTCCATCGTTCATAAAATCGTACCAATATATTCTATCTATAAGCTCATTGTTTACAAATCCAGTAACGTATAATTGCGCCGCATACGATGCTGACATAATTTCTGAAAGACCTCCCCATCCTGGATCTTGTGTTGCATAACCCGTTTCCGTCAACAATAAGTCTACATCCTTTATTATTCCTTTCCCTTTAATGTAATTATTTAAATCTTGGAAGCTATTAACCAGTCCTTCGTTTTCAGGATTTTGATTTGAGTATATGTGAAAAGACATCGCATCCGAATAATCCAAGGCACCTAAGTCAATTATTTTTTTAAGCCATGGTGCATCATAACCGAATGCAACACCACAGACAACTTTTATATTTTGATCTATGTTTTTTATAACAGGATAAGCAGCCTCCAACATTTTTACGTATTCTTCCGGCGAGGTTGAGCCGTTAGGTTCATTTCCAATCTCAAAATATTCCGCCTTTCCTTTTACTTCTTCAGCATAAGGTTTAACAACTTGCTCTGCCCATTCATTGTAAGACCCATCTGAATCCGGCTGCCCCAGATAAACACCTGTTAACAATCTATAACCGGCAGATATTATCTTGTCTACAATTGCAGTAGCCCCTTCCCTACCATCCCTAATATTTATGGCACCTGTTTGTTTAATTAAAGGCAACCCCTTATCTACATCAGGCCAACTAACACAGTAATGTGTATTCATTCCTAAAAATGTAGCTATATCCTTACCGTCTAAATTTGTTATCACACTAAAATTATATTTTTCACTTATATTTATAGAGCTGTCTGAATTTCTAGCATTAATAACCAAAGTGTATGTTCCTTTAGGCATTATGCTAAACGTTAACGCCTTTGTAAGTTTTGATTCTTTTGGCATTAAAATAATATCAAATGTTCCATCGTCAACAGGGCTGTTCATGCAGTCAAGCACATAATAATTCACTGTTAACTCAACAGTTGAAGCAAATTGGTTGCCGAAAAAGAGATTTATTGAAGGTGCCTCATTCTCAAAGAATATATTTCCTGATTTACTACTGGCTCCTTCTATTGTTACTATAGGAATTCTCTCTACAGTAATGCTATGAAAGCATATCGGAACACTTGTATGTATCCTAAAATCTCCGCCATTTTCCCTATTAGCAAATTTAACATCATCTATGGTGTATGTCACTGTTTTCCACGTATTGGTTCCAGTCAAATACGTTGTTGTAGTCGGCCCGCCTGACCAAGGATATGATACTCCATCATAAGTTAAACCAAAGTTCTGTTTTCCATCTACTTTAGCATCATAATATTCAATGGTTATTATCACCTTATGTTTGCCGTCATATATATATCCATCATCCACATTACCGTAAATTACGCCGTAACCTGGTTTGGTTTGCCATCCTGATTTCCCATCATATGTTTCTATCGTATAGCCAGAACCATCCCCTGTCCATACCACAATGCCATTGTCAACTGGCGTAGTCCCAAAAATAACGCTTACCGACGCGCTAACGTTTACAAACTTAATTGTCATTGCAGAAGCATATGGCTCACCTGTTAAGGCTTTTGGTGTAACCTTTATTTCACCATACCTTTCACGATAATTATTTGGCACGCGAATAACAATGTTGTCTATAGTACTACCCGCCACGAAATCTTCACCAGAAACAATCATCCATCCTTCAGGCATAACCAGATCGTACGTGCCGGAGAGGTTTTGCCCTTCTATACTACGGAGAATTCTAATTGTCACATCTTCGCCAGCTTCTATTTCAATATTTGAGTTTTCCGGCTCGAATAAATAATCGCAAGACATATACTCAAATGCCTCAATAACAATATAAGCATTGCCATCGATAGATTGTCCGGCTACTTCTACTCTAAGCGTATGTTCCCCTGCAACTAAGTTATCCTTCTCGAATACTTTAGCCGATTGTATAAATTCAGTGCTGTAGGTATCCACACTAGCTCCTAAATTACCGTCTATATAAATTTTCGCTATACCGCCAATATCCATTTTTCTCATGTATAGTACAACAGAAGTCCCTACAAATTTAAAATCCACATATTGGTTTAAGTTACCGCATCCATTATACATCCAAGCCCAGGAGTCACTCCACCAGCCTCCACCATTAAACATAAAGAATGAATATTGGGTATTTTGGCTCCAACTCCCTTGTCCTCCATAAGGAGCGGTAGTTGCATCTATCCTAACAAATTTCGATTCAGCATGAGTATTCATAGCCATTCCCGGCACCATGGCCGTCGATAAAAGCACGAATACCAACAATCCAACAATCCATTTTGCTACTCGTTTGGTTTTCAACATTTGTATATCCCCCTTAATATAATAATTTTGAATAAAATACCATTCCTCATGTTTAAATATTAAATCACGGCATTCTTTGTTTAGAGCATCATCTATACTGTAATAGCTTCATCTCCACCATTGTTTATCACTTTCCCAATGGCTTTATCATTAATATGACATCCTGTTATAAACGATGTTAATGTATACTCTGTATAACGTCAATGATAAAAATGTAAAGCAGATTAAAAAAATGTTATTTTACACATATAAACGGCTATTGTATGCAACATGCCAGTTAAAAATTGTTCTGGGCAACTGTTCATACAATATTATGCATAGTCGAGAGTAATTGTTATCAAGCCCGCGATATATGTAATATAGTTACTATTATAGAAAAAATAGTATAATAAACGTAGAAGAGGCTATTGACTCTATGCTACTGCTAATATATAATTCATATATGTAATAAATAAAGACCTATGGTGAGTCAGTGTAGGGGGTGTATTTTCTATATGCATTTTACTATTTTTAATAAAGACTTTCGTAAAGTCAAAGGTATATTTTTCAACCAATTACTCATAGCATCTATATTCCTTGCCATAGCTCCTGCCTTGGTAATCTTTATTCTAAGCTATAGCAATTATAATAGCGCACTAGAAAATCAAGCCAAGAGCCAGAACATATTTATGGTAGAACAGTATAATAAGAATATAGAAGATAGCTTATCCAAACTTATAAACGAAACGAATAGGCTGCTTCTAAATGAGAATATAAATACGTTCGACCTTTCAATGAGCAAGTTGTATTTCAACCCCAGCGAAACAAATATTTTTTTAAGCATATATAATAGTTTGATGGAAGAACAGAGAGTATTATATGAAACTGTCGATTCGATATACCTTTATTATCCAAAGATCAATCTGGTTATTTCTAATTACGGTTATTACGAAAAAAATGCTTTTTATGATACGGATATTATCAAAACTTTAGACACAGATAATACTCCTAAATTTGATTATTACATAATTAACCGTAAAATAAATTACCCCGAAAACTATAGTATGACAAACAGATATCTGGGCAATGTATTAACGGTTATCAGGCCTATGCCATTTAGTATTAATAAAGCGTTTCTTGTCTTGAATATCAAAGAAGATGTATTTTTGCATATTAATAATACTGATAAAAATATGACTGATATATTCCTAATTACAGACGAAAAGGGTAATGAGGTATTTTCTTCTATAAAATTAAAAGATAAGTATGATTACGATGTGCGTTCAAGCATTCTTAAATCTATCCCGAATATTTGGCAATCAGGATTTTTTATTAATAACGACGAATCCGATTTAACAGTATTTTATTCTGAACCTAATAAGTATGGCTTAAGAACCGTAATGCTTTTACCTAATAACTATATATATACCAATATTGACTCTTTAAAGCTCCTGATTATAGCCATATTTGCGTTTACTATGGCATGCTCGCTAATAGTATCTTACATTATCTCTCAAAAACTCTATGGTCCCTTAGGACATTTATTATCTAATATTATAATAAAGAAAAGTAATACCGCTAATATTATTAAAAATAGAAACGAATTTAGCCTTATAGAAAAAGAGTATACTTCTATAACAGAACAAAATCTTCAATTCTCTCAAAAGCTATCTGCCAATTTACCTTTGTTAAAAGAATTGTTTTTTAAAAACATCTTGGATGGAAAAAGCATCGATATCGAATCGATAAATAAAAGGGCTGATTTTTTAGAAATCACTAATATTAAAGACGCAACTAGCTTCACTGTATATGTTCTGCTAGTTGAAAACACAATCAACGTTTTAGACACAGATAATATATTACAATTACACTATCTTAAGGAAGCCATAAATACTGTTATAAAAAATGAGCTTAAATATGAAAATATAGAAGTCTTATATATCTCCGCAGACGATGATATGGTTATTTTAGTATCATGGGATGAAGAAACCGATAATAAGCAATTTATACCGGAAAGAATAGACTTGGCATTAAAAAATCAAATTGCAGCTAATATATATATTGGCGTCGGTATTACTGTAAATGATATTACCGCTTTAAAATATTCTTATTCCACAGCTATAAATTCTATACATTATGTAGGGATAAATGATACAAGCAATATAGCATACGCTGATCATTGCCAATATACTGTATTGAAACCAGACCACATTATCTCTAAGTATAAAAAGCAGCTATTATTGGATATTCTAAACTGCGATTATGATAATTCCATTGCCACTTTCAATAAGATGGTAAATGAAATTCTAACCCAAAATATTCTGTACGAGTGTTTTCAAGAAGCAATTATACAGTTGCTAAACGACATCTTAAGGTTCATAGAAACAAACGGTATTCCTGTTATATCTATAGATAAAAATCTATATAAAGAAATTATGAATATAAAGACTGTTAAAGATGTTATAAATTGGACTATAAACCAATTAAATGAAATAATATACTATATTAGCAATCATAAAACAGATCATCACTCGGTTTTAGCTATTGATATCGTCAATTATATACATGCTAACTATGATAAAAACATTAATTTAGAAACTACCGCAGATCATTTTTCGTTATCCAGACAATGCTTTAGTAAGATTTTTTCTCAAGAAGTTGGTAAAAGTTTCAATGATTATCTCAATGCAGTTAGATTAGAAGTGTCCATAAAATACCTAAAGGAAAGTGATATGTCAGTAAAAGATATTTCCGAAAAAGTCGGCTTTGGCAGCAGTCAATATTATATAAAATTGTTCAAAAATAAATACGGCATTACCCCGGCACAATACAGGGATAAGATAAACTATTCCTATACCGTGTCTGTTGCTAAACCGTATGATAAAATAGCTCAGAGCAGTTCAAAAGATGTAACATAAAAGGGCGAATAACAACAAATATTTTTCTTCCTTTCTACTCTTATTTATGATAGTATGATTGTGTGATTAGGTCATACAAAAGATTAAAAAGGCAAGGAGGTATCGGTAATGGTAAAGGTAAACTGGCGCAACGTACGGCCTACAATAGCCCATGAAGCCGGCATAGATTGGAGGTTGTTATCCGGTCAATCACTAAAAAGTAGCGACGACCCTTCAGCATGCATGGAAGCTATGATGTATGTATCTCTCGCATCACTACAACCCTCATTATCTTATCACCCTCACTCTCATGGCGATCATGAAGAAGTATATTATATAATAAGCGGAAAGGGTGAAATACGCATAGACGATGAGGTTCAATCGATACGCGACGGAGATATCATATACATAGGTGTAAATCAAATTCATGAGATACGCAATACCGGAGATGAAATGCTCAATTTCCTCGCTTTCGCCGCGCAAACAAAATAATTCAAAATAACTCGATATTTGAAAGGTGGGTTAACTTATGAAAATAGCGGTTACTGGTGCCCACGGAAAAGTAGGGCAGGCTGTTATAAATGATCTTTTGGATAATAACTACGAGGTGCGTGCCATAACGCACAGCCATTGGAACGAATGTCCGGTAGATCAAGTATCGGTTGACATTACAAATTACGAACAAGTATATGATGCTTTGGGTGGTTGCCAAGCTGTCATCCATCTGGCTGCAATACCAAGCCCTAGAAAGAATGCCGACACGCTGGTCATACACACAAATGTCATCGGCAACTATAATATCATGCTGGCTGCGGGTAACCAGGGCATAAAGCACATAGCTGCGGCTTCCAGCGACTGCGCTTTTGGCTTCACCTATAGCCTAAACAGGCCCAAGCCTGTCTATTTACCGGTAGATGAGCAACATCCTACGCGGCCGGATGATTGCTACGGTCTATCCAAGGTTTTATCGGAGCGCACGGCTGATGCTATGGTTCAACGTTTCCCTGGCATTTCTATAGCAAGCCTTCGCATTACTCATGTAATTAATCCTGAAGAATATTCCTTCGATTCTTATTTTTCACAATGGCATGATAATCCCGAGGCCGGGCCAT
Organism: Mahella australiensis 50-1 BON; assembly: GCF_000213255.1. Classification (NCBI taxonomy): domain Bacteria; kingdom Bacillati; phylum Bacillota; class Clostridia; order Mahellales; family Mahellaceae; genus Mahella; species Mahella australiensis. Next base: position 2,234,227 of record NC_015520.1, read on the forward strand.
GGAATCTATGGTCATATATAGACGCCCGTGATGCTGCCAGGGCCTTCAGACTAGCCATAGAAACCAACCTGAACGGTCATGAAATATTCTGCATAGCAGCGCCGAATACCAGATGCTCCATACCGTCCGCAGCTTTGATAGAGAAATACTTTCCGACCGCTCGGCTCAAAAAAATGTTCACCGACCATGAAAGTCTGGAGGATTCATCAAAAGCCGAACGAATATTGGGTTTCAAAGCAATACACAGATGGGATATATAAATTGCGTTACCATTCCATTGGCGATCTCCATATCGCCAATGGAATAAGATATAATTTTGTTGATACAGTTTAGACGTATCCACATCTATACTGCTTATATAGCGTTATCTTTCGCATTAGGCGCAGTAGTCATCTGGCATCTTGGGTCTGCCATTCGTAGAAATTATACCACTCGCACCGTATAATTTCGCTTTGCATTGCCTTCACACATCCGAAATTAAAGCATCAGCTTTATCCCTTTACACCCCCCAATGTTAATCCTTGTACAAAATATCTCTGCAAAAAAGGATATACGAACAGTATAGGTACCACGGCTATTACTGTCATAGCTGCCCTTATCGAATTTGGCGTCACCGTTTGCCTGGCTGATTCTGTACTGGTAGTCGTGGCCAGAGCTATATCCATAGCATTAGACGACATAGTGCGTGCAGCTTGTAACAGCTTTTGTAATTCGAATTGCAAAGTGCTTAATTCGGGTTTACTTGAAGCATATAACATAGTATCAAACCATGAATTCCATTGTCCTACTGCCGTAAACAAAGTTATAGTGGCCAATACCGGAATACTTAATGGCATTATTATTGTAAAAAGAATTCTGTACTCACTTGCTCCGTCAATTTTAGCCGCTTCAACCAAACTATATGGAATCCCTTCAATATAACTTCTCATTATCATTATATTATAAGCGCTTATAAGCCTTGGAAGTATATAAACCCAAAAATTATTTACCAACCCTAACGATTTTATCAATAGATACGTTGGTATCAATCCACCATTAAAATACATAGTGAAAACCAAAAATTTAGTTAATAGAGGACGAAATATAAAATCCTTGCGGCTGAGTGTATAAGCAACCATTAAGCACGAAAGTACGCTTGTAGATGAACCTATCACTGCCCTTAAAGCAGATATTTTTAGAGCTTGAGTTATATTTTTGTTCTCTGTAAAAATTACTTCAAAGTTCCTCAATGAAAACTCCCTCGGCCATATATATATTCCGCCACGTACTGCATCAGTAGCATCATTAAATGCTATAGCTATTACGTTCAAAAAAGGATATATGGTAACCACACATAATAGAATAAGAAGAGTATAATTAATTATATCGAATATAGCATCTCCAATACTGCGTCTTTGTAACAGCCTAGTTTGTTTTTTGCCCATAAATACCCCTCCTAGAATATTCCTTCTTCGGATACTTTTTTCGAAATATAGTTTGCCAACATTATTAATATAAATGAAACCACCGAATTGAATATCCCTATAGCTGTGCCATAAGAATAACGGAAGTATTTCATTGCATAATTATATACGTAAATTTCAAGCGTTGTGGCACTGTTGCTTACAGCCGGATTCATAAGTAAATATACTTGATCAAATCCGGCATTTAATATCCAACCTATATTCAATATCAATAGAATTTTTATTGTAGGTGCTATGCCTGGAATAGTAATATGTATAATCCTCCTAAATCTTCCGGCTCCATCAATAGCTGCGGCTTCATACAAATCCGGATCTATGGAAGTCATAGCAGCCAGATAAATTATCGCTCCCCATCCAACTTCCTTCCATACATGAGACAATGCTACAACCCACCAAAAATACCCTTCTTCACCCAAAAAAGGTATGGGCTTATCTACTATATTAAGTTTAAGCAAGATCTCGTTTACAATTCCATCAGTTGGAGAAAGAGCCATATAAACGATGTTTGCAGCTACAACCCATGATACAAAATACGGTAAATATGATATCGTTTGAACCGTCCGTTTAAATAATACATTTCTTACTTCATTTAATAAAATTGCTAAACAAATAGTGGACACAAAGCCAAATATCAATTTCAAACTACTTATAGCAAGTGTATTTCTTAATGCTTCATAAAAGTCTCTATCACTAAATAATTCCTTGAAGTTCGCAAGCCCAACCCATTCCGAACCCCAAACTCCGCCTGCGGGAGTATAATTCTTAAATGCCAAAATCCATCCCCATAAAGGTAGATAATTAAAAATAAGTACAATTATCGCAAATGGTAGAGATAGTACTATTAATTGCCTTTGTTCACTAACTTGTTTCCAAAACGGTTTAATATCTTTTCCCAAATTTCTCTTCGCATTCACTATTGCCATTTATTAATCAGCATCTCCTTCCCAATTGCCTAGTGACGTTTCATAATTTTACAACCACAATCATAGATGAAAATAGCTTAAGCTATTTTGTGAGGTGCATAATAAAACATGCACCTCACAAAAACTTTCTACCAACGAATAACAAATTCTCTCTACGCTATTATTCAGCTTGATAATACTTAACACTTTCTTTTATTTGTTTTGTTACCTCATCTTCGAACGCTTTTAGATCCAACTTGCCCAATTCATTCTGGTACTGCTTCCATATATTCTCAAATTCATTATCATTAGTGGCCATTATAGCTTTAGGCAGATACTGAAGCGCTAACTCCAGAGCTTTTTCAACAGCTATCTTACCCGGATGGTCAGCCGGCATTTTCGTTCTAATAGCCCAACCAGGTTCATATCTAGCAGGATATTGAGGAGCGAAGAAATCGGAGAGTGTTTTAATATTATATGCCTTCAATACCTCTTTTTCATAGTCCTTATATTTAACGTTAAAATAGTCATCCGTCTTAGTAGGAGATACAGGATTACCATCCGAATACACGCCGTATTTCGGATCAGTCGTATCCTCCATTCGTGGGAATTCCATGAACTGTGAGATCCCTTGTTTCTTTTGATAATCAGGATCAAGATAATTCTTCCATTGTTCTTCAGTCTTTGTCATTTTACCATTTTGAATAGTATAATCTTCTCCCTCAATTCCCCAAAAGTTTAATTTATTTATATCCTCTGCTGCCATTCTATCAAGAAACTTAAATGCTGCTTCTGGGTCTTTACATTTAGTAGTAATGGCTATCCCGGTTTGTGTCGCAAACGCCGCAGGGCCTGCATAATATTCTTTTTCGACCCCTTCAAAGACCACAGGAAAACCTATAGGCGCCCTATTGAATAATCCTTCTTTTTCAAGAGCATTTATAGCTTCCTGGAACATACCTCTCTGATCGTAAAAACCAATTACGCGGCCAGAACTCAATTTAGCTAAATATTGATCATTGTTTTGCATAAATGTTTCAGGGTCCATTAAGCCATCTCTCCAAAGGCCATTCAACCATTTTGCCCAATCCTTGCTAAAGTCAGCCGTCATTATAGTTTTGGCTTCTAGTGTTTCTTGATCGACATATACAGGCCCATCGTTAGGATAACCTGCCAAAAATCTAGCGCCACCATATTGAAGAGCTGAAGCTCTCCAAGCCTCTGTAGGTAACACAAAACCAATGGTAGGTTGCCCATTATATGTCGGGTTTTCTTTTACATAACTTTTTATAATATCCGTATACTGAGGTAAGGTTTTGATAACCGGCCATCCAGCGTCTTTAAGCACATCAAGAGCAACATAAAATCCTGCCGCAGGATACAATTTATCTTGTCCCGCTCTAGTACCGCTTATATAATAGGTTTTACCATACTGGCTTTTTAATAGTGCTAATTCAGAGGGACGATAGATTTTCTTAATATTTGTACCATATTTTTCAATATAATCGTCTAACGGTATAAATGCTCCTGCCGCGACGAAATCCCCCGCTGCTTCTCCAGGATTAACCAGATCGGGATAATCGCCTGAGGCTATCATAACACCCGCTTTTTGTCTAGCATCTGTACCTACTAAATACTCTACTTTTAGCTTAATACCCGTTAATTCTGTGATCTTTTTACCTATCGGTGTATCAAATGGCATAGTCAATGAATTCAAGCTATAATTAAAGAAAGCAGTAAATTCTTTTACTTCACCTGTTTCACCATTTTCCTCAGCCGCCTCTGATTTTTCAGCATCGGTATTATCCGCCTTGTCAGTATCAGCACCACAGCCACCAAGTATCACTATAGCCAAAATCACAAAGGCCAGAAATACGCTAATACCTTTTCTATACATAATATTCTCCTCCTCGTATAATAGTATTTTTTCAGTTTTTTTAATTCACTCTCCAGTTTGGATCAATACAACTTTACATTTGATGACTTAGTTCGGTGGTGCTCTGGAAATATTTTTAAACATTAAACGATAAATACAAATATAACTAATGTCTTTTAAATATAGTGTACTGAGCAAAACTATACAAAATTGGGTAATAATGTATCCAAACATTAACATAATCTGACGTTACCTCCTTTCCCATCCTTCCAGCTTACACCCCTCAAAACCTGATCTTCAGATAACTCTTCTTGTTAAAAAAATTATTTATCTTTTAACATTCTATAAATTACTATTACTATTGTATTTTATATTCTACGAAACGTAAATGAATCAGTTTCGGTTATTTTTGTATTTATTTCGGTTATCTATCACTGATCACGGGAACATCCACAATTACCTTGGTCCCAATATTTTCACCACTTTCAAGCTCTATACCATAATTTTCTCCCCACAGAAGTTTTATCCTTTTATTTATATTTAATAAACCTATACTCCTTTTATCATCTGGATATGCATACCAAGTATCTACGGGACAATCTAAATATTTCTTTAATTGCTCAAGTGAGTCCTTGTTTATCCCTATACCATCATCATTGATTTCAAATCTCAATAGATCATTGCTGATTATCCGACCGCTTATTAACAAATTGCCCTTACCTTTTTTTGGTTCCAATCCGTGATAAATAGCATTTTCGACTAATGGCTGAAGCATCATTTTAAAAGTTTTAAGGTCTAGTATGCTTTCCTCAATATCATAGATAATATTAAATTTATATGGATATCTTATTATCATAATGTTTAAATAATCTTTTATGCACTCTATCTCCTCTTTCACATAGACTATGTCAGCTTCTTTGGCACTGTATCGAAATATTCTGGATACAGCAGCACAAATGTTAGCAATTTCCATAATTTCATTAGCCATAGCTATTCCACTTATACAATTAAGAGTATTATACAGAAAATGTGGCGTTATCTGGTTTTGTAATGCTGATATCTGGGCCTGTTTCTTAGCCAATTCCGCCTCATAAAGCATCGATTGATCCGAAATTATCCTTCGTGTCATATCTTCGATTTTATCCAGCATTTTATTAATATCATTAGCTATTAAGCCGATCTCATTGTTTACTTCAACATGTAGTCTCCATTCTATATTTTTTTCTCCGATATGACTCATAGACTCAGCAAGCTTTGAAATGGGACTAGTTATACTGTAACCGAATAGTAAAGTAAAAAATAGTAAAACAAGCGTTATTATAAGGATTATTAATATACCAAAACTTCTTAGCGGTAACATATCTGCCGTTAATTCGTCTGTAGGTATGATACTAACGATTTGCCAGCCAGTGTTATTCATTGTTTTTGTTTGGATTATGACTTTATCCTTTCCATATTTATCTTCCGCTTGTGAAATTTCATAGTGTTCCCCTGACTTTAATTCATTGTTCCCAGCAATTATATTATTTTCACTATCCAATATCATGAATATTGAATTTTTTGTAACCGACAAGTTAGAAACAATATCATGAAAAAATGTAGTTTCTATAAAGAATATTGTTACTCCGATTTTTTTAAGATATTCAGCAGACGACTTTATGGAAAAAACAGGCATTACATAGGCAATATTAGAAATTAGATCATCGTTTTCTTTAACTACTGACGTATATGTAGGTTTTATAAAGTTTTGTCCTTTAAAATCATATATTTTATCCAGCGCCTCTATAACGTTAATTTTAAGATCACGGGATGTCGTGAAAATCTTGTCTTGTTTACATATTATATATATATCATTTATGTTATCATTCAAACTCTTTACATAGTCTACGGTATTACAAGCCATAGGATATATCTCTAATCGCTGTATTGGATTGTCAAATATAATATAATCCTGTATATATAAATTGTAGGAAACAGCATTGGCTTCTTTCTCTATATTTTCAGTAAGAACTTTAAGCTGATCCTCTACCTGATTCATTAATGTATTAACATAATTCACCGCTCGTTTCTTGGTGAGTAAGTCAAACGCATAATAATAAAACATTTGCATAGCAAGCATAATAACAATGATAAGGAAAATTAATATTACAAGCTGTTGTTTTAGTTTTAATTTATTGAAATGCAACATAGACTTCCTCCTTTAATTCCCCTTTATGCTAGCCACGGTTTTTACTTCTCAAACGTCCTTAATAATTAGATCTGATAATTATTATAACTTATATTGCTATATAGCTTACAAATAGAAAAATCAAGCACTTTAAAATTTCAGGTTGCGCTATGCTATATAAAGACTATTGCCTAAAATCTGCAAGGTATATAAAACCAGATTTCAGGCAATAGTTTAACTAAAAACAATAAATCAGGCTATTAATATTCAGCCCTTTATCATCTTAAATACTCTATTTACTCCAGGTGAAAGGCGAAGTTTAACTACCATTTTTTCTCCTTCCGGCTGAGCTTGAATAATATGCTGATTAACTAAATCCTCAATAGCAGTATATTCGTCTTTTAACTCCAATCGTACCTCATCATACCATGGCTGGAACGAATGTAATATAAAAGAGTGGTTATCATATGCGAAAAATCCGACCTTCGAAGGTGCATCTAAAAGTACAGGGATGTTTCTGCTAAAGACCTGACGTATAGGAAAAAGAATTTTCCTGGGATAATTATATATATCACCGTAGTCTTCAGGTATGGTAATGATATATAAACACCCCTTTCCATATAAGATTTTAATTAAAATTGGGAAGTTATTGTCTTCCCCAAACCCCGCAATTAATTCCCAAGTATCGTTGGTCTGAAATTCAAGTTGAGGGAGTAACATAGCCTTTGTAGATTCTTCACATCCCTCAAAGCAAATCCCTCCATCGTTGGAATATGCATAGCGATTCACAAAAGCTTTGCGATCGGTCACCCTTACATTTGCTAGCATCTTTTGGAATCCCAATGGTGCAGACGCCTTAAGAAAACCTGATGTTACAATTACATCTGCTCCATCCATAAGGCTTTTTTGAACCTTAAAAATAATATTTTCATCCATTGCTGCGCTTTCGGTTAAAAATATCGTTACAGCGTCTTCAGGATAAGTTGGCCTAGGCTCTAAAGGTATCCCCAACATCCCAATATAATTGTGAAGATAATCCTCACCATGACTGTGAAAAGGAAGATAACAAGCGACGCCTATGGGGTTTCCCAACTTTCCTAAGTATTTATCGACATCCTCAAATAACTGACCATTGATTGGAATACACAAGGAGTACTCCGGATTTAGCAATGACCCTAGGGAGAACATCATAACTTCCTTGGCCTTCGCGAATAAAGTTAAATAAGCCTGCTGAGCATATGATGTTAAATTATAGGAGCATTCGTAAGGATCATACCACCCGCCCCCATTACGCTCCGGAGCTACATTCTCTAAATAACGCATATTAAAATAGCTTAAATATTTAGGGAGATGCTGTTGAGTATAAGTAGGGTTTCGCGTCTCAGTACCCGTATAAACGCCATCAAAAATCTGTGGTTCATCTTCCAAATCATATCCACTGTCCTGATAGTGCTCATACCAATTTGGATATTTTATAACCATTTTCGCTTTAGGATTGACGCGCTTAGCTGGCTTAACGATGACATTTTGAGCTATATCTCTCATAAGATCCAACCTAAACCGATCCCACGTCTTATCTTCTTTTGCTCGTATACAAGAAGGGCATCTGCAATTCGTAAAAAAGAAATCATCCAATATAATCTCATCGAACAATGATGCTGTAAATTCCGATACTTCTGTTAGTAGCTTAATAGTATCAGAATTGGTATAACATAGCGGATCAAAGCCACCCTCACCATTTGGCATGCCATCCGTAGTGATGCCGCCAGCGATTTCTATGCCCTTGCTGCGGAAAAAATCACGTATACGCTCCATTTGCTGCCTATCGATCATTAAACCATGACGATAAGTCTCTAGATAAACTTTTCCTACTTTTACGTGCTTCTCAATCCATGCAAAGCGCTGGACAAACTCATCTAAATCATTGATGCGCACCAGATCTCCAACAGGACAATAAATAGCAGCCGTAAAATTTTTGTATCTCTCCATAAACACACCCCTCTGTAATTAATAAAGTGCTTTTATAAATCCTAAAAACCATCTAAATATAAAGAATTCTCAACAGATATACATTTTTTATTCTTTTTGTACTTTGCAGGTGTATCACCAGTATATTTCTTAAAAACCTTATTGAAATAGCAATAATCCTTATAACCACTTTCCATACATACTTCCTCAACCGTCATCGAGGTAGTCTGCAACAAATGCATGGCTTTATTGATCCTCAAATAATTTATATATTCCGAAAATGTTTTTCCTGTTGTTTTCTTAAATAATTCTGAGCAATAGGTAAAGTTAATATAGAATTTATCAGCAAGCTCTTTTAGGTATAATGGTTTATCAAAATTCTTATTCACATATTCTAAAAGCTCTTTAAACCCTTTATTCTCTATTGCTTGTAAAACTGAATCAGCTTCGTCGGACAATTTTGCCAAATACGTCTCTTTATCTCTCGCTTTTTTCCTAAGATACACTGTCAATTTTTCTAAAACACGGTATATTTCCTGGCTTTGAAGAGGTTTTAAGACATAATCAAATGCTCCTTCCCGCAAGGCTTCCTGTGCATAAGAAAATTCAGCAAAGCCACTCACAATGATAAAAACTGTATCCATAGCTTTTGCTCTTACCTTTTTTATAAGTTCTATTCCTGACAACCCTGGCATTCTTATATCAGTAAAAACTACATCCGGGTTTTCTTTGTATATTATTTCATATGCTTCTTCAGAATCAGTAGTTTCACCGATTATCTTATATCCCATATCATCCCAATTGAATATTTTTCTCATCCCCACAAGCGCCCATGGTTCATCATCTACGAACAAAACTCTATACACATTTATCGCCTCATATCAATATCAATAACATGTTCTCATATAATGCACCTTGCTAAATTTTACAATTATAGCAGGATAGCCCCACCATCCACAATAATGCTGGCTCCGGATATATGATGGCTTTTTTCTGATGCTAAAAATATTACAATATTTGCTACATCCTCGGGCATTCCAGGCTTTATAAATGACAAATTATACTTTCGTGGTCTATCTATGCGTTTGCGTTTAAAAGGATGCGTTTGGCCGGACTTGAATTCAATCTTTGTACCGCCGGGCAATATCTCATTGACCGTTATGCCATATTGGGCAAACTCCAGCGCAGCTTCCCGGGTTAGCATTTTTATTCCACCTTTTGTCATGGAATAACATACATCAAAATCGCCCGGGCGTATACCATGCACCGATGATATATTTATTATTCTCGGGCATTGACTGTTCTTAAGATAAGGCAAGGCAGCTTGCATACAGCGAAAATATCCTCCGAGATTTATATCCATAATCTTATCGTAATCCTCCTCGGTATACTCGTCTATATCCATGTTAGGCTGCCACGCCGCATTGTTTACCAATATATCTATACCACCGTAAAGTTCAAAGGTTTTAGCTATCATAGCATCAACCTGATCTCTATAAGCCACATCAACATACATCGTGAAAGCCGTCCCTCCCGCCTCCCTTATGTCGGCGGCCGTCCTTTCGGCCATATCAGGATTAGAGTTATAGTTGAAGAGCACATTAGCACCTTCAGCTGCCAAAGCCTTGCTGATACCCGCTCCTATACCTTTGCCCCCGCCTGTGACAACAGCCGTACGTCCTTCCAGTAATTTCGCCATATCGTTCACCTCTATCTGTCGCCATAATACAGCATGTGGCCGCCATCCAGTCGGATATCAGCCCCGTTTATAAACACTGCATCTTTTGAAATTAAAAAGCTCACTACGCCTGCAATGTCTTCCGCCTTTACCAGCCTTTTTAAAGGAATCTTGGTTTCGGCATCGTAATTAAATGGCGAAAGAAGGCTATCCAGCAACTCCCTCTGCTCTTCCATATAATCGGCCTCAATCACATTGGCCCGAATGCCCTTTCGTCCATAAAACAGTGCTATCTCTTTACACAGCATCTTTACCGAACCCTTGGCTGTACTGTAAGCAAAGGCACAGCCTGTGGGTTTTTCATCGTGCAAGGTTGACAGGTATACGATAGTGCCGTCCCCTTTCTGCGCCATATGTTCACCGAATACTTTGGTGGTGATAAAGGCACTTTTTGCATTATAATCCATCGCTCTTTTAAAGTCTTGCTCCGACATATCCTCAAGTTTCGAGCGTAATATTGCATTATCCGTATGTATAAGGTGATCCACGCCGCCTGTCCTGGATATTATCATATCCAACAGCATTTTCATATCCGCCAATAACCAAGTATCAAACGAATAATTGTTATCGGTCTTTTCTATAACACCTTTATTGCTTCGATGCGGATAGTTATTTATAACGGTGATACCCTCATCCTTCAATCTGGCAGCGATAGCAGCGGCAGCCGGATGAGAAGCATCGGTAATGAGCGCCGTCCTATTTACTTCCATGATCTTGCACGCCCTCCAGCCGTTGCATCAATTCAAGGCACATTCTTGTATTATGATAAGGACATGTCCATCCGTCTATACGATTGGCATGCTTTTGATCTGAAATCGCAAAGGAAAACCATCCGCCGTTCACATGATCTATAAGCTCTTTATCCACGAACTCCCATACTGCTTTTGCTGCGTCGAGATATTTATCTTCTCCAGTCAACTGCCACGCGTTCAAAAAACCGACCACAGCTTCGGCCTGTACCCACCATACGCGATGCAGATCTACAACGCCTTCCGGCATCGATTCATTTATTATGCCTCCATTTTTATGCCATCCTTCTTTCAATACCGCTTGTGCCATATTAAGGGACACGACTTTAACCCGTTCTTTTAATCTATCGTCGCCAAGGGCTTCTGCTGCTTCCCACAACAACCAGCTTCCTTCTATATCGTGACCGTAGGAAACTACAGGGCTTAAAGAATTCCATTGATCATCGAAGAAAAGCTTAAAATGCCATGTATTATGATCTATGATTTTTTCTATCATAATCTCTATTTGCTGGTAGAGCTTATCCCTTAATCCTGCGTCAGACCATGCCTTGTAAAGGGCAGTATATGCCTCCAAAAGATGCAAATGCGTGTTCATGGTCTTGGTAGCTGAGCTATACGGATTTATATTGCTGACCTGCATTCTCTGCTCAAATTTCCAATCCCGTGTCAGCGCTTCATAATAACCCTTGTTCTGCTTATCGTAAACATGCTCTTCCAGAGAACGGTATACGGCTACAGCTTGTCCCAAAGCCCTTTCATCACCGAAAGCTGCATAATATTCCGAAAGCCCGTATATGACAAAGGCTTGGCCATATGTGCGTTTAGTGGTATCGTATACCGTTCCGTCAGAATTAAGCTCCCAAAAGGCGCCTCCGAATTCGTCGTCTATAAAGTTTGAAAGCACATAATCGTAGGCGCGTTGCGCCATCTCTTTATAGTTTTGATCACCTAATGTACGGCACGCCGCCGCAAATGTCCATATAAGGCGTGCATTTAATACTATATGCCTTCTAGCGTCGGTATGAGGTTTAAGCTCCGCGTCCACTACACCATAAAAGCCCCCCTGCGGATCCGGAGCATACTTCTCCCAGAAAGCCAATATGCTTCGAGCTTCAGCTTCCATGGCATTATAAAAATGCCGTAATTCTTCACCCACCATATGAATTGCCTCTTTCCGTATAATCTTATAATCTTATCTCGCCTCTGGACTCTTTGTCCTGTCTTTCTTTAGCCTCCCGCAGTTCCTCATCCCACGTAAGATGCCTATACTCTTCAGCCTGAGGGTCTTTGGCAAACCAATCTATAAAGTCCTCCCACATGGACACTGTCCATGGAGCATCGATCTGAGCCGTAGTATAGCGTTTCTCCGCTAACCTTATAAATCCCCATACATCTCTTATATGGGATTTTTCAGCTCCTACTACACATTCTTCAGCTAAATGCGGCGGTATAAACAGCACGCCCGAATGCGTACCCAGCACCACATCCCCCGGCAAGCATATAGCCTTGCCTATACGGCATGGGCCGTTGAATCCGACCAGCGTTACGTCACCTATACCTGTAGGATCATTGCCTCGATAATACGTTTTTATGGAATCGATGCCCATTATCTGTTCCACATCGCGCACCCCGCCCCATATAACCGAACCTCCGCGTTTCGTCCTGGCTGCTATCGCTGTGGAGAGGTTACCGCCTACAAATGTCCCCTGATATATCTTATCGAATAGATCTACTACTACTACATCATCTTCCACCAATGAATCGATTACCCATTGATTGAAGAAACCCCGACGGCCTTCTTGTTCGTAACCGTAATTCAATAAAGTTTCATGTAAGTCAGGACGGTAGGGCACCATAACAGCCGTTACCGCTCTTCCTACCAGAACCTTATCCTCATTTATCACCTTAAAATCGCCTTCAAATTGATAGCGATATCCTTTACCCCACAACGGACCCCATGCTTCCTCCAGCGTTATCTTTCGCATCCGGCGCAGTATGTCATCGGGCACTTTGGGCCTGCCATCAGCAAACCTCTCGCCTTTCCACAGCGGTGTTATCTGCACTATATCATCATAATAATCGAATTTCATGATATCTCCTCCTAACTCCACAGTCTATCATAAGACCATTCGTCGTCCCATTGCTCCGTAGATTCCCATAAGCCGGGAAAATCCGGATGGACATGTTCGGCCAGTACCTCGTCGTTAAGGGATTCTATACCCAGCCCCGGAGCATCAAGTACCTTTATATATCCTTTGTCCACTATCGGCTTGGGTAAACCGTTGACCATATCATCCCACCACGGAACATCAGCCGAGTGGTATTCCAGTGCCAGGAAGTTCTCGGTGGCGGCGACGCTGTGAACGGCCGCCATACACGCTATGGGGCTTTCAGCCATATGTACAGCCATGGCTATGCCGTGTTCCTGAGCCATATCACCTATCTTCTTGTTTTCTAAAATACCGCCCGATGATAATATATCGGGATGTATAACCGATAGGGCATTGGTTTCTAAAAGCGGTTTAAAACCTTCTTTGAGGTATATATCCTCGCCGGTGCATATAGGCACAGCAGTGGCTCTGGAAAGCCTCACATATTGTTCGGTCAACTGCCACGGTATAAGATCTTCCAACCATGCAAGATTATATTTCTCCAGTCTGCGAGCTAATTTTATGCAGTCTTCCACGCATATATGCCCCACATGATCGATGGCCAGAGGCACTTCATATCCTATGATCGAACGCACCTCGCTAACGTATTGTTCCAGCATATCGAAACCCTTCTCGGTTATATGTATGCCGGTAAAAGGATGCGCTACATTCAGTATATCATACCAGCGGTTTCTGCAATATCTAAATTCTTCCTTGCATGAAGCTTTTGACATGGCATCGGCTCTAGCCTTCATTTCTTCTAAAAAGCCTAAGGGAGCTGATATTGTACCGGGTTCATGTATGATCTGATTGAGTCCTAAATCCATCTTAAGAAATGTAAATCCTCTCTCCATACGCTTCTTCAATGCATGGCCCATAGCAGTACCCGTATCACGACCGCTTATGTCAGTATCGCAGTATATCCGTATCTTGTCGCGGAATTTACCGCCCAACATTTGATAAACAGGTACGCCGTATGCTTTGCCGGCCAAATCCCAAAGCGCTACCTCAATGCCACATACGCCGCCGGCCTGGCGTGACACCCCCCCGAATTGCTTTATACGTCGGAATAGTTTGTCCACCTCACATGGGTTTTCATCCAATAGCCTGCTCTTCAGCATAAGAGCATATGTCTTGCTGGCCCCGTCGCGTACCTCTCCATATCCTACCAGCCCTTGATTGGTGTAAATTTTCATGAGGGTGCAGTGCATAGGCGCTCCTGCCACGTCTACAAACCTCATATCGGTGATCTTCAGATCGGACGGCTTAGAATATGTGTTCACGTGTTCTAATGCTTGACTATAATCCACCTTTTATACCCCCTATGTTTTTATTTTATTGTAGCCATTATAACATGATAAATGCTATAGTACAATCATGCTTTTATAGCACCTGCTGTTATGCCTGATATAAAATATTGATTTGTAAATATATATACTAATATAATCGGAATAAGCGATATTGTAGTACCCGCCAGCATTATATTCCATGCCGCAGCACCATCCTTGGTATTTTGCAACGCTACCACGCCAACTGTCAATGTCCTTATCTTCTCGTTAGACATCGTAAATACCAAAGGCATCATGTAATCGTTCCACGTGGCTTTGAATGTAAGGAGCGCTATTGTGGCCAAAATAGGCTTTGACAGGGGAATTATTATCCTCCAATATATACCGAAAAAGCCGCAGCCGTCTATAGTAGCAGCTTCATCCAGTTCTTTCGGCAAGCTCCTAACATATCCCATGAACAGATATACGTTTGTCACGTTGACTCCAAAAACATAAACGATTATCAGGCCCCATAAACTTTTATTAGCACCGATAAGTTTTGTTACTTGCAAAATCGGGTATAACGTAATACTGCCCGTAGATATAAACATCGTTGCCAAAAAACTTCCAAGCAATAATTTTTTGCCTGGAAAATCCGCTCTATCAAACACATATCCCGCCATAGAGTTCAGGAAGAGGATGCCCACAACGGATATAGCAGTAACAAATATACTGTTCCACGTATACCGGGCAAAATTAGCCAATTCCCAAGCTTCTTTAAAATTTTCAAAACGCCACTCTTTAGGAAGCAACCTGCTGCCGCCAGCAACAAATTCCGCATTTGGCTTAAAAGAACCGAAGATAGCGTACACTATTGGAAATAAAGCAATTATAAGTACTATAATCAAAAATGCATAGAGCAGTAATAAACCCGCGGTGCTGATCCTCATTTTTTTCGTCATGATAACTATCCCCCCATCAATAGTTCTCTTCTAATTTTCTTGACATCCACAAATAAACCGCTGTAACTGCCCCTATTATTATTGTAGCTACCAAGCCCATACTGCTCGCGTAACCGAGTTGCGGTTGTGCGGTGGTGCTCATATTATCCACGAAGAAATAACGGAATATATATGTCATCATAACCTCGGTATCATGCCCTGGCCCGCCGTTGGTCAAAACCTTAAATAAATCAAATGTCTTCAAACTGCCTATTATAGCCAGCATCAAAATTATTTGTAGCATTCGCCCTAACATGGGTATTGTAAGGTGAATAAATTGCTGTACAGGCGTAGCCCCGTCTATGTCTGCGCTTTCATAAATCTCATCCGGTATACTCTGCAGACCTGCAAGGAAAAGAATCATATTCAATCCAAAGTTCTGCCAGATAGAAACTATCATGCATACTATCATAGCCAAACTGCCCTGCCCTAACCAATCTATCGGTTCACTTATAATGCCTATGCTTTGGAGTATACCATTCAATATACCCTGATACGGAGAGAAAATAAAATAAAATACAAGGCTCATTACAGCCGTACTAGTAACATTAGGCAAAAAATATACCGTTCTGAAAAGGTTGCGCCCCTTAAGGTTGTTATTTAGAATCACCGCTAATATCAAGGCCAAAGGAATTTCAACCAACAACTTTGCCGTGGAAAAATAAAATGTATTACCCACTGCTTTCCACCATACAGTATCTCTGGTGAACAGCCTTACGAAATTATCCATTCCAACAAACACAGGCGGCGTATAACCGTTATATTTGTAAAAAGCCAACCTTAAAACCCATAACTGAGGATAAAGAACGAATGCTATAAAGCCTACTATGGTTGGAAGCAACATAATATAAGCCACTCTGTTCTGCTTTATCCTTTTTCCCAATGAATTCCTTTTATCCATAGTAATCCCCCTATCCATAAAGAATAATGCTAGAAATTCATTTATGGGGTTGACTATACAACCCCATAAATGGACGATTATAAATCTATTTACCTGTTGGATTCATGGGATCAAAATTTTCTATTTTATACACCTCAGGATCAAATTTGCCTTCATCTATAGCGGCTTGAACAGCCCTATTCATCCTCTCGTCAAGGTCTTGAAGTGCTTTATCTATATCCACTTTGCCAGCCATTATGGTGTTGAACACCGTGCCTCTATCATCACCCTCTACCGTTATTCCTGGCGGCTCCGGCGGGTATAGTGCGTCCATAGATGTATCAGCAAAATCCTTAAATCCTTTTAATGTCGGTGGATTCTTAGAGTTCGCAGCTATTTCCGGTCTTAGGGGTACACCTTTACCCTCTTCATAATATCTTGTAAGGGACTCGTCACTTATAAGGAATTCAAACAACTTCATAGCCTCTTTTTTAACCTTCGATTTACTATTTATAAAGAGATATGTTCCGCCGCTAAATTCGCCCTTCCCTTTTGCCACTCCGTCCGGCGTAGGCAAAGGAGCAACTCCCCAATCTATCTTAGCCGGAAATTGATCGTTAAATACACCCACATCCCATGAAGCAGCTGTCATCATGCCTATATTACCCTCCGAAAATTGGGCTCTGGCAGGATCATTCTTCAACTGTAAACCTCCCGGGAATAAGCTACCGTCTTTTTGCATCCGCAGGTATAGTTCCAATATGGGTTTTTCTACTTTATAATTATACTGTAAATTTTTATAGTCAAAATATTGCCAGCCGGCCACTTTAGCCAACTGATCGGCGTATTGCCACCATATCCAGGTTTCGGCGGTAGGCAAACAAAAACCATACTTAGGCGGGTCTTGTGTTTTGCCATATTCAGTTATTTTCTTAGCATAATCGATTACTTCTTGATATGTTTTGGGAGGTTTTTCTGGATCAAGGCCGGCAGCTTTGAAAAGATCTTTGTTGTAAACCAAGCGGAAGTTATTGCCCACATGTGGAAGGCTATATATTTTACCGTCTATCATATTTATACCTTCCACAAAATATTGTTCATTTTTAGCTTTTACTTCTGGGCTCATCAGATCATCCAGCGGTTCGTAACGCCCCATGTCCACCATATCCTTAAGCGGAGGCCCCCCCGTATGAATATCAGGTGCTTGATCGTTCTGATATGCCAAATTCAGCACATTAGTATAGTCATCGGTATGAACGGTCATCTCAACTTCTATATTGGGGTTTTGATCCATAAACTGATTTATAAGATCTTGTATAACCTCCATGTCGTGTCGCTGATGGGTCCAATAAACAACCTTTGTCTTACCTGCGGTTGCTCCGCCGTTCGATCCAGAATCGGCTGCTTCCTTATCATCCGTATCGCTCCCATTGTCAGTAGTAGTACAGGCAACAAACAGCGACGCAGTAATAAATACTACGAGCATCAGACTTATTAACTTTATCCATTTACTCAATTTAGTTCTCCTCCTTTTGTGTGTAAACACCCGGACAACATTACCGTTCTAATTGCCAATGCCGATTATAATATAAGGTCTTTATTCTCACCCCCAACATTCGGAAACTACGAAGTAATCCAATATAGTAACATCAAGCCTCTTATAATTTACAGCATTCTTACCACCCCCTTTTATAGCCGTATCAATTCTTCTGTATTACTCCATCATCTTTACGTTTAACATTATGCGATGTTCTGATACTATCTTTTTAGAGCTCCACACTGAATTTTTTGATCTTATAATAGATATGTTTATAACCTAATTTCTACATCAAATTAACTTATATTCATATACTATCATAACCGTTACACATAGTCAATGATGATTTTAAACTTTGCCCGAAAATCAATATCTTTGTAAAAGCTCCAACATTTTCTTATCAAGTTTATGCCCTCTGTAATCAACATACTCTACATCATCGCGTTCACTGTCAAGTATACCGAATCCCCCCTTTAAGTTCCACAACGCATAACCGATATTGTACCCTTTAAGTATATCCAATACATCTTCCATCCAACGAAGCACAACATCATGGGGAGTTTTGTTGAAGCAACCACCTTCACCGCAGTGTACGCCCATATTAAAATTCTCTGCCATAGCCGCCCATGCCCCGTAATGCTTTTCTAACCGTTCACGGTCCCACAGACCATCTTCCGCATAACCTCCGGGCCATTTAGGATATGGAAAGCTTTGTTGGCGATCCACCCAAGACGCTCTGTAGTGCGTTACACCAGACGGAATGTAGGCTCGACAGCTCTGGGCTACGTTTTCTTTAGCCAGGTCACCTAAGTCCGGCATGGGAACATTGCCATACTGCAGACCATCCAGAAGTATAAGCCTGTCAGGATCTATTTCATGTATAGCCGATATAGTTGGCCTCATAACAGCAGCATGCTCGCCGGGACCAACTCTGGATGGCTCATTAACCAGATTAAAACTGACTTCTGACGAAGGTATGCCTTTATAACGTTTGGCGAATGTGGTCCAATGTAGTTTAAACGCTTCCAATGCTTCTTTATCATGCCAAAGAACAAACGGCTCCACCCTATCCCCGGCCACAGAATAGCCAGGTGCACGGTGAAAGCTAATATTGACATGTATGCCGTACTTTTGTCCCCAACGAACCGCCTGATCTACCGCATCCAATTTATTTTCATTAACAGAAAACGGATCATCATTGTCGATCCAAAAAGTATAATTCAAAGGCAAACGAACGAAGTCGAAACCCAAATCAGAAACAATTTGAAAATCTTCTTCCTCAAAGTATCCCGGCGAATTCATCACAAACATACCAAGGAGATTGAAACCTCTCCAACGAGGGAGTACTTTTTGCTTATACATACCATTCACACTTTCCTTTCTTAAATATGGGCGAGAACAGAATATTTGCAGCAAAGACAAATTATCCGATTCTCGCCGTTAGTATCTTTGCCAGCAGTCAGCTTATTTTAATTTGGCATTGAGCTCATCGATCACAGGTTGCATCTTAGGAATCATCTCTTTAACATAGTTATTCCACGCCGTGGTTACATCATCCTTTGAAGCAATAACTTCTTTCATTTTTGCAGTTACGTCCGATGCAAAAGAACCCCATTGCATAAATTGCGGACCATCAAAAGTATTTAAATCCCAATTCAATGGATGCACGTGATAATCAGGAGATGTCTGCATAAATTGATGTATAGCTTCAAACGCCTCAAAACCCTCTTTGCGGTCCGTCTCGGTAGGCGCTCTTAAAAGGCCGGGAGGCGTATATTCATTGAACGCCATATCTACATACGGACTTTTATAAGAGCCATCCGGATTTTTAGGCCACAAGATTTCCATAGTACCATCAGCCTTATCCTTATAGTCTTTACCCGGTATACCAGCTACCCTAAATCTACGTCCTTCTTCAGTTAATAGCCAATTCCACATATCAAGTATACGATCAAGTTTCTCATCGTCCACTTTGTGGCTGATATTAGCAACAGTCCAATAATCCTCCGTCTGCGTAAGCCAAAAAGATTTGTTATCTTTTGGACTAAATACTACCATAGGGGCTATCTGATCAGCGATCTTTATTATACCGCTATCTAGCATCTTGGTATATGCTCCGTTAAACCAGCTTGGAGAATTATTACCTAGGAACATAAATGAACGACCGCCGTAAAAATTATCCGCACCCTCGGAACCACCAATAACCATCTGGTCTTTCCATATATAGCCTTCGCGATACAACTGGGCTACAAACTTCAATTCCTCGAGAAACTCAGGTGTAGCCATATATGGTGTCCATGATCCGTTAACCTTAACATAGCCATTACGATCTTCAGCCATTCCCAAAATTTCTGTAAATACAGTTGGAAAAGCCCACGCTTCCGAGGTAATACCCAAAGTATTGCCAACCCCATTTTTACCTGGATCCTCTTTTTGGACAGTCTTGATCATTTCTTTGACTTCATCCCACGTATACATATCACCTTCTTTATACATACCAATCTCTTTAGCCCAATCCCGGCGATACGCAAACATAGGATAATAGGCATCCTTTAGCCACTCAGGATTATTACGATAAGCCGGCCATCCATAAAGTTTCCCATCTATCGTGAGCACTTTATCGTCCGAAACAAGTTCTTCCCGTCGTTTAGCCAATTCCGGCCATTTATTAAGATCCGCAGGGATTTCTTTAAATGCGCCTTGATTTGCCCACGCACGAAACTCTCCCGTATTGCTTAATTTCATATCCCACCAAAGAATATCGGGAGTATCATCGGCAGCCACCCATGCTCGGACTTTCTCAAACCAATCTCCCCACGTTACTGGGATATATTTCCACTCAACATTAAACTTCTCATTAAACCACTTATTTTTTTCAGTCTTACCAGATTTTTCAGCATCCAGCACCGACATACTGATCGTCATCTTTTTAGCATATGGATTTGCGTTCTCTTGCACGGAACTATCGTTCTCAGATGATGCATCAGTATTTTCGTCCTGCGTTGATTTACCACAAGCTACTACGCCAACAAGCATAAGCAAAACTATAATAAAGCATAGAACCTTCTTCATATCCATATAAACAATCCTCTCCTTTTATATTATTTAATAGGAACTGTGTAATTGTATAAAACACCTGAAGCTTACCATCTCAAACCATGAATATTCACCCCCCATCCTTGCTTAGTACAGTAGCCGCTAAATTCTACAGCCGTTAAATATTATTACACAGACCTATCACACACAAATGTCTCTACCCCTTGACAGCTCCTAAAGTAAGACCGGTAATAAAGTACCTTTGAAGGAATGGATAAAGCGCCATTATAGGAAACATTGTAACCACAATGCTGGCCATCTTTACACCTTCTCCATATGTCGGCGGCCGAGTCTCACCGGTCATGGCCTGATTCGACACAAAATTTGCATCTTGAATGATCTTGCGCAACGTGAGCTGCAATGGCCATTTCTCTATGTCCTTAAGGAACAACATGCCATGCCACCACTCATTCCAACGTTCTACCGCATAATAAAGCGTAAAAGTAGCAAGTATAGGCAATGAAAGTGGCAAAATTATGCGGATAAGTATCGTCATTTCACTAGCACCATCCATACTAGCCGACTCTATTAACTCTTTAGGTAGACTGGAAAAATAATTTGATATTATAAGCATATAACTTACCGAAATAACAGAGGGCAATACCAGCACCCAAAAGCTGTCCATTAAGCCAATATCCCTTATAAGCAAATAATAAGGAATCAAACCTCCGCCAAAATACATTGTAAAAACTACAAGAAATCTGAAAAAATTACGCCCTGGTATCGGTTTTGTAAAAGCGTAGGCCATCAGAACAGTCAATATCATATTATATGCAGTACCAACTAGCGTAGCAATAGCAGAAACAAAAGTAGAATGCATTAACAAATCAGATGAAAGCACAAATTGGTACGATTCCCAAGTAATCCTCTTTGGAATCAACATAAAAGGCGAACGTACATAATCTTCTTGTGGAACTATAGAAATTAAGATCGTATTATAAAAAGGATACAGTATAATGACCCCGAATAAGCTCAATATCAAGATTATCATAAAATCCCCAAATGTAAATCTATTTAGTCCCCCTTTTTTTCGCACACGACTTACCTCTATCGTTTCAGTTTTTACATTAATACCATCTTTACCCATTTAAATCATACCTCCTCTTTACATTATACCTTCATAACCTAAAGCCCTTGCTGTATAATTGGCTATAGCTAAAAAAGCAAAATTTATAACGCTCTTAAACAAGCCTACAGCTGTAGAAAATCCGTAATCCATTACTGTTGTACTTTGGAAACTTAAACGATATATATAAGTATCCAAAATGTCACCGACCTTATATACAGGAGGAGAATAGAGGTTGAATACCTGATCAAAATTAGCATTCATTATATTACCCATGCTTAATATAAACATGATCACTATAATACCGAGGATACCCGGAAGCGTTATATGAATAATCCTCTGCCACCTATTACATCCGTCGATAGTTGCAGCTTCAAATAATTCGGGATCAATACTGGTTATCGCAGCCAAGTATAATATTGTACCCCATCCTGCTTCTTTCCATATGTCAGTTCCTACTAATAACAAACGAAAATATGAAGGATTATACAGTATATTCCACGAACTGCTTAAGCTTGGATCTAAAAGAACAGCCAATTTTTTTATCGCACCAGAATCCCCCAGCAAATTTAATACTATACCGGAAACAACAACCCATGAAAGAAAATGAGGAAAGGTATATACTGTTTGAAGCGTACGTTTATATGTTTGTGATCTTATTTCATTCAATAATATAGCTAATATAATCGGAATCGGAAAGCCTATTAATATCTTTAATAAAGATATAATGATCGTATTTTTAGTGGCCTGCCAAAAAGCACTTTCTGCGAACATACGTTCAAAATGCATAAAGCCTACCCATGGGCTCTCGGCTATACCAGCAAGTTTGTAAGTTTTAAAAGCTAATTGTATGCCATACATCGGAGCATAACGAAATAATACAATAAGAGCTAGTCCTGGCATGAGCATAAATAAATATACCCATTTATAAATATAAATTCTTTTCCAAAGCGTTTTCCATCCTTTTTTAGTCCTTAAATTTATAACGTCTTGAGAATTTGCCAAATTCGGCGACATGAACATGTACGTACTACCCCCTCTTTTTCTTTATCTTTGAATATGCATACCTAATATTAAAACTATATTATCTGTACCGAACACCCCCTTTTACTTTATAACTAATGCTTAAAGCCATGATTTACTTTATAAAGTATAAATCATTGGTGCTTTTTCGTTGAATCCCTTACCACTAAATTAGTATCAATCTCTATAAATTCATAAGGCTCATTTTTATTGGAAATCCTAAAAAGCAGTTGTTCCAGCGCTTTTTCCCCCATAGCTCGTTTATGTACATTTACAGTGGTCAGTGCTGGATGGAAAATACCAGCTATTTCAATATTATCAAATCCTATCACCGAGACATCCCCCGGTACGTTTATTCCCATATCCATCAAACCTTTTATAAAAGCAAAGGCTATTTTATCATTAGAACATACCCAAGCAGTGGGAAAATCATCATTATATTTTATTTTCTCTTTAAAATACGCCATATTATCAACAAAATCGACTTCTTTTAACTTAATATCCAACCATATGTAATTATTATCCAATTCAAGACCGAATAGCTTCATATAATACATAAAAGCATCATATCTTCTTTTAAAACTATACGCCCATTCATTGTTTCCAATAAAGCCTATTTTCTTATGCCCATTTTCGTATAGATATTTTAAAGCTTGATATATACCTCTTTTATTAGCAGTATTAACATAATCGCACTGAATTTCCTCGCTGTAATGATCGACAACAACAAGAGGAATATTCGTAGCTTTAATTTTTTTTATGAATTCATTATTTAAGGTACCAACTACTATAACACCATCTACGATTTTCCCATCTACAGTATATGGTATAACTTGCTCTTCCTCTGTTTTTACGTCTATAGCAGTTGTGCTAAGTTTTATGTTCTTACTTCTTGCCGCTTTCTCTATGCCGTATAATATATTCGGCCAAAAAGTAGGTTCTCTAAAAAAATCCTCCCGGCACAATACCGTAACGTTATTGATCTCTTTATTTATAACCCTTTTGTAGCCCATCTCTATAGCCGTGTCAATTATTTTACTTCTCACTTCGTCACTAACGCCGTCGGCATTGCGCAATGCTTTAGATACCGTATTTTTTGAAACTCCGACTACTCTTGCAATATCTTCTAATCTTATATTACCCACTTTTGTAACCTACTTATCACACTAAATTAACTTGCACTCATATATTATCATAACGGTTATATATAGTCAATAGCTATTTTTACACATGTTATTATTCTGTGATATTGTCATAGTAAAATTATTCTGCGATGACGTCAGCATGAAAGGAGATGAGCAGTATTGTATGGTAAGGTAGAAGATAATATTTGATTTTTTGACTCTACAGGTGTATTATAAAGGCAAGAAAGGGGATGTTCTTATGTATGGTTCAGCATAGACAACAAATGAATATAGGAAAAAGGCAATCGATATTTGTCCCTTTAAAATGCAAAGGAGGATATTCACATGTCTAAGTTGATCGATGATAGTTACAAACTCTTTATTGACGGTAAATGGGTCGATGGAAAAGAAGGTAAGACTTATAAAGAATATAATCCAGCCAACGGCGAATTATTAGCAACGTGTGCAGATGCTGGAAAAGAAGACGTAGATATGGCCGTAAACGCGGCGTGGAAAGCGTTTGAAACATGGAAAGACGTAAGCCCTCAAGAACGTGCTAAGATGCTTCTTAAAATCGCCGATCTAATCGATGAAAATGCAGAAAAATTGGCTATGATAGAAACCCTAGACAATGGCAAACCTATACGTGAAACTTCCACTATAGATGTCCCTCTAAGTTCGGATCACTTCCGTTATTTTGCTTCAGCTATAAGAACAGAAGAAGGCCAAGCTGTAATGATCGATAAAGACACCATGAGTATAATCTTAAGAGAGCCTATAGGCGTTGTAGGCCAGATAGTCCCATGGAACTTCCCGCTTTTAATGGCGGCATGGAAGCTCGCTCCCGCACTGGCTGCCGGCGATTGCGTTGTATTTAAACCTTCTTCCGAAACATCTCTAAGCGCGCTGGAGCTGGCCAAGCTCATGAGCGAAGTATTGCCTCCAGGAGTGATAAATGTCGTCACGGGTAAAGGTTCTACCACAGGCAATTACATGCTTGAACACGAAGGCTTCCGCAAACTAGCTTTCACTGGTTCTACAGAGGTCGGTTACACTGTAGCTGAGGCAGCAGCCAAAAAGCTTATTCCTTCCACATTAGAGCTGGGCGGCAAATCTGCCAATATTTACTTTGAAGATGCACCATGGGAGAAAGCCATAGAAGGTTTACAGATAGGCATCCTATTTAACCAAGGCCAGGTCTGCTGCGCTGGCTCACGTGTATTTATCCAAGATTCCATATATGATAATTTCCTCGCTGACGCTATAGCAGCCTTCGAAAAAGTAAAGGTGGGCCTGCCGTGGGAAAAAGATACACAAATGGGCTCACAGATCAATGAAAACCAGCTCAAAAAAATCCTTGCCTACATAGAGATAGGCAAAAAAGAAGGTGCCAAAATAGCCGCAGGAGGCTACCGCATCACTGACAATGGTCTCGATAAAGGCTACTTTATAAAACCTACCATACTCATCGATGTCGATAATAAAATGAGAGTGGCCCAGGAAGAAATCTTTGGTCCAGTTGTATGCTTCATACGCTTCAAGGACGAAGATGAGGTTATTAAAATGGCAAATGATAGTGAATACGGCCTTGGCGGTGCCGTATGGACAAAGGATCTCAATCGCGCTTTCCGCGTTGCTAGAGCTGTGGAAACCGGTAGGATGTGGGTAAACAATTACAACAACCTGCCTGCACACGCACCTTTTGGCGGCTATAAAAAGTCTGGTATAGGACGTGAAACGCATAAGGTTATCCTTGAGCATTATACGCAGATGAAAAACATTTTTATCAGTTTCACCGAAAATAAAACAGGACTTTATTGAGGTGGCGATCAATAGATATGATCACTAAGGATACCCCGGTCGAGGAAATACTTCAAAAATACGACGTGCTGATATACTTTCTGGAAAACGGCGTTTCCCCTTTTAGCTGTGCAGGTGCTTTCCCGCAAAGTCTCGGAAAATTGCTTGAGATAAAGAAGGTGAAAGACCCGGATGCGTTTATAGACGGGCTTAACAAGTTAATCGAAGAAAGTACACGATAGATAAGCTCACTTAACAAGAGACGGCACTTACAAGTACCGCCTCTTGTTTTGCAAATACACCTTTCCTATTCATTTATATTGGATTTAAGCCAACTACTTTTCAATAAATTGAGGAGCACGTAGTTGTCAAGGGTATGTTTAACAAAGGCAAATCGCTGTTGCTAGAAGGACATGATGGTTATGTGCCGATTTTTGTCATCTAATATAAGTTAATGACGTGGTCTATCGGCAATGCACCTCTTCGACCACGTCATACAAACATCGATATAACTTCCTGTTATCTCCGATTCTTATTTTTTGGGTTCTATTATAGAAATAGCGCAATACTTCTCATCGAAATGTTGGCGAAGCCTCTCCTCAACATCTGAAATCTTTACATCATCCAACACTTTAGGATAATCGAGTAAATTTATGTCTTTAAAGGTCGCTGCAATATATGCCGATGCTATACCATCTATACGGTTTAGGCTCATTAGAAAATCTCCCAGCATTTTTCTTTTAACCCTGTCGAGATCATTTACATTCAAACCGCTCTGTTTATAATTATTTATAGCTTCCATTATCCTATCCTGCACCTTGAGCGGCCGCTGCGATTCGCCCCCCATCAGGCTAAAGCCGTAATGTATTTCTCCTGTATAATCCTTTTCAAAGGTAGCGTTGATAAGACCATCTTTATACAAACTCTGGTATGTATCAGAACTTTTACCTATGAGCATATTAAGCAGTACACCAGTAACTATATCCTTTTTCATCAATTTATTGCCTGACATGCCAGTATCCGAATCCTTAAAGCCGATATAAAACATCGGGATCGCCACCGCTAATTGCTGTTTAACTAACGGTTGCGCTACGTCCATAGGTTCGTCAGGATATATACGTTTGATATCTCCGCGTCTGGACATATTCTTGTCTTTAAAGCTTCGCTTTACTGTTTTTATCACTTGCTCTTTGTCTATATCGCCTATTATAAAAATAGCCATATTATCGGGATGATAAAACGTCTCATAGCATAGATAAAGCTGTTCTTTAGTAATACCTGTTATGGATTCCACCGTACCGGCTATATCGTTTTTTACAGGGTGATTTTTATACAACGCACCCAACAGGTTAAAGTAAACGCGCCATGCCGGATTATCCTCGTACATACGTATCTCCTGAGCAATTATGCCTTTTTCCTTCTCAACATTTTCATCGGTAAAGTAGGGCCTGTTGACAAAGCCAAGCAATAATTCAAGGCAATCATAAAATTTGTCGGTAGATGAAAATAGATAAGCCGTCATATTGAAATTTGTGAAGGCGTTAGCCTGCGCTCCCAAAGCAGAAAACCTTTCGAATATGCTACCACCTTGTTCCTCAAACAGCTTATGCTCCAGAAAATGAGCTATACCACAAGGAACTTCTATAGGTTCTCTATGCTTTCCGCTCAAAAACTTTATGTCATTAGAACCGTAATTAGTGGCATAAATAGCAAATTGCTTGGTATAACCCGGCTTAGGCATTATAAAAACGGTAAGACCGTTATCTAGCTTATATTTATATATTCTTTCTTCTATAGCACTATTTTCTATGACGGTCATATTCTCTCAGCCCCTTTCATAGCTTTGTTTGCCAGGAAATAAATAGTATCCAGATTTATCCGTTGTGCTATCTTTACTACTTGATTCATCTCTGCGGCGTTTATGCTTTCTATGAGCTGATCTATAGTAGAATGCTTTTTTAATATCGCGTTGCTCAGATAATAATCCGTCAATTGCTGAGGGCTATCCATTATCGAGCGTAGAGAAGTGGTCAGTGCTTTTTTAGAAAAATCCAATTCCTGCGATGATATGATGCCTCTTTTCATTTCATCCAATTGCTCAAGCATGATATCCAGAGCTTTTTTATAATTTTCTATCTCTATGCCCGAGCTTATTATCATCAAACCTTTATATTTTTCTAATCTCGCATAAGCATAATAAGCCAAGCTGGCTTTTTCTCTGACATTAAGGAATAGCTTGGAATGGGGGCCCCCGCCCAATATGCTAGCATAGAGCATTAGAATAGGATAATCAGTATCGTCCGGAGCGGTATTGGTTCTTAAGCCAAGCGATAGTTTGCCCTGCAAAACATCCATACGTTCTACGACCTCTTTGGGTTCTGTTATCGCTTTTTTAATAATCTCTTTGGGTATCCTCTTCACAGTCCCTCTTGGCCAGTTAAAGATAGCCTCAGCCTTATCGCGTATGGCATCAGGTTCTACATCGCCTAATATAAATATATCGACTGGACTGCTGGCTACCACATCTTTATAATATTCATAAAGATTATGGGCATTTATACCAGGCAGGGCATCTGTACTACCGTATACATATGTGGCAAATGGTTCGCCTTTACACATTTCTTGTATACAACGCTCGACTGCGTATTGAGCCTTATCGTTTATTAACCCCTCTATGAGGTCCTTGAGGTTCTGTTTTTCTTGCTCCACGTAATCCTGATTAAAACCTTCGTCTATAGTCAATGGTTTCGATATTATATCATTTAAGAAGGATAATCCCTTATCTATCAAAGCATCATCCCCTGTATATTTGGGATGCACGATATCCAATCTGAAACCTATAATTTGCCGCTCGCCTTTTTTTAATACATCGGCATCGAAATCTGCACCATATATGTCCTCTAAGAAGCGCTCTATCTGTATCGTATCTCTAAAGCCCTGACAACCGCGTTTCATGACACGAGGCAATAGAGCATTTAACGTTGCTGTATCTTTATTTAACGCTCTATGAAAGAAAATATTAAAGTGAATGGTCTTAAACTTTTTAGTACTTATAACGTGCAAATCGATGCCGTTATCCAATTTATAATCATATGTAGATATATCCATATATATGCTCCTTTAGTTGTTATATAGGGGAATAAGCCTGGCGGCCCAGGCTTATTGCGTATTCACTTTAGGGGTTATGCGATTTATCATCTCATTTATCTCTTTCGCAAAACCGCTAAGAGGTTTACCCTTGGCTATATCGCTCATCATGATCCTTATCCTATCGAAGAGATCCGGATCAGCCGTTACGACGACGTTATCGATGGCTTTATCAGCGGCTTTAACAGTCGTCTCGATATTTTTCTTTACTTGATCAGAAAGCTTGCCTTCCGTAGTCCCCTCAATAGTAACCCCTACAAGCGCGGTATTACCGGTTATAACTACTGCTGCCTTTTCTACCTCAGGCATAGCCGCTACCTGATCCGCTATACGCTGCGAGCGCGCTATCATATCGTTCGCATTAGTATTGGGCGTGGTAGGCGGCGTTATAGTTTTAGGCGGAGTGGCCGTCCTCGGAGCCGGCGGTTGAGGAGTGGGAGCCGGCCTCCGCGTGGGTGTACAACCAACTACAGCGAAAGCCAGTATCAGCAAACAAATCAATAAAGCAATTGAACCATACCTTATATCTTTTTTCAAAATTATCGCCTCCTTCAATGATAGTGTTTGACAAGAAGGCGCTTTTTATTAAATGCAACTTATCCTTACTTTATTAAATCATAGCATGATTGTAAATCATTGTCATCAGCGTTGTTTATAGCATTTTTTAGCTGCATGACAGTACTGTTATCCACATCGCCTGTTTGGCCAAGTATCCTGCTGCATACCGCCCGGCTGGCATAAGATTGTTTATTATCGCTTACAAAAGATATTATCTCGCGGGCCATTTTATCCTTTTCCACAAGCATTCCTCCGTTATTATAAATTCTCTATAATAGTATCTATAATATGAACTGACTTAATTCATATTGATTTTCTAACAGAGAATCCTTGTTTACCCAATATATCGCCCAGGCTAAAATACGTCGTGCCAACATAGGCAATTAAATCCAATTTATTGAAATCGATTTTATGATTGGATACTATATCTTCTCGCACATCGACAGCTACCACCTCAGCTACGAACATATCATGCGAACCCAGGCTGAGCATATGCTTAACCCGGCATTCTATATTCACAGGACTGGCTTTTATAATAGGGACATTTACTTTGGATGCTTCGGCTTTCTCTACACCCAAATGCTCAAACTTGTCTTCATGGCGGCCGCTGCGAGAACCACAGTAATCCATTATCTCCAGCAATTCTCTAGTGGGTAGGTTTATAACAAATTCACCTGTTTCTTTGACCATATGGCTGGAAAATCGGCCCGGACGAATGGATATAGATATCATTGGCGGCTCTGAACACACCGTGCCTACCCACGCCAATGTTATTATATTATCCTTTCCTGCCTTATCTCTACATGATACCATAACAGCCGGTAATGGATATAATACTGTATCCGGTTCTAATACTACTTTGTCCATTTTTCTACCTCCTATGCGATTTGAAACCATTATATGCCAAATCGGAGATTTTGTCAAATAAAATAAAGGAGATGAAATCGATCATCTCCTTAGTGGTGGGGTTAACAGGACTCGAACCTGTGACCTCCACGATGTGAGCGTGGCGCTCTAACCGCCTGAGCCATAACCCCTTACAGTGACTATTATAATATATAATCGCCAACAGTGCAAGTGATTTTTTGCCGTCTCTCACCACATATCCCAATGCAGCGCTTCATCCAATGGCTTGCGTTTGCGTTTTGGTGTCATATGTCCCGGATCCGGATAACCCACTGCTATTATTATCATGGGGCGATAATCAGCAGGTATATCGAATAATCGCCTCAATAATGCATCATTTATATCACCTATCCAGCATGTGCCTAAGCCATAATTCAAAGCCGCCAGCAATATATTTTCAGCGGCTGCAGCAACATCCTGAGATGAATGAAGATTTGGGCTGGGCAATGCCGGTATTTGTTGCAATGGATCAAAATGTGAACATACTATAATAGCTGCTGATGCTGTAGGCAAAAATTTAGCATATGTAGAGTTAAGTGCTATCTCATTCATCTTCTCTTTATCTTTTGTTACAATAAAAGCCCATGGTTGTCTATTATGTGCGGATGGCGCTTGGCAACCGGCTTTTACCAACTCTTTTATGATATCGTCACCGACATCTTTATCCAGATAATGCCTTATGCTTTGCCTATTCATTATAGCATCTATAATATCCATAGTTATCACCTCTCATACACTCACTGATTCAACAAATGTGCGCGCCAATTCAGTTACACTGTCATATTTATCTTGATAGATCATTTGTTTATTGATAAGCTCTCCGCCTATGCCCAATCCAACAGTACCGGCCTGGATAAAGCTATACGCGTTATCTATATTTATACCGCCTACAGCTACAAACGACGCATCATTGAATGGCCCGAGCAATTGCTTTACATAGTCAGGGCCCAGCGTTGCTGCCGGGAAAAGTTTTATTAGGTCGGCATCGGCTTGCATTGCAGTCGCTATCTCCGTTGGGGTCATAGCCCCTGGCAGCACCGCCTTGTCCATCGCCTTGGTTAAATCTATAATTTTTTTATCGGTGTGCGGACATACTATAAACTGTGCACCTGCCGATATAGCATCATAAGCCGCCTGTGGTGTCATGACAGTGCCTGCTCCTATCGTTATATCAGAGCCCCAGCGCTGTACCATATTCTTTATCATGTCAACGGCACTGGGCGTATTCATGGTAATTTCCATGATAGATATACCGCCCTTTAGAAGGGCTTCTATGGTTGGTTCTATATGGGCATTATCAATGCCGCGTATAATGGCTATAATGCGTTCATTCTTTATGTTACCGACTACTTCTTCAGCATTCATTATTACTGCTCCTGTTAATATATTTTGACTGCCTTATCTATCTCAAATTATATTATAGCAAAAAACCGTACTAACGAAAACTATAAAAAATTAAGCCGCAGACATCACCCAACAGGCACTATCTGCAGCTCATATGTTTAACTAATCATTAAAGTACTTTACTATAGCGTTATATATGCCTACGGCCGAATTATGCTGTACGGTTGGGTTCATCAATAAAGCCCTATCATCGGTATTATTCAAAAAGCCCAGCTCTATAAGAGCAGATACTACGTTAGCTTCCCTCAATACAGCAAAGTTTTCCGGCGAAGGGTATTTTAGGTTTCTAGATAAGCCATTGGCTTTAGGCACTTCTTCAAGCAACGTTTCAGCTAATCTATACCGCTCTGCAGTGTTATAACCGTTATAGTATGTCGAGGTATTGTGCGCCATATAATACACCTGAGCCCCTCTGGCATTTCCCGAACTGGTACCAGTGCTGTTGCCGTGTATAGAGACGAATATAATATTGTCCTGATATTTTTTCTCTATATCGAATATCTTGATCATGTCAGCTTTGCTAGGATAACCCGTTTTGCTAGTATTACCCTGGTTATTATTCAAAACCCACGTAAAACTGGCAATATATCCGTTAATATCGGATATATATTTCTCTTTGTCGGATACCTTCTTAAGCTTTGCGTTTACTTCATCTATAGCTTTATTCAACGCCGGTATACTTTTATCTTCTATGTCATCTATTTCGGCCCTTACAGCATCCCGATAAGCAGTCAACGTAGCCTCTACATCATTATCATTTTGCTCCGGCATATACTCATCATCCAATGCCGCTACGGCATCGTTATATCGCTTCTCAGCTTCGCTCAAAGCAGACGGGTTAACATTAACATCACTTTTAATGTCCTGCAAATTTTTCCACGCGCTTATGGCGACGTTAAGCTTGTATGCCTGATCATCGAGATATAGAAGCCTCTCTTGCAGAACCTTTTTCTGTTGTTCTAAAGACTGTTTTTGAGCAATTTCTTTATTCAAAGTCTTTTGTAGATCGGCCAGCTCCCGTTCTGCCACTTTTTTCTCCTGCTCCAGTATATATTTATTAACCATCGCGGTCCGGTCATACAGTTCTACTGTAACATCAGCAGTCCGCGTAGGTATAACGGTGGCTCCGGCTTGTCGCAGAAGCTCTACTGTTTTATTGGCTACAGCGAGATTTAGGTCTTTTTCCTTATAACCGGCATTTGTCGTACCAGGATCAGTACCACCATGACCTGCATCGATAAACACTACTTTACCGCTTAATATGCCAGGCTGTGGTTCCGGCGCAGGCACAGGTGTCGGCGTTGGCGCAGGCGTCGAGCTTGTACCGCTTACCACCAGGTATTGCTCACTGACATAGCCTGTTATGCTGCCATACTTTATCTGATACCAACTGCCGCTTTTGCTCAGCACTTCCACTTTGGTACCATTCTTCAGACTACCTACCACCTTGTACTGCGTGCCGGCCCCGCTGCGTACATTAAGCGTCGTATTAACCTTCACTGTGCCGGTCTGTGCACTGCTCCGCGATGGCACTGGTTGTGCGGTACTAATAGCTTTCGCCACTGAATTATGTAGGTATGCTGTGGTTCCATTATATTGTATCTTGAAAAAGCTGCCTATGGTATCTACATAAGTAAATCTTTGCCCCCTCGTAGCCTTTCCTATAATGCCGCTGTTCAACGAAGCTGCAGACCTTATATTTGCTCTCGAACCTGGCGATACCGTTACTTCGACAGTGCCATTAGCCGCTTTAGCCGATCCTATACCGAGCGTGGCCGCGGCTAGCATAGCGATAGCTATTATTGCCGCCCATAAAAACAACCTGCTTTTCAATATGATCTTATCCTCTGTCAATTTCTCACCCCCTTCGTATATATTAGACCATCATATTATCTATAACATATCTTAAGAGATTTGGCAATAAGGCTATAGTATCATAAGTTGGCAAAAAGTGAAACAAAAGCTAGTATATCTACTTTTTTCTCCATAATCCTCGCCTATGCTATGGAAAGCTGTATGCCAAAATATTTATTCTCTACATCATTGGATATTCTGAGTATTTATGGTATATGTACTATAATTGTAAAGAGGGTATAAAAAATATAGTTAAATGGGTTTTATCGTACGATACGATGGATCAGGGGCTATTTTGAACATATAAGCGGCTTTGTATATTGGCTTGGATTTGTTACAATTGTATTACAAATATTAAATAAATATTTCAGTTCCTATAAATAATGGATTTATGGAAAGGGGTTTTGTATTGAGGTTTTCTAATAAGAGATTGATATCGGCTACGCTAGTCACGATGTTTCTGTTCTTCTTTATAGTTTCAGGAGGCTATACACACGCCGCTTCTACAATACTGAAGGTAGGTAGCAGCGGCAGTCAGGTATCCCAGTTGCAAACGGCATTGAAGCAGCAAGGTTATTTTTATGCCAATGTCACAGGGTACTACGGCTCCTTAACACGCGATGCCGTAATCCGCTTCCAAAAAGACCGCGGCCTTGCGGCAGATGGCATAGCCGGACCACAGACGCTTAATGCATTGTACGGGGCGTCCTCTACTGCCAACAGGGGTACTACTGGAAATTATCGAGAAGACATATACTGGCTGGCACGTATTATAGAGGCGGAGGCCGGAGCCGAACCATATCTAGGTAAGGTAGCGGTAGGCAATGTCATAATGAATCGCGTAAAATCCCCCAACTTTGCGAATTCGGTAAAAGCAGTAATATTCGAAGATTATCACGGTATACCACAGTTTAGCCCGGTGGCCGATGGAACTATATACAATACGCCATCAACAGCCAGCAATCAAGCAGCCCAAGAAGCTTATAACGGAGCAAGACCTGTGGGCAGCGCATTGTATTTCTTCAACCCAGCTAAGGCCGAGGGCGGATGGATAGTGAAGAACAGGCAGTATATAACCACCATAGGCAACCACAGTTTCTATAATTAATAATACACCTCCACCAAATATAACCCATGCGGGCCGGCAGTTTTGCCGGCCCTTTTTCTGTCGCGGGCTTCCAGTATAAGCTTTGCATCGCAAGCGGTAATCTTACCTATACCTACATCTATAAGTGTACCGACCATTATCCTCACCATATTATACAGAAAGCCGTCGCCTGATATCGATATGCTTATCATTTTGCCCTCGGTTTGTATGCTTATATCCCATATATTCCTTACCGTATCGCGCACCGTACTACCGCTGGCCTGAAACGAAGAAAAATCATGTGTACCCACAAAATATAGAGCCGCCCTTTTCATAGCATCTGCGTCCAACGGTCTTGCTACATGAAGGCTGAAGTTTCTTAATAGTGCCGAGCTGTAAGGAGCATTCCAGATGATATAGCGGTATAATTTACCTTTTGCATCAAAGCGGGCGTGAAATGACGGCAGCACGTCCTGCGCATCGATAACCCTTATATCCTCCGGCAAAACGGCGTTCAGAGCATAAAGCCAGCGATCTGTCGGTATATTGCTTTCAGTCTTAAAATTGGTCACTTGTCCTAATGCGTGTACGCCTCTATCAGTCCTTCCAGCCGCTATAACCGTACTATGTTGCCCTGTAAGGCTTTCTATCGCCTCTTCTACCACTTGCTGTATTGTCAAGGCGTTCTTTTGATACTGCCATCCGGCATATGCTGTGCCATCATACTGCAATGTCAGCTTTATATTTCGTTCCATATCCTTAGACAACACTTATTATAATGATGGCAGCTGTAAATATGACTGCGCCATAATCCAGTCTTGAAAATTTTAATATCTTAAACTTGGTACGCCCCTTACCACCTCTGTAGCACCTGGCTTCCATCGCAAGCGCTAATTCGTCGGCCCTGCGAAAAGCACTTATAAACAATGGCACCAGCAGCGGCACCATACTCTTTGCCTTGTCCAGTATATTGCCGGTATCGAAGTCAGCCCCCCGCGCCATTTGAGCTTTCATAATCCTGTCGGTTTCTTCTAACAACGTTGGAATAAAGCGCAAAGCAATGGTCATCATCATGGCCAATTCCCCTACTGGAAAATTGATGGTTTGAAGAGGGCTCATCAGCCGCTCTATACCATCGGTCAATTGAACCGGCGATGTGGTCAGCGTCAAAACAGAGGCGCCCACTATAAGGAATACCAGGCGCAACGCTATTAATACAGCTTGGTTAAGGCCGGCTTGAGTCACTGCAAGGGGGCCGATATTAAACAATACAGGTCCGCCTTTAGTAAAGAATATGTTTATAACCAATGTAAGCACAATTATAGGCCACAATGGTTTTATACCCTTTAAATAATAGCGCACTGATATGCCGGAAAGCATTATCACTGTACAAATATATATAGCAGGAAATATATAATGCCATATCTCATTCAATACAAATACCCATATTATAAAAGCCAACGTCAATATGAGCTTGCTCCTGGGGTCCAACCGGTGTATGACAGAATTGCCGGGAAAGTATTGACCGATAGTTATATCATTGAACAAGCGCTTTACCTCCCCAAACCTTTAATATCTCATCCACAGCCTGCTCCAAAGAAAATATGCTGATTTTTACATCTTTGCCGCGCTGCGCTAATAGCTGCATGAGTTCGGTTATCTGCGGTAATCCTAGCCCCATACTTTTTAGCATATCACCTTTAGAAAATACCTCATCGGGTTTACCCATAATAGCCAATCGACCTTTGTTCATAACCATTATGCGATCAGCCAGCCTGGCCACATCCTCCATGCTATGAGAGACCATTATTATGGTAATGCCGTTTTTTATTTGCAATTCCTTAAGCATGGTCAGCAATGCCTCTCTGCCCACAGGATCCAAACCTGCCGTAGGTTCATCTAGTATAAGTATCTCAGGGTTCATGGCCAGCACGCCCGCCAGTGCTACGCGTCTGCGCTGTCCGCCGCTCAATTCAAAAGGCGAACGCTCCTTTAGTTCGTCATAATCCAGCCCAACCAGTTCCATAGCATAGCGCACCATATCAGGCAAGCGCTGCTCTGGTATCCCCATATTTATCGGGCCAAAGGCTATATCTTTATAGATAGTTTCCTCGAACAACTGCTGTTCAGGATATTGAAATACTAAGCCAACTTTGTGTCTTATATCTTTGATTCTGGTGCTTTTATCGGATAAATCCACACCATCTATAATCACGCTGCCGGATGTAGGCTTAAGGAGACCGTTAAGATGCTGGATGAGAGTGGATTTGCCTGAACCAGTATGCCCTATGAGCCCTACAAATTCCCCTGCTGATATCTCAAAGCTTACATCCGAAAGCGCTATCGATTCAAACGGCGTTCCCTGCATGTATATATGCGTCAGATGTCTTACTACAATAGACATAAAGCCTCTGCCATCTCCTCTACCGTTAGGATATCGGGCGGAATATTCAGACCATGATCTCTCAAGTTTATAGCCAGTTCGGTCATGGCAGGAATATCTAATCCAGCTTGTTTTATGTCATTTATCCGAGTAAATATTTTTTTGGGCACATCATCCATGATAATGTGCCCATAGTCCATAACCAGTATCCTATCAGCCTGAACAGCTTCTTCCATAAAATGCGTAATAAGGATGACGGTAATACCTTCATCCTCATTAAGGTGTTTTATAGTAGCCATTACCTCCTGGCGTCCCGTCGGATCTAGCATGGCAGTGGGCTCATCCAATACTATGCATTTGGGATGCATGGCTATTATACCGGCTATGGCCACACGCTGTTTTTGTCCGCCCGAAAGCATATGAGGCGCAAAGTGCGCATATTCGGCCATGTCCACCAGCTCCAACGCATCATGCACTCGTCTGACTATTTCATCATGAGGCACTCCCAAGTTTTCAGGACCAAAGGCCACATCCTCTTCGACTATAGTAGCTATAAGCTGGTTATCCGGATTCTGGAATACCATCCCGGCTGTTTGCCTGATAGCCCACAGCATTTGATCGTCTTTTGTATTCATGCCATCTACTATGACATCCCCGCGGCTCGGTTTAAATAAAGCATTTATATGCCTGGCAAACGTTGATTTACCCGAACCATTGCGCCCTATGACAGCTACAAATTCCCCATGCCTTATACTAACATTTATATTATCCAACGCCTCGGCACTTTTATCTTCTTCTCCCGGATAAATGAAACTCACATCGTTGAATTCAACGATAGTATCTCTCATCGTTATACCAACTCTATTATAACCATATCAGAAGCATCGCCTCGGCGTTTACCAACTTTCAGTATCCTAACATATCCACCATTTCTGTCGGCATACCGTGGCGCTATCTCATTGAACAATTTTTCCACCACAGGATGGTTTATCTGCCTTAATCTCTCTTTGTATTCGGATTTTGTCTCGTCTGA
Source organism: Mahella australiensis 50-1 BON (assembly GCF_000213255.1). NCBI lineage: Bacteria > Bacillati > Bacillota > Clostridia > Mahellales > Mahellaceae > Mahella > Mahella australiensis. The sequence continues at coordinate 2,272,407 of NC_015520.1, forward strand.
TTTTTTAGAATCTTTCACATCGTATATATATGACATAATCTGCCTTCTAGCATGCAAACGCGAAGGCGCGTCATTTTTCACATGTATGGTCACCGTTTGTTGTTTTTCATTATTGACCTGTTTATCCACTTCGATTACATTATTTGCTTCTTTTTTAGCCAGCGTTATAAGCTTCTCAGCTATTTTTCGTATCTCTTTGGCCCGGGCTTCAGTGGTTTGTATCTTGCCATACCACAAAAGCTGGGTCACGAGATTGCGCAATGTCGCTTTGCGCTCATCGCTGGGTTTGCTTAGTTTTCTATAAGCGCTCATTTCCAGCCTCCTCACTTTCTTTTAAAGTTAAACCCAATGCATTTAGCTTTTGTATAACCTCATCCAACGATTTTCTGCCAAGATTCCTGACTTTCATCATTTCGTCTTCGGTCTTTTCTGTTAATTCCTGTACAGTGTTTATACCTGCTCTTTTTAAGCAGTTATATGAACGTACCGAAAGGTCCAATTCTTCTATGGTCATGTCCAACGCATGCTCGCGCTTCTCTTCGATCTTTTCTTCTGGAACTTCGATATTCTCTATATATTCGCTCATATTCGTAAATAACACGAGATGCTCATCTAAAATCTTAGCTGCAAGGCTAATGGCTTCATCCGGCTCTATAGCACCGTTAGTCCATACCTCCAACGTTAATTTATCGTAGTCGGTTATCTGACCAATCCTAGTATTCTCTACTGTATAGTTTACCTTCCTTACAGGCGTAAATATGGAGTCCACAGGTATAACGCCTATAGGCTGATTGGGCTGTTTATTCTTATCAGCCAAAACATAGCCTCTGCCGTTCTGCACTGTTATCTCCATATATAATTTACCATCTTTATCCAGCGTAGCTATTGGCTGATCGGGGTCTACTATTTCTACATCCGCGTCAGCTTTTATATCGCCTGCCGTTATCTTTTTTTCTCCCTGTGCTTCTACAATAAGCACTTTGGGCTCGTCGCTGTGTAACCTGATAGCGAGATCTTTCAGATTGAGTATTATATCAGGCACATCCTCTATAACGCCCGGTATGCTGCTGAATTCATGCAATACGCCATCGATCTTAACCGAGGTAACTGCCGCTCCTGGTAAAGAGGAAAGCAGCACGCGCCTCAGCGAATTGCCTATGGTTATGCCGTAACCCCTTTCCAATGGTTCTATAACAAACTTGCCATAACAACCGTCATCGCTTATCTTCACATAATCTATCTTAGGTTTTTCTATTTCTATCATTAAATAGAACCCTCCTTAAAACGCTTCTAGCATTATATACCTAAACGAGGGCCGACACATTACTTTGAATACAACTCCACTATCAGATGCTCTTCGATCGGTATATCGATATCCTCTCGTGCGGGCATTGCCACTACATTGGCAGTATAATTCTCCATATCCACCTGAAGCCACGCAGGTATCGTTCTTGGGGTTTTATCTTGCAATGCTTTGAAAATCTCCAATTGCCGGCTGGACCCCTTTACCGCTATAATATCCCCCGGTTTAACGCTGTACGAAGGGATATTTACCTTACGGCCATTGACCGTTATATGCCCATGGCGCACCAATTGTCTGGCCTGCGCCCTAGAATCGGCAAAGCCAATCCTATATACGGTATTATCTAAGCGCCTCTCCAGCAACTGGAGCAGGTTTTCACCGGTAATACCCTTCATTCGCTCTGCCATTTCAAAATAACGTCTGAACTGATCCTCAAGAACACCGTATACGCGTTTGGCCTTTTGTTTTTCCCTTAATTGCAAGCCGTATTCGGATTGTTTGCGTCTGCTTTGGCTGTGCACACCAGGGGCTACAGGCCTTTTATCAAATGAGCATTTATTATAGCAGCGCTCGCCTTTAAGATAAAGTTTCATGCCCTCGGCCCGGCATTGCTTGCATACTGAATCTATATATCTAGCCATTAAGATCTATACACCTCCATTATTAGACCCTTCTTCTCTTTGGTGGACGGCACCCGTTGTGCGGTATAGGCGTTACATCCTTAATCATGCTTACTTCCAAGCCGGCAGCTTGCAGTGAACGAATGGCCGCCTCGCGTCCGGCACCTGGCCCTTTAACATATACCTCCACGCTCTTCATGCCCTGGTCTATAGCTACTTTAGCTGCAGACTCGGCCGCCATCTGAGCTGCAAACGGTGTGCTTTTGCGTGAGCCTTTAAATCCTACAGTCCCTGCACTAGACCAAGATATAGCGTTACCGCCATTATCTGTTATTGTTACTATAGTGTTATTAAACGTAGAATGTATATGAGCTATACCTTTGTCTACGCCCCTATGTTCCCTTTTTCTTCTGGTAGTTGTGGTTTTCTTGGTTTTTGTTTTAGGCATATCTTTTCCTCCTTATCGCCTTTAAGACTTCTTTTTCTTAGAACCGATAGCCCTCTTGGGGCCCTTACGTGTTCTGGCGTTTTGTTTTGTATTTTGGCCTCGCACTGGCAAGCCCTTCCTATGGCGTATGCCCCGATAACAATTGATATCTATCAATCGTTTTATATTCATATTTACTTCTCTGCGCAGATCACCTTCGACTTTATAATTCTTCTCGATGGCATCGCGTAAAGCGCTTATCTCGGCTTCGGTTAAATCCTTCACCCTGGTATCCGGGTTTACTCCGGTAGCCTTCAATATCTCATTCGCTCTAGCACGGCCTATACCGTATATATAAGTCAACCCGATCTCTACTCGCTTTTCTCTGGGTAAATCTACACCAGCTATTCTAGCCACTATTTACACCTCCTCATCCTTGTCTTTGTTTATGTTTCGGATTTTCACATATAACCATTACCTTGCCATGGCGTTTAATGACTTTACATTTCTCGCACATGGGCTTTACAGATGGTCTAACCTTCATAATTTAAACAACCCTCCTCATTTACCGCGCCATATTATACGACCTCTTGAGAGATCATAAGGCGATAATTCAACGGTCACTTTATCTCCTGGCAATATACGGATAAAATTCATCCTTAGCTTACCCGAAGCGTGTGCTAAAACTTTATGGCCATTTTCCAGTTGCACCTGAAACATGGCATTGGGTAATGCCTCTATTACCGTTCCTTCGACTGCTATCATATCATCCTTAGACAATATATCATACCTCCTCGCCCTTAGGCATATAACCCAAAGCCTCTAACGCTTTCCTAATATCAGAGTTGGAAAGACGCTTACTATTTGATATTTTTTCCTTTATTTCACCTATCAATTCGTTTTTTATCTCCAGGTGCTTAAGTTTTTTCTTTTTCGGATTTTCTACTTTGCGCAATACACCATCGGCAATAAACGCATAGTCGCTGCCTTCAATGCCTATCACTATAAAATACCTTCCTTTATCCCTGCCTGCTTTTGAACGAACTACCTGGCCTATATCTACATCCACTTTATCAGACCTCCGTCAAAATTATGGGGTTTTGATCCGTTATGGCTATCGTATTCTCATAATGGGCTGATAAGCTCCCATCCTGGGTCTTTACCGTCCACATATTAGGCATAACCTTAACCCTGTATGTCCCCATATTGACCATAGGCTCTATGGCCAGTGTCATACCTGCTTCCAGTCTGGGTCCTCTACCCGGCCGTCCAAAATTAGGCACCGGCGGGTCTTCATGCATTTCTTTGCCTATGCCATGTCCGAGGTATTCCCGTACCACCGAATACCCGTTGCTTTCAACGTATTGTTGTATAGCATTGGATATGTCGGTCAGCCTATGGCCGTGCATAGCAAATTTAAGCCCTTCGAAGAAAGATTGCCGTGTCACATCGATAAGGCGCATAGCATCATCCGATATCGCGCCTACAGCATAGGTACGCGCTGCATCGCCATGGTAACCGTTCAATATAGCTCCTATATCGATACTTATAATATCGCCATTTTGTAGCACTTTGTCATCGCTCGGTATGCCGTGCACCACCTCATCGTTTACCGATGCGCATATGCTTGCCGGAAACGGCTTTACCCCAGGCTGTGCTGAATATCCTTTAAAAGAGGGTATAGCGTTATGCGATATTATAAAGCTCTCTGCCATGCGATCCAGCTCTGCTGTGGTTATGCCTGGCTTTATGGCACTACGCAACAATTCATGGGTCTGCGCCACCAGACGACCGGCTTCTCGCATAAGCTCTATCTCATGATGGGATTTTAGTGTTATCATGAAACGTCGCTTCCCAAAGCCTTGCATATATCCGCAAACGTACCTTCTATAGGCTGATCGCTGTTTATATTTATCAATATGCCGCGTTTCTCATAATAATCGATAAGCGGTTGCGTCTGAGCTTCATAAACCTTTAAGCGATTGCCGAAAGTCTCGGGCTTATCATCTTCTCTTTGATAAAGCTTCCCGCCACATTTCTCGCATATGAGATCGCTTTTGTCTGGATCCTCTATCCTGTAACTTGCGCCGCATTTTTCGCATAACCAGCGATGCGTTATGCGATCCATCAGCTTATCGAATGGTATCTGTATGTTTATAACGCGATCTACTCTTGCAAATGTATCCAATGCCTCAGCCTGAGGCACCGTGCGCGGAAATCCATCGAGTAAAAAGCCCTTTGAGCAATCCGGTTTTTGTAAACGCTCCTTCACTATCCCTATAACTATATCATCCGGCACTAAGGCACCATTTTCAACATATTCCTTTGCTTTAAGCCCAAGTGAGGTTCCTTCACGCATGGCCTCGCGCAGCATATCGCCCGTAGATATATGCGGTATACCATATTTCTCAGCTAATCTGGCGGCATGAGTGCCTTTACCCGCTCCTGGAGGCCCTAATAATACTATATTCAATATTACCACCTCTATTGCATTACTTCAAGAAGCCTTTATAATGCCTCATCAGCATCTGCGCTTCTAATTGTTTCATGGTCTCAAGGGCCACGCCTATGACGATCAATACAGCCGAGCCTCCAAAATACAGCGGTATACCCGAACCTGATGTAAATACGGCAGGCAATACTGCAACAGCCGCCAGGAACAATGCGCCTGCCAGTGTGATACGGCTGGATATCCTAGCCAAATACTCTGCGGTGGGGCGCCCGGGCCGTATGCCTGGTATAAAGCCCCCGTACTGGCGCAGATTATCGCTTATTTCTATCGGGTTGAAGGTTATCTGCGCGTAAAAATACGTAAATAATATTATCAATACGGCATATAAAATCAGATACAATGCGCTGTTTGGTGCGAAATAACGCTCAAACCACTGGCCTATACCGCTGCTCGGCCAAAATTGGCTTATAGTTTGCGGCAGCATTAGTATGGATATAGCAAATATTATTGGTATAACGCCGCCGGCATTTACCTTCATAGGCAGGTGCGTGCTCTGACCACCGTACATGCGGCGCCCTACCACGCGCTTGGCATACTGCACAGGTATCCTGCGCTCGCCCTCATTTACGAATACAACAGCAGCTACCAAGGCCACCGCTCCTACTACCAAAAGCGGAACACTCCATATTGATATTGCTCCCGCCCTTATGGATTCGGTCATGGTTATAACGGTCATCGGCAATCTTGCTACTATGCCTGCAAATATTATCAGAGATATACCGTTGCCTATACCTTTCTCTGTAATCTGTTCGCCTAGCCACATAAGAAAAGCGGTGCCGGCTGTCAATGTCAGGGCAACAACAAAATACGAGAAAAAGCCTTTGTTTACCACTATATTTTTGAGTCCATATGTGATACCCAGCGCCTGCACGAAGGCCAAAACAACAGTAAGGTATCTGGTATATTGAGCTATCTTCTTGCGCCCCTCTTCGCCCTCTTTTGCAAGCTTTTCCAGGCTCGGTATAGCTACAGTCAATAGCTGCATAATTATGGATGAATTAATATAAGGTGTTATACTCATGGCAAATATGGTAAAATTGCCAAAGCTGCCGCCGGAGATTATATCGAAGAAGGCCAATAGCCCTCCTTGTTCTATCATTTGATTGAGGTATTCGTTGTTTATTCCTGGAATAGGTATAAACGATCCTATCCTGAATACCAGCAGCATCCCTAAAGTATAAAGGATCCTGCGCCTCAAATCTTCAAGCCGCCATGCATTTTTGAGCGTTTCCCACACCTTATATCACCTCTGCCTTTCCTCCGGCAGATTCTATCTTTTGCTGCGCTGTTTTGCTAAACTTATGGGCTTTTACCGTAAGGCTTTTGGTAAGCTGGCCGTCGCCCAATATCTTGACGCCATCTTTTATATTTTTGATTACTCCCTCTTGTTTTAATACCTCGGGAGTTATCTCCGCACCATTATCGAAACGCTCTAAAGCAGCCACATTAATCTCGGCATACTCCTTAGCGAAAATATTGGTAAAGCCTACCTTGGGTAAACGCCTTGTCAACGGCATCTGACCGCCTTCAAACCCGGGCCTTACGCGGCCACCGCTGCGCGCATTCTGGCCTTTATTGCCACGGCCGGATGTGGTGCCAAGCCCTGAACCGGTCCCTCTCCCTACGCGTTTAGGGGATTTCCTCGCCCCTTCCACGGCTTTTAGTTCATGGAGTTTCATAGTACTACACCTCCTTGTTCCTAATCCTGTATTTCCTGGACTTCTACCAGATGGTGGACCACATTGATCATGCCTCGAATATCTGGCCTATCTTCCTGCACTACGCTGCTGCCCACTTTGTGAAGCCCTAAAGATTTTACCGTCCTTATTTGATTTTCCAATGCACCTATAGTGCTTTTTCTCAGTGTGATCTTCAATTTAGCCAATAGCCTTACCCCCCTAACCGACGATATCCTGTTCGGTTTTTCCCCTCAATCTGGATACCGACTCCAAAGTTTTTAATTGCTTCAATCCTTCTATAGTAGCTCTTACCATATTTATGGGGTTATTTGAGCCAAGCGACTTGGTGCGTATATCCTTTACTCCGGCTGATTCCAATACCGCACGTACCGGCCCACCAGCTATAACGCCAGTACCGGCTTTAGCAGGCTTTATAAGCACCTCGCCGCTACCAAAATGTCCCAATACTTCGTGTGGTACTGTGGTATCTACCATAGGCACGTTTATGATATTTTTCTTAGCATCTTCTATGCCCTTCCTTATGGCCTCAGGTATTTCAGCAGCTTTACCCATGCCTGCTCCTACATGGCCGTTTTCATCACCTACTACGACCAGAGCACTGAATCGGAAATTTTTGCCGCCTTTTACAACCTTGGCAACACGGTTTATAAAAACCACTCTTTCCTTTAATTCACCTAAAGAATTAGGGTCGATCTTCTGCATCACTCACCCTCCTTATTAAAATTTTAATCCGGCTTCTCTAGCCCCGGTCGCTACTTCTTTTACACGCCCATGATAAATATAGCCGCCTCTATCAAAAACCACTTCTTCTATGCCCTTAGCTATAGCCCGTTGAGCTACTACCTTACCTACCAGCTTGGCGGCATCGGTTTTTGTACTCTCTTCGGCAAGTTGATCTTTTACATCTTTATCTAATGTAGAGGCCGATACAAGTGTATGCCCGACCGTATCATCGATAATTTGAGCATATATATGATTGAGGCTCCTGTAGACGTTTAAACGTGGCCTAGCCGGTACGCCATCCACCTTTTTACGAACCCTAAGATGCCGTACTTTTCTCGCTTTATTCTTGTCTTGTTTAGTGATCATATTATCCCATATCACCCTTTCCTACTTTTTACCGGTCTTTCCTTCTTTTAGTTTCAATACCTCTGTCTCATATTTTATGCCCTTGCCGTGATAGGCATCGGGCACACGTACCGCTCTTACATTGGCAGCTACAGCCCCTACCTTTTCTTTATCAATGCCCTTTACGATGATTTTATTAGGGCTGGGCACTTCAAATGTTATACCCTGAGCTTCCTCTATTTCGACCGGATGTGAGTAGCCCACCGTCAGTACAAGCTTATTGCCCTGTTTCTGTGCACGATATCCCACGCCGTTTATATCGAGTCCTTTTTGAAAGCCGTTGGTCACGCCTTCCACCATGTTATATATAAGCGTGCGGGTTAAGCCATGCAGCGCATTGTCCTGCTTGCTGTCGCTTTTAGGCATAACGGTTATAGTATTATTCTCGACCGCAATGTTCATATTGCGGTGTATAGACCTGCTCAATTCGCCTTTAGGCCCCTTTACCTTTATCATATTATCAGGGGTCACCGTCACGGTTACGCCGGCAGGTATATCAATGGGTTTCTTCCCAATTCTAGACATCTTTCCACCTCCTGAAACAGTTTACCATATATAGCACAATACTTCGCCGCCAACGCCTTCCTGACGGGCTTTCTTATCAGCCATGACTCCTTTGGACGTTGACAAAATAGCGATGCCAAGCCCACCCAGGACTTTAGGCACATTGTCTTTTCTCGTATAAACCCTTAAACCGGGTTTGCTTATGCGTTTTAAACCGCTTATAACGCGCTCTTTATTGGAACCATATCTTAGCGTTAAACGCAAAATGCCCTGCTTACCGTCGTCTATAAACTCACAGGAACGTATAAAGCCCTCTTCTACTAATATTTGGGCTATATCTTTTTTCATCCTGGATGCCGGGATATCTACTACATTATGCCTTGCCACAAGCGCGTTGCGTATACGCGTCAACATATCTGCTATAGGATCCGTTACCATATCGTTTTAGCCTCCTTTCCTTCTACCAACTGGCCTTCTTTATTCCCGGTATTTGGCCCTGATGTGCCAATTCCCTAAAGCATATCCTGCACACGCCGTATTTCCTCAGATAAGCATGCGGTCTACCGCATATGCTGCATCTATTATATGCGCGTGTGGAAAACTTCGGCTTCCTTTGCTGCTTTACAATCAACGATTTCTTAGCCAATATATCACCTCCCGCTAATCCTCTCTAAATGGCATACCCAGTAACTTTAGCAGTCCCTTGGCCTCTTCATCGCTTTTGGCTGTAGTAACGAACACTATGTCCATTCCCCTAACCTTATCTATTTTATCATAATCTACTTCGGGAAAGATCAATTGTTCTTTTACCCCTAATGTATAATTTCCGCGACCATCAAACGCCTTGGAAGAAACCCCTCTGAAGTCCCTCACTCGCGGTAATGCTATATTGAAAAGTTTATCCACAAATTCATACATACGCTCGCCGCGCAGCGTTACTTTAGCTCCTATCGGCATACCGGTCCTCACCTTAAAGGCCGCTATTGATTTTTTGGCCTTTGTTATTACCGGTCTCTGGCCTGTTATAGCCGCCAATTCGTCGCTGACAGCCTGTGCTACCTTTGGGTTATCCTTAGCATCTCCCATACCAACATTAATTACTACTTTTTCCAACTTAGGGACTTCCATTATATTGGTATATTTAAACTGCTGCTGCATAGCAGGTACTATTTCATTTACATAAGCATCCTTTAATCTCGCCACCGTCCGATCCCCTCCTTTCTGTTAACTTTAATCGGTAAATTCTCGGCCGCAGTGTTTACATACTCTTACTTTGCTGCCGTCTGCCAGAATTTTTTTGCTTATCCTGGTGGGACGCTTACATTCGTCACACCATAGCATCACCTTAGAGCTGGGAATAGGGGACTCCTGTTTAACCAGGCCTCCTTGTTGCACCGAACTGGTGGGTTTTTTATGCTTGGTAACGATATTCACATCTTGCACCACGATCTTGCCATCCTGCGGCAGAGCTGTAAGCACCTTGCCTATCTTGCCTTTATATTTGCCGTTGATCACTATAACAGTGTCGCCTTTTTTTACATGAAGTTTATTCGGCATATTTGCACCTCCTCATAACACCTCCGGCGCCAGAGAGATGATCTTCATATAATCTCTATCCCTCAATTCTCTGGCTACCGGACCGAATATACGCGTGCCTCTAGGCTGCTTATCGTCGTTTATGATAACAGCCGCGTTATCATCGAAACGTATATACGAACCGTCAGGCCGTTGCATGCCTTTGGATGTTCTTACTATAACAGCTTTGACGACATCGCCTTTTTTAACAACGCCTCCTGGCGTTGCATTTTTAATAGAAGCTATGATCTCATCGCCTATATTTGCGCTCTTTCTATTTGGGCCTCCCAATACGCGGATACACATTATCTCCTTGGCTCCGGTATTATCAGCCACTTTAAGCCGTGTCTGCGGTCTAATCATAATTTCACCTTCCTTGCTCCAAATTTATGGAACTCCATCATTTAGCCCGTTCCAGTATCTCTACCACTCGCCATCTTTTATCCTTGCTAAGCGGCCTGGTTTCCATTATCAATACTTTATCGCCTTCATTACACTCGTTATTCTCATCGTGCGCTTTATATTTCTTTGTCCTTTTTATATACTTGCCGTATAATGGATCCTTTTTCAGCGTTTCATTGGCCACTACTACGGTCTTATCCATCTTATTGCTCACGACTATACCTACCGCTGTTTTGCGTCGATTGCGAACGACCATATCTATATCTTCCTTTCTCCAATCAGCTATGCTTCGCGCCTAATCTCGCGTTCCCTTAATATAGTCTTTACCTGGGCTATGGAACGCCTTACTTCTCTAATACGCATAGGGTTTTCTAATTGCCCTACAGCCAGTTGAAAGCGCAGGTTGAATAGCTCGGTTTTTAAATCGGCCAATTGATCGTTCAGTTCCTCTACAGATAATTCTCTAAGCTTGTCAACCCTCATTGCTTTCACCACCTACTGCTTCTAAGTCCTGGCGTTTTACAAACTTGCATTTTATAGGTAATTTATGTGCCGCCAGGCGAAATGCCTCTTTGGCTACATCTTCTGATACGCCGGATAACTCAAACAATATCCTCCCGGGCTTTACTACGGCCACCCAATACTCCGGCGATCCTTTACCGCTGCCCATACGTGTTTCGGCAGGTTTCTTTGTAACCGCCTTATCCGGGAAGATTTTTATCCACACTTTACCGCCTTTGCGTATATATCTATTTATAGCTATACGGGCAGCTTCTATCTGATTGTTGGTTATCCATGCCGGCTCCAAAGCCTGCAGCCCGTATTCGCCATAAGCAACTTTATTGCCTCGGCTGGCCACGCCTTTCATTCTGCCTCTTTGCGGTTTTCGATACTTTACCCTCTTTGGCATTAACATGTTTATTCCCTCCTTCTTCAGCAACGGCCCATTTACCCTTGCCTAAAACATCTCCTTTATATATCCATACCTTGACGCCTATACGCCCGTACGTTGTGCGTGCTTCTGCAAACCCATAATCTATATTGGCGCGCAATGTTTGAAGCGGTATGGTACCTTCGTGATAATGCTCGCTTCTTGCTATTTCAGCTCCTCCTAGACGTCCAGAACAGGTTATCTTTATACCTTTAGCTCCTGATTTCATAGTACGGCTTATAGCCTGTTTCATAGCACGTCTAAAAGATATGCGCTTCTCTAGCTGCGAAGCAACATTTTCAGCCACCAACTGTGCATCGAGTTCCGGGAATCTAACTTCTAATATATTCAGCGAAACAGCCTTGCCCGTTAAATTCTCTAGGTCCTTCTTCAGTTTGTCAACCTCTGTACCGCCTTTACCTATAACCATACCGGGTTTAGCGGTAAATATATTTACGCGTATTCTATTTGCAGCTCGCTCTATCTCTATCCTCGATATACCGGCGCTATAGAGCTTTTGCTTCAAATAAGTGCGAATTTTATAATCTTCCAGTACATTGCCGGCAAATTCCCTATCGTTCTTGACTAACCATCGCGAATCCCAGTTTTCTATAATACCTACCCGGAGTCCGTGCGGATGCATCTTTTGACCCAACTAGCATACCTCCTATCTTTTCATCTCGTCCAAAATAATGGTTATATGGCTGGTACGTTTGCGTATTCTATAAGCCCTTCCCTGAGCCCTCGGATGTACCCTTTTCAATGTGGGCCCCTGATCAGCATAAACCTCTGCCACATAAAGGTCATCCGCATCCAAACCCAGATTATTCTCAGCATTAGCTATAGCCGAACGCAACAGTTTTTCTACCACCGTTGAGGCAGCTTTGGGCGTATAACGCAATATATTTAAAGCATCTTTAACCCTTTTGCCGCGGATAAGATCTATAACCACCTTGACTTTGCGCGATGATATTCTAATATATCTAGCTATGGCTCTAGGCCGTCTATCTTTATTTTCTTCTCTTTTTTGAGCCTTCTCACGCTCTCTAGTAGCCATGTGTTCACTCCTTCCTTTATTGCTTGCTACCTTGCTGACGTAGAACGTTCGGTGCGGTCGCTGTGCCCACGGAAGGTCCTGGTAGGAGCAAATTCTCCTAACTTATGGCCTACCATGTCCTCAGTAACATATACCGGCACATGCTTTCTACCATCATGTACAGCAAAAGTATGCCCTACCATTTCAGGAATAATGGTGCAGCTACGAGCCCATGTCTTAACAACCTTTTTTTCTCTTTTTTGATTCATCTCAGTAACTTTTTTTAGTATGTTTTTATCTACATAAGGTCCCTTTTTTACCGATCTGCTCAATGCAAGCTGCCTCCTTTCTACTTCTTCCTGCGATTTATTATATATTTATCGCTGTACTTATGTTTCTTACGCGTCTTATAACCTAACGTCGGCTTGCCCCACGGTGTAAGCGGACCCGGATGCCCTATAGGAGCTTTACCTTCTCCGCCACCGTGTGGATGGTCCACAGGGTTCATGACAACGCCGCGCACTGTCGGCCTTATGCCCATATGCCTCTTACGGCCGGCTTTGCCTATCTTTATGTTCTCATGATCGATATTACCGACCTGACCTATAGTGGCACGGCAATTTAACCTCACCAACCTAACCTCACCTGAAGGCAACCGCACGTGGGCATAATCGCCCTCTTTAGCCATCAATTGAGCCTCAGCACCAGCCGAACGCACCATTTGTGCCCCTTTGCCCGGCGTAAGCTCTATATTGTGTATACCGGTGCCAACCGGTATATCCTTAAGCAATAATGCATTCCCAGGTTTTATATCGGCTCCTTCACCTGATATAACAGTATCACCTACATTTAATCCTAAAGGGGCTAATATATAGCGTTTCTCACCATCCACGTAATGCAACAACGCTATATTAGCGCTTCTATTCGGATCATACTCTATAGCCGCTACTTTAGCAGGTATATTGTCTTTATCTCTTTTGAAATCTATAACCCTATATTTTGCCTTGTTTCCACCGCCTCTGTGCCTTACGGTTATACGGCCGTAAACATTTCTGCCAGATTTCTTCGGAAGAGGCTTTAATAAGGATTTTTCGGGTACCTCTTTCGTTATCTCATCAAACGTCGAAACGGTCATAAACCTTCTAGCTGGCGATGTGGGTTTATATTTTTTGATGCCCATCGTCTTCACTTCCTTTTATATAAGCTTTTATCACATGCCCTCAAAAAATTGAATGGCTTTGCTATCCGATGTTAAGGTGACAATGGCTTTTTTCCAATTCGGCCTGCGCCCAACATTGGCGCCCATACGCTTAACCTTACCCCTCATATTCATGGTATTAACCTGCTTGACCTTAACGTCGAATATTTTCTCCACCGCATCTTTTATTTGATATTTGTTAGCATCAACAGCTACTTTAAAAGTATATCTCTTATCCTGCATCATGCCATACGTCTTTTCTGTAAGCAGAGGACGAATTATTATATCATGAGGATCTCTCATCACACATACACCTCCTCCACTTTGGGTACAGCATCCTTGAGTATTATAAATTTGTCGCAGTTTAATATATCATAAACATTTAAGGTATTGACCAACGCAGTCTTTACCCCTGGTATATTTCGCGATGATTTTTGGATTATCTCATCCTTCTCCGGCAAAACCATTAATACCTTCCTGTCAGCCTTGAGATTGCGCAATATGCGGAACATCTCTTTTGTCTTGGGCTGCTCTATTGATATATTATCCAACACTATCAGCTCATTATCTCTTACCTTAGATGTCAAAGCACTTTTCATAGCCAATCTGCGTAGCTTTTTGGGCAATGTATAGCTATAATCCCGGGGTTTTGGGGCGAATACCACGCCGCCCTTAATCCACTGCGGAGCCCTTATGCTGCCTTGTCTGGCTCTACCGGTGCCTTTTTGCCGCCATGGTTTTCTACCACCACCGCGTACTTCGCCTCTGGTCTTAGCAGACTGCGTGCCCTGGCGCTTATTAGCCAGTTGCATCTGCACTACCTGATGCAGCGCCGCCTCATTTACTTCTATGCCAAAGATTTCATCCTTCAGCTCTATTTCGCCCACCTGCTGGCCTTCAATGTTATATACTGGAACTTTAGGCACTTTACGCGTCCTCCTCCCTATCGCTTTTTATTCTTTATCGAATACTTTACTTCAACGATGCTACCGCGTCGTCCCGGAATGCTGCCTTTGAGTAATAATAAGTTGCGCTCAGGATCGGCTTTTACTACTTCTAAGCCTTGTACCGTCACGCGACGCGCTCCCATATGTCCGGGCAAATGCTTATTCTTAAATACGCGCCCTGGAGAAGTACCTGCGCTCATGGAACCCACCCTTCGGTGATATTTAGAGCCATGGGCCATGGGCCCTCTATGAGCACCCCAGCGTTTAACAACGCCAGCAAAACCTTTGCCCAATGATATGCCGGAAACATCCACTTTGCTGCCAGGTTGAAAGATATCGGCCGTTATTTGTTGCCCTACCTGGTAATCTTCTATATTATCCGGCTTAAATTCTCTAAGATATTTTTTATACGGAACATTCGCCTTTTTTAAATGACCTTGTTTAGGCTTATTGATACGATGTTCCTTCACATCCATAAAGCCAAGTTGGATAGCGTTATAGCCGTCTTTTTCTACAGTTTTCTTTTGAACCACCACGCATGGGCCGGCCTCTATAACTGTCACAGGCAACGCCCTGCCATCATCCATAAAAAACTGCGTCATGCCTATTTTTTTACCTAGTATGCCCTTTGCCACCGCTTCCACCTCCCTATAACTTTATTTCTATATCCACGCCTGCAGGCAGATCCAAGCGCATCAGAGCATCTACGGTCTTGGACGTAGGCTGCAATATGTCTATCAAGCGCTTATGAATTCTGGTCTCAAATTGTTCGCGCGAATCTTTATATTTGTGCGGTGCTCTCAATATGGTGACTATTTCGCGTTCGGTCGGCAGCGGCACAGGTCCCGAAACAGTCGCTCCTGTGCGTTTGGCAGTAGCCACTATCTGCTCTGCCGATTGATCCAAAACGCTATGGTCGTATGCTCGTAATTTTATGCGGATTTTTTGTTCCGCCATCGCTTTCCCCTCCTTTTTAGCTAGGAAAATATAAATACACTCATCCTGGCGTATTTACGGCTTTATAAATCTGTAAGCGGTACCGCCTACAGATTTATTCTATAACCTCGGTGACAACTCCGGCTCCTACCGTTCGGCCGCCTTCTCGTATTGCAAATCGCAATCCTTCTTCTATCGCTATCGGCGTTATCAGCTGTACTTCCATTACTATGTTGTCGCCAGGCATTACCATCTCTACCCCTTCGGGTAATTGTATCGTACCTGTCACATCGGTCGTCCTGAAGTAGAACTGTGGCCTGTATCCGTTGAAAAACGGCGTATGCCTACCCCCTTCTTCCTTGGTCAGCACGTATACCTGCCCCTTGAAATGCGTATGCGGATGTATGCTGCCCGGCTTGGCCAATACCTGCCCTCTCTCTACTTCTTCTCTCTGTATGCCCCTTAACAGTACGCCTACGTTGTCCCCTGCTATCGCTTCGTCCATCGTCTTGCGGAACATCTCTATACCCGTCGCTACTGTCTTCCTCGGACGGTCTGTTAACCCTACTATCTCTACTTCTTCGCCTACTCTTAATCTGCCTCGATCTACTCTGCCTGTAGCCACTGTGCCACGCCCGGTTATCGTGAATACGTCTTCTACCGGCATCAGGAACGGCTTGTCTACATCCCTCTCGGGTGTCGGTATATATTCATCTACCGCATCCATAAGTTCAAGTATCGGTTTTACCCATTCGTTATTCGGGTCTCCTCCCGCTTCTAATGCCTTTAGTGCCGACCCTTTTATTATCGGTACTTCATCTCCCGGGAATTCGTATTCATTTAACAGATCCCTTACTTCCATCTCTACTAGCTCTATCAGTTCGGGATCGTCTACCATATCGGTCTTATTCAAAAATACCACTATATATGGCACTCCTACCTGGCGCGCCAGCAGTATATGCTCCCTGGTCTGCGGCATGGGACCGTCGGCTGCCGATACCACCAGTATCGCTCCGTCCATCTGCGCTGCGCCGGTTATCATGTTCTTAACATAGTCGGCGTGCCCTGGACAGTCAACGTGCGCATAGTGCCTCTTCTCGGTCTCGTATTCCACGTGCGCCGTGTTTATTGTGATGCCCCTGGCTTTTTCTTCGGGCGCTTTGTCTATCTCATCGTATTTGGTAGCCTGCGCCCGGCCAAAATGTGCCAGCGTCATCGTTATAGCTGCTGTCAACGTCGTCTTGCCGTGATCGACGTGCCCTATTGTACCTATATTTATATGCGGCTTGCTTCTCTCAAATCTTTGCTTTGCCATCTCTTGTTTCCTCCCTTTCTTACTTAGTATTCAAAACTTTCTCGGCTACATTTTTGGGTACAATCTCATAGTGAGAAAATTGCATGGTATATGTTCCCCTGCCTTGTGTCTTGGATCGCAAATCTGTAGCATATCCAAACATCTCAGCCAAAGGTACTAATCCTCTTATAACTTGAGCTCCATTACGACCCTCCATACCCTCTATATGACCGCGGCGGCTGCTTATATCGCCCATAACATCGCCCATATATTCTTCAGGCACTACCACTTCAACCTTCATGATAGGCTCTAGCAGTACAGGCGCCGCCTTCTTCATGCCTTCCTTAAATCCTATAGACGCCGCTATCTTAAATGCCATCTCAGATGAATCCACTTCATGATATGAACCATCAAACAGCGTCACCTTTACATCTACCACAGGATAACCGCCCAGAACGCCGCTGTTAAGCGCTTCCTGTATGCCCTCATCGACAGCCGGTATATATTCTCTGGGCACAACACCGCCTACTATCTTATCGATGAACTCATAACCAGCACCGCGCTCGTTCGGCTCCAATTGCAACCATACATGACCGTACTGACCGCGGCCACCGGACTGACGTATAAAACGCCCTTCAGATTTGACCGTCTGCGTGATAGTCTCTTTATAGGCCACCTGCGGATTCCCTACATTGGCTTCTACCTTAAATTCTCTGAATAATCTATCTATTATTATCTCGAGATGAAGTTCACCCATACCCGAGATTATAGTCTGACCTGTATCAGGATCGGTATGGACTCGGAAGGTGGGGTCTTCTTCAGCGAGTTTAGTAAGCCCGATAGCCAGCTTATCCTGACCAGCCTTAGTCTTGGGCTCTATTGCCACCGATATAACCGGTTCGGGAAATTCCATAGATTCCAGAATTATGGGGTTATTCTCATCGCACAATGTATCGCCCGTAGTGGTATCCTTTAAACCCACTATAGCCACTATATCGCCGCTGTAAGCCCTGTCTATCTCTTCGCGGTGATTGGCATGCATCTGCAGTATCCTGCCTACGCGCTCGCGCTTACCTTTTGTAGAATTATATACATATGAGCCAGCTTCCAGCGTGCCGGAATATATCCTGGTAAACGTAAGTCTGCCTACGAACGGATCGGACATTATCTTAAACGCCAAAGCGGATAACGGCTGGTCATCATTGAGCTCGCGCTCTACTTCATCGCCGGTCTTAGTGTCTATGCCGCTTACATGCCCTATATCGGCTGGCGATGGCAAGAAATCGACTATGGCATCCAGCAACGGCTGCACACCTTTATTTTTATATGAACTGCCGCATAAAACTGGCACCATTTTTACTGCCACCGTCGCTCTGCGTATAGCTGCGATCAGTTCTTCTTGACTTATCTCCTCGCCTTCAAGGTACTTGATCATTATCTCATCGTCCTGCTCGGCTACCGCTTCTAAGAGCTTATTCTTGTATTCCTGCGCCATATCCATCATATCGGCCGGTATCGGTTCGTCTTCCATAACCGTTCCGAGATCGTCTTTATATATTATAGCCTCATTTCTTATCAGGTCGATTACGCCGATAAAGCTATCTTCTTTGCCTATAGGCAATTGGATAGGCACGGCATTAGCATTCAACCGTTCTCTCATCATCTTAATGGCGTTAAAGAAATCAGCACCCATAATGTCCATTTTATTAACATAGGCTATACGTGGCACGCCGTATTTATCGGCTTGTCTCCATACGGTTTCAGATTGAGGCTCTACGCCGCCTTTAGCACAAAATACTGCAACTGCGCCGTCTAGGACCCTCAGCGATCTCTCCACTTCCACTGTAAAGTCCACGTGGCCTGGCGTATCGATAATATTTATTTTATGGCCCTTCCACTGCGCAGTAGTAGCCGCCGACGTTATGGTTATTCCCCTTTCCTGCTCCTGTTCCATCCAGTCCATAGTAGCGTTGCCTTCATGGACTTCACCGAGCTTATGAATTCTCCCGGCATAAAACAAGACGCGTTCGGTAGTCGTGGTTTTACCCGCATCTATATGAGCCATTATGCCAATATTACGCGTTTTTTCTATGGGAAATTGTCTAGGCACACTCACCCTCCTTTCTAACACAAAAATCACTGATATACCGATAATCTTTCATCAAATCTACCACCTGTAATGTGCAAAAGCTCTATTTGCTTCCGCCATCCTATGCATTTCTTCTTTTCTTCTTATGCTGCCACCGGTATTATTGACTGCATCCATGATTTCATTAGCCAGCTTTTGTTCCATGGTCCTTTCATTGCGTTGGCGCGCAAAGTTAACCAGCCAGCGCATGGTCAATGAAATCCTTCTCTCCGGTCTTACCTCTACGGGAACCTGATAAGTAGCTCCTCCCACCCTACGCGGTTTGACCTCGAGCACAGGCATAATATTGTTTATGGCTTCTTCAAATACCTCCATAGGATCCCTGCCGGTTTTTTCGCGTATTATATCGAAAGCCCCGTAGCATATATGTTGAGCTATGCTTCTCTTTCCATCCTTCATAACGCAGTTTATCAGCCGCGTAACGTTAGCGTTGCTGTATACCGGATCGGGCAACACTTCTCTTTTAGTTACATTGCCTTTTCTAGGCATTTATATCCTCGCCTCCTTATGTTTGAGGTTATTTCTTGGCTCTTTTAGCGCCATATTTAGAACGTCCCTGTTTACGGTTGGCCACCCCGGCGGTATCCAAAGCACCTCTTATAATATGATACCTTACACCGGGCAAATCCTTAACCCTACCGCCTCTTATAAGCACCACTGAGTGCTCTTGCAAATTATGGCCTATACCTGGTATATAAGCGGTAACTTCCATGCCGTTTACCAGGCGAACCCTAGCCACTTTACGCAAAGCGGAGTTCGGCTTTTTAGGCGTAGTAGTCTTAACCACCGTGCACACACCGCGCTTCTGCGGCGAGCCCTTCAAGGCCGGTGACGCTGACTTTTTCTCTACAGTTTCCCTTCCTCGTCTCACCAATTGATTTATAGTAGGCATCGTTTCACCTCCTTCCATATACAAAGGTAAGTCGGGATGCAACTCCCGACTCGCTTCGCTATGCCTTTAATATAGCCGCTGTAGCAGCACCAACTTCAATCCCGCAAGCCTCTCCCAATTGCTCCATGGTATCGACATATTCTATCTCAATACCATTTTGTTCGCAGGCATTGACAATTGCATCTTTAATATGCTTATCCGCGTCATTGGCTATGAATACCACAGTTGCGCTATGTTCCTTTATAGCCCGTATAGTCTGCTTCATGCCAACAGCTTTGCAAGCACTGTCTTTTAAAACCTCAATCGCCATAGTATGAGACATCGATAAACAGCCGATCTACAATGTAACCGCTGCTTATACCGATCTTGCGTCTCTCCTTTCCCGGTGAACAATTTTATTGTTCTCCCAATAATGGCCTAAATATGAGGCCAAACACTTTCCTATTTTATCATCAGCCCGCAACCATGTCAACAATATTTTTTCAGCGAGCAGCTATCTGAGTTTGCTGCGCTGGCACCACTTTTATACTTTTATACCTATTCATGCCGGTGCCAGCCGGTATCAATTTGCCTATTATAACATTTTCTTTCAAACCTATCAGCGGATCAACCCTGCCTTTAGTAGCCGCCTCCGTCAGAACACGCGTGGTCTCTTGGAAAGACGCTGCCGACAGGAACGAATCTGTGGATAGAGAGGCCTTAGTGATGCCCATCAATACCCTTTTAGCTACCGCGGGCCTTAACCCCTGAGCTATGGCTGCTTCATTTTCACGTTCAAATGCGAACATATCCACCAAGCTGCCCGGCAGCATATCGGTATCTCCAGCATCTTCTATCTTCACTTTGCGCAGCATCTGGCGTATTATAACTTCTACGTGTTTATCATTTATATCGACGCCTTGCAATCTATAAACCTTCTGGACTTCTTGCAGCAGATAGGTCTGAACCTCTACTACACCTTTTATCCTTAAAATATCGTGCGGGTTCACCGACCCTTCTGTCAGTTCATCGCCAGCTTCTATTTTCTGTCCATCGGTTACCTTTAAACGTGAACCGTACGGTATTGTATAGCTTTGACTGTTGCCGTCATCAGACGTAATGACGACCTCTCTTTTATGTTTGCTTTCATTTATTGAAACAGTGCCGTTTATATCCGATATAATGGCTAAGCCTTTAGGCTTCCTAGCTTCAAACAATTCTTCCACACGCGGCAAACCTTGCGTTATATCCTCTCCGGCCACACCGCCCGTATGGAATGTCCTCATGGTGAGCTGGGTGCCCGGCTCGCCGATCGATTGCGCTGCTATAATCCCCACAGGCTCGCCTATCTCAACCGGCTGATTAAAAGCCAGATTTCGCCCATAACATTTGGCACATACGCCTATTTCTGCGCGACAGGTCATAATTGACCTTATATAGACTTTGTCTATGCCAGCCGCCACTATCGCATTCGCTGTTTCCTCGGTAATTTCATGATTTTTATGCACAATAACCTCGCCTGTATTCGGATCCAACACATCCTCAGCAGCATATCGTCCTTCTATGCGATCTTTCAGGCTCTCTATAACCTCATTGCCGTCTTTTATTTCCGAAACCCATATACCCTTTACCTCCTCGCCAAGGCGAGCGAAGCAATCATCTTCTCTTATTATGATATCCTGGCTTACATCCACCAGTCTCCGCGTAAGATATCCTGAATCGGCTGTACGCAGGGCAGTATCAGCCAAACCCTTTCTAGCTCCATGTGTGGATATGAAGAACTCCAACACAGTCAGCCCCTCGCGGAAATTGGATCTTATAGGCAGCTCTATTATTTTACCCGATGGGTTGGCCATAAGACCTCTCATACCAGCTAACTGCCTAATCTGATTTATGCTGCCTCGCGCTCCAGAATTAGCCATCATATATATAGGATTAAATCTATCCAAATGCTTGAGCAGCGCTTGAGTAACGTTTTCGGTAGTGGTATTCCATATATTTATGACCTCTTGATAGCGCTCGTCATCTGATACAAGCCCTTTGCGATATAGCTTATTGACGTTTTCTACTTCTTTCTCGGCTTCATCCAACATCTGTTGCTTTTCAGGCGGTACAACTATATCCATAACGCTTACAGTTATAGCCCCTTTTGTGGAATACTCAAAGCCCAATTTCTTTATTCTGTCCAGCATTTCGGCCGTTACTTCTATGCCATGCTTCTTATAACATGCGTCTATGATCTGGCCCAATACCTTTTTATCCACCAGTTTATCTACTTCTAGAGTAAACATATTGGACGGATCATCTCTATCCACGAAACCCAAATCTTGAGGGATAGCTTGATTGAATATCAGCCTGCCCACAGTTGTTTTTACGCGACCTACATGCCATTGACCGTTTATTTTCTTCTTTATCCGTACGTTTATAGAAGCGTGCAGGCCTAGCTCTCCTATCTGATAAGCCATTATAGCTTCGTCTATGCCGGAAAAGTACATACCTTCGCCCTCTTCGCCTTCGCGATCTATAGTAAGATAGTAGCATCCCATAACCATGTCCTGCGTAGGGTTCACTACCGGCCTGCCATCAGATGGTTTCAAGATATTATTGGCTGCAAGCATCAAATACCTGGCTTCGGCTTGAGCCTCCACAGATAACGGTACATGTATGGCCATCTGATCGCCATCAAAGTCAGCGTTATAAGCCGTACATACCAAAGGATGGATCTTTATAGCCCTGCCTTCTACTAATATCGGCTCAAATGCTTGGATGCCTAATCTGTGCAGAGTGGGCGCCCTATTTAACAATACGGGATGCTCTTTTATTACTTCTTCCAGGACATCCCATATCTCTGTCCGGGCTCTTTCCACCATGTGTTTGGCGTTTTTTATATTATGTGCATAGCCTTTTTCTACTAACTTTTTCATGACAAATGGTTTAAATAACTCCAAAGCCATTTCCTTTGGTAAACCGCATTGATACAGTTTGAGGTCTGGACCTACAACTATAACCGAACGGCCCGAATAATCCACACGTTTACCTAAAAGGTTCTGTCGAAAGCGCCCTTGCTTGCCTTTGAGCATATCGCTCAGCGATTTCAACGGGCGATTGCCTGATCCTGTAACGGGTCGGCCCCTGCGTCCGTTATCTATGAGCGCATCGACAGCCTCTTGAAGCATACGCTTCTCGTTTCTCACTATTATATCCGGTGCCTGTAACTCCAATAGTTTTTTTAGACGATTGTTTCTGTTCAGCACGCGCCTATACAGATCATTTAAGTCTGATGTGGCAAACCGGCCACCGTCTAATTGAACCATCGGGCGCAGATCAGGTGGTATGACGGGCAGGGCCTCCAATATCATCCACTCTGGTCGATTACCAGATTTCCTGAATGATTCTACCACTTCCAAACGCTTTACTATCCTTACGCGTTTCTGACCGGTAGAACGCTCTAATTCATGGCGCAATTGGGCAGACAAACTATCCAGGTCTATAGCCTGTAATAGCTCTTTTATAGCTTCAGCTCCCATACCGGCTTTAAATCTATTACCGTATGTCTCTACAGCCTCTTTATATTCCTTATCGCTCAAAAGTTGCTTTTCTATAAGGTCGGTATCACCGGGATCTATCACTATATATGAGGCAAAATACAGCACTTTCTCCAGTGACCTGGGCGACATATCCAGAATCAAGCCCATGCGGCTGGGAATCCCCTTAAAATACCATATATGGGACACCGGAGCTGCCAATTCTATATGCCCCATACGTTCGCGGCGCACTTTGGACTTGGTAACCTCTACACCGCACCTGTCGCATATAATACCTTTATAGCGTATGCGCTTATATTTGCCACAATGGCACTCCCAATCTTTTACCGGTCCGAATATCCTTTCGCAAAATAAACCATCGCGTTCGGGTTTTAGCGTTCTATAATTGATGGTTTCAGGTTTTTTTACCTCGCCATGTGACCATTCGCGTATTTTTTCTGGAGAGGCCAGCCCTATTTTTATCGACGTAAAATCATTAAGCTCATTCATAATCGTCACCTCTATTAAAACTCGTCTTCATCCTGGTCGTCTTCAGGCGTCTTAGCCGCTTTGCCCGGCTTCTTGGCAAATTCGTCATCAAGGAGCTCCTCATCGAGATCATCAAAATTATCGAAATCCTCATCCAATTCCTCTATTTCAAGGTCATCGAATTCTTCTCCTTCAGTAAAGAAGCCCTCTTCAGCCAATTCAATTTCATTTGGCTGGACTTTCAGCTCTCTATCCTCATTATCCCCAAGCTCCTCCATATCGGCAAGATCAAACCCTGTAGTATCATCGTCGATAGATTCTTTTATTTCTATTTCCCGGTTGTCTTCCGATAATACTTTTACGTCTAAAGCAAGGCTCTGCAGCTCTTTTATCAAAACCTTAAATGATTCAGGTATGCCTGGCTCAGGTATGTTCTGACCCTTTACTATAGCCTCGTACGCTTTGACCCTTCCTACCACATCGTCGGATTTAACCGTCAATATTTCTTGCAATATATGCGATGCGCCATACGCCTCTAATGCCCATACCTCCATCTCTCCGAAACGCTGGCCGCCAAACTGCGCTTTGCCACCAAGTGGCTGCTGGGTTACCAACGAATACGGACCTGTAGATCTGGCATGAATCTTATCGTCTACAAGATGCGCCAGTTTGAGTATATACATATATCCTACCGTCACTTTGTTTTCAAACGGTTCTCCAGTGCGGCCATCATAAAGCGTGATCTTACCATCTTCGGAGTATCCTGCTTGTTTCAATACATCAACGATATCTTCCTCGCGCGCTCCATCGAACACTGGTGTGGCTACCAACCAGCCTAGGGCCTTGGCCGCTAAACCGAGGTGCACCTCCAAAACCTGACCTATGTTCATACGCGACGGCACGCCTAGCGGGTTTAACACCACATCCAGCGGTGTGCCATCGGGTAAAAATGGCATATCCTCCACCGGCAATATCCTTGATATTACACCTTTATTACCATGGCGCCCTGCCATTTTATCGCCGACAGAAATCTTTCGCTTTTGAGCAATATATACCCTTACCAATTCATTAACGCCCGGAGACAACTCATCGCCGTTCTCTCTGGTAAATACCTTTACATCGACCACTATGCCGCCTTCGCCATGCGGCACGCGCAATGAAGTATCCCTTACTTCGCGTGCTTTTTCGCCAAAAATCGCTCTGAGCAACCTTTCCTCCGACGTCAATTCGGTTTCGCCTTTGGGCGTAACCTTGCCTACCAATATATCGCCGGCTGTAACTTCAGCACCTATCCTTATTATGCCGCGCTCGTCCAGGTCTTTGAGTGAATCTTCGCCTATATTAGGTATATCCCTGGTAATCTCCTCCGGCCCTAATTTAGTGTCTCTGGCTTCGGCTTCATACTCCTCTATATGTATAGAGGTGTAAACATCATCTTTAACCAAGCGTTCGCTGATCAATATGGCGTCCTCGTAGTTATAGCCTTCCCATGGCATAAAAGCCACCAATACGTTTCGTCCTAAAGCTATTTCGCCCTGGTCGGTAGCAGGCCCATCGGCTATTATTTGGCCTTTCTCCACCCTCTCATTCAAGCCAACTATAGGTTTTTGATTTATACAGGTACCCTGGTTAGAGCGTATAAATTTCCATAGCTTATAAGTGGCAGTATGACCATCATCCTGTTTTATTACTATTTCTCTGGCATTGACCTTGGTAACTACGCCGGCTTCTTTAGCAGTTACTACCATGCCAGAATCCAAAGCCGCTTTATATTCTATACCGGTACCTACAATGGGCGCTTCAGTTTTAAGCAAAGGCACAGCCTGTCGCTGCATATTAGAACCCATGAGTGCTCGATTAGCATCGTCGTTCTCCAAAAACGGTATCATAGCAGATGCAACAGACACCACCTGTTTGGGCGATACGTCCATAAAATCTACCATCTCACGCGGCACGGCCACTATCTCCTCATGGCTGCGTGCCATAACCGTCTTATCTTTAAATCGGCCTTCTTCATCGAGGGGCTCATTCGCCTGCGCTACTATATATTCTTCCTCTTCGTCAGCGGTAAGATAAACCACCTCGTCAGTAACAATCCCTGTATCTTTATCTACTCGCCTATACGGCGTTTCTATAAATCCATACTCGTTTACCCTGGCATAGCTGCTCAAAGAACCTATCAACCCTATGTTGGGTCCCTCAGGGGTTTCTATAGGACAAATGCGTCCATAATGCGAGTAATGGACATCACGCACCTCAAATCCTGCCCGGTCACGGCTCAAACCACCCGGTCCTAACGCGCTAAGACGGCGTTTATGGGTTAATCCGGCTAACGGATTTGTTTGGTCCATAAACTGGGATAATTGGCTACTGCCAAAGAACTCCCTTATAGCAGCCGATATCGGCCTTATATTTATTAACTCCTGCGGCCTCACTATATCCAAATCCTGAATAGTCATACGTTCTTTTACGACGCGTTCCATACGAGCCATGCCTATGCGAAATTGGTTTTGCAGCAGCTCGCCTACTGATCTCAAGCGTCTATTACCGAGATGATCTATATCATCCGTATGGCCTATACCATACAAAAGATTAAAATGGTATTTAATGGATGCTATTATATCAGCCTTTATTATATGCTTAGGCCATAATTCTGCACTGCGCTGCTTTAATGCCGCTTTTATATCTTCTACGTCAGAATAGGTATCCAGGATTTCCTTTAAAACAGGATAGTAGACCTGGTCTTTTATACCAAGCTCCGACACATCAAAAGATACATATTTATTTAAATCCACAAAATTATTGCCTATAACCCTTATTGTTTTATCTTCATCGACGACTATATCCACTTTATCTATGCCGGCATTTTGTACCTCAAGGGCTTTCTCCCTGTTTATCCTTTCACCGGCCTTCACTATGATCTCACCCGTATTTGGATCAACGATATCGGCGACGGATTTTTGGCCTGTCAATTGTAAAGCCAAGCTGAGTTTTTTATTGAATTTATAACGTCCAACGTTAGCCAAGTCATACCGCTTGGGGTCAAAAAACAACGAATTAAACAGGCTCCTGGCATTATCTACCACCGGCGGTTCTCCCGGCCTCAAACGCTTGTATATCTCTACCAACGCCTCATCTTCGCTCTTAGTATTATCTTTATCGAGTGTTGCTAATAGCCTTGTATCTTCGCCGAACAATTGTAGCAATTCACCGTCTGTGCCATATCCCAATGCTCTGGCCAGGGTGGTTATGGGTAACTTTCTATTTTTATCTATTTTTACATATACTACATCGTTGGTATCGGTTTCATATTCCAACCATGCGCCTCTATTGGGAATAAGCGTGGCAGCATGCAAACGCTTGCCGGTTTTGTCTATCTGTTCTTCATAATATACGCCCGGCGATCTAACTAACTGGCTTACTATCACCCTTTCGGCACCATTTATTATAAACGTCCCTTGCTCGGTCATAAGAGGGAAATCGCCCATAAATACTTCTTGCTCTTTTACTTCGCCGGTCGAGCGATTGATCAACCTTATCTTTACTTTGAGAGGTGCGGAATAAGTAGCATCTCTCTCCTTGCATTCTTCCACAGTATATTTGGGATTTTCGTCAAATTCATAATCCACAAATTCCAGCATGAGATTTTCAGTATAGTCTGTTATCGGCGATATGTCTTCAAATACTTCGTATAAGCCCTCTTTGATAAACCATTCATATGATCGTTTTTGGATCTCGATCAGATCCGGCATATCGATGATCTCTTCTATCCTCGAAAAGCTCATCCGGGCCTTTTTACCCAATTTAACAGGATGCACCATAAATGCTTCACTCCTTAAAACTTTATAGCATATTCGATGCCAAAAAATAAGTACCCTAAAAAGCACAAAAACCTTGTTATAAAATTATACCCTTGCAATTATACTGATATACAGTTAAAATATAAATAGATAATGCATAACGCTCCTTTCTATATAGCTTTACGCAAACACATTAATGCAATTATTTATCTTATCATACAAGCTATATAGAGTCAATACCCATTTTGGCACAAAATATGCTAAAAAGCCGTATATGGTTCCATATACGGCTTTTTCGTACCTATTGCTTGTTATAGCTGCTGTTAGCTTATTTTATTTCTACTTTTGCGCCTACTTCTTCAAATTTAGCCTTTATGCTCTCCGCTTCTTCTTTGCTAACGCCTTCTTTCACCGGCTTCGGTGCATTGTCGACCACGTCTTTAGCTTCTTTCAGGCCAAGACCGGTAACCTCGCGTACTACTTTGATAACCTTTATCTTTTCAGCGCCTACCTCAGACAATACTACATCGAATTCGGTCTTTTCCTCTTCAGCAGGAGCAGCAGCGGCAGCACCGGCTGCCGGAGCAGCAGCTACAGCTACGGGCGCAGCAGCGGTTACTCCGAATTCTTCTTCCAGGTCCTTTATCAAATCGGACAATTCCAATACGGTCATGCTTTTTATAGCTTCTATTATTTCTTCCTTAGTCATAATTAATATATCTCTCCTTTATTATTTTAATAATTTTAAGCTGCTTTAGAATCTTTTATAGCGTCTAATGCATATACAAATTTCCGTATAGTACCCTGCAATACGTTTACTAATCCGCTTACAGGAGCATTGAGTTGGCCCATCAGCCTTGCCACCAGCACCTCCTTGGACGGCAGCTTGGCCAGAGCTTCTATATCGGGCGGTAGCATCAATCTCGAGCCGCCCAAAATTCCAGCTTTTAGGCTAATCTTTTTACTGGTACTTATAAAGTTTGTCAGCACCTTAGCTGGCGCTACGGGGTCTGCATAGCCGAAAGCTATAGCCGTGGGGCCTTTTAAGTATGGAACCATGGCTTCATAACCGGTGCCTTTAGCTGCCAATTCAAGCAAGGTGTTTTTTACAACCCTATATTCAACCCCTGCATCGCGGCATAGTTTCCTCAAGCCAGCGTCTTCTTCAACGGTAAGGCCTTTGTAGTCCACTAATATGGCGACATTGGCCTGGCTCAATTTTTCTTTCAATTCGTCTACGGTCTTTTGTTTTTGCTCTTTGGTTATAGGCACTTGAATATCACCTCCTTCTCATGCCAATAAAATCATCATAATAAAAAGCTCTCTCGCTGCAGGCATGCAGAAAGAGAGCTTTGCTTTCTCTTTAAACTATCATACCTCGGCAGGCGATCAATAAAATGATCCTTATGCATAAATACACCTGCTGTCTACAGCGATAATCGATTCTATTATTTTTATATTATTATGCAGCTAATCTGGCAGCATTGACTTTTACGCCCGGACCCATGGTAGTAGCCAGTACTACACTGCGCACATATGTGCCTTTAGCTGACGAAGGCTTTGCTCTTAAAATGGCTTCCATAACCACTCTAAAATTATCGGCTAACTTCTCTTTGCCAAAAGAGACCTTTCCTATCGGCACATGTATTATGCCGGATTTATCCACCCTGTACTCTATCTTACCGGCTTTGGAATCATTCACGGCTCGCTCTATATCCATAGTGACAGTGCCTGTTTTGGGATTGGGCATTAAACCTCTAGGACCTAATATTCTACCCAAGCGACCTACCAAGCCCATCATATCCGGCGTGGCTATAGCCACATCGAAATCCAACCAACCTTCATTCTGTATCTTAGCGACAAGTTCCTCAGCGCCTACATAATCAGCTCCAGCACGTTGTGCCTCTTCAGCCTTATCGCCTTTGGCGAATACTAAAACCCGTACATTTTTGCCTGTACCATGAGGCAAGACCACTGTTCCTCTCACCTGCTGGTCAGCGTGCCTCGGATCAACGCCGAGTTTGACAGACAATTCTACTGTTTCATCAAATTTTGCTTTGGGCAACTTTAGCAATATGTCCAAAGCCTCTTCCAAATCATAGGACGCAGTCTTATCATACAGGCTTAATGCCTCTTTATATCTTTTGCCTCGTTTCATAAAATAAAACCTCCTTGTGGTAATATCGGAGCATATCCTCCCACTGTTTTGTATTAGTCTTCTACTACTATACCCATGCTGCGAGCAGTACCGGCTACCATGCTCATGGCAGCCTCTAAGCTTCCCGCATTTAAATCAGGCATCTTTAATTCCGCTATCTTGCGTATAGTCTCCTTGCTCACCTTGGCGACCTTTTCTTTGTTTGGACGACTGGAACCTTTTTCTATGCCGGCCTCTCTCTTCAATAAGACGGCGGCTGGCGGTGTTTTGGTTATAAAACTAAATGAACGGTCAGCATATACGGTGATTACCACCGGTATAATAAGCCCTGCCTGATTGGCCGTGCGTTCATTGAATTCTTTACAAAATCCCATTATATTAACGCCATGTTGCCCCAAAGCCGGTCCTACAGGCGGAGCAGGCGTAGCTTTACCAGCCGGTATTTGCAATTTTACAATAGCGGCTACTTTTTTAGCCATTCATATCACCTCCAATTGAAATATTATATCTTTTCTAGTTGTACAAAATCAAGCTCTACAGGCGTATTTCTACCAAACATAGAAACAGCAACGCGCGCCTTCTGTTTGTCATAATCTATATCTTCTATTTTACCTATAAAACTCTCTAATGGACCTGATATCACCTTTACGCTGTCGCCTACGCCAAAATCGATATGCACCGATACTATATCTATCCCCATCTTTTCGATTTCTTCGTCGCTGAGCGGTATAGGCTTAGAACCCGGTCCTACAAAGCCGGTGACACCTCTGGTATTCCTGACAATATACCATGTTTCATCGGTCATCACCATTCTGACCACAACATAACCTGGATATACTTTGCGCATAACAGAACGTTTGACCCCATCTTTTACCTCTATCTCTTCTCTCATAGGTACCCTAACATCCAATATAAGGTCTTGCAGCCCTCTGTTCTCTATAATTTTTTCCAGGTTGGCTTTTACTTTGTTCTCATAACCCGAATAGGTATGCACTACATACCATTGCGCATCCTGTTTTTCTAGCTCCGGCATAGCGGTATCTGGCTTAGCCATCCTCCTTTATGATATAATAAGCCTGAATATTCTTTCCAGGCCAAGATCTATAATGCCGAATACTATTGCAAAACCCAGTACCACTACCAGCACTACGCCAGTATATGTGAGCAATTGATGCCACGTGGGCCATACCACCTTTTTCATTTCGGCATACACATCTTTAAAATAACCTATCAGGTCAAAACGCCTGCTTTTCGGTTTTTTATCAACCTTAACATTAGTACTTTTTTCTTTTACCATTTCCATTTTACCCTATCTCGTTTCTTTATGAACGGTATACTGGCGGCAAAATCTACAATATTTTCTTAACTCCAGCCTATCTGGATCGTTCTTTTTGTTTTTCATTGTATGATAATTCCTTTGCTGACACTGCGTGCAAGCAAGAGCTATCTTTACGCGCATATTCACACCTCCATAAACATATGCAATTTACTTTATCATATATACAACTTCATGTCAAATAGAAAAATTAAGCCACCACTACGTGCGGCAGCTTAATTTCCTAGTTTACGGTTTATTCTATAACCTCGGTGACAACTCCGGCTCCTACCGTTCGGCCGCCTTCTCGTATTGCAAATCGCAATCCTTCTTCTATCGCTATCGGCGTTATCAGCTGTACTTCCATTACTATGTTGTCGCCAGGCATTACCATCTCTACCCCTTCGGGTAATTGTATCGTACCTGTCACATCGGTCGTCCTGAAGTAGAACTGTGGCCTGTATCCGTTGAAAAACGGCGTATGCCTACCCCCTTCTTCCTTGGTCAGCACGTATACCTGCCCCTTGAAATGCGTATGCGGATGTATGCTGCCCGGCTTGGCCAATACCTGCCCTCTCTCTACTTCTTCTCTCTGTATGCCCCTTAACAGTACGCCTACGTTGTCCCCTGCTATCGCTTCGTCCATCGTCTTGCGGAACATCTCTATACCCGTCGCTACTGTCTTCCTCGGACGGTCTGTTAACCCTACTATCTCTACTTCTTCGCCTACTCTTAATCTGCCTCGATCTACTCTGCCTGTAGCCACTGTGCCACGCCCGGTTATCGTGAATACGTCTTCTACCGGCATCAGGAACGGCTTGTCTACATCCCTCTCGGGTGTCGGTATATATTCATCTACCGCATCCATAAGTTCAAGTATCGGTTTTACCCATTCGTTATTCGGGTCTCCTCCCGCTTCTAATGCCTTTAGTGCCGACCCTTTTATTATCGGTACTTCATCTCCCGGGAATTCGTATTCATTTAACAGATCCCTTACTTCCATCTCTACTAGCTCTATCAGTTCGGGATCGTCTACCATATCGGTCTTATTCAAAAATACCACTATATATGGCACTCCTACCTGGCGCGCCAGCAGTATATGCTCCCTGGTCTGCGGCATGGGACCGTCGGCTGCCGATACCACCAGTATCGCTCCGTCCATCTGCGCTGCGCCGGTTATCATGTTCTTAACATAGTCGGCGTGCCCTGGACAGTCAACGTGCGCATAGTGCCTCTTCTCGGTCTCGTATTCCACGTGCGCCGTGTTTATTGTGATGCCCCTGGCTTTTTCTTCGGGCGCTTTGTCTATCTCATCGTATTTGGTAGCCTGCGCCCGGCCAAAATGTGCCAGCGTCATCGTTATAGCTGCTGTCAACGTCGTCTTGCCGTGATCGACGTGCCCTATTGTACCTATATTTATATGCGGCTTGCTTCTCTCAAATCTTTGCTTTGCCATCTCTTGTTTCCTCCTCTATGTATTTTGTTTTATGAAAACTCAACCTGGCGTATCTTTAAAAATTAAACAAAAATGGAGCCCATGACCGGGATTGAACCGGTGACCTCCGCCTTACCAAGGCGACGCTCTGCCGACTGAGCTACATGGGCATATCCTGTGGAGCGGGAAACGGGAATCGAACCCGCGACACCCAGCTTGGGAAGCTAGTGCTCTACCCCTGAGCTACTCCCGCTCGATAATCGCACATCGCTATTTATTATACCACATATGTATATAAATGCAATACCAACCGCCGATAATTTTTTCAATGCACCCTAGTGATATCAGTATCCACACACTTTTCTAATTTTTTCTTTATCCTTTGCATAGCATTATCGACTGATTTTACGCCCTTATCCAAATAAACAGCAATCTCCTCATATGTTCTACCCTGGAGATATGAGCGAAACACATTTAGCTCCAATGAGCTCAGTGTCTGCTCTATTTTAGAACGCAAACGCATCGCACTTTCTTCGCTTATAACCATTTCTTCCGGATCGCCCTGCGGCTCTAACGCAATGACATCCATAAGCTGTCTTTCGGCCTCATCTTCATATATAGTTTTATTCAACGATACGTATGAGTTCAACGGTATGTGTTTCTGCCTAGTAGCCGCCTTGACAGCCGTTATTATTTGCCTGGTTATGCACATATCTGCAAATGACCTAAATGATACGGCCTTATCTTCTCTATAATTTTTTATAGCTTTGTACAAGCCTATAAGCCCTTCTTGTATTATATCCTCCCTATCTGAACCCTTTAAAAAATAAGTCTTTGCTCTGTTGTGAATAATGCTTTTATACCGCTCTATCAGACATTCTAAAGCCACGTCATCCCCTTTTTTGGCTCTGGACACCAACTCCCGCTCCAACACTTCTTCATCCTGCATATGCATATCGATGGCCTCAGAATCCATTTCCTTTCCTCCCGATATAGCTATTATAACAAACTATACGTTAATTATAGACAAGCTATTTTCATATGTCAAGCCTTTGCATGCTTATCTCGTACATAAGCATGCCGGCGGCTACTGAGGCATTGAGCGACGCGATATGCCCGCTCATCGGTATGCTGAGCAATACATCGCACTTCTCTTTTACCAATCGCCTAATGCCGCTACCCTCGCCGCCAATAATCAAACCTATAGGGCCTTTTAAATCCATGGAGCGGCACGGCCGGCCTCGCATGTCAGCACCCATTATCCACAGTCCGTCTTTTTTAAGCCTCTCTACAGTCTGGGCCATATTGGTTACGGCAGCTATATGAATATATTCCACTGCTCCTGCCGATGCTTTGACCACAGCGGCAGTTATGCCTATTGAGCGATCCTTCGGTATTATTATTCCGTGAGCACCCATACATTCGGCAGTGCGTATTATAGCCCCCATATTGTGCGGATCAGTTATGCCGTCCAGCAAGAGCACAAAGGGGTCCTGATGCTTTTGTGCAGCCGCTTCCAATATATCCTCTATCTGAGCATAAGTATATGGCGCCACATAAGCTACTACGCCCTGATGAGCACCTGTAGCCGAACGCTTGTCCAATTGAACCCTTTCAATTTCTTGAACAGATATACCCCGGCTTTGGGCCAGGGACTTTATACAGTCCACCGTTTTGCCTCGGCTACCGGCTGCTATATATATGATTTTTATCAAACGGCCCGATTTTAAGGCCTCTATAACCGGATTGCGGCCTTCTATTATATCGCTGTCTTTCAGATCGTTCATCTAAGTATCTCCATTCTCATGCATGCATTTCCCTATAGCGGGCGCGCACTTCCTTGCTCTTACCGCAATTCATCTTGCCTTCGGAACATGGTCCGTACACGCAGGCAGGCCCGGCTTTTTCAAATAGCAGCGGCGCTACCTTTTTTACTTCGCGTAGCATGGATTCGGCCACTGTGCGTATCTCCCACTGCGCGCGCAGGCAACATCTCAGCCTGAAAAAATGCCATAATTCACGCGCATTCATTGTAACCATTAATTGCGTTTGGCATGCATTAGGTAAGTTATAGCGCGCGTCTTCTTTGGGGATGCCTGCTTCTATATCCTCATTATACCACTGTTGTATAATCTTCATGCGCTCTTCGAATCTATCTTCAATGCCTTTATCTATATAGCTCGGCGGGATAACGTATTGAAATTGGTCTTCTTTTACATAGCGTTGGCTTTTTTGTGAATATGAGGCCAAGCGATGCCTCACCAACTGATGGCTGCACGCCCTGCTTATGCCTTCTATGGCAAATGTAAAGCTGGCATGTTCTATAGGAGATTCATGACCGAGATCGACCAGTTTCTGAAGAAAGCTCCTTACTTTTTCATCGCTCATATTTTCCGACAATTCATCTATATCGGCATCGGAATAACACATTCTAGCCGCAACAGCCACGGTCCTTTCGGGTTGCGGCGTATAGTTTATCAATTCTACTTTCATGATTTTTCTCCTTTTATAATACCACTCTCGGTAATCACCATGTCGACAGGTATATCGAATGGCTGAACAGGCACTTCTCCTACAATCTGTATATCAAAGGCTATGCCTATGGTAACAATATCTTTATCCAGCGATGACAGAAATCTGTCATAATAGCCGCCGCCATAGCCTATTCTGTAACCGCGCCTATCATATGCCACCGCCGGCACGATTATGATGTCCAATTGTTCAGGGGATGCCGGCCGCATATATTCCTCCATCGGTTCTTTTATACCATAGAAACCATCGCGCAATTCCTCAAAAGATGTAAGTTCCGATACGAGCAGCGTATGAGTTTGAGGTATACATACCGGAACGGCTAGGCGCTTGCCTTCAGCCCATGCTTGTCTTATTATGCACTCTGTCTGCACCTCATTGCGTGCGTCGATATATGCCATGATAAACCGCGCCGATACAAAGGTACGCGTAGCCACAACGGCGCGGCATATAGCTTCGCTTTTTTGTGCCGCTTCAAGCGGTGTAAGACGGCTCCTTTTTTCCAACACGGCCTGCCGTATGAGTTTTTTCTCTTTTGACATAAAATCTACTATACCTCCCTAATTCAAAACACGGCTAGGCTTAGTAACTGATTAGCCTCGATTATGCAAACAGCACTGAATAATCACGCTATACATATATACGCGGGACGCGCGGACCTATGGATGTAAGTATCTCATACGATATGGTATCACATAACTCGGCTAATTCGTCGGCTGTAATAGTTTCATTCCCTTGTCTGCCTATCAGCACAACTTCATCTCCTGTAACCACACCCGGTATATCGGTGACATCAACCATAAATTGGTCCATGCATACCCTGCCTATCACCGGCGCGCGGTTGCCGCGTATCAATACACATCCCTTGTTGCTCAATTGCCGCCTGTATCCGTCAGCATAACCGGCCGATATAGTGGCTATCTTAGAAGACCTTTGCGTCGTAAATGTACGTCCATAACTTATAGGCGTACCCGCCGGCACATCTTTCACATACACCACCCTGGCCTTCCAACTCAAAGCCGGTTTAAGGTCTATCTTCTGTGGATTATTTATTTCATTGGACGGATAGTAACCATAAATGGATATACCGCCTCTCACCATATTAAAGTGAGCATCCGTGTAATCTATAACGGCAGCACTGTTGGCCGCATGTAGTATAAGCGGCCCCACGTTCATAGCTTTAGCTTGGTTTATAGCTTGAACGAATAACGACATCTGGTATTTTGTAAATGATTTATCGCAGGCATCAGATTCGGCAAAATGTGTAAACATACCGGTTATGTTTATTCCTGGCAGTCCCACTAGCCCTTCTATAAGCTGCTCCAATTCAAGGCCGGGCCTTACCCCCACGCGGCCCATGCCCGTATCCACTTTTATATGCACATCTGCACTTTTCCCCTGCTTTACAGATGCGTCAGATAAAGCCTTGGCTACGTCAAGACTAAACACCGTCTGGCATAAGCCGGACGCCACCACTTCTTCTGCCTCATATGGCATTATGCCCCCCAATACAAGTATAGGGGCATCTATCCCTTTATCCCGCAACTCCGCGCCCTCTTCAGCAATAGCAACGCCCAGCCATCGGGCACCGGCATCGATGGCAGTTTGAGCCACGCGATATGCGCCATGCCCGTATCCGTCGGCTTTTACTACTGCCATAAATAAAGTATCGTCACCTATGCACCGGCGCAATTGAGCTATATTATATGCGATATCGGTTAATCTGATCTCTGCCCAGCTATGCGCCTTGGCATTCGGCATTATAATGCATACACCTCTTTTTCATCCAATACTCTGACGCCGGTGTTTTTTAACAGTTCTACTGCTCTGTCTGGATTTTCCACGCGGAATAATATAAACGCCTTGTCCCCGGCACGCTTTATAAACGAATACGCATATTCTATGCTGATACCGTTGTCCTGCAGCACTTCTAGAACAGCAGCCAGTCCACCGGGACGATCATCTACCTCCACGGCCAGTACATCAGTAGTGCTGACAGTAAATCCAGCTTCTTTAAGCACCGATACTGCCTTGTCAGGGTCATTTACTATCATGCGCAGGATACCGAAATTAGTGGTATCAGCCAATGCCATGGCGCTTATGTCTATGCCGTTATCGCCTAATATCTTGGTTACTGTAGCCAACCTGCCGAGTTTATTTTCCAGGAATACCGATACTTGCTTGACAAACATAATAAAAGCTCCTTTCAGCCAATTATATATTCCTCTTGTCTATAACCCGTTTGGCTTTGCCGTCCCCACGGGCTATAGTTTTTGGTTCCACCAGCTTTACGGTAACATTTATACCTAGTGTATTCTGGATCTCGCGCGTTATACGATTCTCCAAATCCTCCAGCCTGCGCACCTCATCTGAGAACAGTTTATCATCTATCTCTACCCAGACCTCTAATTCATCTAGATTGTTTACGCGATCCACAACCAATTGATATTGAGGCTGGGTACCACCTATATTCATAAGCACATGTTCTATCTGCGACGGGAACACATTAACACCCCTTATTATGAGCATATCATCGGTACGGCCTAAGACTTTGCTCATGCGCACATGGGTTCTGCCACAAGCACATGGCTCGAAATTAAGCGATGTTATATCCCTCGTACGGTAACGCACTACTGGCAGTCCCTCTTTGGTTATAGTGGTTATAACCAATTCTCCGATGCTGCCTGGCGGTAGAACCTCGCCGGTATCTGGGTCTATGACCTCGGGTATGAAATGGTCCTCGAATACATGCAGACCATCTTGTTCAAGGCATTCACATGCTACGCCCGGCCCCATTACCTCACTCAAACCGTATATATCTATGGCCTTTATACCCAAGCGCTGCTCCAGCTCTTTGCGCATATTGTCGCTCCACGGTTCGGCACCGAAGATACCAGCCTGCAGCTTGAGATCTTCTTGCCTTATGCCGAGCTCTTCCATTGTTTCGGCTATATATAATGCATATGATGGCGTGCACGCCAATACTGTGGTGCCCAGATCCTGCATAAACATAACCTGGCGGCGGGTATTACCACCGGATATCGGTATAACGGTGGCGCCCATACGCTCAGTACCGTAATGTAGACCAAGCCCGCCTGTGAAAAGCCCATATCCGTAAGCCACCTGAACTATAGAATTGCGGCCTGCTCCCACACCGGTTAACACCCTGGCTACTAGTTCAGCCCATGTATCTATGTCCCTGCGCGTGTACCCCACCACAGTCGGCTTGCCTGTCGTACCCGATGAGGCGTGTATGCGTATTACCTCGCTCAGCGGCACTGCGAACATGCCATAAGGGTATGTGTCGCGCAGATCCTGCTTAATTGTAAAAGGAAGTTTAGTTATATCCTCGACGCCTTTTATATCCCCGGGCTCCAGGCCTACAGATTGCATTTTATCCCTGTAGTAAGGCACGTTAAAATATACACGCTTTACGGTGTCCACCAAACGCTGCGATTGGAGCTCGTGCAAATGCTCCCTGTCCATACATTCAAACGTTTTATTCCAATACATAATCAAATCCTTCCTTATGTCACATCTTCAAATAATACTACGCCCGATACAGGCTTGACATATATGCCTCGCTACGGCTGTGAAGCTGGGCCACTACGCAATCATAGATTGCTGTGGTCCTGCGCTTCAAAAGCCCGCTCAACATATATGTCAAGCCCTTTGCTATGCTATGATGCATATTACAGAATCGAATATGCTGTTTCGTAGCCTTTTAAAAAGGCCTTTTGGTTAGTCTCAACCGTTTTAGGCGGCACTACCTGCGTTATTACGTCCAGCCACGACTGCTTATCGCTGTCCATCATCTTAGCCATAGCTCCTATCAACACTATATTGGCTGCTTTGGAATTGCCCGCCTGCATAGCTATGTCCAACGCATCTATAGCCAATACTTTTTTGCACATGGTGTTCAAGCGTTCCATTATATCGGACGGATATTGATCTGCGCCTATTATAACAGGCATAGGCATTATCTCCTGGGCATTGGCGATAACTATGCCGTCCTCATTCAGATAAGGCGCCCACCGTAAAGCCTCTAATTTTTCAAAGGCCAGCACTACATCGGCTTGACCTTTTTCTATAAGCGGCGAAAATACCCTGTGGCCAAATCGCACATACGTTACCACGCTGCCGCCACGCTGCGACATGCCGTGCACTTCGGATACCTTTACGTCATATCCGGCATTCATAGCCCACCGCCCTATGACCTTGCTGGCCAGCAATGTGCCCTGACCGCCTACGCCTACTATTAAGATATTGGTAACCTTATCCACGCTAAATATCCGCCTCCTTTATTGCATCGAAAATGCACAGATTACTGCATAGACCGCAACCGTTACATTGGGTAACATCTATAACAAAAGCTCCATCGTCGTTTTCCATGGCCGGGCAACCCAAATGCATACATATTTCGCATCCCATGCATTTATCCATATCTACAGTATAAGGGGTATAGGTGCGTTTCTTGTCCAGCAATATACATGGGCGTCGCGCTATGATGACTGACGGTTCATCTGTCGCCGTTTCTTCTTTTATGACAGCCTCCAAATGCTCCATGTCATAAGGGTCTATAACCGTTATGCGATTTACGCCAACGGCTTTGGCCAATGCTTCCAAACTGGCTTGATAGGTCGGTTCTTTGCGTATGGTCCAGCCTGTTGCCGGATGGTCCTGATGGCCGGTCATACCGGTAGTAGAATTATCCAATATTATGACCGTACCCGTTCCTTTATTATATACCATATCTATGAGTCCAGTTATGCCGGAATGTATAAAAGTCGAATCGCCTATCACCGCTACGGTTTTATGCGCCCAATCCTTCCCTCTGGCTTTTTCCATACCGAGGGCGCTGCCTATGCTGGCGCCCATGCATACACATAGGTCCATGGCCGAAAGCGGCGCCGTAGCTCCTAAAGTATAGCACCCTATATCGCCTGTAACAGTCAATTTAAGTTTGTCCAATACATAGAATACCCCTCTATGCGGGCATCCTGGGCACATGACGGGCGGTCTTACCGGCACGTGTTGCTCGGCCAGTTTCTCGCGCTCAGACGTTGCAAAGCCACGTCCCAATAACGCTTTGGCTATTATCTCGGCACTCAATTCGTCTACAGCAGGAAAAATCTCCTTACCTATAGCATGTATGCCCAGAGCCTTCACATGCGTTTCTATAAACGGCTCCAACTCTTCTATAACATACAGTTTATCCACTCCTGCCGCAAATTCCTTTATTAATTCCACAGGCAGAGGATAGACCATGCCCAGCTTAAGATACGAGGCGTCGGGCATAGCCTCTTTGGCATACTGATATGCTATACCATCGGTTATTATGCCTATACGCCTGTCACCCCACTCTATGCGGTTGACAGGGCATTCATTTGCATATGCTTCCACACGGCTCATGCGCTCGACCAACGAATAATGACGGCGCTTGGCCATGGCCGGCATCATAACGTATTTATTTATATCCCTTTTATACTCTTTAAGCGGCATATTTTTGCGTTCGCCTATCTCCACCAGCCCGCGCGCATGTGATACACGCGTGGTCATGCGCAACAGGATAGGCAGGTCAAATCTCTCGCTCAACTCAAAAGCCATCATGGCAAAATCCTTCGCCTCTTGGCTGTCCGATGGCTCTAGCATGGGTATATGAGCGGCCTGCGCGTATAAGCGGTTGTCCTGCTCGTTTTGCGAGCTGAACAGCCCCGGATCATCTGCAGTTATTATAACTAGGCCGCCGTTTACACCGGTATAAGCCGCCGTGAACAGCGGATCGGCCGCCACATTTAGGCCGACATGCTTCATCGATGCCATGGCCCTGGCACCTGCTACTGAGGCTCCTGTGGCTACCTCCAACGCTACTTTCTCATTGGGCGACCACTCCACATATACTTCTTCCGCAGGATATAAAGCCATGGCCTCGGTTATCTCGGTACTCGGCGTACCAGGATAAGCTGTGGCCACCCTGACGCCTGCTTCATAAGCACCCCGCGCCAATGCCTCGTTGCCTAATAAAAGATCCTTCAACTTTGTCCTCCCCTCAAATCTATAACCCTCCTGGCCTTACCTTCAAAACGTTTGAGCGTCTGAGGTTCTACCAGATTAACCTTTGCATCTATCAATAGATTCGACTTCAAATGGTGTCTTATCTTGCGTTCCAACGCTTCCAATTCGCTGAAATGTTCCAGCAATTTGGCGTCTACTACCTCTATATTTATCTCCAGCTCATCCATAAACCCTTTTTTACGTACTATTATCTCATAGTGCGGACCTACTTCCTCTATATTCATTAAAACAGTTTCTATCTGTGACGGAAATACGTTTACACCCTTTATTATGAGCATGTCGTCGGTACGCCCTTTTATCTTGGCTATACGATAAA
Organism: Mahella australiensis 50-1 BON; assembly: GCF_000213255.1. Taxonomy (NCBI): domain Bacteria; kingdom Bacillati; phylum Bacillota; class Clostridia; order Mahellales; family Mahellaceae; genus Mahella; species Mahella australiensis. The sequence continues at coordinate 2,313,581 of NC_015520.1, forward strand.
GCGCGCGTCCGCACGCACATTTATCGGCTATAATGCTGGTTATGTCATGAGTGCGATACCTGATAAGCGGCACCCCTTCTTTTGTCAATGTGGTTATTACAAGCTCTCCTGCATTGCCGTAGTCTACCGGTTGCTCGGTAACTGGGTCTATAATCTCCACAAGAAAATGGTCCTCAGCTATGTGCATGCCTTCCCTGTATTCGCATTCCCCAGCTACACCCGGCCCCATTATCTCGCTCAAACCATAATTTTCAGTAGCCACTATATGCCAACGCTTCTGCAGTTCCTCGCGCATAGCCTCGGTGGAACCTTCGGCGCCGAATAAGCCTAACCTTAACGGTAATTTTTCGGTATCCACGCCCATATTTCGAGCCACTTCAGCCATATACAACGCATATGAAGGCGTACCGACCAGCACCGTGGTGCTGAAATCCTGCATAAGGGCTATCTGCCGTTCTGTATTGCCGCTAGACATGGGTATCACGGCAGCACCCAAGCGCTCCAAACCATAATGCAACCCAAAAGCCCCGGTAAACAATCCATAGCCGAACGCTATCTGGGCCACATCATCGTCAGTAGCACCGGCTTCAGCGGCCACGCGCGCTACCAATTCGGCCCACGTATCTATATCATTGCGCGTGTAACCAACGACTGTAGGCTTGCCGGTGGTACCGGACGAGCCATGTAACCTTACTATCTGTTTCATGGGCACTGCGAACATTCCGTAAGGATAATTATCGCGCAAATCATCTTTCGTAGTAAAAGGCAGCTTGGACACATCTTTAAGCGTACGTATATCGGAAGGCTTTAAACCTATATCATCAAAAGCCTTTTTGTAAAACGACACCCTGTCGTAAGCATATTGAACAATCCTCTTAAGCCTATCCAATTGCAGCGCTTCCATGCTGCTCCTGGGCATACATTCCTCTTTAGGCGACCATATCATTTACCATTCCCCTTTCACGCGATTTCTTCGGCTGTATTATACACCATATCGATATGTTGTTGCGGTAACGCAGCGCTTATAGCGCTGACGGCAGGCACGATCGCGATAGGAATCACTATGGCCGCGGCACTGAATACGGTTATAAGCGGGCTGGATAATCCTGCATATAACGCTCCCCCTATGGATATACCCAAAGATGTTATGATGCCAGCCCACACGCCAGCCCTTGTAGTACCCCTCCAATACAAGCCGTATAAATACGGTGCCAGAAGTGAACCGGCTACAGCCCCCCACGATAGGCTCATAAGCGATATGATAGGATTAGGCACCAAGGCCAGCAGCAGCGAAAGCCCTACGAATACCACGCAAAGCACGCGCATTATGAGCATGATATGCTTCGGATTCATCTTTTTCGGCGCCAATGTATCCTGTATTAAATCCACCGCTATAGCCGACGCCGACGCCATCACTATCGAGGCCAGCGTCGACATAGATGCTGCCAGCACCAGCACCATTATTACGGACAGCACTATCTCTGGCAGAGTAGGTGATATTATTTGCGGTATTATAAGATCCGGGTTGGGAACACCATTGAGCATTGGCATACTATCAGGGAAAAATATCCTGCTCGTAGACCCTACAAAATATACGCCCCCGCTTATAAGCAACGCAAACAGCGTCGATACAACTGTAGCTGCTTTCATGGGCGGCCCATCCTTGACGGTATAAAACTTATGGATCATCTGAGGTAAACCCCACGTACCCAAGCTGGTCAATACAACCAGTGACAGAAGCGGCACGAAACCGCCGGGACCAACCGGCGCGATCAATTTAGGGTCAATGGCTTTCAGCGATGTTATCATAGAGGATAAGCCTCCTACTTCGTTGCTGTTTATCACAAAGAACACCATAAGCACGGTACCTATTATCATTACTATGCCTTGTATGAAATCCATAATGGTTTCGGCCAAGAAACCGCCTATAAATAGATAAAGCGCGGTAAATAAGGCCATAATTATCATTATAACAGTATATGGTATATGGAATATCTGCTCAAACAAGTAACTAAGCCCCATATATACCGACGCCGAATAAGGGACCAAAAATACAAATATTATAAGCGCCGATACTATCTTCAAAGCCTTGCTGTTATACCTTATACCTATAAAACCCGGCATTGTAGAAACACCGAGGCGTTGCGTCATTTCCCTCGTGCGCTTGCCCAGCACCAACCATGCCAATAAGCTGCCAACCACGGTGTTACCTATAGCTACCCATAGCCCCGACAGGCCGAAAGACCAGCCTGTTTTGCCGGCATATCCAATAAATAAAACGGCTGAGAAATACGCAGTGCCATATGAGAATGCCGACATCCATGGATTTATGGAACGACTTCCCAATAGGTACTCGTCCATGCCCTTAATCCTGCGCATGCTGAAAAATGATACCAGCAACACTATGGCAATATAAACCGTAAGAAATAAACCTTCTACCATGCTACCATCCTCCAAAATACATTTATAACCGCCGTTTACGCGTATGCTCCAATTATAACAGAGATGTGGATAATGTTCAACACTTGAAATATGCAAAAAACTCCGGCAGCAACGGATTTAGTAACTGTTCAGATATCTCACAGGCGACAGTAACTGATTAGCCTCTGGCTCATGTTGTTGCCGGAGTTTTATTTATTTCATCTTTTTATATAAGCCCTTTGGATTGGAGGAACTCTTTAGCCACCTTCGCGGCATCCTTTCCTTCGCCATCGACCTGATAATTGAGCTGCTGCATATCCTCGTCGGTTATAGCATTAGCCAGCTTATTGAGGGCATCAGCTATTTCAGGACGTTTATCTAACAAATCCCCTCTAACTAATGGTGCCGCATAATATGGTGGGAAAAACTGCTTATCATCTTCTAGTATTTTCAGATTATGCGATACCAGCAGGCCATCAGTAGCAAAAGCATCTATGACCTGAACCTCGTCGTTATCTATAGCGGGATACCTTATGCCGGTATCCATAGATTTCACATTCTTGAATTGAAAACCATATTTATCTACCAATCCAGGCAAGCCATCCGGCCTCTCCACAAACTCCATGGAGCAGCCGAGCACTATCTGATCGGCTATTTTACCTAAATCCGAAAATGTGTTAATATTATGTTCAGCGGCAAATTCCTCTTTTACCGCCAAAGTATAGGTGTTATTGAAACCCCATGGTTCCAGCCACACGAGATTCCATTTTTCTTTATATTCCTTTTTTACCGTATTGTAAGCCTCATCCGGATCGGTCGTAGGTTCCATCTGTAATATGTCAACCAATCCGGTACCGGTATAGTCCATGTAAACATCTATACCATTATTGCTGCCGCCTTTTTTGATAGCTTCAAAACACACATTAGTACCACCGAGATTGAGCTTTCTCTCAACATTAAGATCTGTATGTGCTTCTATCAAGTCTGCCATCATATTACCTACTATTATCTGTTCAGTAAAGTTTTTTGAACCGATAACCACAGTATCGCCGCCTCCGCTGGAGGCTCCACCTCCACCCTTGCATCCTGTTATTATAGTCAATATTAAAAGCATAAAACTTAATATAATCGTCAAATTTCTCTTATTCATCAACTCATCCTTTCATTTTCTAAATTAATCCCTGCTCTTGCAAAAATTCCTTAGCCACATCATGAGGGTCCATGCCATCAATATCCACTTTACCATTTAACTCGGCCATTTTAGCATCATTAAGCGTACCGCCAAGCTTATTTATCAACTCCTCCAGGCCGGGAATCTCTTCAAGAGTATCGGTCCTGACCATTGGAACGGCATAGTATGGCGGGAAAAACTTCTTGTCGTCCTCAAGCAATACAAGATCAAACTCGGGTATACGCGCATCGGTTGAAAATGCAGATATTACATCTACCTCATTGTTCTTTATAGAACTGTACATCAAACCCGAATCCATCGGTACAACATCCTTAAACTCTATGCCGTACGCTTCTTTCCAGCCCGGATATCCGTCGGGCCTTTCACTGAACTGCATAGAACAACCCAGTACGGCGTTCTCAGCAACTTTGGCCAAATCCGAAGATTTGCTCAAACCATTGGCTTCGGCATAGTCCTTCCTTACCGCCATAGCATAGGTATTGTTAAATCCCAGCGGTTCCAGCCATTTTATACTCCATCTGTCAAGGTAACTTTCCTTAACTACTTTATATGCCTCGTCCGGGTCGGTGATAAGGTCCATCTGTAGCATTTGCATCAAGGCTGAACCGGTATATTCGACTGCGGCATCCACCTCGCCGCTTGTTATAGCATTATGCAGCACCATAACGCCGTTTAATCCGAGCTTTCTCTCAACCTTGACATCAGGCATATTTCCCTCGACAAGAATAGCCAACATTTCACCGACGATAAACTGCTCGGTATAGTTATCGGAGCCCACAACAAAGGTTTTGCTAACCGTACTCGAGCCGCAGCCGAGCACAGCACCTGATATCACAGCCAACAACAATATACAACTTATAAGCTTTATATTTCTCATGCCTCAACCTCCTTTCCATTGGCTTGTTTAAGCCCTTTGGGCGTGACTGCCCTCTCCACCAATCCTAAAGCAAAATCGACCAGCAACGCCAATACCATAGCCGGTATAGCACCGGCCATTATCATCTGATTATTAACCATCGATATACCTCTATATACAAACTGCCCCAATCCTCCGGCCCCTATCAATGCTGCCAGAGTAGTGAGCCCTACGCCAGTAACAGCCGATATTCTTACACCTGCCATTATTACAGGTAATGCCAGTGGTAGTTGAACCATTCTCATAAGCTGGCCGTCGGTCATACCCATGCCTCGCCCGGCTTCTATCATTGCGCTATCAACATTACTAAGCCCAGTATACGTATTTTTTATAATCGGCAGCAGCGAATATAAAAATACCATAACGATAGACGGCACGGTACCTATCCCCAAAAAAGGAATAAGAAAGCCCAACAATGCAAGACTAGGCACCGCCTGAATAGCGTTGGCTATACCGATAACTATAGATGACAATTTGTTCACCCTCGTTATCAAAATGCCGGCAGGCACGCCTATTGCTATAGCTATGGCTACTGCCAAAGCCGTAAGGTATATGTGCTGCCATGTAAGCATAAATATCTGATCGCTGCGATCGATCATAAACATTATATATTCTATTATTGTATCCATGCATTCACTCCTCCCCTACGTATTTATCGCCGAGCACATTTACCAAACTACTCCTGGTTATCAGGCCTCTTAACCTGCCTTGCTCATCAGTAACAGGTACATACCCTATATCGTTTTGTGCCATCAGCTTCAATATATCAGCCATCGAATCATCCAATTTAACGCTCAGTATATCACGCTCATATATTTCTTCCAACCGCCTGGCTTTATTTGCATTGTTTCGCACCTGTTTGGCGGTTACTATACCCAAAAGCTTGTTTTTATCGTCTACTATGATAAGGCTATCGACGCTGCTGCTCGACATTATCTCCAACGCTTGAGTAAGCGTTCTGTTTGGCGTAGCCTTGACAGGATTTGTTATCATTATATCCTCGGCCTTTATATACTCAGGCTGCTGCCACATGCGCTTTTTGCCTATGAATTCTTCGACAAAACCGTGAGCCGGATGCCTTAACAGATTTTCCGGTGTATCGAATTGAAGAATTTCACCATCCCTCATGATACATATCCTATCCCCGAGCTTTAGCGCCTCATCCATATCGTGTGTGACAAAAACTATCGTCTTATGCAATTCCTGTTGCAAATTGAACAATTCATCCTGCAATTGAGCCCGCGTCAAGGGATCCAAAGCGCTGAAGGGTTCATCCATAAGTATGATATCAGGATCGGCCGCCAGCGCTCTGGCAACGCCTATCCTCTGTTGCTGTCCTCCCGAAAGTTCATTCGGATATCTGTTCATATATTCTTCCGGCGGCATGCCTACCAGCTCCATCAATTCTCTAACTCGCGCTGCTTTCTTATCCTCCGGCCAATTCTTTAACGTTGGTATTAATCCAATATTCTGCTCGACAGTCATATGCGGGAAAAGCCCTATCTGCTGTATGACATATCCGATATTCCTTCTTAATTCTATCGGGTCAGCCTTTAGTATATTCTGATCATTGATATATATAGCTCCAGATGATGGCTCTATCAATCTGTTGATCATTTTGAGCGTTGTAGTTTTACCACAACCGCTTGGGCCTATAAGCACTGCTATTTCAGCATCATTAATCTCCATATTCAGATCTTTTATAACGGTCGTATCACCATAACGCTTTGCTACATTTTCAAATTTGATCATGCGTTTTATACATCTCCTTCCAACAAACTTTATTATATACATTAAGTTGTTACATGTCAAATAAAAGGTAAAATATGGTTACTAATCGCGTCGCTCATATCTTGCAGCAATGAAACCGCTCTTCTTAAACAAGCTCTTCCACGTTCCATGCATTTATGTTAATATATTAAAAACGGTACGAAAGAGGATGGGATTTAAATATGCATTTAAATTGGAATGCCATGCGCGATGAAGTAAATGATTTATTGGATACCAAGGGTTTTAAGGAAAGCCTGAATAATAAATGGCAACTGGCCGCTCTCTTACATACAGAAGTGGTAGAATTGCAGCTTGCCGATAATACTGATGAAGAAGAGCTGGAATTAGCCGACCTGTTTATACGCGCTTTAAATCTGGTTATAGCCAATGACATGGATTTAAGTCAGTGTGATTTCTCAGATACATCATGGATGACCCTTCTAAAACAAAACAGGGATTTTCGCGCGGTAGACTGCCTTAATTACGCCATAGTCCAATATACTGAGGCCATAAAAAAACATAAGGGTTTAACCGAGGAAAATCATTCTATAATTATGATACTTCAGGCTTTAATTCAATATGCCGATATACTCGGACTGGATATAAATCATATCTTCAGGAGAAAAATGGATATAAATTGGGGGCGCCCTTATCGTTATGGTACCGGCATGGAAGAACCTGCTTATTCTTAAAAACACTATTGACTTCTTAAGAAGTCGATAGTATACTAATAGTTATCTTATTAATTATTAGTTAGTTAAGCAGTATGCTTGCTGAAAGGAGATTTTGTCAGTTGTTTAACGGAGAATCAGACGATATACCATTTTTAAAATTGGAAGGGGTAGATCCTATTTCTCTTAAAGTATTTCAGTCTTTTTTTAGAACAGCGCGCTTTCACAGCCAGCTTGTATTTAAGATGACCTCCGAGAATGGCATATATCCCGGACAGGCGATGTGCCTGTGGTTTATCAGCCAAGAACCTGGTATAAGCCAGCGCAATCTGGCTGAAAAATTACATGTAGCACCGCCCACTGTCACTCATATGCTCCAAAAGCTAGAAAAGGCAGGCTTTATAGTGCGCAGGGATGACGAGCACGATCAACGTTTGAGCCGCATATATTTAACAGATACCGGTATTACCATGTTAAATACACTGAAAAGTACATTCGCTGAGATCATACACATAAGCCTAAAAGGCTTAAGCAGCGAACAGCAGGAAGAACTCGTGCATATGTTCGATACCATGAGCTCAAATATACTGCGTGAACTATAAAATAGAAAGGACAGGTATTTGCATGAAAGATTTATTAGTTAAATTCTTGAAACCATACTGGAAACAGATAACATTGGCTATAATATTGCTGGTAGTACAGGCCATATCAAACCTATATTTGCCCAATTTAAACGCCGACATCATAAATAACGGCGTGGCCAAAGGCGACATAGATTATATAATAAATACAGGCGGGTTTATGCTGGCCGTTACACTACTGCTGGCTATCTGTGCCGTGGCTTCAGCATATCTCGGCTCTAAAACAGCCATGGCCTTTGGGCGCGATGTCAGAAGGGCTATATTTTACAAGGTGGAGAGCTTCTCACAAGCGGAGGTAGATAAATTCGGCACCCCATCGCTGATCACGCGAAATACCAATGATGTGCAACAGGTGCAGATGTTGGTCCTGCTTGGATTAAACCTCATGGTCATGGCCCCTATCATGGCCATAGGCGGTATTATAATGGCCCTTCGACAAGATGTGGTACTATCGTACTCCATTATCATAATAGTTCCTATTATGGCAGCTATAGTAGGATTGATGCTATGGAAGGCCACGCCGCTGTTTCGCTCCATACAGGTCAAGATAGACCGCGTAAACCAGGTCATGCGCGAAAAACTAATGGGGGTAAGGGTCATAAGAGCATTCGTAAAAAATGAGCATGAGGCTAAGCGCTTCGATGAGGCTAATCGCGATCTTACAGCTACTACATTAAAAGTGAATAGAATAATGGCATTCGCTATGCCATCGCTTATGGCTGTCATGAATTTGGCTACTGTTGCCATAGTATGGTTCGGTGCAGGGCGAATAGATAGCGGCGCCATGCCCATAGGTAACCTTACTGCCTTTTTGACATACATCATGCAAATAATGATATCGGTCATGATGGCCATGGGCATGTTCATAATGGTACCGAGGGCCGAAGCCTCTGCCGAACGCTTATCGGAGGTGCTCGATACCGAACCTTCCATAAAGGATACACCGACCCCGGCCGCACCAAGCGATATAAAAGGATACCTCGAATTTCGCAATGTGGAATTCAGCTACCCGGGTGCCGAAGAACCGGTGTTAAAGGGCATATCCTTTGAAGCAAGGCCGGGCCAAACTACCGCTATCATAGGCAGCACAGGCTGCGGCAAAACCACGCTGGTAAACCTTATCCCGCGCTTCTATGACGTGACCGGCGGCAGTATATTGATAGACGGCACAGATATACGTGATATGACTCAACAAAATTTAAGGGATAAAATAGGACTAGTACCACAAAAGGCCTTTCTTTTCAGTGGAACGGTGGCCGATAATCTGCGTTACGGCAATGAAAACGCTACCGATGACGAGCTCTGGCATGCGCTGGAAGTAGCGCAAGCCAAAGATTTTGTGATGGAAATGCCTGGTCAATTAGATGCACCCATTGAGCAAGGCGGCACCAATGTATCTGGCGGTCAGCGCCAGAGATTGGCTATCGCAAGAGCTCTGGTAAAAAAGCCTGAGATATATGTATTTGATGATAGTTTCTCCGCGTTGGATTTTAAGACCGACGCTAAGCTGCGATTGGCACTCAAAGGAGAGACATCCGGCTCAACTGTAGTAATCGTCGCACAGCGCGTGAGCACCATCATGGATGCCGACCGCATCATCGCCTTGAACGATAACGGCATCATAGCCGGCATAGGTACACATGCACAGCTCATGGAAACATGCGATGTATATCGAGAAATAGTATATTCTCAGCTTTCAAAGGAGGAGATAGCATGAGCCAAGACAACAAGCCCAAAACACGCCCAAGAAGGCAGCGCGGCGGTTTCGGCGGCGGACGTGCAGCTATGATGCCGGCTGAAAAAGCCAAGGATTTCAAAGGCACTCTCAAGCGCCTTATAAACTACCTTAAACCGCAAGCTTTTAAGATATTGCTGGTTATCATTTTCACTATAGTAAGTGTGGCTTTTACCATCTCCGCCCCAAAGATACTAGGCCAGGCTACGAACGAGCTGTTCGGCGGTGTAATAAGCAAACAGTTACCAGCCGGTATGACAAAGGACCAGGTTATTGCCGGACTAAAAGCCCGGGGGCAGGACCAAATGGCAGAGATGATATCGGGTATGGAGCTAACGCCGGGGAAAGGTGTGGATTTCGACGCTATATTGCATATACTTATTATCCTCGCCGGCGTATACCTTCTGGCCTCGGTTTTCCAATGGCTGCAGCAATATATAATGGCCAGCGTGGCCCAAGGTACGGTATATAGGCTGCGGCGCGACGTGGATAAAAAGTTGGCCAAACTGCCACTTAAATACTATGATGATCACCCTCACGGCGATATTTTAAGCCGTGTAACCAACGACGTGGATAATATAGCGCATACGCTCCAACAAAGCCTTACGCAGCTGGTGCACGCGACGGTTACAGTTATAGGCGTGTTGATCATGATGTTCTCCATAAGCTCGCTGCTGGCATGGATCTCGCTGATAGTCATACCGCTGTCATTGATAGTAACCATGCTCATAGCCAAGCAATCTCAGAAACAATTCATAGCTCAATGGGATAGCACCGGCAACCTGAACGGCCATATAGAGGAGATGTTTACAGGCCATAATATAGTCAAGGCGTTCAATCGTCAGGATGAAGCCATCGAGCGCTTCGATGAGGAGAATGAAAGGCTCTATAAAGCCAGTTTTAAAGCCCAATTTATATCCGGTATAATACACCCTGCCATAAACTTCCTTAATAATCTTAATTATGTGGCGGTATGCGTTATAGGCGGTATACGCGTGGCCAACGGTATCATCACGTTAGGTGATGTGCAGGCTTTTATACAATACTCCAGGCAATTTACACAACCTATAGTACAAACGGCCAGCATAATGAATATACTGCAGTCTACCGTAGCCTCCGCTGAGCGCGTGTTCGAGCTGCTGGACGAACAAGAAGAAATACCTGACACCGACAATCCGGTGGTATTGGACGATATTAAGGGCCATGTAAAGTTTGAACACGTGTACTTCCGTTACAAGCCGGACGTACCTCTAATCGAAGACATGAACCTTGATGCACAGCCTGGGCACACTATAGCCATAGTAGGGCCCACTGGAGCAGGTAAAACAACGCTGGTCAATCTGCTTATGCGTTTCTATGAGATAGACAGTGGGCGTATCACAGTAGACGGCGTGGATATACGCGACATGAGGCGCGATGACTTGCGCAAAAATTTTGGCATGGTGTTGCAGGACACATGGCTGTTCAACGGCACCATAAAGGAAAATATAGCCTACGGTAAGGAAAACGCCACCGATGACGAGATAATAGCTGCAGCGCGAGCAGCATATGTCGATCATTTTGTACGGACGTTGCCCGACGGATATAACACCGTATTAAACGACGATGCCTCTAATATATCGCAAGGGCAAAAGCAGCTTCTGACCATAGCGCGCGCGTTTTTAGCCGACCCACGGATATTGATACTGGATGAGGCGACCAGTTCAGTTGATACGCGCACCGAGATGCTTATACAAAAAGCCATGGCTAAACTGATGAAAGACCGCACCAGCTTCGTCATAGCGCACAGGCTATCCACTATACGCGACGCCGATAACATACTGGTCATGAATAATGGCCGTATCATAGAGCAGGGCAATCATCAGGAGCTGATGGCTGCGCGCGGTTTCTACTACGATTTATATAATAGCCAATTCCTCGGCGCATACGCCGATGTCGATGCTGTATAAGAAAAAGGCGTGACTATAGTCACGCCTTTTTCTCTTAATTATTTATATATGGGAAGCTCTACGTTGCCTCTTAAAAAGAGCGGTATAACGTGCAGTGGCGCATCACATTCTATACACTGGCCTCCTTCGTAAACAGTACCCGTAGCAGCATCCCGCCAATCAGCTCCTTCAGGCAAATAAACCTTCCTGCTGCGTTGCCCCTCGTACAATATTGGGGATACCAATATATCCGGGCCAAACATATACTGGTCATCGACATCCCAGCAAGCACTGTCATCAGGGAAATCATAGAAAAGTGGCCTTATAACCGGCGTACCTTTCTCATGGGCTGCTCTCATCTGTTCTTTTATATATGGACGCAAGCGTTCGCGTACAAACATATATTTCCTGAAGATTTCATATGCCTCTTGGCCATAACTCCATACCTCGTTGGCTGCGCCGCTGGGCAACGCACCTCCTCCGGCCGGCCCTATCGGCTGACCGTGCGGTTCACGATCGCCATGTAGGCGAAACACGGGACAGAAGGCTCCAAACTGAAACCATCGAATAATGCATTCTCTGAAAGCGGGATCATCGGGATTACCTCCATGAAATCCTCCTATATCGGTTGTCCACCATGGTATACCAGCTAACCCCATATTTAGGCCTGCACGCAATTGATCCCTCAGTGCCCTAAAGCTGGAGTGTATATCCCCCGACCAGACAAGGGCGCCATAGCGCTGACTGCCAGCCCATGCACATCTCAAAAGGTTAACTACATTTTGCTGACCCGCCGCCATCATTCCATCAAAGAACGTCTTAGCATACATGACCGGATATATGTTGCCAACCTGCATCACCGGACCCATGTAATAGCGATAATTGTCATAGTCATATACCGAGTATTCGGGTTCGGCTTCATCCAGCCAAAATATTTTTATACCTTTATCATAATAATTTCTTTTAGCCACATTCCATACAAAATCACGCGCTCCTGGATTGGTAGGATCAAAGAATACAGTATTAAACATAAACTCCATAGTTGTCCGGATGCCTCTATCCGTTCTGACCAGATAACCTTTATTCAGCATTTCCTCATAGTTTTCACTTCGTTTATCCACAGTAGGCCATATGGATACCATCAGTTCTATGCCCATATCCTTCAGCTCTTTTACCATAGCATCGGGATCCGGCCAATATTCAGGATCGAATTTCCAGTCACCTTGTAGCGGCCAGTGAAAGAAGTCTATCACTATAACATCGATAGGTAGTCCTCTGCGCTTATATTCGCGGGCAATATTCAACAGCTCATCTTGTGTCTGGTAACGCAGCTTACATTGCCAAAACCCCATGCCGTAATCAGGCATCATAGGCACAGTGCCGGTTACTTTGGCATATGCTTCTTCTATTTCGGCCGGCGTATCACCTGCGGTTATCCAATAGTCCATCTGCTTAGTAGATTCAGCCACCCATTCGGTCAGATTTTTGCCAAACGATACCCTTCCTATAGCTGGATTATTCCACAAAAAACCATGTCCGAGAGAAGATATAGCAAACGGCACGCTAGCCTGTGAATTCCTGTGAGCCAATTCAAGTACACAGTTTTTGACGTTCAGATACGGTTGTTGATATTGGCCCATGCCGAATACCTTTTCTTCAGGATCAGATTCAAATCTTACAATAAGTTTGTAATCGTCACTTTTTATATTAGGTTTAAAATCACGCGCCTTTATATTAAGTGGACTGGAAAATTTGCTGATATCCATTCTGTTGCGGTTATATTCTTCCAGCAACAAACGCCCTTCCTGGTTATAAAACCTGATGCTGCCGTCAGCCATAATATCCGCACGAATCTTGCCATTTTTTATCGATGCCTTATCTCCGTCTGTGCATATATCAGCCATACTATTTTCAGCCGGCAGCAAGGCCCAGTTTTCATCCTCCATAGTTCTTCTGCATGTTGATCGAACACGAAGGCCATTTTCCCCCCACGCCTCAATCCAAAGTTGCTCGCTATCATAGTGATAAATCAAGCGATTTCCATCTTCTACAAAATTCCCTCTCATTTTTAACGTTCCTCCTGTTTTTATTGACGTTTATTGAACCGCAACCATAGTAAATATAATAAAAATCCCAATCCACCATAATTCTAATACTTTCTATTTTCTTTGTCCATAAATATTAATTGGCAATTATACTATGCTCTGGTATAATTATTATAGTTTCAATATAAGGAGATGATGATATTGGTAAAGCTGATTTCCCTCGGCAAACGCTTCAAGGAAGTGCAAGCAGTAGATGATCTATCATTTGAGGTCAAAGGCGGTGAAATATTCGGCCTTTTAGGTGAAAACGGCGCCGGCAAGACCACCACACTGCGTATGCTGGCCACCATGCTAAAGCCCACGTCGGGTACCGCTTCCATATGCGATCTCGATATAGTAAAACAGCCCTCGGAAGTGCGCAAACATATAGGCATATTATTCGGTGGCGAAGCTGGATTGTATGACAGACTGACAGCCCGCGAGAATATAGCCTATTTTGGCAAATTAAACGGCATGGACGATAATGCTCTTAAAAAGCGCATAGACGAATTATCGCAGACACTTGACATGGAAGAATTCATAGACCGGCGCGTAGGCAAATTCTCAAAGGGTATGAAGCAAAAGGTCACAATAGCAAGGGCCATAGTGCACGATCCGGAGGTAATGCTGCTGGATGAACCTACCGTAGGCCTGGATGTGACAGCCGCACGCACGTTGCAGGATTTTATAGCCCAATGCAGGGATCAAGGCAAGGCCGTCATATTCTCCAGCCATATAATGAGTGAAGTGGAAAGGCTTTGCGACCGCATAGGTATCATACATAAAGGCAGATTAGTAGATATAGGCACTATAGACGGTTTAAAACAGCAGTATAACAATAGTAACCTGGAAGAAGTGTTTATACAGCTCATAGGAGGTAAAAGCGCGTGAAAAGAACATGGATAGTATTTGCAAAGGAAATGAAGGATGCATTTCGCGACAGGCGTACGCTCATATTCAGTATTCTGCTGCCGGCCTTAATATTTCCCATACTCATGACCTTCATGAATAACACTATAAGCAATGTAACAGAAGAAGCTACCGAAAACATCACTATAGCCTACATAGGGGAGGATTCGCAGCTTAAAGCATATCTTGACAGTCTGCCAAACGTAACTATAATGGATTCGCAGGATCCTGAGGCCGACCTCGACGACAGCAAGGTATCGGTTATAGTTGAAGTAAAAGACGGCTTCGATGAAGCCATAGCATCCGGTGCCAAGGGCGATGTAACACTAAAATACGATGAGTCAAAGGCTAAGTCTTCCATGGCCGCCTCTGTCATAAGGGAATCGATAAACGCCTTCGGCACACAGCTAGCCCGTCAGCGTTTACAAGCTAAAGGCATAGACCCCGAATTCATAGAACCATTAAACATAGCATCGGTCAACGTGGCCAAGGCACAGGGTACAGGAGCTATTATAATGTCGTTCTTATTGCCCATGTTCCTGTTGTTGTACCCGGCCACCGGGGCTATGGCCACCGCTATCGATCAGGGAGCAGGCGAGAAGGAACGCGGCACATTGGAGCCGCTGCTGGCTACACAGGTCAGCCGTACAGCATTGGCCATGGGCAAATGGCTCTCGACGTCTGCGGCCTCGATAATAGGCACCATAGCTTTCATGGCTGGTTTTGTCGTGGCAGTGATATATAATCCTACGATGTTCGGCGAGGGCTTTACGGCTACACCATCAGCCGTGGTGGCAATAACGGTACTGGGCATAATGATGGCTTTTATCTACAGCGCCGCCATGCTGGCTATGAGCGTCTTCGCGCGCAACATAAAGGAAGCATCCACCTACCTGAGCCCATTTGTCATAGTAGCCATGATACCGGCCTATGCCACCATGTATACTGACATAAAGACTGTGCCGACGTGGCAGTACAACGTTCCACTGCTCAACGTAATACTCATCGTAAAGGAAGCTCTGCTTGACAGCATAAACTGGGGGCATTTTGCTATAACCATGTTGTGGCTAATAGCATTGACCGTCCTATTCCTCGCTATGGTGGTGCGTATGTTCAACAATGAATCAGTGGTATTCAGAAGCTAGGCATAATCTTCCTGAAACATAGTACGGGCGACAGGGAACGGTTCCAAGGCGCGCGGCAGTATACCGTTTACATAAGCTATCAATACGCCATAATTTACCATGGGCACGTCCTGTTGCCTTGCTTTCTCCATACGGTATAGCATCTCGCGCCGGTTGAGCATACATGCGCCACAGTGGACTATTAGCTTAAATCGGCTCAGATCCTCCGGCATGGTAAGCCCGCTGGACCACTGAAAATTCAAGTCCCCGCCTACCGTCTGCCTTAACCATCTTGGTATTTTCACTGTGCCTATATCATCGGACTGCCGGTGATGCGTGCAGCCTTCGGCTATAAGCACGCTGTCCCCCGGCCTCAGATCAGCCACGGCTTTGGCACCCTTGGCCAATTCTATAAGGTCGCCTTTATATCTCGCCATCAATATTGAAAATGAAGTGAGCGGTATATCTCTCGGCGTATCGGCAGCCACCTTTTGAAAGACCTGCGAATCGGTTACAACCAAACGCGGTTTTGAGCTAAGACCGGTCAGTGCATCCCTAAGCCTATCCTCTTTTACCACTACGGCCATACCATCATGATCCAGCACATCGCGTATAACCTGCTGCTGCGGTAATATAAGGCGCCCTTTTGGTGCCGCTTTATCAATAGGAACAACCATTACTACAAGATCGCCTGGGCTTATCAAGTCTCCTATCAATGTAAGTTTTTCATCGTCATAAGGCGCATGGCGCACTATGGCCATCTTTAGCTCGTCAATCCCCTGCCCGGTAGCCGCCGATACTTCCACAAGCTCGAGTTTGAGTTTTTTCTCCCACTCTTTTAGCTGTTCTTGAGTATAAACAGCTTTATCGGCTTTATTAACCGCCCCTACCACAGGTATATTTTTCTCACGTATACGCCTCAATATATTTTCCTCAAAGTCGGTTAGCCCAACCTCGCCGTCTATAACCAACACGGCGAGATCGGTACGGTTCAACACATCATATGTGCGCTGTATGCGCATCTCTCCCAACGGACCTATGTCATCCAATCCCGCCGTATCTATGATCACCACCGGTCCTATAGGTAAAAGCTCCATAGCCTTTGATACTGGATCAGTGGTAGTGCCGGCCACATCGGATACCAGTGCCGCTTTTTGATTGGTTATAGCATTTATAATACTGGATTTACCAGCATTACGCCTACCGAATATAGCTATATGCATACGCGACGATGTCGGCGTAGTATTCATATCATCCATTATCCCTGTTATTTCTCCCTTCACAGGCTACTCATTTAGGTAGCATAAAAAATCGGTATAACCTTCATCTATAATTAAATTATAGCACATGCAAAACATTAAGGTTATACCGAAAATATAATAAACATTATTCTACGTATATTTCAACCTTCTGACCGTCACCACTGTCTATATCTACTATTTTACCTTCACTACCATCTTCCAGGGCTTTTGCTATTTCTTCCAAATCGATGTCTTCAGGCATGGAATCCTTAGCAAATTTATTGCCCAGCTTAAGTGCTACTTTAAGCATGGATAAAGGTACATTCACATTGACCTTGGTATTTTCGCTTTGATCAAAAACCCTTACATGGAGCATCTTATTTTTTGCATTGGTTTTTTGGATGTGGTCGCTGTCATCCACAGCGCTGAGCAATTCGGCGCCTTGCTCAGCGGTTATTTTACCATCCTGAAGCATCTTAAGGATCATAAGTCTCTCATCACTATCCATAGAAACGCCCCCTCTTCACAGATTTTTTAATATATTTAACGCTGTTTCAGCGTCGATTTCACCGTCATCCAATTGCCTAAGTATCTCCATATGTTCGTCTTTATTCGGTCTTACGACTTTATCTTTATATCCCATAGCCTCCACTAGGTTCTCCAATCGGCTTTTAACAGTGGGGTATGATATTCCTAATTCTTTTTCTACCTCTCTTATATTGCCACGGCACTTTATAAACACCTCAGCAAAATACCTTTGTTCTTTGGTAAGATAGCAAAATTTACACAGATGGAAATGACCCTTCACCTCAGTATCACACTTCGGACAATGCAGCGCAGATACTTCCAATCGCTGTCCGCAGATAGGGCACACTCCTATTACAGTATTTTCCATGTAATTACCTCTTTCCCATCATATAGCACGTATAAGCACATGTGTCCGCCCACCCTCAGCATTTATATCCACGATATCCGTATGACCGCAACGGCTCAATTCACTTAAAAACGCATTTATATCCCTCGCGTTTACTCCATTAAGCCAATGTCCGGTCCCATCAGGCATAAAGAATTCCACTACATGATATATGCCAAACACCAAGTTTACCAATCCCTTAATAATAATTATAGGCAAAGGTGGTATATAGTTAATATGTACATCATCAGTATTTACGGCAATCTTTATAAAACAACTTTTCATGCGTCGCCGAGGATGTCTCCTTATAAGAGCTGCTCCCTTTTCAGGTGTTATCTCGCCGCGCTCTATACTCTCCAATATCTCAATAATATACATAAAACCGCCTCAACTAGCTTTATATCTCAAGTATAAAACTATATATTAAAAAAGTCAATATATAAATTAAAAATATTCATATATTGACTTAAAATAATAAATATATAAGCTTATCTGATATCAAGACTTTAAGCTGATCCGTATGCGATATTGCCTATATCCCTTTACTACTATATAATAGTGATAGACAATAAAAGCACAGAGGAGAAATATGCAATACGAACTGATAGTGGCCGACATGGACGGCACATTGCTCAACGATAAAAAAGAGATATCACCTAAAAACCGCGAATATATAGAAAAATACAGAAAAGCGGGAGGCTTATTTACCATAGCAACCGGCAGAGGAAGGCCAGCTGTCGAGGATATAGTAAAAGAAATAAACATAAATATACCGGTCATAGTATATAACGGCGCTCAATTATATGATTTTCGCAATAAAAAGGCCATATACGAGGCATTTCTGGATCAAAAAGCTTATACAATGGCTTTGGTACTGCTGCACAAACTGAATATCACCTTCCTGGCATATCAGGGACCGCATATGTGGGTGGAAAGGATATCACCTGTAATATTAAAACATCTGGCGAAAGAAAATATAAAAATAAACAATGTTACCGCGGCCTCTATAGATACCTTCCCGACTGAAGGCATAAACAAGATATTGACCATAACCGAGCAAAGCGATTTCGACGAATTCGCAATGCTATTCTCTCAAGCAGGCCTTACAGGCGTGCGCTTCGTGCAATCTGAGGTAAACTACTTCGAAATACTGCCCGAGGGCGTATCCAAAGGACATGCATTGGAAGAATTGGCCGCATATCTTGACATCCCTCTGTCACAGACAGCAGCTATAGGCGATCATATGAACGACATAGAGATGTTGCGCGCAGCCGGCCTTGGCGTTGCCATGGCCAACGCGCGCGACGAGGTTAAAAGATGTGCCCGCTTTATAACCAAATCTAACAACGATGACGGCGTAGCTTATTTTATAGAACTATTGCTCAAAGACCAAATTCCTAATTAAAAGCCTTGCTTGTTACAACAGTTGTGATTATAAAATATTTTCTTGGCCCCCTTTTTCGAGTCCCATTATCTCTCTATTCGAATATTTAGTGGAGCGAAATGTATAAAAGATCACCGAATCCTCATCTTTATTTATGATTTTGCTCAGTTCATATTTCAGCTTTTTATAGCCGGCTTCTGTAAGCTCACCCTCCAAAACCGAATTCTGCACCCAATAAAGATATCGTCGACATAGTTTCAACACCTTCGCAACACGGCTTTGGTTTACATCATAAACTAATATCACAAACATAATTCACCAACGTGATACAAACGGGCTATATTCTTTCTCGCCCATAAAATGCTTTTCCAATTTATATAATTCCATGCGTATAATACTCCTGTAAGATACCTGGCGATGCAAATCCCTGTGATTTATAGTAGTGGCAAAACGTTTATCCAGTTCGGTCACAAAAGCCTTCTGAGCTTTTTCCTTCAATACAATACCGTCTGCATAAGATTGAAAATCGTTGGCTGTAATCATGTTTTTACCAAGCAATGTAAATATAGCCCTGTCCACCAATATAGGCTTAAAAATTTCCGCTACATCCAGATTTAAGGTAAAACGTCGAAAGTTTGTGGTATGCAAATAGCCTATCCTCGGGTCCAGATGGGTTTTATATATCTCGCTTAGCACCAGTGTATATATGATAGAATTACCAAAACTTATGAGCGTATTCATTCTATTCTGAGGCGGTCTACGGGTACGCTGTTCGAAAGCAAATGCCGGCTTGTCAATTATAGTATCGAAGCCTTTATAATATTGGTCCCGTATATTGCCCTCTATAGCCATCAATTCTTCTACACCGGTACATTCATATGTGATAGCATAGAGTTTATCTATTTCATCCGATATCGCCTGCAGAGAATCCCTGCCCCTATTTATATAATACTTAAGAACATGCTGTATATTATCAGTGGCACCCTGCACAAAATGCCTGGCCAGGCATAGCCTTTTATCCACGTCCATATAGTACTCGGCCTGTTTTAAGATCATGTACCCCGAATTCAGGTGTTCTCTTGGATAAAAGCTGCCGGTATAATATCCATAGTGGTTGAAGAAATGTAAAAGTACCTCTTTTTGCGATAAGAATTCAATGAAGCGTTTATTGAAATTCACCTCTCCGAATATCATTATCTCGCTTATATCTTCTATGGGTATATACTTTGAACCGGCTTCTGATTTGAAATAAACGGTGTTGTCTTTGCGCTCGAATTCGCCACTTGAAAAGATGTAAAATGATTTTTTCATGCTATCCACTCTCCTTATGCCCAGCACATTTCAGCATATGCACAGCTAGTACACCAATGAACCCTGGCAGGTTGCGGTGGTAACTCGGCACTCACAATATCGGCAATTGCCGCACAAGCCCTATCCAACTCAACCTGCGCTTCTTGGTCTAGGCGTACATCTATGATTTCCCTTTCCTCAGGAAACATCAACTGGCCTTCTGCTTCGATGCCCAGTTTCTTAAGTTCAGATAAGTAAAACAAAAGCTGCATCCTAGCGCTTTGAAGATACTTTGAGCTCTTCTTTACCTCTCCTATTACAAGTCCACCATCATCTTTCTCCAAAAGATCTATCTTTATATTGCCCACCGCTATTTCCTTTTTATCGCGCTCATAGCTGTGCTCGTGCAAAAAGCGCCCCCACTCTATATTTTCATCGTGCTCATCAGGCGTGAGGTGTCGTGCCATAAGCCACGTTTCTCTCGGACATATATAATAATACCATATGAGCGTGCCGTTTATATCAACGTCTTCCATATGTTGTCACGTCCTTTGAATCATTGTTTCTTCTGCTTGTCCACTCTATCAAACTAGAGTTATTGTTCCTAACATTATATCTTTCGGCAATTTACCATATAACCTGAAGTTATCCTTTAAGTTATTAGCTGCGAGTTCTCGTAACCTCAGGCATGAGAAGAGCAACTATCCTTCTTTCTGAATACGAATAACCATATCAAATTCATTTAAGTTAACATCATTGCTCCCATACATCTCTTTTAGTTTAGCTTTAAATTCATTAAGTGTTTTGGTCGAAAGTAATATTATTTTATTTTCCTCGAGGACAATAATTTATACCATCTCCTCCTAGTACAATATAGTTGTAATCAATCAACAGTAAAAATACTGCTAAAGTTACCTCAGTTCACCAGTTAACGAAGCGTTAACTAGTACCCTAAATATCAAGCATGTCACCTTTATGTCTCTGCTATAAGAAGAGGCATCCAATGGATGTTTACACTTCAACCGGCTCCCTATCTTAGCCATTTTGCCAGCTTACTGCTGGCCTGAACCTTGTCAATCATATATAATATCTTCTGGACTTGGAGATTTGATGTAACTCCTCCTGGGACGGTTCTTTATGGAGCCGATTACTTGTAATTTAGTCTATCTATCCATTCCGGTAAGTTTATATGTTTTGACTGGTTGAGGCCAGCTCCTTGGCTGGTTCCTCGTGTCACATGCTAGGTTGCATACTTATCTGGAGATGGAATGGTTGCTCCTAAGCCCAAATATTTAATTTTATGGAGGTCCTTTTATGAATCAAGTACCTGTTGCTGGCATCGATGTCGGTAAGAGATTCTCGGAATTGGTAATCCTCTCGCCTTCTAATGATGTCTGTGCCCGTATCCGTATTAATCATGATTCTTATTCTAGTTTCGAAATGGCTCTCGAACTCCTTAGAAATGCGGAAAAGGAGTTCGCAGTAAAGCCTGTCATCGTTATGGAAGCTACTGGCCATTACCACAAAATCCTTTTCCAATCCTTAATTGATGTTGGATATCAGGTCTGTGTCGTTAACCCTATCCAAACTGATTCTATCAAAAATATTGGGATTAGAAAAGTAAAAAGTGATAAAGTGGATGCTCGTAAGATAGCTTTGTTATATCGTTTTGAACAGCTTAATTATTCTTGTATACCTAATGAGGATATTGACTGCCTGCGTAGCCTTTGCCGCCATTATTATAAGCTATCAGACCAGCTCACTGCTTATAGGAATAGACTTTTGGGTATTGTTGATCAGCTCTTTTTAAGTTTTACCGATGTCTTTGGTGATGTTATTTCTGTTACAGCGCTTGCTGTACTGGAGAAATACCCTACTGCTGACGATATCCTTAAAGCAGACTGCGCATAAAAGCCTCAAATGAGCAAACGATAAGTATGAACAGCTTTGTTCAAATGCCAGAGATTTTAAACCTTTGAGCATTAATTCTATTGCTAACATCGCTATGCTTAAGGCCAACATCGCTATGATAAAGACCTTAAAGCAGTCTATGGATGATGCTTTGAAGGCTATCTATGAGCTTTTGGAGCAAGATTCTAAGAGAGACATGCCTTTGCTATCTTTGAGTATTGATCTTCTTTGTTCTATCCCGGGGATCGGCCTATTGACTGCTGCTACTATTATATCTGAAATAGGAGATTTTTCTGCTTTTTCAAAGCCTGGCAAGCTGGCTGCATATTTTGGCATTAACCCATCTGTAAAACAGTCAGGTCAATTTAAAGGCACTCAAAATAAAATGTCCAAGCGCGGCTCTAAGCTCTTGAGGAGGGTCATCTTCACCACAGCGCTTGCTAATATTCGCAAAAATCGCAATGGCGAGAATATTAACCCTGTGCTTTATAAGTATTACCACGAAAAATGCAAGAGCAAGCCTAAAAAAGTAGCTCTTGGCGCCGTTATGCATAAACTTGTCAATATCATTTTTGCCGTTCTTAGGGATAGAAAGCCGTTTGGGTTAAGAAACCCGGAAGAACATGCAAAATTGCTTATAGCAAAGAAGCTGGCAGTTTAGTACAAACATGCTCGATATTTAGTTTTCAAAGAACAGCCGACCAGCCTGCTAATTTTTAGCTTTTTTGGTTGGTTTGTTTGTTATACCCTTTTTTAGAACCACCTTGCTAAAATTATTTTGCAAAATATCTTGACAACAATTAGCTGGTCTATAATAGTTTTGCAAGTATATAAAGGCTTATAATCCTTCAGCCTTAGCAATTGCTGGTCTTGCAAATATATCCTATATCAGTCCGCAAAATATTTGCCTAAGCACTCTACGTTAAATACGGTAGAGCTATTCTTGTCTATAAACAAACTGTTTTTATTGATATCTATTAGGTTTCAATTCCTCATAGGTAGGCTAAAAACTGTTATCCGTCATAGTACCTCCCTGTTTTTTTATATTGTTTCAATTCCTCATAGGTAGGCTAAAAACATAAACTTTTTGCGCCTTAAATTACCTTCCATAACTTGTTTCAATTCCTCATAGGTAGGCTAAAAACTGAATACTCCTGTGCCACTATCGCGCCCTTTCTCGACGTTTCAATTCCTCATAGGTAGGCTAAAAACAATGGTAATATTTTGGATATTTTATCACCTTTGCCGCGTTTCAATTCCTCATAGGTAGGCTAAAAACCTTTGCCTGCGCAACATCATCATGAAACGCTATTTGTTTCAATTCCTCATAGGTAGGCTAAAAACTGAATACTCCTGTGCCACTATCGCGCCCTTTCTCGACGTTTCAATTCCTCATAGGTAGGCTAAAAACAATGGTAATATTTTGGATATTTTATCACCTTTGCCGCGTTTCAATTCCTCATAGGTAGGCTAAAAACCATTAATAGCGTTATCTATAGAATTTTCTATATTATGTTTCAATTCCTCATAGGTAGGCTAAAAACTTGAATCTAGTTTCACGCAAGAAAGGAAACCACGCGTTTCAATTCCTCATAGGTAGGCTAAAAACTCATCATATGGCATTGAAAATGAAAATGTTTCAGCATCATTGTTTCAATTCCTCATAGGTAGGCTAAAAACAAAAATCCATCAAGAATGGGAGTTGGGTTTATCATTTGTTTCAATTCCTCATAGGTAGGCTAAAAACATTCTGCCCTGGTCATCCCTCACGCTGTCATCGGGAAGTTTCAATTCCTCATAGGTAGGCTAAAAACTGGATACATATCTTCATTTTCGGGTGAAGTAGCATCGTTTCAATTCCTCATAGGTAGGCTAAAAACTAGCTAACCATGCTGTTACGCTTTTGTCGTATTCCTGTTTCAATTCCTCATAGGTAGGCTAAAAACGTCACCTTGGAACTTTATTTTATTGTCTCCAATTACAGTTTCAATTCCTCATAGGTAGGCTAAAAACCCCAATTGTATATTTATATTATTTGGTATAGTCAAATGTTTCAATTCCTCATAGGTAGGCTAAAAACCAGTAACTGTTATTGGATTAGTTCCACCATTTTTTAGTTTCAATTCCTCATAGGTAGGCTAAAAACCTGGTGAATTTACAGACCCCACAAAGTTTATTGTGCGTTTCAATTCCTCATAGGTAGGCTAAAAACCAGATTTGTCTGTAAATGAATTACAATGGATACTCAGTTTCAATTCCTCATAGGTAGGCTAAAAACAAATTAGAGTTTACTAATACGTTAGTATTAGTATTCTGTTTCAATTTCCCAATTTCGTTTCAATTCCTCATAGGTAGGCTAAAAACTGAATGGCTGGAAGTATACTGCAAACCAAAATTAGCGCCGTTTCAATTCCTCATAGGTAGGCTAAAAACGGATATATGCAAGGAGAATAGAAAGAGAGGGCAATGAGTTTCAATTCCTCATAGGTAGGCTAAAAACCCATAGCTAATGTGCTACAAGAATGGCGCATGTGGAGGTTTCAATTCCTCATAGGTAGGCTAAAAACAAAATGGTATTCCGGCTATAAGAGCAGTAAAGACGCGGTTTCAATTCCTCATAGGTAGGCTAAAAACAGTATAATGGCGGCTTATCCCATATGGCACTTTCGATGTTTCAATTCCTCATAGGTAGGCTAAAAACCTTTGGTTTCCCAGCTCCAGTTGTAATGCTTATTTTGTTTCAATTCCTCATAGGTAGGCTAAAAACTTATCGCCTGCTCTAAATCTAATCGCAGAAAGCCTATGTTTCAATTCCTCATAGGTAGGCTAAAAACCGACGATTACGTATAACATAGATAATGCGAAGTCGAGTTTCAATTCCTCATAGGTAGGCTAAAAACTGAGGTATTGGAATGGAAGTATTAACATACGAATTATCGTTTCAATTCCTCATAGGTAGGCTAAAAACTAAAATCGCTGCTACTATCCAAGTGATTGGATTGGCGTTTCAATTCCTCATAGGTAGGCTAAAAACATTCAATAAGGTCAAGGATGCTATAATAGCACCATTGTTTCAATTCCTCATAGGTAGGCTAAAAACCCATGTAATATCTTGCGAAGTTAGTTTTGCGCTATTTGTTTCAATTCCTCATAGGTAGGCTAAAAACTTGAATATGTGAAACCAGTTCTAGAAGCCAAAGCCGCGTTTCAATTCCTCATAGGTAGGCTAAAAACTGAGAGCGGCAAACAGGCATATGAAGCGGTAAAAGCCGGTTTCAATTCCTCATAGGTAGGCTAAAAACTTTCGCCAACTTCTTTTATTTTGTTCCATGTATTGATGTTTCAATTCCTCATAGGTAGGCTAAAAACGCGGGCGTGTGTACTACAGGTGTGGCCGCGGAGAATAGTTTCAATTCCTCATAGGTAGGCTAAAAACTGGTATGACTACATATAGATTTCGTAATGATGGCTTGTTTCAATTCCTCATAGGTAGGCTAAAAACAATCCCATATATGGGTCATATATTCTTTGGCATCTCAAGTTTCAATTCCTCATAGGTAGGCTAAAAACTTGCATAGCAAAAGCCGAAGAAAGAGAGGCGTTATAGTTTCAATTCCTCATAGGTAGGCTAAAAACGCCCGTTAAAAGGTAATAACAAAGATGTGTATTGTGGTTTCAATTCCTCATAGGTAGGCTAAAAACCAAGCGCGCTTGGAAGTGTGCCTGCTATTCTTTATGGTTTCAATTCCTCATAGGTAGGCTAAAAACGTCAGCATCTGGATTGTCGTATCCGAAATTTGCCTTAGTTTCAATTCCTCATAGGTAGGCTAAAAACTTATGGCAAAGCACGGCTTATCTGTTATGCAAGAGCGTTTCAATTCCTCATAGGTAGGCTAAAAACTTATGGCAAAGCACGGCTTATCTGTTATGCAAGAGCGTTTCAATTCCTCATAGGTAGGCTAAAAACTTCTATCCGTAACGCTTAATTTTAACCATCGCTCGAAGTTTCAATTCCTCATAGGTAGGCTAAAAACAATTACTATGTTATGATTGCCACAATAAGGAGCACAAGTTTCAATTCCTCATAGGTAGGCTAAAAACAATAAGCCGAGAACTTAACAATCTAATCCAAACCTCGGTTTCAATTCCTCATAGGTAGGCTAAAAACAGAGCAGCCGAATCGATATTTACTAGACATCGGCGAGTTTCAATTCCTCATAGGTAGGCTAAAAACCAGTAGCAGCTATATTAGAAAACTCTACAGAACTCTGTTTCAATTCCTCATAGGTAGGCTAAAAACAAATTTACAGCAGAAAGATAATGAACGTATTGCCTCGGTTTCAATTCCTCATAGGTAGGCTAAAAACTGAGGAAATGGCTGATGTATTCATTCGGTCGGGCGATTGTTTCAATTCCTCATAGGTAGGCTAAAAACTCAATGTATTTTTTATTTCTCTTTCTATTATTATTAGTTTCAATTCCTCATAGGTAGGCTAAAAACGAGCAGATGTCAAAAAAGCAGATTTTGTAGTATTGCGGTTTCAATTCCTCATAGGTAGGCTAAAAACCCATAGGAGATGAGCATGGAAGGTTTGCTGTTAAAAGTTTCAATTCCTCATAGGTAGGCTAAAAACCCACTCTTTCATCACTAATCATTATGATTTGTAAATTGTTTCAATTCCTCATAGGTAGGCTAAAAACCAAATTGGCCAAACGAATGGGTTTAATGGTGGACTATGTTTCAATTCCTCATAGGTAGGCTAAAAACCATGGCCAGTGATACTTGTTCAGCTAAATGATACTCGTTTCAATTCCTCATAGGTAGGCTAAAAACATATTTGTTCCATCATAAGCTATTCCATACATATAATGTTTCAATTCCTCATAGGTAGGCTAAAAACGGGTATGCTGGGATTTCGGGAGCACTTGATTTTCGATGTTTCAATTCCTCATAGGTAGGCTAAAAACTTATCCAACATATTTTGCTGTTTGGTAAGTCTGTCTATGTTTCAATTCCTCATAGGTAGGCTAAAAACTAAAACATCCATTACTATTGAATCATGTATCTGTCCAAGTTTCAATTCCTCATAGGTAGGCTAAAAACGTGGACAAGGTTTCTTTGATACCATTCCAAGCATCTGGTTTCAATTCCTCATAGGTAGGCTAAAAACTCTTGGATTGGGAATATGTGTATCAATCCAATGAATTGTTTCAATTCCTCATAGGTAGGCTAAAAACTGGCTTTGTTGCGTATAGCACGCAGTGCTATGTCCATGTTTCAATTCCTCATAGGTAGGCTAAAAACTTATATCACCTCATTTCAAATAATTCAATATAGTAAAGTTTCAATTCCTCATAGGTAGGCTAAAAACGAACTTGGAACATTGAGTCATAATCTTAATGATGTATTGTTTCAATTCCTCATAGGTAGGCTAAAAACGGAAATGAAAAAGAAATAGGTCAACTTTTATTGGACATGTTTCAATTCCTCATAGGTAGGCTAAAAACCTCCAACTTGGCTGGATTCTTTTATACCCTTCACCAGGTTTCAATTCCTCATAGGTAGGCTAAAAACAAATCCATTCTGGTTTTGGGTTCTTCTTTGAACATTTGTTTCAATTCCTCATAGGTAGGCTAAAAACCCACTGATATTTCAGTATGAGATAAATTTTCATCCAAGTTTCAATTCCTCATAGGTAGGCTAAAAACGAACTACTTGGACTTGAACCACGCCATTCGCATCTGTGTTTCAATTCCTCATAGGTAGGCTAAAAACGGAATACTTTGTTTTAACTTATCATTCATCATAGCCATGTTTCAATTCCTCATAGGTAGGCTAAAAACCCCATATCGTAAAGCCAGCCCAAGCATTATTGTCGGTTTCAATTCCTCATAGGTAGGCTAAAAACTGCATAAGTCTTACCGCTGCCAGTCTGCCCAACAAGGTTTCAATTCCTCATAGGTAGGCTAAAAACTATTAACGGTACTGACGATGTTATACTCCAATTTGAGTTTCAATTCCTCATAGGTAGGCTAAAAACGCAATGGAGTAAAATAAAAATGAACAGTACAGGCGGTTTCAATTCCTCATAGGTAGGCTAAAAACCTAACTCCGTCGTATTCTGCTTTTTCTGTCTTTTTCTGTTTCAATTCCTCATAGGTAGGCTAAAAACCAGAGGCAGAACAAGTAGTTCAGTGGTTAAATGAAAAGTTTCAATTCCTCATAGGTAGGCTAAAAACTTTCCCCGCCGATGTGTCGCTATCATCAAAAGTAGCAGTTTCAATTCCTCATAGGTAGGCTAAAAACCCATCACATCTGTCAATATTGGCTTTATCTTGTTCAAGTTTCAATTCCTCATAGGTAGGCTAAAAACGAAATACTACTGATGCGGAAGCATCTGGAAATGGAACGTTTCAATTCCTCATAGGTAGGCTAAAAACATGCCTGCTTGTCTTTACCGAAGATGAATTTTATTGTTTCAATTCCTCATAGGTAGGCTAAAAACCCCAATTTTAGCAGCTTAAAATGGGCATTTACATCTTATTTACAGCATTACAAAATCGCTGCTCTAACTTACGTGGCCCATCACTGCGAATAGCTACATTAAGCCTTTTATAAGCCATAATAATGATGTCGTCGATCTCCAGCATTTTTTACGTTATTACCGATCGACGACATCATTATATCATAATTCGCCCTATGCTGCACAACTATTTTTCGGCATAAATTTATGCCATCCAAACCTCCATATCCAGTGAGCGTTTGAAACCTGTTTCAATATCATAGAATAGATCCAAGCCTTCTAACGGTAACCTCCAGAATGTCTTATCTTTGGATACTGCCATATTGGGCTGTAATCCCATAGCCAATTTATCAGGTACTGATATTATATAGGCATCCAGTTTGCCCTTGAATCTCAAACGCGCTTCTCTTCTTTTAGCCTCATCATTTTGCGCCAAAACATTTTCTGAGTAGGCCTCCCAAATGTCCCTGGCTTCATCGTCTATTTCAATGAACACATCGGCATAATTCGGCCTATTGTCTATAAGGGAAAATGAAGACACCGTCACTATGTCGCTTTCATCTTTAGAAAATCTTAAATGTTCAAATGCTTCCCATATATCATCAGATATCTGTTGGCTTTCAGAAAACGTCAATTCATTGAAATATTCATTGATCATATCATAAAATGCATGTTCAGATATGGTTCCTCTCTCCAGCATTTTTAAAGCTAGCATGCAATGGATAGAACCGTATATCCTTTTTGCCAACAACGTTTCTCCCTTGCCCTCATCTTTTTTATCTACCAGCTTATATACGTAAACCTTGCCATCGTCATCCATGCTACTGCGCTTGCACCGGCCGGCAACCTGAATTATGGAATCCACTGGACCTATGTCGCGCATTACTACATCCATGTCTATGTCCACACCGGCTTCTACCACTTGCGTAGATATCACTACGATCGGCTCATGTCTATCGGTATGCTCTTTTATTTCTTTGATGCGCTGGTTTCGATGCTTCGGTATTATATTCGTCGATAAATAAAGAATCGGAATATCTATTCTGTCTTTTATCAGATCATACAGTTGAATAGAGGACTTTATGGTATTCATAACTACCAAATAGGAATGCTCGCCATCATATATATCCATGAATTTATCGGCCATTTCATCTACTGTCATCGTGATAGGAATCGGTAAAAGTGATACGCGGTCCAATTTTTTGAAATATTGTTCTGGAGCCTTAACTAACTCCATGCTGCTGCCATCCTCGAATATCAGCGGTTTTGTGGCAGTCATGAGTATAATATAACAACCCATTTCGCTGGCCATTATATTCATGACTTTGTTGATAAGCGGCCAGTACTCCACGCCGACATTCTGGATTTCATCCAACACTATTATTGAACCGATTATATTATGATATTTCTTCAGAAATTTGTTCCTATACCCCACCAAAGTATAAAATAATTGTATAAAAGTAGTGACCACTATCTCAGCCTGCCAGCTTTCTATGAGCATAAGCGCTTTATCTAGAGGCTCTTCTTCTCCTTGCCGCGTATATGACAGTTCGCTCAAATGATGATGTTTTACAAGGTACAAGCCTTCGTTGCCATTGAAATCATCCATCTGACTTAGTATCTCTTTTATGACATCATAGTTTTGATCTATTATGCTAGTAAATGGCAATGAATAGATAATTCTCGGGCTATAGCCAAGCCTTTGCTCTATGCGCGCCCTCAATTTTAGAGCGGCAGACAGGCCGGTAAGCGTTTTTCCTGATCCAGTCGGTGCTGTTAACGTGAAAAGATGTTGCGATAGCGGTGCATTCTCAATACTTGACATCACAGATTGGTATATACTGTTGCGCATCTCATCTAGCGGTTTTGCCGGGTTCTTGAACTTTTTCATCCTATATGTGTCTATAATATCTGCAGGTAAGACTTTGCGCTGGGATATTTCCACCTGAGCAGCATCCATCTTATCGTTGTCTATGAGTTCGGAATACATCATAAGCCCCAGCATAAGCACCCTTATGCGCACATCGGAGCTTTCTTTATTCATCAGTTTATAGCGCTGCAAATCCAGTTTTCGAAGTATGTCCTCCCAGTTCGCTATAAACTCGTTAACGCTAATATCGACTCCCAAATCACGATAGCACTGCTCTATATCATGGACATGGAGCTTTATATCGTCCAGTTGAGTTTTGAATATATTGATTTTATCCGACCAACGTTTGTCGGTAGCGTACGCACCGCCTTTGAGCAGGCTTTTGGTCAGAACATCATCTTCAAGGCTCCCGAGATTGCCATGATGATGGAGTACGAAAAAATAAGATATGAGAGGCATGTATGTTTCATGAGGCTTGTCACTATGCCAGAATTTCTGCATTACATATCCCACAAATACCGCCGATATAAAGCCGTGGAAATGGAGTGAACCATCTTTCGAGCCATGCAATAGATATCTCTGGAAATACGTTGTGAATTTGCCAAAGTCATGGCTTATACCCATAAGATACGCAGCCTTTGCCACATCGGCGGCGCCATCTATGGGCATACCTACTATAGAGCGTTCCATTTGGGCCGCCACTTCTCGCAGATGATTTTCCAGCAGCTTTTTCCTCGTTATATTACCTTGCTCATCTTTGGTTATATGGGAATAAAACTCCATTGCCTCTCATACCTCTCTACTCACATAAATACTATGTTCTCAACATGTCCGTTATAATCGATACGATAACAAGGAACTTTTAATTTAGCCCGTATAACGCACCGATTTTTCTCAAACAGAAAAGAACCGAAGGATTTAAGCTGGCGGTTATCGCCGAAGCTTATAGGCATTCTTTCTTTTATGTATTGCATGGCTTGCCCATCAGGGCTCTCAAATGCCAATCCTCCATTGGCTATATTTTCAACATTGCACACTGTAGCCAAATCGATCATCTCGCCTGGTTCTATTTCTCTTATATCGCTGCCCGGTACATATGCCACCGGCTGTGAAAACGCTATAAATTCGCTTATACCCATATACAGCGGGTAATCGGTGCGCCCATCCCATATGAGCTCTTTCAGTTTGCTCATCACTGTCTGGTCATCATGCCAAAAATATATACGATACACAAGCATTGATTCATTTACAGCAGGCAGGATAATATCCAGCGGCACTTGCGTCGGCCCGAAACTCCCGTTTAATTCCCTTGGACCCTTTGTGCGCACATAGTTCACCGTCTGTGTCATATGCCTTATATTGGTCTTGACCGATATTCCTATGCCGCATCTTACCGTGTCGAACAGCTCATAATACGAATCGCGCTCATAGCCGAGTACCGCTGCTATCATACCCGCCGCTGCGGTACGTGGCGGAAAGGCATAGCTCAGCGATGATGAATTTGTATAATACTTCCTAAAATGAGCCATAAGACCTTTGACGTCAAATACCAATAAACCATTTTCCGTCACTGCGGCACCGCCTCCTTTCTAACATATTGCATACAGGCATAGTGCTACAGCTTTTCCAGCTTATCCTTGAGATCCTCTCCAAAAAGACCGCTTATTGTGCCATCAGAGCTATCCGATACTGTAAGCTCCTCATCCTGCCACCAGTATATCCGCGCGATGCGCGAGCTGTTTGCAGATAACTTATGGGCCAAAACAGATGCCTTGAGCCGGGCTTCAGTAGTATCCCTCAGGCCATCCAGTGTTTCCAGCGACACCATATCTCTGAAATCTCCCAAGAAAGTCTGACCATCGGTGTATTCCACCCTCAAGTACAGTCGCGGATATTGACCTATCTTGCTCCTGGTCGCCTGAAGCGGTATGGCTTTGAGCATAGCCTCGTCCAACAATGCTATATCATCGTCCTTAAGCTGAGTACGCGCTGCGCGCTTTGCACTTATAATCCCCTGAAAGGCCAATAACGAATAATATACGCGATAATCCTTGCCCATAGCACCCTGCTGATTTTCTGTCCTTGAACTAAAATGCGATGTTATACCGTTGGAATCGACAAGATTGACTTTGTTCAGAGAATATCCCCATGTAAATTGAACGGGTCCCGTCAATGTTATGGACGAGCCGCCTCTGGCCCCTTCTTCGGCTTTTATCGGCATAGTAGCGCCGAACATGCGAACGTCTATAAGCTTGTCCAAAATGGTGGGCAAGTCTTCTATAGTAACCTTGCTCTTGCCCACCACGTTTTTCAAGCGAGCATCAGCATCTACTACTTTATCATCCTGTTTGGATACGAATATACCATAGCCTCTGTCTTCCAAATAGTCCCTTATATAGCGTTTTAGCCTTACATCGCTTACAAGGTTGCGCTGGCGTTCATAATCCATGCGCGGGCGGTTTTCATCGTCAGGGTCACCATTCGGATTGCACATCTTGGCATCGTATATAAATAACAACTCACTATTATTCATTTATAACAACCTCCTCGTTATTGTTATTGCGTTCTTTCGCAGCTTTAATGGCTGCCAGCGTATTATATGCATAGCCTGAGAGTATATAAAACACATTTTCCTGATCCGTGAGCGGCCAGTCGGACATATATTTTTCCATGAGCATCCGGTGCTGAGCAAATATGCCTTCATTGTAGGCAAGCCTCTTATACTGCCGCAATTTCTCAAATATCTCATCGCTCAAGCGCCATACCCGTAGCTTGGTCATACCCTGATAATTCAATTTATCCAGCACCGGCTTGCTGTCCATACCGCTGCCGCGCTGCCCATCAGCCACCTGACCTATGAGATAGCCTAGAAGAAATAGCGCCGTCTTTGGTTCGTCATAACCCATTTCTTCTATATATCCCTTTATATCTTCCCTTAAAATCAATTTATCGCTATCCATCGAAACACCCCTTTCCAATAATTTTAGCTGCTTAAGATATTCCATAAATAGATTGGCCTGTGCCATAGCGTATACCATGGCCATGTCGGTATCATTGGGTATGCGAACGTTGACATTTACAAAGCTCTCGAGGCGGTATATGCGCGCCAATTCTACGAATGAATCGATCAAGAATTCATATGATACCGGCTTGCCGCTGAATATGTCATCATAAATATCCAGCAACTTCCTATATTCTATGGAATTCCTGCCAACGTTTATGGGTATAAGGTAATATATCTTGTTTAAGTCTATTTGCCACATCGGCGACGGTCCGAATATGGCATCGCCAAAATGCCCTGTCATTTCAGAAGCGAATCGAAGCTGTGTGAATCTCGACGGCGGCACATCTTTTATAAGCTTCAATACCTTTAATTCGGCCTGATTGCGTTGGTAAAACATAAGATTGAGTATATAATTGTTTTTGTCATCCTCATACTCCATATAGTCATCTTTAATGCGCTTCTCGAAGTCCTCTATGGACGAAGCAGTTTTTGCGCTATTGAAAGAATCGTTTATATATTTGGTCCATTCATCCAGTTGGTCGGCAGTAAAGGAGACATCGAATATAAAACTCGGTATCAGATAAAGGTTTAAGCCTCCCAATCTGGTATTGAAACGATTCTTTATATAGGCCTCCCCCTCCAGCAGTGCCATATAGCAATCCTTGCACAAGACAAAGCTTTTATCAAACCGCCCGCTTATATATGAAGAGAATCCTATTTTATCGGTATTATAATACTTAAATGTAAGCTTTGTAGTGTTGTCGGTCACTTTGTCGGCTTTGCCGCAGGCTGAGCATATGCCGTCTATAGCATCCTGATATATAACGTCTATTTTTTCCCTTTCCACGGCTTCACGGTAAGCCCTATCGTCTACTACCAGCTTGCCGTCTATCTGCAGCGTCCACAAAGCTATATCATCGCGTTTTATAGCACCTGCAGTTTTGTTTTTGATATAATCGAGCACAGCGCTGGCCAAACGATCAGGCATCTTTTTTATATCATCGCCCTTGTTGATAAGTTCTTTATATATATCCGCAGTAGTAACTCCAATGGCCTCTGCCATACCCATCTTGCCCAAATCCCACACATATCTGTACCGGCTTTTAGCACCGCTTTGGGGACCCAAATCATAATACATATTATCCAATACGTCTTGTAAAGCGACCTTCAGCGACGTATTGTCCGGTAACTTTTTTATAAGATTCGGTATAGCCTGCCCCACGATAAATCCCAGATTGTTGGTAGTGGCATACCACTGCGGACTGGCCGAGCCATCGGCATTGCCCACCCATATATAGCGCTGCGCGGTATAGTCGTCTATTTTGACCGGTTGAAAGTTAACCGAGGCATCTTGCGTATCTATTTTTATTATGACGAGATACTGATCTTTATCGCCTCTTTTGGCTCCCACTGGCAAAGCCAAGGCTTCCAAGAAATCCTGTCCACTGGACATGGCAACATCACCCAGCTTTTTTATAGCTTCAAGCATTCCTCTCACCCCCTTTCTCCGTTTGTATAATATCGAAACAGCCAAACCCCATGGAGGTTTTGCTGCCAATCCCGGAATCATATGCCACTTTGATGAGCTCGGGGCTTCCATCCAGCCAGTATATGCCCATCCAGCCCTTAATCACTGTGCCCTTATACTCGATCACCTTCATATATCTGTCGTCGATACGTCCTATCGGCCTCATGGTAAGTTTCGGTTCAGGCAGCCGTCTATTATATATGAGCTGATACTTTCTATGCAGGCCCTGCTCTATTATCCTGGAAAAATTATCTTCCATCGGCGAATAGTAGTATGTAATGGTCCTTTCCATATTTTTGGCTGTGCTATATGCCACCACCGGGGAAAGCATCTTTACTTTAACCCTTCCATCTATATGCGGCGGCGGTATAACCTTTATGCTGCTCAGCGACAAGGGCTGCCCGGCCAGATTCAAGCGATCACTTTTCATAAAAGCCTCGGACAGGTTTTCTATGAACACCTCCATAGCCGACGATAGCGTCAGCTTAAGCGGCGGTTTGAACTCTATGACGCCCTTGTCTCTGTTCATATTGAACGCCCCTTCCAGCCTTGAGAAGGTAAACATCTTATAGCGCCTATTGTTTATATCGAAACCCTCTTCATGCAAAAAGTGTTTCAGCGCTGCATCCGATATATGGTCGTATATCAATCCCTGCAAAATGTGGTTATACTGTATTGGCAATTTAACTGGTTTATCGCTCTCAAATTCATAGCATACGCGCATTTCACTCATCTCCCGTAATTTATGTTTTAATTATATCATGTAAGAATAATATAACGGTTGCGATTACCAAAAAAATTTTCGGCTGCCCGAGATAGTGTTTTATCCTAATATAACAACTGTCATCCGCAAATTTCTCACGAGCAGCCTGTTCAATATATCTAAAAACGCAATTTCATCCTCCGCTTTATTTTCCTTCTGGCTTATCGTATATATATCCTAACACACTGTTGCGGCCAATTATCCTGCCCTGTTGTACCAACCTGTCCAACAGATCTTTAAGCTGGTCTACGGTAAAAGTATAGGCACCGTTGCTGTCGCGTTCTATCTCGGCGGCCTTTTGCAGCATATCAGCGTCATATATGGGCAGCTTGTCCTCTATATAGCGCAGCAGCTCCTGTTCCTGCTTGTCGAAGATATCCTTCAGCTCATCGAACGGATTCTTATTATGTGGGCTGGCAGTTCTGGCCATACGTACGCGTATAGGTACCGTACGGCCGATGATGGCCGATGATACGAAAGCGTCGCCCGACGGCAGATACGGCAAGCGGCGGGCCTCTTCGAGTGTTATATCGGTTTCTTCTTTTATGGTCGCTATGTCTATGCTCCTTACAGTGCGGAATACCAGCTTGGTATTGAGCTGCGCCGTTATGTTTTCATCCAAGGATGTGGGGCGCTGGGTGGCCAATATGAGGAAAGTGCCGTATTTACGCCCCTCCTGCGCTATTTCTTTTAAGACGGTCTTGGCCGGTGTGTCATAACCTTTTGGAGCAAAGTTATGGGCTTCATCGGCCACTACTATAAAGGGCGGGAAATAGTCGGCACCCATTCCTCTGGCCTGAGCATCTTTATAATCTCGTCGCTTATGGTAAAGATTATTTAACAGATATGTACCGAAAACGTTTATCATCTGGCTGGAACCCTGTATTACCATGAGCTTGCCCTGTTTCAAGCCTTCCTCCACCGGCTGTATGTCATGACTGAACAGCCCGTCGTTAAACAGGCGGCGCAGGCGCCATGATATAGCGCGTACAGACGCTAGTGGCAGGTCCCTGTAAGTACGTCTCAATTCTATGCACTGTTCGTAACGTTGACGTTGATACTGGTTGTCTGCGCTTTCAAGCTTAGCCCGTAACCCCGCCTCAGTATCCTCCAACGCTTCATCTAGCATATCCAGCCTATCGCTGAATGTCTGGTAGCTGTCGCTGCGTTTGTGTAATGTTTCGACTGCATTAGCCATCGATTCGCTCAAGGGGCTGGACGCACCCAAAAGATTTTTCAAGTCGGCATTGGACAGCTTGTCAAAAGCTACGCCTATATCCTGGCCTATATTCAAGCGACGGAAGTTCGCGCTGTAATCGACCTCCCATCCATCGGGTAAACCGCTGGCACGCGTCGAAAAATCCATCTCCAGATGTGGATCTAGCACCAACACCGGTATGCGTAACTTCATCAATTCCTCCAGCATAACGCGCATACCGAAGGATTTACCCGAACCGGAGCCGCCAAATACGCCTATATGCGGATACTGTTGCATGGCTTTTATGTCGAATATAAACGGAACGCCGTTTTGGGGCCTGGCCTTACCGCCTTCATACAGGAGGGCTATATCCTTCAGCCCTGGCGGCATATCTTCAGCCACCTCGTCACTGCTCTTTATAACGCCCAATATCAGCCCTTCTTGAGGCGACACCGTTACCATGAGGTCGCTGACTTCATCGAATCTCGGCGTACGCGCTGCACATCCCGTTTGTATGGGATACTGAGCCTCAACTACAAGGCGTACTTTAGCCAGATGTATCGTATCCTGGCCTATATTGTATCCCAACTGCTTGAGCGATTCTAATATGGATGCATCCACCATACCTCCCCCGTTTATATTGAGCGGTATAAAGCGGTTATACGAATTGGTCTCCACCACCTCGCCGCGCTGCGGTCCCTGAAACTGATCTTCTATTATGAGCATCTGATTTATTCTGAATGGTTTGTCCTTAGATGCCACCCATACCTCCTGCTGGGTGGTAAGCCCTACTACCTGTATCATAAAATCCTCACCTCATATATCCCTGTTTTGTCGCTTAGCCACTAGTAAACGGTGGCGTAGATCGGCATCTATATATTCGTCTATCAACGCTTCCATCATCTGATTAGTTATGCGAACTTGATTATCCACCATATCCAACCATAATGGTATGCCTCGGCCGTCTTGCGGCGTCAGCGCATACACCAGTGCAGCCATATCCTCCATATGGTCAGATTGTTCGGCAGGCATATCCATGGCTATCGGATGTGGGTCCATAGACATGCGCATGAAGCAGGCTGCAAGGCCTAGTTTGCCTTGACCCAAACAGTCCTCATTTATAGCCAACATTTGACCCGGCGATAAGATACCGAACATCAACTCGCGGTCATACATATCCTTCATGTCATCGGGCAGATAGTCATTCAGCGCCTGTTTTATTATAGCGGTCTTTATCTCTTCCACCACCCCTATAAGCAGTACATCACGTTCCAACGCCAGGTTGTATAATTTCTCCCACGTATCGCGGCATTTTATCCTGAATTGTGCAAGCGAACCATCCATCATGAGCACTGACGGAGCCATGCATTCTATGGCCTCTATAGCTGCCTCTACTTCCAAGCATGCCATATGTGCCGACCGCCTATTCTCGTCTTGAACAGCCGCCGGTACGCCATCGACTTCGACGTTTATATCCACATTTTTATCCTCAAACAAAGGAGAGTATATCTCATATTTATATATGGGCTCATAGCAAGCAAACGTGCTCTGCGCCATGGAGCGCATGACAGCCACATAATGCGGATAGGATGAGCCGGCGGTATTTATAGAGCCATCCACAGCCACGATCCCTTTAGGCGCTATAGCGGCTACCTGTTGTGGTGCAATACTGGGCAGCTTTGTCAGCCGTCCTACATGCTGCTCGAGGAGATTGAGCAGGGTTATATTGAACCCGCTACCGTTTTTGTATCGTTTCTTCAACGTATCGTTGAACTTGAGTAATTTATCTTTTAATTCTTTTTCTATATCCAACATCTTCTAAACACCTCGGCTATATATTACCATTATATCATATCGCAGATATCATGGAGCAAAAATATATAGAATTTCAATGGTTAATAATGTTATGGTTTGAGAATCCTATAAAACCATATATTGATTTTATTAGCGTTATATGCTATACTTTAGTTATCATCTTTGGTACATACATCTAGCAGTTGAAAGATAAAGAAAAATTTATGGTTTTTTTCTACAAACATATTGACTTTTAATGCCACGTTTGGTAAGATAGAAACGTAAATTTTGTCGAAATATGTTGAAGGAGGAGATACTATGAAATCTACGGGAATCGTAAGGAAAGTCGATGAACTGGGCAGAGTAGTGATACCCATAGAGCTGAGGAGAACGCTCAACATATCCCAGAGGGATGCGCTGGAGATCTATGTGGATGGCGAGCACATCATACTTAAAAAATATGAACCCGCCTGCATATTCTGCGGCGATGCCGCCGACGTGCAACCTTACAAAGGCAAGAACATATGCAAAAACTGTTTAGCTGAGATAGCCGATGAATTCGGCGATAAAAAAGAAGCTGCCGACGAGAGCAAATAACAGTTTTTCACCCTGCTCCTAAAGGAGCAGGGCTTTTTTATATACTTCGTTTTTGGGTAGGCCAGTATCGGCAGCCACTTGTTTGATCGCGTCCTTCTTGCTCATACCACGCTGCATATAAGCTGATATGCGCTGCTCCACAGTCATGCCATCATCGGCATCTTGCACCTCAGCCCCTTCATAGCCTTTCAGCACCAACACGAATTCGCCCCGAGGCTGTATATCCTTGAAATGCATTATCATCTCACCTATCGTACCCCTGAGCACTTGTTCATGTATCTTGGTAATCTCCCTCACCACTGCCACGGGTCTGTCACCAAGCCAAACCGAAAGGTCATCCAGCGTCGTCAACAAGCGATGCGGTGCCTCATACAGCACCACTGTCCGGCGCTCGTACTTTAGCGCCTCTAAACGCGACCGCCGCTCTTTTTTATTCCGAGGCAAAAATCCCTCGAAAACATACCTGTCTCCGCTAAACCCCGATAAGGCCAGAGCAGCCGATACCGCCGTCGGCCCTGGTATGACGCTCACTGGCATACCTGCTCGGTGCACTGCTTCAACCACTACGCTGCCTGGATCCGATGTGACCGGCATACCGGCATCGGTAACCAGCGCGACGCTGAAACCTTCACTCATCAGATTCACTATCTCCTCCGCACGCTGTTTCTCATTATGCTCATGGCAGCTTATAAGCGTCTTATGAATATCATAATGATTTAGCAGCTTCAATGTCTGACGCGTGTCCTCAGCAGCTATATAATCAACATTTTGCAGCACCTTCAACGCTCTGAGCGTTATATCCTCAAGATTGCCTATAGGCGTACCACATATATATAAACATCCGGGCTTTGCACTTTTTTGCTCATCCACCACTGTCTGGCACCTCCATGCCATATATTCTATATATCTCTTCTGTATATATTCCCTTGGCATCGTATATGACCAAAGGAGGCATAATGTCCATGTGAGGCTGCGCACCTTTAATACTTTCTATTAAGAACATAGTAGGCTTTTTATCAGCAAAAGGCTGTACCATGCGCAGCCTTTTGGGTTCTATGCCAGCCTTGCGCATACCGCATATGGCATCGACCAAGCGAGCCGGGCGCTGTATCATATAAAACCGGCCTTTATTTTTCAAAAGAGTCGATGCAGCCTTTATAACATCATCTAACGTACATTCAAGCTCATAGGTAGCTATAGCCCTTGCATCCGATGGGCTTACATGACCGCTGCCAGCCTTGCGGTAAGGTGGATTGGATATTACAGCATCCACCAAGCTCATGCCTATTATGTCGCCGGCCTTCCTTATATCCCCTTCTATTATATCCACGCGACTTTCAAGATCATTCAGTCTGACGCTGCGCTGAGCCATATCGGCCATTTCATGCTGTATCTCCAAGCCGTATATCTTGCTTGCTGCTGTCTTACAAGATAAAAGCAGCGGTATAACACCGCTGCCCGTGCCAAGATCCGCGACTATATCGCCCGGTTTTATGCGAGCAAAATTCGCAAGCAACACCGCATCTATGCCAAAGCTAAAAAGCCGTGGATTTTGGATGATCTTAAGCCCGCCGCACTGAAGGTCATCCAACCTTTCTCCTTCTTTTAATTCAATATCCATGTCATCAATCAGTCTTAAGCCTACCCGCTACGAGATCCTCAAGGTCCTGCAGCATCTTGTCAACCTGCTGTTTAGACAATACGAATTCGGCCTTTCCGCTGCGAAATACGGCATAAAAGTCATTATTATACGGCACATAGTTAACGTGTACCTCACGCTTATTCCCTTTATTCAAGAAGAAGGTGGTCTTAACTTCCGGAATCTCTTCCAATTGCTTGTCATTCTCCGCATCCACCGTCATGCCTATAAGACTTTGATAATACTTCTTAAATGGATCTTCTTCGACAACCTTGCCATCCACTTTATAGGTGGTAACCACCTCATCCTCTTCGCCTTCCTTTTCCGCCTTTTTGGTCGTCCGGGTCAGCGTTATATCGTGTGTCTTACCTTTGCCTTCCACTATAATCCTGTCGACATCATCTATATTTACTATATATGCGAATTTTTCCATTATATCATAAGGCTTTGTATCCATAAATGCCAGTTTATCCTTGCTCATGACATACACTGATGGCGAATCGGCCGTTTTGAAATAAATCTGCGTATCATCCTTATTATCGCCAATAAGTATGTGAAGCGTATTTTGCTTATCCTTGACGATCAGCTCGCCTTTGGGCTTATCTAGGCCGTATTGTGCCAGATCCTTTGGATTATCCTCCACAAATCCGTCTATAGCGATATTGGGCAGAGCATCAAGCACCGGCTGGAAATTCTGCGTGTCCACACCGACGGGCTCGCTATAAGGTTGCGTCATTTGCCACAATCCCAGTCCGAATTGAGCTTGGTCCTCGGTCTGGCTTTCATTGGTCTTAATCTCTATGGTACGGCCGCTCTCTTTCCACATCTTCAGATACGTGAGTTCTTGTGTATTTATTTGAGGCAGCGTTTTATCCCGCACATCGTTTAAGGTATAGCTTAAATGCTCGCCGTGATTCATCCACACCTCATATACTTTCGGATCACCCTCAGCCATAAGATAATACGTACCGGTAGGCGTCTTATTGCCCAAATAAAGCGTCTTGGCTGTATTATCCTTGAGCGTAGCCGTTGCTGTCACCACAGGCTCTTTAAGGCCATACTGAGCCAGATCCTGAGGATCTTCTTCGACCACCTGCTCGGCATATAGACTAGCAAAGGTATAGGCTATGTCATCAACCATAGTTTGATTCAAACCTATAGATTCGTTGCCTTCAGTCACCCATTTGTCATCTTTTTTGATAAAGGTCAAGCTTCCGTCTTTGCTCTCAAGCGTCATTTTAACTATGTCGTCTTTATTGAGCTTGGAAATCTCTACGCTCTCAGTATCCTGTTCGGCTTGCTGGGGACGTTTTGTAAGATACACATATGTTCCGGCAAGCAATGCCAACACTACAACCAGTATAATGACATTGCGTGTTC
Organism: Mahella australiensis 50-1 BON; assembly: GCF_000213255.1. Lineage (NCBI taxonomy): Bacteria > Bacillati > Bacillota > Clostridia > Mahellales > Mahellaceae > Mahella > Mahella australiensis. The sequence goes on from NC_015520.1 coordinate 2,356,008, forward strand.
TTCTCATAGGTGCCTCCTTACCAGCCATACCCTAAGGCCCATACCTAATATTATAAGCGGTATCACTATAACCACTATGGCTGCGAGTATAATTACCTGTAAAGATGTCATGTTGAGGTAATCCGGGGTCAGGCTCTTAGGAGCTATAGAGATGTTCTCGGTTTGATCCCTCAACCAATTTATGCTGTTCATCACCATATCTATGTTAGCCGGAAATTGTGTGGTAATCTGTGAATTCACTATGGCCGAAGAACCCATCAATATTATCTTGGTATCTTTTACATTAACATCAGAAGATTTATCGGTTATGGCAACAGCCACATTAAACGGTCCTTCCAAATCGCCGGCTTCTTTTTCCGACGACGTAAATTCCAGGTTAACCTTAGCCCATGAGTTGGAAGACGTTGTCAGAAGCGGCTGTATCTCTAGGGACCTCTTTTTTATGCTCACCTCTTTTATAGGCTGCGTTGCCGGCATAATAACCGTAAGTTTATTGGATTTAAGCGGGCTAACTATATCGTGAGCGCCAAAAGATGGTACCAACAGCACTGGATCGCCGGCGTTATGGCTGCGGTCGCCGTCCATCACCATCGCGCGCTCAAGTTCTACGCCATAACTATTGAATAAAGCTTGGAAATTCGGCAATTCATTGTTCAATAAATCCATCATAAATATCGCGCGACCACCTTTGGACAGATAGTCCCGCAGCTTTTTATCTTCCTCAGCGGATATATCCTTCTTGGGCGACAAGACCAATATCGCTTCGGCATCATCTGGCACTTTGTCCGATGTAACCAAATTCAGCTCCTTTAACTCAAAGTTTTGATTCCCAAGCTGCTTTGAAAGATCCGACGGAACAGCTTCCTCATTATGCCCCTGCAGGGCATACAGCACACTGCTCTTCTCCGACGTCACGTATATAAGAGCGCCTGTGACCTGCTGTTCCACGGCCAATGAGTCGGCTTGCATCTGTCCACTATACTGATTATAGCTTGTATTAACTAGAGCATACTGATCTATAACCTTATATTTATCTCCGGCGTCCACTATCAGTGAACCTTCACTCAAACTCGTGCCGTCTTGGCTGTACTTTTGCGCAAATGTCGGGTTCTTGACCGGATCGATGAATTTTATCTTTATTTTATCGGAGTAATTGGCGTATTGATTTAGTATTTCTTTTACGGTCAGATTCTCCTGGCCGGTCTTATATAGACCGTATATCGTCACATCTTTTTTTATGTTATCCATGGTCTTATAACTTTGTTCCGACAATGAGAAATACCTGTTCTTGGTCAAATCCACTTTCCACGGTATCTGATCCACGACAAGGTTTACTATTATCAATATAGCTATGACCACGACAGTGATTAAAGCAGAGTAGCCTCCGTATCTGAATTTTTTATTGCGGAAAGATGCTGCTATATTAAGCTTCATTATGATACTTTCCCCCTAACTCCATCTTTTCTTCTCTATGTTTCTTATAGCCAGAAACACGAATACCGCTGAAAACGTAATATAATATACAATAGGGCTCAGGCTTAAGATACCCAGGCTGAATTCATTATACCTGTTCAATACCGAAAACCAAGCTAATACCTTGCCTATGAAACCTGTATAAAGGTCCTTATTAACTATATAAACTCCGGCTATCGCTGCACCGCCGGCTATCGCCGTAACGAGGCTGACATATATATTCCGCGTCGCTGAATAAAGCCATATAGCAACCGCGGCTACCAAAGCCGATGCAAATACTACCCCAGATATTATATCTGTAGGCACTACGCTCTGCAACGCATCTATCACCCATAAAAGGAGCAGCACGCTGAACGTCACCACCGCCGCTATGACCTGATTATCCGTGAGCGATGATATGAATAGCCCAACCGCTATAAAAGTGGAACCTAATAGGAAAAACCCCACATATCCACCTATTATCTCCCACACCGCTATATCGCCGAAAAAGCTCATCATGAGCGGATAAAGGCATGTAATGAGCAGCGTTATGAGAAATACCGTTACAGCCGCAAAGTATTTTCCCAGCACCATCTCGTTAACACTCAAAGGCGACGTTAAAAGAAGAACATCGGTCTTTTGGCGCATCTCTTCAGCCATAAGCCTCATAGTCAATATAGGCACCACTATCAGGAATATAAATGTTAAATTGCTCAACATGCCATTGTAATTAGCTACCATAGGAAATAGATTGGATATGGCGAAGAAAAATCCGGCTATCAATAAGAAGAAACCCATGAAGACATAACCGGTAGGGGTTGAGAAATAGGCTTTTAATTCTTTTTTATACACACCTATCATCGTATATTATGAAACCTCGCTTTCCTGTGTCGTAACCTGCATAAAGATCTCCTCCAGGCTGAGATCCAAAGGCCGCATCATTAAAATAGGACAATCAGCATGGCTCAATGCATTGAAGACAGGACGGCGAATATCCACTTCTTCGTCCGGGTCTACCACAATATCTATAGTGCCAGGTTCAAAAGTACCCCTAGGCTCTACCCTGGCAATACCAGGCACCTGTTCCAGCGCTGCCATGACCTGCTTCTCCGGCGCTGCCACTCTGAGCGATAAACGCCCTCCACCTAAATGCTTGGATAAGTTAGCAGGTGTACCGGCTGCCACGATCTTACCTTTGTTTATGATAATTATACGATCGCATACAGCACTGACCTCAGGCAATATATGCGAGCTCAGTATAATGGTATGAGATTTGCCCAGCTTTTTTATAAGATCGCGCATCTCTATGATCTGCCTTGGATCCAAGCCGACCGTCGGCTCATCCAAGACAAGCACCTGCGGATTTCCTATCATGGCCTGTGCCACGCCGACACGCTGTTTATAGCCTTTTGAAAGGTTTTTTATCAAGCGGCCTTTCACATCATCTATCTTGACGGTATCCATTATCCTCTCCAGGCTTTGCTTGCGTTCGGCGCTTGGCACCTTTCTTATGTCGCATACAAAGTCAAGATATTCCGATACTGTCATATCCATATACAGCGGTGGAAATTCTGGCAGATAGCCTATCCTCTTTTTTGCCTCTTCCGGCTGGTCCAGAATATCTATACCGTCTATCTTGACCGTGCCTTCAGTGGCCGATATATAACCGGTTATGATATTCATAGTAGTAGACTTGCCAGCGCCGTTTGGACCAAGAAAGCCCAGGATCTCACCATCGTTGACTGTAAAGCTTACATTGTCCACAGCAACATGTTGACCATAGCGCTTGGTAACATTTTGGACTTCGATCAAGTAACACCCTCCTCAAAAACATATTTGCATGATAATAATATCAAAACATTTTAAACAAACGGTCAACAAATTATAAATTTACCATTCAGCCACCGTGCCGTCAACATTTCTCCATACGGGATTTTTCCATTCATAACCCTGGGCATCGGCTGCTATAACCCTCTCTTCATTTATCTCTATGCCTAGCCCCGGGGCTTTGGGCAAATCAACAAACCCATCTTTATATGCGAATACCGCAGGGTCTTTTAAGTAATCCAGCAAATCGCTGCCTTTATTATAATGTATACCTAGGCTCTGCTCCTGTATGAAAGCATTGGGCGTGCAGGCATCGAGCTGTATACATGCAGCCAGCGCTATGGGGCCGAGCGGACAGTGAGGTGCTACCACCACATCATAGGCCTCTGCCATAGCGGCTATTTTTTTACACTCGGATATACCTCCGGCATGGGATAGATCCGGCTGTATCACGTCGACGTAACCGCTGTGCAGTAACTCCTTGAAATCCCAACGCGAAAACATGCGCTCACCAGTGGCTATCGGTATATCTGCATGCATGGCTATATCCCTCAAGGCTTCGTTGTTTTGCGGCAATACCGGCTCTTCTATAAACATCGGATGATAAGGTTCCAGCGCCTTTGCCAGCACCTTGGCCATAGGCTTATGTACCCTACCGTGAAAATCTATCGCCACATCCATTTGGTAGCCCAGCGCATCGCGGATAGCCGCTATACGGTCTGCCACAGCCTGCACCTTGCTGAAGCTATCTATATAGTGCATCTCATCGGTTGCATTCATCTTGACGGCTGTGAATCCAAACTGCGCGCGCTGCTTGGCCTCTTCGGCTATATCGTGCGGGCGATCCCCGCCTATCCATGAATACACCCTTATTCTATCGTGGCACGCCCCTCCGAGCAGCTCATATACCGGCACACCGTAAAATTTACCTTTTATATCCCATAAAGCCTGATCGATGCCAGCTATAGCGCTCATGAGCACCGGGCCTCCGCGATAAAAGCCCCCGCGGTACATGACCTGCCAGTGGTCCTCTATCTTCAAAGGATCTCGGCCCACCAAATAACCCTTCAGTTCTTCTACAGCGGCTTTGACGGTATCAGCCCGGCCCTCCACCACAGGCTCTCCCCATCCGGTTATACCTTCATCGGTTTCTATCTTAAGAAAGAGCCATCTGGGCCTAACCTTATAAAGCTTAAGAGATGTTATTTTCATATCTGTTCTCCCACTTTCTCTATATTTAATATTTATACACTCTCGGCACCGTATCGTCAAGATATATGGGATCTATAGCCACTGACACCTCATCGCCCGGGTGAGCGTCAACGCCGCTTAAATCCACAACGGCCAACTGTAAACCTATCCTGCCGAGGATACGCAAAGGCCTGCCGTCTTTGAATACGATTGGCACCGGTCTAAGATAATCCATAATATCGTGATACAATATTCTTAATAAATCTAAAAAATGAAATGCATAGTTGCGACGCTGTACCTTCAGCCCCTCGAAATAGCCAAAGGGTATTACGCCTATGCGCATAGGCTTGGACGTACGATACGTACAGCCATAACCTATATATGCGCCTTTGGGCATATCCCTCACATCCATTAATATCGCTTTTAATAAAGCTGTTTTTTTAAGCTTAACCGATCTGTTTTTAAACATAGCAGTGCCAAAAAGCGCCCCTCCCACACGCACCATATCCAACCGTGCCTGCGGAAAATCCATGGCTGCCACCGAGTTGGCCGCATGGCGTATCTGCACTTTTATACCGCCCGTCTCCAGCTTGTCCATACATTTATTAAAACGCTCCAACTGCAACAGTGTATAATCTGGCTTTTTAGCAAATGCCGCCGCAAAATGGGTAAATGCCCCTTCGTACTCCAAATGTTCAAATGCCTTTAATCTATCAATAACTCCATCCAATTCATCGTATGTAAAACCGAAACGCCCCATACCCGTATCGAATTTCAAATGTACCTTAAACATAATATCCTCTTCCTCAGCTACGTCGTTGAGCATAGCCGCAGCATCGAGGTTATACATGGCCGGCGTTATGTCATACTCTATGAATGCCCGGCAATCATCTTTATCCACTGGGCCGGTAAAACACAATATCCTTCCTTCTATGCCACTTTCCCTAAGCCGCACACCCTCATCCAAAAATTCTACCCCAAACCACTCCACACCAGCATCGGCCAATGTTGCCGATACCTCTACGGCGCCATGCCCATAAGCATTGCCTTTTACTACTGCCATGACAGATACGCCTACCTCTTTTCGTACGGTTTCCAAATTATCAATAATAGCCCTCTTATCTACCTCCAAATACCTTGCAAGCACCTATTCCATTCCTCCTGCGGCATCATGTTCGTGCTTCTCTACATCCTCTTTTGAGCGCTTCAACATAAGCGTCACCTTGCGGCGTGCCTTCCGGAATGCAGGTACAGCCTTTTGCCATATAGAATACCACATAGGACTCAATACCATATCGAACTCTCCTATAAACTCAGTAAATTCTCCATTAAAGCCCTTCTTAAATCTATAAAGGCCATATAAAGGATTATCCGGATTTATATCGCCGGAAACGCCGCGAAAATCATACATTGTACAACCCCGCTCTTTGGCGCGTTTTATCATCTCCCATTGCAGAAGATAATTAGGCATAACATTCCTGTGCTCATTGCTGCTGGCCCCGTATAGATACCAGCATTTATCGCCACAAAAAAGGCAAATAATGCCCGAAACAATCTGCCCTTGATACTCTGCTAAAGCCAACTCTAGGTATCCTCTATCGTGCAGGCAGTCATACATTTTCTCGAAATATGAAAGCGGCCGGACCACAAAATTATCCCTTAAACCTGTAACCTCCATAATCTGATGAAATGCCGGTAAATCTTGGCGCGTGCCCATACGGACCGTTACGCCCTTTCTTTCGGCCAACCGTATATTATAGCGCGTCTTGCTATGAAAATTGGCCATAAGCTCATCTAAATCAGGCCTTATGTCAAGGCGAAATACAAAGCGTGGCTGTATACCCTCGAAATTTAAGGCTTCTTCATTTCTCATAAAGCCTAAATCCTTAAGGTTTTTGATAACCTCGCTATCATCGGCTTTTATATCCGGATCTATCTTGAGCATAATTGCGTTATACTGTTTGGCCAGCTTTTTTACCTCAGTAATAAGGAATGTCAACACCGTTTTGTCGTGCATATCGCATACAGGCCCCCTGGGCGAATATATCATATTTTTACCTATTATCGGCAGTTTTCTTATGAGCAGCAACATAGATGCTTTGATATCCCCTTGGTCTTCCACCATCACATATATATGTCCCCAATTATCGTCTTTAACCGCAGCCCATTCCAGCGTTTGAAGTATGTGCCCCTTAGGATGACTTTCCACAAACTTTGTGTATAAATTCTTATCGCCGTTTATTATTACTCTCATCGAAACACGTTTCTCCTTTTATTAGTGAACCATATATATTATCCCTCATAGTCGGTATATCGTCAATATATAAAAAATTAACATTAGCTTGATGCAAAGAGATGAAATATACGCTATAATATAATTAGATAAAATAATTTTCGTAAAGGGGTTTTACAGTGCAACATTGCGCAAGTATAGTAAAAAACATAGAGGCCATGACCTTCTATTTTATAAACCATAAACTAAAATGCCGGACGCTGGACGCAGCGATGCCGCGCATAACGCATATGGGAAATGCTTTTTTCACGATAGGACTAGCACTTTCTATAATATTTTTCGGGAAAAACGATGCTAAAGTCGCCGGCTGGCAATCTTTAGCAGCTTTAGTATCGAGTCATTGTCTGGTACAATTGCTTAAACTATTGCTGCGCAGGATGAGGCCCTTTGCTGCGCTTAAAGATGTAAACATACTGGGTAAACTACCAAAGGACCCCTCTTTTCCATCCGGTCATTCCACAGCGAGCTTTGCCCTGGCCACATCATTGACTTTATATTGGCCGGCCGTCGCTGCCATAAGTATGCCAACCGCAGTTTTGGTGGCCTTATCGCGCGTGTACCTCGGTTATCATTATCCATCCGATATAATAGCCGGCACGCTTCTCGGCATCATATCGGCACTAGGTATAGGCTGGATAATATAAAAAATTGGGTGAGCCCTTATTTTATCAAACGCATATACCTCTCAAGATTATTCCTGCCTACGCTTATACCCAGTATCGGATCCTCCATTCCCTCAAACTCTATAGATATTACGCCATCATAGCCATATGTCCTGAGCATTTTAAGGCACTGTATAACGGGCACATCGCCATGACCTATAATAGCCCCTCTAAGATAGTTGCCGGCACGCGATTTGAACCAACCATCGCCCGGATCAGGCAACATGCCGCTTTTCACATGAAAGTCCTTAACGTGTACATGAAACACATACGGCAGCAGTTTGCCCACTGCGATGGCCGGGTCCTCATCGGTGCAGAGAAAATTGCCTATATCCAGCAAAAGCCCAAAATTCGTGTTGTTTACGCCGTTTATAAGTTTCTCTACCCTGTCGCTGTCCTGGCAAAAGAATCCATGATTTTCCACCATGGTCTTTATGCCTATCCCCTCAGCATACTCGGTCACGGCTCGGTAACCCTTCACTAAAACCGGTAGCGCATCATTAAATCCTCTTGGCCCGTGATAATCCGGTGAAAAGCCATAAGTAGCATCGTGACGCATGAAGGAGGCCCCCAACTCAAAGGCTATCTTCACTTCTTGTTTCAGGCGTTCTATTTCGTTATCCAGACCATTGTTTATAAAATCGGCGCCTACAGCGTAATTTACCACTTCGATGCCAGCCTCGTCACATGCCTGTTTCACTTCCGCGGCATAAACCAATGGGTCCATGCTGTCGGGCATCAGCGGCAAACCGGAGAATTCGATGTGTTTAAAACCCATTTCGGCCGCTTTATGTACTATCTGTAAACCGTCCATTCGACATTTACTATAACTATATGAGCTAACGCCTATCTCCATAAATATAACCCCCTATTCATAATCTTTCTTTCATTATACATTTTAGACAATGCGTTTGCAAGCGTATTGACTTTGACTATTGCGGCGATATGTGCCATAGTAGAAGCAGTCACAACAATGATTTACGCAAGATTATATCTGTGCAACGCATATTGGATCTTCGTCATGTTTCGGTTTTTCTCTTATAAACACCTTGGCTGTAGAACAGGGGTCCATATCGACGGCAAAAAATGCGGTAGCGTCCTTCATCTTGCGCACATGCAGGAAATAAGACTTGATTTTATCGCTTTTTAGCAAATCTCTTAACAAGCACGCTTCTTTAGGCCAAGCGACATCGCGTTTAATGAATTCATATGGATAAAGGTCAAAGCTTACCTTAACTTTATCTGCATCGCATTGCAGGTCAACGCAGCATACCTTATACTCGTGCATTTCCCCTCTCTCCAGCCAAATTATCACTTCTTCCATTCTATGGGCAGGTCTTCGCTCATCTATGAAATCCCTATATTCCCAAATAGATGATGCCGACGGCAGCTCGTCCCCTCTCTCGTCATATAAGCCAAAACCCTCCCAATCGGGGTTAATCTTAATATCAGTTTTTATAAGCCCACGATACGGTTTATCATCCAAATTCGCTATTAAAACGTTTCTACCATCATCGCCGTATATTTTATGCAAAACGCCGTTCAATAATTCGCTGACATTCTGTTGAATCAAACGAAGGCGCCGTATATTCTCCGCTACGGCAATATCCAAGGCTTTATTGGTAAATTCATCATTGTTCAGATTTCGTATAAGAAAGGATTCGAACCACCCAACATATTTATCAATATATGGTTCAACTAATGCATTATCATCCTTAAGACGTTTAATCCATTCCAATTTTTTTGATATACTATAATCCAAAACATTTATAACATCATTTTTATATATTTGATCCTTTAGGTCAATTCTGGATGTTGTCGGAACAGCGCTGACCCATATGGGAGCCGACACCGCCCACTGTTCGTCTTGTTGTGCCAATATCCAATAAGGCCCGTTCAACGTCGGTGTATATCTACCGTGATCCCCATAATATATACCAATGCTTATATCCCCACAAAATAATGTAACCCTGTGCGCACCGGGGCATTCCCAATGAATATCATAATATCGTTCGCCCAGACCTATACAGTCACCCATAATAATATCATCCCCACAAGAAATATTAACCATGAGCTCCCCAATGCTGGCAAAAGTATGCCCACGCAGTAAAGCTTGCCTAACTGCTTGTTCGGTTAATTCATACTCTTCATTCAAAAATACACCTGTCCAAACCTTGCCAAAATGCACTGCTTGATGGCAGTCCGAATTGGCCATAGGCGATACGTGCTGCCGCATAAGAAGGTAATTTTTCCATGTCTTCAATCCATTGCAGTGGCTATTTTCGCCAACGGCGCACATCCCCTGACCTCCATTAGCAACCTCCACGCTGTTTATCTTATATACCATACCCATAAGCCACTTACAATTGTTATTGTCCGGATGAGCCACTATTCTTAAATCATTTTCTTTCAATATATTGTTTTTAGCATCTTTTATATATTCGGCATCAAACGTCCGTTTATCGGTTATAACCATATGCCCATCAATAAACGTTATCTCATAGCCCGGCAGTATAAGCGGCACGCCTTCATTGTTTTCCTTAATATCTTCTAATTCTGATCGCCACTTCTTCTGAGTGAGATTATGGTGATGGTCTGCCAACCCCAATATTTGTATATTATTTTTTTGGGATAGCTCAATATAGTCCTTAACCGTCATAGCATCTCTATTATCCGAGAATGCTGTATGAACGTGAAAATCCGCCTTGTAAACTCTATAATCCTTTATCAAGAAACAGTTCCTCCATTTATTCTTTTACAGCGCCAGCAGTTAGACCTGTTATAAAATATCTTTGTAAAAATACGTAAACTATAATAAGCGGGATAATAGTAATAACCACACCTGCCATTTGAGTATTTTTAGATATTGAATCAGTAGTGGATGTTATATCCGAAGAAATAATAAGATTTTTTAATGCTACTTGTAGAGTATATTTAGAAGGATTATTCAAAAATATAACCGATTCCATAAAATTGTTCCATTTGCTTACAAATTGAAACAACGTTACTGTTGCAATACCAGCTTTAGAAAGCGGTAAATATACGGTACGAAATATCGTAAATTCGGTGGCACCGTCTATTAGAGCAGCTTCCTCCAGTGAGCGCGGTATTTTAGCGAAAAAGCTTTGTAATATAAGCACCGTATATGCTGATACCATACCGGATACAACTATAGCCATCAAAGAATTTATAAGGCCTAAACCTTTATATACTATATAACTTGGTATCATGATACTTTGAAACGGGAATATCATTGTAAAAAGCATAAATAACACAAAAAATCTTTTACCCCAAAAATCCTTTCTATTTAACGCATATGCCGTCAATGCGCTTAACAGTACATGTAATAACGTTCCAATCACGCTTACGTAAATGGTATTTAAAACAGGTTGTAATATATTTATTCTTTCAAACAACACCTCATAACCGGAAGTACTAAACGGCGATGGAAATAGTTTAACGCCGGGTGCCATAGAAGCCCTATCGGTAGAAAATGAAATTGCCGCTACGTTTACAAGGGGTATGATCATCGTTATAATTAAGGCAAACATCAAAACATAATTAAATAAATTAAACAATTTTCTTTCCATTTTAATATTACATCTCCCTTGAAGACATAAAGTTTGAAGATCGTAAAAATCCTAAAGCTAGGACAAGCGTCATGATCAACACTATAAACGACACGGCTGCAGCATAGCCCATCTTAAACTGCTGTATTCCGGTTCTATAAGTATAAGTCATAATAACATCCGTCTTATTTATGATGGCCGGATTGGTCATTATATAGGATTGATCGAATATGTTTAATACACCCATCAAATTAAGTAGAAAAACAGTTTTTATGGTATCATATAGGCCAGGCAGGGTAATGTGTATTGTTTGAAGCCATCTTCCTGCACCATCTATATAAGCGGCTTCATATAGCTGAGGATCGATATTCGTTATAGCTGCAAGAAATATAATACAGCCATATCCAACCGTTTTCCATGTGTTGGTTAAAATGAATATAGGCCAGGCATATGATTCTTTGGTCATAAATGATATCGGTTGACCGCCAAATAGTTTTATGAGTTCATTTACCAAACCATTATCAGGTGCCAACAAGAAAATCCATATGCCGCCTACCACCACCCACGAAAATAAGTTAGGTATATAAACCACTGTCTGTACAAAACGCTTAAACCCTACTATGCTTATCTCGTTCAATAACAAGGCTAATACCAGTTGACTAAATAACCCTACTATAAGATTGCCACCCCCAATCACCAATGTATTCCTTAATACATTCCAAAATTCTCTGTCATGAAGTATTTTGCTATAATGTTCAAATCCGATAAATGGGCTATGGCCTATTAACTTAAAATCTTGTACACTCATAATAAACCCTCGCGCTATAGGATAATAAAGGAATATAACGAAATATAAAAATGCCGGTAGCAAAAATAAATATATTGTCCTATCTTTTCGAATTTTTCCAAGCATCTCTTGTCCCCCTAACAATTTAATATAATAAGGTACTTTAGCGGTTTTCACTAAAGTACCTTAGAAGTATGATAGCCTATTCGATATCAATATAGCCTTTCGACTTTAGCTCAGACCTCATCGCTTTTACCGCGTCTTGAGCAGATAATTCTCCCAAAACAGCCTTGATACCATATTTATCCACTATACTCATAGCATCGGCTGTATCTGCTCTAGCTGTTTGGGGCTTAGCATATTTTTTCACTATCTGATTTGCCCCTTCAAAATTAAGCGGAGTACCTATAGGATTAACCCACTTCAACGATTTCGGATAAGGCGCGCCATGATCCATGGCATGGCTTTTGCCCACTTCCGTAAGTACATATTTGCCGTTCTCCAGTTTATAATCATTGTCCAGTATGCCTAAAGTACCTAAAATATTACCCTCTTCGGTATGCCAAAACTCCAGGAACTTAAACGCCAGATCTTTATTGGTACTATTCTTCGGTATTACCCATAAGCCGTCCTCGCCAGCCATAAGCAACGCTTCCCCATTTGGTCCTTTTGGCGGCTCTATTCCTTTAGCTTCAAAAGTAGTATTTGGTTCCTCGCTTCTTACCTGGTCGTTAAACATACCAACCCACGCAGCCCAATATACCATCATACCAACTTTATCGTTCATAAATAATTCTCTTTCATTGGCGGTGGTATTGGTAGCAAAATTGGGGTCTAGAATACCTTCTTTGTATAATTTGGCCAACCATTCATATACTGGTATAGCCTGATCTGTTGCCCAAGGTATATACCATTGACCATTATCGTCTTGGGCATGCTTCCCTATCAACCCGTATACGCCCATAAAAGGTTGTATATCGTAAAGCTTTGATAGTGTCAATCCATAAGTATCCTTTTCGCCATTGCCATCAGGATCTTGTTCAGCAAAAGCCTTTAAAACTTCATAATATTCATCAAGCGTTTGCGGTGGTTCCAATTTTAGTTTTTGCATCCAATCCCATCTAACGATGGGCAAAGTACCGCCTTCATCTTTGTTAAACACAGCATAGATATTGCCATCTTCCCGAGTTATTCTATCCCATTCCTTAGGATCGATGATATTAGGGTCAGATAATACTTCAGAATTCTTTATCCTATCGGTCAAAGGTTCAAAAAAGCCCTGAGGAAATAATTTCTCAAACTGAGTAGCCCCTGTATAAATAAGATCGACTTTCTCTCCGCCTGCCAACGTAGTAGCCACTTTTTGATCATATTCTGTAGAAGGAGGCTTAATGATCTCTATCTGTATCCCTGTAAGCCTTTTAACCTCCTGCTCAAACAATTTGTTTTCATCAGGATCTTTTCCACCTACAACAGATGTTACAATCCTTACAGGTTCCTTTTGTTCGATTTGTTGAGCCTCTTGTCCAGCGTTTTCTTGCTGACCACCAGTAGATGTTTCTATATCCTTGGATTCAACAGAGCCACCCGACGATTGACAGCCTATTGCTAAACCTAAAAGCATAGCAACTAGCAAGCCCATTGCCAAAACACTGATTAACGTCCTCTTCATTGGAGTACCCCCTAACATAATATAATGATTTTAGTATATTTATTATACTAAGTATATTATAAACTGTTTTTGTTAATTTGTCATTAAGTTATAGTTAAGTTTGAGTAAAATTTTTATTTTCGTACAAAACTTATTTTGAGTATTATAAGCTAAGTTAGTATACTAACTTAGCTTATAATACTCATTCGCTGAGTTTGTTGCATGAATTGCCTTCTACGAAGCGGCATGGCAAAATTATGGATTGATTCACTATTTTAGGATCTCGTATATCATCGAGCAGCATGGCCGCAGCTTTACGACCCATTTCATAATAAGGCTGCTCTATACACGTAAGCCGCAGCTTGCTGCTTAATGGCAATTCTGGAGAACCATCGAAAGTTATCAGACTCATATCTTGTGGTACAGATAAACCGCGCTGATACAGCATGTACACAAGCTGCGCAGCTGTTGACTTATTGCCTGTAATAACGGCTGTAATATCCCCTTTCTCCGCTCTATTCATTATTTCGTTCAGAGAGCTTTCATCATTGTTAAATACCAAGCCTTCACAAGCCGTATCATTATTTTTTAGAGCATTTATATAGCCCTCAATACGTCTTTTTACAGTAGATACATCCAATTCCGAAGAAACAAAGGCTATATCTTTGTGTCCCAAATTTATCAAATATTCTGTTGCTCCATAAGCTCCGCTAAATCCATCTGACATTACATAATTAGTAGGATATCTTTCACAATACCTATCCAAAAGTACGAATGGAAATTTCCTAGTTTTCATTTCCTTAAAGAGCGCTATATTATGTTCTGGCATGTAAGAGTATAGTATTAATCCCTCTACTTCATTACCGGTAATAAGATCATGAATTTTTTGTCTTTCTTTATCCGGGTCACTTTCATAATAATACATCACCATGGAGTAATGGTTTTCTTCAAGATATGATTGAATACCCTTTATCATATCTATAAATATGTCGTTATAATATCTGATAAGCGAAAATATAACAGCTATCACATGCATACCTTTTTCCGGTATATCAGATTTTACCTCGCAAGCGAAACTCCCCTTGCCCTGAACCCTATATATATAGCCCTCGTTGCTTAGATCGGAAAGGGCTCTTCTTATAGTTATATTGCTTACATTAAACCTTTTGGCTAATTCATTCTCGCTCTCGATGCGCTCGCCTTTTTTTATTTCTCCTCGATCTATCTTTTCTTTTAAGTATTGTTTTACCATCATATACTTTGGCATCATAGTTATAACATTCCCCTTACATTGATAAAATCATTTTCAATAATTTTATCAGTCATGTACAAATAATGCAATGCGAATAAACAAAATCTAAGGAGCGCCTTTGGCACTCCTTATCGTGTTATCTTGCAAAAGCCAGTTCTCTGTCCACAGCTACGGGAGATTTCCTCTGTATAGAATCCAGTATAGCGAATATCGTTATAGCATCTCCGTACTCCATTTCCGGCGTTGTATACAGCGGCTCTTGCCCCATTACGGCGTTGTAGAAATTGGCCAGCTCGTTATAGTAGCCGCGGCCCGGCGTATATGGTATCTGTCGACTGGTACCGTCGTTATATGCAATGTTTATAGTGCCGCATGAACGCTCTTCTAAATACACTTCACCTTTTGTACCGAATATGCGCAGGCCTATAAGCGGCCGCTGCATCTCCATACCCTCACCAAAGAAGCTGAACTGGCCAAGCACGCCGCTCTTAAACTGCATGTTAGCCTGAATTACAGAATAAGGGGAGAATTCATCTTCCTCCATATCCCTTTGCTTACGACCGAAAGCATGCACGCTGTCTATGGCACCGAATATATGGCGTAAACCCGCTATATCATGGATGCAGTAATCCATGAATATGCCGCCGGGAAATTCCGGGTGCTGGCGCCATTCGCGTGCCGCAAAATCATCTTTGAGCATTTCATCCGGAAAATTCACGACGCGGTTTTCTATAAAATAATAAACCTCGCCTATATCCTGTGTACGGATGAGGTCCCTGATTATATTATTCTCTTCGTTATACCGGTAATTTTCGGCTATCATTATCGGTACATTATATCGCCTTGGCAGCTCCCTTGCAGCCTCGGCTTCCTGGCGTGTAGGCGCCAGCGGTTTTTCACATATTATAGGCTTGCCCGCCTTAGCAACATCTTCAGTAACCTGAAAGTTAAGCTCTATAGGCACCATTATATCGAAAACATCTATATCGGTGCGCTTTATAATATCCCTATGGTCATCATATATATCCTCCGGCTTGAGGCCCAACGTATTGCGCCAATTCTCAGCTTTTTGCCTGTCCTGATCACATAGCGCTACTATCTGATATTTATCTTGCAATTGCTGATATGCGGGATAATGGAGCTTTTCAAACGCCATACCCACACCTATAATTCCTACTCGCAGCTTTTTCATAATATTTCCTCCTGACATAATAATTTTGAATTATAAACACATAGTATTCTTTGTAGTATTCTCAATTATTATGCCGCTGCGTTATATTTTAATTTACATAAATCTCTCAAATTTTTCTTTTTTGGCTTTGCATATAGGGCACATCCCGGGCGGTTGTTGACGAGCGCACAGATATCCGCAAACCTTACATCGCCATACCGGCAACGAAAGTGAACTGCCAAAGGGAGAATCTACACCCTTGCGTCCTTCATTTCTTCCTCTTCTTTCCGGAATGGGCTGTATTTGCGCATCGCCGTTAGTAATCTCCTGCGATACATATAAGCCGCAATAGCAAGAGCCATACTGCGCCACATCGGCATCCCTGTAATCGCATGGGCATATGATATCCTGATCTTCTTCAATCCTGCCTGATGCCAATCTGCACGGGCAGGATTGATAGCCATACCGTTTCTCGTTTATAAGCAGGCCTTCCATCAAGCCAAGCGTAAAATCAACATCGGGATTCAACCTGTATCCTGAGCTTTCGGCTTCGACCTTTTTTTCTTCATATAGCCTTTCTATATCCTCTTTATTTATCCCCATATCCGAGCGCCTCCTTAAGCTCTTGCTCCCTGTAACCAATAATCACTTTGTCGTCGTCTATGATAATAGTAGGAAAGGAAAGCATAGGATTCCACCTGCCCATTTCGTTCCTCACCTTGTCAACATCATCTCCGGTGACCAGATCAACATCGATGTAATAATAATCCACACCCAATCTGTTCAAAAGCGCTTTGGTTTTTCTGCACCATATGCATGTGCTCAAAGCGAAGAAATTGACCTTGCCTCTGTTTTCTCCATCGACATGTTTCCACTCCATAAATATCGCCCTTTCTCCAGCAAATACTGTAAGAATCTTTCCGCTATTATTATACCACGCAAAAAGCTGTTATGATATACTCATAATATCCGATAATAAAATATATAGCGTTTATTATAGGAGGACTAGATGAAGCATCGTTTTATATGGCTTATAATAATACTATCGGTAACAGTCTCAGGCTGTGCTATGCTGTCGCCGGCACGCCCATCGCCCACGCCACCTGCATCGCAAATAAGCGACGCAGTGCAGCAACAGGAGCCAGCAGATGATACAAAGCTCGAACTAAATCGACCACGGTATGAGATGAGCCTGGTATTGGATACCGAAAAGAATACTATATCCGGCCAGGAAACTATATTTTTCAAAAATACAGGCGATGAGCCGCTCAATGATATATATTTACAGCTTTATCAAAATACCGATGAACGCCTTACCGAGATACAAAAAATCATGCTGGACGAGGCGGAGGTTAAGTTCGAATACTCCGCCAATACGGTGGTGATACAGCCTCCCAAACCAATATATCCATGGAAAAAGGTAAAGCTTGACATCTTCTTTACCAGCAATATACCGATCGTTACTGATAAACTCGGCGACTATGGCTATAAAAACGGCGTTTATGCATTGTCGCGCTTCTATCCATCTTTAGCCGCGCGCAGCGACAGTGGTTGGATAATCTCGCCATATTATTACAATGGCGATCCGTACATAAGCGACGCTGCCGATTACGATGTAAAGTTATCTATGCCGGCTAAGCAAAAAGCGGTATTCGGCGGCCATGTAGAATACGATACGGTAGAAGGCGATCGCCGCCTGGTTCATGTCACGGCATCCCCAGCCCGTACCTTTTGCTTCGCTGCATCGGCAAACTATAAAACGGTCAGCAAAAAGGTGGGAGGTATCACCGTCACTGCAGCATATGCCAATGGTTCTCCTGATGTGGCACGGTCTATGCTGGACTATGCCGAACACGCTTTATCGATCTTCCAACAGCGTTTCGGGACATATCCGTACGACTATATGGTGCTGGCAGAGGCCCCACTGCGCTCCGGCGGCATGGAATACTCAGGCATAGCATTATATGCACCGGCTGTATTTCGCGGCAGGGACGTTGAACGCGAGGTAGTACATGAGATAGCTCACCAATGGTGGTTCAATATGGTAGGCAATGATGAATTTCGCGAGCCATGGCTGGATGAAGGGCTAACGCGATACTCCGAGGTGATATACTATGAATCGCGCTATGGGACACAGCGTAAGCAACAGGCTCTCAATAAAATAAGCCAGCGCCTTAAAACGACCTCGGACGGCGTATTATACAGCCCTATATCAGGTTTTTCTAAATCACAGTATTATATAGTAGTATACGACAAAGGGGCACTGTTTCACGACGCCCTAAGGCAACAAATGGGCGATGACAGTTACTTTAAGCTGCTACAGGAATATCTGCGCCGATATAAGTGGAAGATAGCCACCACCCAAGATTTTCAGAAATTAGCAGCCGAGATATGTGGCGACGCCGATGCTATAGACAAATTGTTCGAGCAATGGATATATGAATGATTAAGCCATCTTTACCGTATCCTCGGTATTGAACTGCATAGAGCACAGATAACTGTAAAGGCCACCGCGTTTTATCAGCTCCTCATGCGTACCCTGCTCAACTATGCGGCCCTCGTCGAGCACGATGATATTGTCGGCTTTTTTTACAGTAGATAATCTATGGGCTATTATGAGTATGGTACGGCTATTGGCCAGATTATTTATAGCATTCTGTATCTGGCGTTCGGTCTCGGCATCCACAGATGAAGTGGCTTCATCCAGTATCAGTATAGGCGTATCGCGCAGCACAGCGCGGGCTATGGCTAGCCGCTGTTTTTGCCCGCCGGATAAATTTACGCCGCGTTCTCCTATATAGGTATCGTAGCCATCTGGAAAAGCCATTATAAAATCGTGAGCACATGCTATTTTAGCGGCATTTATTATATCGTCCATGGTTGCATCTTCAGTGCCATACGCTATATTTTCAGCTACAGTACCGTTAAAAAGAAATACATCCTGCAACACCATGCTTATATTATCCCTCAACGAGCGCAGCGTTACATCGCGTATATCGATGCCGTCTATCTTTATGCATCCGGACACGGGATCATAAAAGCGAGCCAATAGGCTCATTATGGTAGTTTTGCCCACGCCAGTAGGACCTACAAAGGCCACCATCTGCCCGGGTTTTATCTCAAAAGATATATCTTTCAAAACATACACATCTGGCCTGTAGTAGAAAGTTACATCTTCAAACGTTATCTCACCTTTTACATCCTTGAGCTCGATAGCATTTTCTTTCTCCTTAACATCTGGTTCTGTATCCAGTACCTCAAATACACGCTCGGCCCCGGCTAAAGCCTGCTGCAGGTTTTCCATTACCTGCCCCAGCGCTCCTATAGGCTGATAGAACATACCAAGGTACAGTACAAAGCCAACTATATCCTCCACGGGGAGATTGCCGGCCATAGCCATAAGGCCACCCATCGCCACCACGATAACAGTGCCCAGCGAACTGAAAAACTCCACTATAGGATGAAATATCCCGCTTAGTTTAAGCGCTCGTAATATCGCATCAGCATGAGCATAAGAACGCTGCCTGAGTTTTGTTGTTTCATATTCCTGCCTATTAAATATCTGTATCTCGCGTATGCCCGACAGATTATCCTGCAAATCGGCATTGAAATCGGCCAACGCCCTCTGAGCATATCTGAAATTGGGCTGTATCTTTTTGACGAATACAAAGCCGGCATAAGCCAAAAACGGTACGGGTATAAGCGTCAGTGCCGCCAAAGCGGCGTTTTTTGAAAATAGGACGATGGCTACGCCTATGAGTATAAGGACATTGGTAACCAGATCGGGCACAGCATGGGCTATCAGCATTTCGAAAGTGGCCGTATCGTTGGTTACCCTGGACATGAGCTGGCCTGTCTGCTTATCATGATAATATCTGAGCGATAGCTGCTGGAGCTTGTCGTATACTATAACGCGCATGTCTGCTACAAGGCGCCACGCCGCATAGTGCGCCAAGTAGCGGTATAAGAAGGCGAATAATGTCCTGCCAGCATAAGATATAAGAAGTATGAGCGCCAAATTCAATATAACTCTCCGAGCATCGGGGTATTGGTCGAGATTAGTCACTACTTCAACCAACCGGCTAATAAGATTAGGCCCTATGAGGTTTAACCCCGTCACTGCCAGCATGCTGAGAGCAGCAGCTATAAGGTACTTCCAATAAGGTCTGGCCTGCTTTACCAAACGCAACAAATACTGCATATGTACTCTCCTCGTCGATCACTTTTTAGCTAATTATATATCCTATATGGCGTATATGCAAATATCACAGAATACAATAATACAACAACATCATTTCCATCGGCATAATATATGCTCTGCCACATCTATAGCTGAAAAAACGGCAAACCCTATTATGCTGAGCATTACTATGCCCGAATACATTTCGAGGTAATTGACCCTCATCCATGCATCCATGATAAAATAGCCTATGCCGTATTCGGTGCCGAACGTTTCGGTAAAAAACAGCACCGAAATGGCCGTACCTAGACCGACGCGCATGGACGTCAGCACCTCAGGCAAACTGGCCGGGATAATGATATCGCTGAATATGTTGCCGCGCTTTGCACCCAGCGATATCAGAGAATAATACATCTCTTTCGGTATGCCCTTCACGGCATCCCGCACTGTGACTATTATTTGAAACACGATTATCAGCACTATCATGGCTATCTTCGATGCCTCGCCCAAACCCAGCAGCAGCATGACTACCGGCAGCAACGCTATCTTAGGTATAGGATATAAGAAGTATACGACCGGCGATGATATCCTGCCGAATTCAGAGAAATAGCCCATGCACAGCCCTATCGGTACCCCTATCACAAGCGACAGCGCTATACCGGCAGCTATGCGCCATAGGCTGTATAGCGCATGAACGCCCAATTTGGAAGGCAATATTTCGAAGAATTTATAAAACACCGCTATAGGTGACGGTATGATGGGCATACGCCATATCAGCGAGATCGCATACCACGCGGCAATCAGCACCGCCAGCGCCGCGATGAGGTCAATGCGTTTGCGCTTCATCTATGTTTTCCTCATCTTCCCTCAACATGCGGCGTATGCGCATGCTCATATGGTAAAAATCGTCCGACAGGCGCAAATCGTTCATTCCGAACAACGGATTTTCGATTTCGCCTTTGACCCTGCCCGGCGACGGCGTCAGCACGACTATCCTTCGGCCCACGTACACCGCTTCTTCGATGCTGTGAGTTACAAACAGCGTCGATACCCTATACTGCCTCCATATATCCAGGAAAAGGTCCTGCATGCTTTCCCTGGTTATTTCGTCCAAAGCAGAAAACGGCTCGTCCATCAGCAAAAGGTCGGGCTTTAGTATGAACGAGCGGGCTATGGCCACGCGCTGTCTTTGCCCGCCGCTCAGTTGATTCGGATACCTGTCCAGCATATCGACCAGACCCAATCGGTCTAAAATATATTTCATATATGTTTTGTCGGAAGCTTCCCCTTTTATCTTCAAGCCAAGCACGGCATTTTCATAAACCGTCTTCCACGGCAACAAGCCATAATCCTGAAGTATGAGTCCTATGCGCTGCTCTGTCGGGTTTACCGGCCGGCCGTTGATGAGCACAGCACCTTCGTATCCGCCTATAATGCCTGCCAGCACGTGCAGCAGCGTAGATTTGCCGCACCCTGACGGCCCTATCACAGCAATGATGTCGCCGTCGGCCACCTTTATGCTAAAATCAGATAAAGCCTCCACTATACCGTTACCGGTACCATATCTTACCGTCAGGCCTTCCACCGATATCATGGTTACTTCACAAAGCGCCTGTCTACCAGCTGCTCAAATCCATAGCTGTTCTTTATAAGCTTTTTATCAGTCAACCATTTTATCACATCGTCAAAATCCTTTTGGCTGGGCAGTGCAACCTGCGTGTACGCTGGAAGCGATATGCTATCCTCTATACCCTCTGGAAAACCCACGTCGTTTATGAGTACATCGGCGTAGCTGGACACAGGCTCTTTCTTCAGATATTCGACCGCTTTGTCATACGCCCTGTACATAGCCTTGATACTGGCCGATTTCTTATCTATGGCGTCCTGCGCAAAGAGCAGTACGCCCGGATTTATGCCCATCTTATCGGTGCTGTTTAGCAGCAGCGCCCCGTCTTTCACGGCCACACTGGCCAGAGGGTCCGGCAATGTTGCAGCGTCGACCTTGCCGTTTTGAAGCATTTCCAGGCGCGTCGGTATCTGCGGTATGGCCATTTTATGGATATCCTCGGGCTTTAAGCCGCCCTCCTCTAACATCTTATCGGTGGCATATTCGATGATTGTATTTGTAGAAATGGCTATACTCTTGCCCTTGAGCGACTGTATATCATTTATACCCTTGTCTTTATTGACCAGCAGCTTATACATGCCATTGGTCAAAGAGGTTATCTTCACGTTAAACCCGCCGTCATTGGCAAATGCCGCCGCCAATATATCCGATACCGCACCATCTATATTGCCGCTTTGCAAAGCGCTGTCCCTGTCCGGCGCACTTTTGAAGTGCTGTATATCGACTTTCACGCCTTCCTCTTTGAAATACCCGTTTTTATCGGCTATGATAAGCGGTATTGAGTCCACATCCGGCAACACTCCTATGCTTATAGGCTCCAAAGGCATGGCCGCATCGTTCCCATCTGAAGAACATGCTACAAACGACAATAGTATCGCCGATACCATAATCAACACAAAATACTTTCTCATAGTTTTATCTCTCCGTTCCAATGTTTATAAAGATCGTTATCTATGCCGAGAGCATCCAGCGTTTTGCCCACCACAAAGTTGACCGCGTCGTCCAATGACTGCGGCTTGTGGTAAAATGCCGGCATAGCAGGCAACACGATCGCTCCGGCTTGGCTTAGCGCCAGCATATTGCTCAAATGTATCGAGCTGAGCGGCGTTTCCCTCGGCACCAATATAAGCCGGCGCCGCTCTTTAATGCATACATCAGCCGCCCTTTCCAGCAAATTATCCGATATGCCGTTCGCTATATGAGCCAAGGTAGCCATGGAGCACGGCGCCACTATCATGGCATCGGCCTTGAAAGAACCGCTGGATATAGGCGCAAAGATGTCGCCTATCGAATAGCTCTCCAGCTTTCCATCGTATCCTTGCAAATCGTCCGTCAGCTCATCCGCCGTATAACCGGTCTCATACTCTACGACAGCGCGGCCGTTATCGGTCATCACGAGATGTATTTCATCGCCCCGCACCAAAAGCTGCTGCGCCAACCTTATACCATATATGCTGCCACTTGCGCCGGTTATACCGAGTATATATCTTCCCAAATTCATCACCTCGCTATGAACATGTCGGCTGCCGTAAATATGAACAGCACTACACTGACTATCTGATTTATGCTGTACGAGGCTATCTTAACGTCATCAAGATGATCGGGCGACACTATGCTATGCTCGACGTATATCAATGCCGCCGCTATAAGCCAGCCCACGATATAAAGCCAACCCAAATCCAGCAAAAAGAACAGGTAGAGCAACAGCAGCAAAGCCATAACATGAAAGGCGGTCGAAATGAGCAAAGCGTTTTTTATACCGAATTTCACCGGTATGGAAAAAATACCGAAACTCTTATCAAAATCCACATCCTGCGTGCCGTATATTATATCAAAGCCGGCTACCCATAGCATAACTGCCGCACCAAGTACCAGCGACGGCCAGCCTATGGTGCCCGTAACAGCCATCCATGCCCCTACCGGAGCGCCGCCGCAGGCTAGGCCGAGTACTATATGGCAGGCCCATGTGAAGCGCTTTGTATATGAATACACTATGAACAGCAGGATGGCCAAAGGCGACAGCATAAGACACAGAGGATTGAGCTCATACGCCGCCCATATCATAAGCGCAAAGCAAACCACTGCCACCGCGAGCACCTCGCTCGGTTTGAGTTGCCCTTTGGGCAAATGCCTGGACGCCGTCCTCGGGTTTGCTGCATCTATATCCTTATCTATAAGGCGGTTCAAGGCATTGGCCCCGTTTCTGGCACCAAACAACGCCACCAGTATCCAGAATACGACGCGAAAGGACGGCAGGCCATCGGCCGCCCAAAGCATGGCCATAAGGCCGAACGGCAATGAGAACAGCGTATGAGAGAACATCACCATCTCGGCGTATTTTTTCAATCTGTCAAATACCGTATTCATGCCACCTCTCATCCACCAATCTCTTGATATCATCATCCATGACTATATCATCCGGCCATGGGCGCATATGGCCTTCCTGCGGCCATTTCTTGGTAGCATCTATGCCCAGCTTATGGCCGTAGAATGGCATGGGCGACGCGTGGTCGAGCGCATCCAGCGGCCCTTCCACTATCTCGAGATCCCTTTTTGCATCTATATTGTTGAATACCTTCCACGCCACTGTCGAAAGGTCGTGAGGGTCTACGCCTTCATCAACCACCACGATCATCTTTGTATACATCATCTGCCCCATGCCCCACAATGCATGCATAACCTTCCTGGCCTGACCGGGATAGCGCTTTTTTATAGATACGATGGCGCAATTGTGAAATACGCCTTCGAGCGGGAAATTCATGTCGATGACCTCCGGGCATATCAACTTTATAAGCGGCAGAAATATCCTTTCGGTAGCCTTGCCTAGGTAACAGTCCTCCATAGGCGGCCTGCCCACGACCGTAGCAGGATATATCGGATTTTTCCTGCGCGTAATGCAGGTCAGATGAAATACCGGATAAAGGTCCTTGAGCGAATAATAACCGGTATGATCCCCGAAAGGTCCCTCTTCCCGTAATTCATCGGTATCCACATAGCCCTCCAGCACGAACTCGGCATTGGCCGGCACGTATATATCGTTGGTTCTGCTCTTTACCGTATCCACGGGCCCGCCTCTCAAAAAGCCCGCAAATAACATCTCATCTATCTCTTTGGGCAGCGGAGCGGTGGCCGCGTATATAACTGCCGGATCGCCTCCCAAAGCCACTGATACCGGCATCCTGCCGCCTATTTTTTTATACTTTTCGTAGATTTCCCGCCCGTCCTTGTGCAAATGCCAGTGCATCCCTGTGGTTTTTTCATCATAGACCTGCATCCTGTACATGCCGATATTCTGCTGGCCGGTTTCCGGATCCTTGGTTATAACCAGCGGCAGCGTGATAAAACGGCCGCCGTCCTCGGGCCAGCACCATAATATAGGTAACTTGGATAGATCAGGGTCCTCGACGATTTGCTGGCAATCGGCCTTGTCCACCTTTCTCGGAAAGACCCTGGCCAGCTTGGCCAACTTGGGAACCGATTTCAATTTGTTTACCAAGCCCATATAGTTTGACATATCCATGAGGTCATAAAGCTTATCGGCTATTTCATCCAGGCTGTCGACCTCAAGCGCCATATTCAAGCGCTCGTAGCTGCCGAAGGTATTTATAAGCACAGGATACGGCGAATCGTTCACCCTCTCGAACAACAAGGCTGGACCGCCGGATTTCACCACCCTGTCGGCTATTTCGGTTATCTCAAGGCGGCTGTCCACCTCTGTCGTTATGCGTTTGAGCAACCCATTTTGTTCCAATATATTTGCAAAATTCTGCAGATCTTTATACATATAAGGCCAACTTTCTCATTTACTTCCTAACAAATTATACATCGTTATATCATTAACATGCAATGCCCTCACATGTCATACGCTTCCAGAGCTTGTTCTGCAGCCCGTTCACCTATTTTTATGCAATCCTGTGCCTTATCGAATTGATTAGGCTTTATATCCGACACATCAGGGCGTATTATATAATCCGCATCTATTGCTTTATACTTATATAACTGCTTTTGCAGTGTATCTATAGAAAGCATGAGCAGTTCCGCGGCATTGGACGGATTAATCGAAGCCGATGAAAATCCTACATTTACAGCTATTATAATATCGGCTCCCATTTCCTTGACCAAATCCGCTGGAATAAGATCTACAAATCCTCCATCCACCAATATGCGGTCATCGAGGTAGACTGGCTCAAATACCGCTGGTATAGCTGTGCTGGCTCTCACCGCTGTAGCTATGCTGCCGCTTTTGAATATATAAGGTTCGCTAGCCATAACATCGGTGGCTACAGCCCAAAACGGTATAGCGAGGTCTTCCATTTTGCGGTTGCCCGTCAGCGTGGCGATAACCGATTCAAGTTTCTTACCCTGAAGTAACCCTGTACGCGATAATGACGGATCCAACCAATATTTCGGCGTAATAGTAATCGCCAACTCCTCCAACATATCTATAGATATGCCCGTACAATAGATGGCTCCTATAAGGGCCCCCATACTGCAGCCTGCTACATAATCAGGGCGTATACCGCGGTGTTCCAACGCCTTCAATACCCCTATATGCGCGTATCCTCTTGCCGCTCCTCCTCCCAATGCTACCCCTATCTTCATATCAATCCTCCAGTATAATAAAGCATGTTGATGCTTATATACAAGAACATAAAAAGTACCGCCATACTGGACGACTTCACAGCATTGCTGAAAAAGCGCATTGCGGCATATGCAATTAGAATGAATTTAGTTAAAATAATCCAACTGTCCATGTGCTACTCCTGATACATTACTTTATTGTATTATACACCAAAAATACAACCTTGTTAAACTTTACCCATCACCAGACGGACACATATCCTCAGGAGCTTGATAATTGAACATGAAGAAAATCCTTACAAAGGCCTAAATTATCTTGCCTTTTTGTCAAATTTTTTGAACTTTTTTGTATGTGTGTCAATAGCCAGTGAAAATAAACTTGCACTTTCCAGACAGTTGTACTAAAATTACATTATAATTGATGAGCACAATTTTGTGCACAATAAATCAATGAATAGAGGAGTTTGATATGGATTCAACAAAATACAGCTTAGCAGATTTTGCTTACATACCTGATCAGGATTTGATGCAGCGTGCTCATACCATAAGCGAATATTTAAGCGATGCTCGAGCAAAACACCATATGCAATACAGGCGCGTTTCGGCCAGTGGCTCAGGCCCTACTATGATGGTCATAGATCCTTATACCGGCGAGTTGCGCGAAATGATATACATGGCCTCAAATGATTATCTTAATCTTACCAGGCATCCGAGGACCATACAAGCCGGTATGGAGGCCTTACAAAAATACGGCACTGGGGCTGGTTCTGTCCCGTTGTTAGGAGGTACTTTGGACATACACGTGGCGTTAGAAAAAGAAATAGCTGCTTTTAAAGGATGCGAGGACGCTATACTTTACACCTCCGGCTTCGGCTCTAATGCCGGAACGCTTCTGGCCCTGCTGCAGAAAGACGATATAGCTATACTGGACCAATATGTGCATGCTAGTATCGTAGACGGTTGCAAGAACACCAATGTCCGTTATTTCCGCCACAACAATATGGAGCATCTTGAGAAGGTGCTGAGCACCGTCAAAGATAAATACCGCACCAAGCTGATAATAGTAGACGGTGTTTATTCCATGGACGGTGATATAGCTCCACTGCCTGCCATAGCAAGCCTGGCCAAGCAATACGGGGCGTATGTGATGATAGATGAGGCTCATGCTACTGGAGTAATAGGCGAAAACGGCCGTGGAACACCTGAACATTACCATATGGAGGGGCAGATAGACATAGTAGCCGGTACTTTCAGTAAAGCGCTTGGCTGCGTAGGTGGCTTCATAGCTTCCAATAGCGAATTGGTAGATATGCTGCATTTCTATTCAAGAGCCTACATGTTCTCTACGGCACCTACTCCGCAGGTTACCGGTTCGTTGCGCGAAGCCCTTAAAGTTATAGTAGACGAACCTCAGCTGCGTGAAAAGCTCTGGGATAATATAAGGTATTTCAGAAAGAACCTGCTGGATCTAGGCTTTAATATAGGCAATTCTCAAACCGCTATATTTCCTATCATAATAGGCGATGACCTTAAAGTAAGGGAGGTATGCAGACGTCTTCACGAATACGGTGTATATGTAAATCCGGTTGAATATCCCGCTGTATCGCGAAATCTTTCGCGCGTGCGCATAAGCCTGATGGCTACTCATACGAGGGAGCAGTTGGATACAGTATTGAATATATTGGAAAAATTGGGCCGCGAATACGATATAATGCCTTACAAGGGTGCCAAAGAATCAAAAACCGAGTCAGCGTCATAAAATGGAGGTAATATCTATGGACTTCTACGATGTAATAAATAATAGACGTGCCGTGAGGCGCTATAAGGAAGGCGTTATAGACGATGCGGTCTTAAAGCGCATTATGGAAGCCACTAGACGGGCCCCGTCATGGGCTAACCGCCAGTGCTGGCGCTTTATCCTTGTAAAGGATAGGGAAACCATGATGAAGCTTGGCCAAATGCGCAGTTATCGCCCGGATATAAGCTGCTATGAAAAAGCAGGGGCTATAGCAGTGGCATGCGCCGATCCATCGGCTTCAGGAGAAATGAACGGCAAGCAATATTATATGCTGGATACCGGCATAGCGATGGAGCACTTGATACTGGCAGCTACAGCCGAAGGATTGGGTACATGCTGGATAGGTGCCATAGATGAACAACCTATAAAGCAGCTCCTTCATATACCGGACCAATACCGCGTTATAGCATTCACTCCTATAGGCTATGCTGATGAGCAGCCGCCGTTACGCAACAGATTGCCGCTTGATGAAATATTCCATATAAACAGGTGGTAGCCAATTATGCAGAAAGCCTGTGATTAACATCACAGGCTTTCTGCATATCGTTTATTAATACATCATATCCGGGTTAGGGGCAGCGGGCACCGGAGGCTGTTTCTCCGGTATATCGGTTACCAGGCTCTCGGTGGTCAGTATCATAGCCGCTATACTAGCAGCATTCTGGAGGGCCGAGCGTGTAACCTTGGTAGGATCGACTATACCGGCCTTTATCATATCAACGTATTCTTCAGTCAATACGTTAAAGCCTATGCCAGCAGCGCTGTTTTTCACCTTTTCCACTATAACCGAGCCTTCCAGACCGGCATTAGTGGCTATCTGACGTACCGGCTCCTCTAGTGCTCTCTTTACTATAGTCACACCGGTTTTTTCATCGCCTGAGGTTTGATCTATAAGTTTATCCAATGCTGGCAATACGTTGATGAGGGCCACTCCACCGCCAGGAACGATGCCTTCTTCTACCGCTGCTCTGGTGGCAGACAATGCGTCTTCCATCCTCATCTTTTTCTCTTTCATCTCGACCTCGGTAGCGGCACCAACCTTTATTACAGCTACGCCACCGGCCAATTTTGCCAGTCTCTCCTGCAGCTTTTCTCTATCAAAGTCAGACGTAGTCTCCTCTATCTGGGCCTTTATAGAAGCTATGCGGGCCTTTATCTCAGACGGATGACCAGCGCCATCCACTATAGTGGTATTCTCTTT
Organism: Mahella australiensis 50-1 BON; assembly: GCF_000213255.1. Classification (NCBI taxonomy): domain Bacteria; kingdom Bacillati; phylum Bacillota; class Clostridia; order Mahellales; family Mahellaceae; genus Mahella; species Mahella australiensis. Next base: position 2,385,250 of record NC_015520.1, read on the forward strand.
ATCCACGCGCACTAAACGGGCTCTACCAAGCTGATTGAGTTTAACCTCTTTCAGATCAAATCCCAATTCATCAGATATGACCTCGCCACCGGTTAAAATGGCTATATCGCGCAGCATTTCTTTTCTTCTGTCACCGAAGCCAGGGGCTTTTACAGCCACACAGGTAAACGTACCTCTTAATTTATTGACTACCAAAGTAGCTAAAGCTTCGCCTTCGACGTCATCTGCTATTATCAACAGTCTTCTGCCCTGCTGCACTACCTGCTCTAATAATGGCAACAGATCCTGAACATTGCTCAGTTTCTTATCCGTAATAAGTATATATGGATCTTCCAATACAGCCTCCATTTTTTCTGTATCGGTCACCATATAGGGCGATATGTAGCCCCTATCGAACTGCATGCCTTCTACCACTTCTAACTCAGTGAGCATGGACTTGGATTCTTCGACTGTTATAACGCCGTCTCTGCCCACCTTATCCATAGCCTCGGCTACCATCTCGCCTATTGTCGTATCATTAGCTGATATCGACGCCACCTGGGCTATGGCTTCTTTGCTCTCTACAGGCTTGCTTATTTTTTTGAGTTCTTCTACAGCTACGTCTACAGCCTTTTCTATGCCGCGTTTCACCAACATCGGATTTGCGCCAGCCGCAACATTGCGCAGACCCTCTCTTACTATGGCTTGCGCTAACAAAGTAGCGGTGGTAGTACCGTCGCCGGCCACATCATTGGTCTTGGTAGCTACTTCCTTAACCAGTTGAGCGCCCATGTTCTCAAAGGGGTCTTCTAATTCTATCTCTTTAGCTATGGTCACGCCATCGTTGGTTACCGTAGGTGCACCGAATTTCTTATCCAATACAACATTACGTCCCTTGGGACCTAATGTGATCTTAACCGTATCAGCCAGCGCATTGACGCCTCTTTCTAACGCCTTGCGGGCCTCTTCATCATATATAATTTGCTTTGCCATTATGCTATACCTCCTCTGCTTCTATTATTATTCTATTACCGCTAATACATCGCTTTGTTTGATTATGATATATTCCTCGCCATCGTACTTCACTTCGGTACCGGCATACTTGGAGTATATAACCCTATCGCCAGGTTTTACCTCCATTTTAACCTCTTTGCCGTCGACTATTCCTCCGGGGCCGACCGCTATTACCTCAGCTATCTGAGGCTTCTCCTGTGCCGTACCGGGCAACACGATGCCACTCTTCGTGGTTTCTTCTTTTTCTACCTGTTTGATAACTATCCTATCACCCAATGGTTTTAAAGCCATTTTAAGTACCTCCTCTATCTAAATTTATTATGTAATACTCTTGTTAGCACTCATTAGTGTCGAGTGCTAATTACATTTAATATATTATAAAATGCTCCACTAATAATCAAATGCCTTATACGGCTATTTTTTGCCGTATAAGGCTAAAAACGCAATATAGCTCATGATATCTCTTTATATCTCGAATTATCTACTATTTTCTCTTATATAATAAAAAAGGTACTGCTGAGCTATACCGGCTAATCGGCCAAAACGCTGATATGCCCACTTTTTTATATCCTTAAGCGAGGCGTTAGGCAAATAAAGTTGCTCCACAACGCGTTTTATCCATACGTCTACAGGGAAAGCCTCTCCTTTGCCCATACCGAAGAGCAAAACGCAATCGGCCACTTTCGGTCCTACGCCTGGCAATTTCATGAGAGCGCGGTGCGCCTCATGGTATTCCATGCTTTCAATAGCCTTGAGATCAATTTCACCGCCGGCTATGATCCTTGCGGTTTCTACTATATATGGAGCCCTATAGCCGCAACGGCACTCGCATATCTCATCCGGCGTATGCCTTGCAAGTTCATTTGGAGATGGAAAATCATAATAAATGCGCCCTTTATATTCCAGCTGATTGCCATACCTCATCGATAGCTCTTCTATTATACCTTTTATGCGCGGAATGCGGTTATTAGCCGATATAATAAAGGATATGAGACATTCCCAAGGATCCTGGTGCAACAGCCTCATACCATAACCGAATTCCATGGCTTTGTCCAGAGTAGGATCACCGGCTAAGCTGTGCTTTATAGCCCCATAGTCGGCATCCAGATCAAAATATCGGCGCCACACCCGTTCAAATTCTTCCATTGTACATGGATGAAGTACCACATTTGGCCCCTGCTGGCGTATTTCTAACACATGCCCCATGGCTACGCCTATATAACTCCCCTCGCTGGAGGCATTCCAGCGAAAGCACTGACCGGATTCAAATATATGTTCAAGATAAAAGTGCTGGACATTGTCCAGCACTATAGTATCATCATCAGCTTGGATTACGGTCACTTCTTGCCCTCCAGATATTCATGTATGGCCGCCGCGGCCTTTTTACCAGCTCCCATGGCCAATATAACTGTGGCAGCACCGGTTACGGCATCGCCGCCGGCATATACCCCTGGGCGGCTTGTAGCGCCTGTTGCCTCGTCGGCTATTATGCCTCCCCAAGGCTGTATCTCCAGCCCATGTGTCGTAGCCGCTATCAAAGGATTGGGTGTTGTGCCAAGAGCCATTATAACAGCATCCACTTCCATTATGAATTCCGATCCTTTTACTGGTACCGGGCGTCGGCGGCCAGATGCATCAGGTTCGCCCAATTCCATCTTTATGCATTCCATACCCGTAACCCTGCCGTTTTCGCCTATAATACGGATAGGATTAGTCAAAAGATCGAATATAATACCTTCCTCTTTTGCATGATGAACCTCTTCCGCACGGGCAGGCATCTCAGCCTCGGAACGCCTGTACACTATATGGACCTCATCGGCGTCCAAACGCAGCGCGCAACGCGCCGCATCCATAGCCACATTGCCACCGCCTACCACTGCTACCTTGTGCGCCTTTTTTATAGGGGTATCGGCTTTAGGAAAGAGATATGCTTTCATCAAGTTTACGCGCGTAAGGTATTCATTAGCAGAATATACGCCGTTTAAGCTCTCTCCGGGTATGTCCATAAATTTGGGCAATCCCGCTCCTGTACCTATAAATACCGCCTGGTAGCCGTCGTCGAACAGATCATCTATAGTAAGTGTATTGCCTACTATGACATTGGTCACAAACTTCACTCCTAAGCGCTTAAGGAATTCTATCTCTTGCTTGACCAGCGCTTTGGGCAAACGAAATTCCGGTATGCCATAGACCAATACGCCACCGAGTTCATGGAAACTTTCAAATACCGTCACGTCATAACCCAGTTTAGCCAAATCGGCTGCTGCTGTGAGTCCAGCCGGACCGCTGCCTATAACAGCCACTTTTTTGCCTATTTTGATCGGTCGCTCAGGATCCGGTATGCCTTTCTTCATCTGGTAGTCAGCCGCAAACCTTTCCAATCGACCTATAGCCACGCTTTGACCTTTGCGATTCAAGACACATCGAGCCTCGCATTGTTCCTCCTGTGGACATACCCTGCCGCATACGGCCGGAAGATTGTTGGTCTCCTTTATCTTTTGAGCAGCATCTTCAAAACGTCCCTCAGTGATCAATTTTATAAATTGAGGTATCTGAACATGAACCGGACAGCCCTCGACGCAAAATGGGTGCTTGCATTGTATGCATCGCTGCGCTTCTCTAATGGCCTCATCGGGCGAATAGCCCAGTGCCACCTCATCAAAATTGCGGCGCCTCTGTACCGGGTCTTGCTCACGCATAGGCGTGCGTTCCAATTTTAATGGCATTGGCATTGCCCTCCTTCTTCCAGCGTATGCAGCGCCAATCCCTCTTCATCCCTATAAAAAGCCTGCCGTCTCATAGCCTCATCGAAATCCACAAGATGGCCATCGAAATCCGGTCCATCGACACAGGCGTGTTTTACTTCATCGCCCACTTTGACGCGGCAAGCCCCGCACATCCCGGTACCATCCATCATAATGGGATTCATACTGACTATGGTGGGTATATTATACTGTTTAGTCATCCCAGAAACCACCTTCATCATTATAAGCGGCCCTATAGCTATAACCCTGTCATAGGTTTGCCCGTCCTCTTCCACAAGCTTTTTTAATACATCGCTGACAAAGCCATGGTATCCGACCGAACCATCATCGGTAGCTATATACATATTGCGGCAAAATGGCTTTATTTCTTCGGTCAGTATAAGATAATCCTTGCTCTTGGCTCCAAGAATGACATCCACATCTATTCCCATTTCATGCATCCTGCGCACCTGGGGATACAAAGGAGCAGCCCCCACTCCCCCGCCTATAGCCAGCACGGTTTTTAAACCGTCGAATTCGGAAGGTTTCCCAAGAGGTCCTGCAAAATCCTGTATATACTGTCCTTCCTCCAAAGCAGCCAGCAATTTTGTGGTCTTGCCCACCTCCTGAAATACTATAGTAATGGTACCCTTATCCCTGTCATAATCTGCTATAGTTAGCGGTATACGTTCGCCCATATCGTATACGCGCAGTATTATGAATTGGCCAGGCTGCGCTTTCCGTGCTACCAGTGGAGCCTCCACCTTCATAATGTACACCGACGGTGCGAGTTTTTCCTTCTGGAGTATTTTGTACACTGCGATCTCCTCTCTAATATTCTATATAGCTACACTGCGGGCTGAAATATTGACCTGCAGCACATTCAAACCAGTAAGATATTCCACATCTTTATTTATGCGGCTTTGAGCCTCCTTTAATACCGAGCGCATATTGAAACCATATTCCATAATCACCTCGACATTGATGATTACGCCTTCACCGTTTATCTCTACAGCAGCATTGAGTACACTCTTTATACCCGGTACATTTATACAATTATATATAGCTATATCGGCTACGGCTTTATCCGATATAGTATATCGTCCTCTATAGCTATATGTTGGCCTAACGATGGTTTTTTCGGTTATATGCGGCCGTCTGCCTCTGAATATAAGGCTCTTGACACTATCGATAAAATAACCCGAAAAGTCCTTTTTTACCTCAAAAGTCGGAACCGGTATAACATGTTTTCCTTCTTCTGAGCGTATCCTTCTTGCCGTATATATCTCCATAGGCGATGATATATCGCTTATATATATCATTTCCTGTATAGGTGGCAATTCAAGGTTCTGCGCTATTCGGTTTACCATTTCTTCGGATGTACCCAGTATCAGGACACCATTAGGCTTATATGCGTCTATAGCAGCCTTAACCTCGGCCGCATGCTTAGGATCCATAAATACCGCTCGCCTTATAGCAGCTATCTTAGTAGGCTCCTTTTTGGCTGACGAGCCTGCTATAATTTTATTGCTCTGTATGAGCAAACCATCGTCTATAATGTAATCGACATTTTTCTCTACTGCCACACCGACTGCTTTATAGCTCTTTCCTGTGCCACTGGGACCTATCAACGCATATACCTTCATTAGCTAAGCCTCCATTTTATTTTAACATCAACATGCATGCCATTACAATAGTGCCTGACAAATCCATAAAATTAACGGTCAGCACTTCTATCCTTCCCCACATTAGCCATGGTCTCAGCGTAATATTTCAGTTTATTATAGACCATGGCATTTATAGTACCATCAGGATACCTGCCATCCGCTTGCTTTTGGCCGGCTGGTATACCAGTGAGCAATTCTATGCCCTCGTCTATGCTATTTATAGCATATATGTGAAACAAGCCGTTTTTTACCGCTTCTATAACATCATCTTTGAGCGTAAGATTTTTGATGTTCTGCACAGGTATAATAACGCCTTGGTGCCCTGTCAGTCCTTTTTTACGGCAAATATCAAAGAAACCTTCTATCTTCATCGAGATGCCGCCTACCGGCTGTATCTCGCCTTTTTGATTTACAGAGCCGGTAACCGCCAATCCCTGATATATAGGCACTCCGGCCAAACTTGATAATATGGCATATAACTCGGTGCTGGAGGCGCTGTCGCCGTCAATGCCGCTATACAGCTGCTCGAAACATAGGTTAGCCGTAAGCGCCAGTGGTATATCCTGAGCATATTTTTCACCTATATAACCGCTTAATATGAGCACACCCTTGCTATGTGACGTACCGCTCATCTCAATCTCGCGTTCTATATTTACTATACCGCTTTCTCCCATATACGTGGTAGCCGTTATACGCGACGGTTTGCCGAATTCATAATCGCTTACATTCAATATAGACAAGCCGTTTATCTGCCCTATCCTCCAACCATCCACATCGATCATTATGGTACCGTCTACCATCGCCTCGTCGATCCGTTCGTCATACCGGTTGGACCTGTATTCTTTTTGTTCTATGGCCTTATCCACATACCGTGCATCCACTATATTGCTACCATCTATTTCTGCCCAGGTGCCGGCCTCTGCTAATATTTCCACGATGTCGTTGAATCGCGTGGATAACTTGGTCTGATCCTCCACTAAACGCGAGGTATATTCTACTACTTTGGCCACACCGCTTCGGTCAAACGGCTTTATTTTTTCCCGGCGGCAAAAAGAACTGATGAATTGTGCCAGCTTATACTCGTTCTCAGGAGTACGGTCCATCTCGTCATCGAAATCAGCCCTTATTTTAAACAGTTTAGCAAAATCCTCGTCGAAATCATAAAGCGTTTCATATATATAATTGCTGCCTATCAAAACAACTTTTACGTCTATCGGTATAGGCTGCGGCTTTATAGAAACAGCCGGTGAAAGCGAACCCCTGTCATTACTCTCTATGGTCAGCGTTCGCATTTTAAGCACGCGTTTAAGTGCCTCCCATGCATCCCAATTAGCGAGCAAATCTTTGGCCTGCAGTATTATATAACCTCCATTGGCTTTAAGCAGTGATCCAGCCTTTATCATGGAGAAATCGGTGCTAAATGAACCGAATTCATTCTCATACTCTATTTGACCTATAAGGTTGCCATAAGTAGGATTAAATTCCACTAAAACAGGAGCTCCTTCGGTATCGGTATTATCGACCAGCACATTCACCTTATATTTATCCGTGTCTAGGTCGCTGCGTCTATTATATAAAAATCCCAGCGGCAAAGCTTCATCATCGCCGTCATCTTGCTCCTTAAAGTCATCTATATTGAGCAATATATCATTCTTCACAGCCTCGAGATAGCTTACAACCTTTGGATAATCCGCATATTTTTGCTTAAACCCATCTATGTGCGTCCCCACCGCCAACAAAGCTATGCGGTTGTCCAATTCGCTCGTTTTGGCTCTAGCTTCCTTTTCCAGGTTTCTTACCTTGCGCATTATCTCCATGGCCTTTACCTGTATTTGGCTGGATTTTTCATTGAGTCGGCGTTTTGTCTCCTCGTCCAGTTTATTATAATCATTCTCTTCTACGACATTGCCATCTATTATAGGTGCAAAATATATGCTTGAACCGGAAGTTTTAACCTGAAAATCCTGCTCGGCGGCTTGCTGATCGAGTTGCATGAGCAACTCATTTTTTTGGTCCTGAAGCTGCTTAAATATGGAATTGCTCTCTTTTTCGTATTCATCACCAGAGAATATCTTGGGGATCTCCTTTTCCAATATATCGACCAATTCTTCCATATCGTCGCGAAACATCCTGCCCATACCGGCTGGAAGATTCAATGCCAGCGGACGCTCGGGGTCATCGAAATTATATACATAGCACCAATCATCCGGTACATCTTGCTGGCGTGCTATTTTCTCAGCGTACCATTGTGCGTAACTCGTTTTTCCCGTTCCGCCGAGGCCGCTCATATATATATTATAGCCGCGGATTTTTATTTTAAGGCCGAATTCCATGGCTTTAACAGCCCTATCCTGCCCTATTATACCATCCAGCGGTTCTATTTCTTCAGTAGTATCAAAGTTAAAGGAACTTGGATCGCATTCCTTTTTTAGCTGCCCGTACGTCAATTCTTCCATCGGTCCATCCCTCCTTCAAAAAAGTTATATGTTAGAATTATACCACAACTTATAACAGCGGTGCATATCGATCGTTATTTTTTTTATACTTATCGTTCAAGTAAGCCGTAATAGCTCGGCTAAGCCTTTTTATGCCGATATCTATTTGTTCCTCGTCCGTCGATGCAAAGCTTATCTTCAAACACCTCGACTTATCGGTACGGGGATAAAACGCCGCACCCGGCGCAAATATAACGCCGGCATTTACGGCATATCCGTATAACTCGCGATCGCAACAACCTTCCGGCAATAAAAGCCATATATGCAGGCCACCAGCCGGCACATGATACTTTATTTGCTTAGGCATATATCGATCAAGGGCTTGCAGCATGTGCTCATAACGCCTTTTGTATTCGCCGTATATAATATTCATATGCTCATACCATAAGCCGCGGCTCAGATAAAGCTCCAATACGCGTTGCATAAGGCCTGACGTGGATATATCCGATGCATGCTTCGCATCCAATACCCTATGATAAATATCATCGCGGCGGGGCAGTATCATAAAACCAAGGCGTAGCCCAGGCATAAGAATTTTGGAAAAGCTTTTTATATATATGACGCGTTGATCATCATCCATCGACTTTAGCAGTGGCTGCTTATTTTCGGAAAAGTTAAGCTCGCTTAAGTAATCATCCTCTATTATAAGGATATCATAGCGCCGCGCTATATTCAGGAGCTGTTTCCGTTTATGCAGAGAATACGATACACCTGTAGGATTGTGAAAATCAGTCATCACATATATAAGGTGCGGGTTATCCTCTCTGATACGTTTTTCCAATACCTTGATATCCAGTCCGTCCTCATTCATAGGTACTTCAGCTATACGCACGTTGCGCGAACGAAATGCAGCTATGGCACCTGTATAACTCGGGCTTTCCATGACGATAGTATCGCCAAAGTCCAGCAATGCTTTTGACAATATATCTATACCCTGTTGCGCGCCTGAAATGACCTGTATATCATCCTGATGCGCTTCTATATCTACGGCAGCAGCGTATTCAGCCAAAGCAGCGCGCAACGGTTGATATCCGCGGCCATCCTGATACTCGAATGCCATGCCCCCATCGCGGTCCAGCACCTCATTTATCAGCGCCTTGAAATGTTCCACAGGAAACAATTGGGGTGACGGTGTAAAGCTGGCAAAGTCGATTACATCAGCGCTCGGCACTGTATATTCGTGCATAGATGTTATCGCGATATCGCACGATACATAGGTCCCGCTGCCGGTTTTTGAAAAAATCATGCCGTCGGCTTCAAGCCTTTTATATGCTTTTACTACGGTAACTGAATTTACACCGAGCATGCCCGCCAATTCCCGTATAGGCGGCAATTTATGCCCCGGCTGAAGCTTACCGTCCTTTATCATATATTTTAACTGCTCGTATAATTGCATGTACAAAGGCTTGCCACATGACCGTTCAATCTCCATATCTCCTATAAAATCCGGCATATCACCTCACCCTTTCCTATAAAACATGTTAAAATCCAATATTGACACATGCATGACTTTGTGTCATAATAACACTAAAAATCATACATAATGCGATACAATTGTATCGATACATTATACTGCATTATTATAATTTTGTAAAGTCAAAGAAAGGATGAAATCAAATTATGGATAAAGAACGATATGAATTAAACAAAAACCTCGCCCAAATGCTAAAAGGCGGCGTAATAATGGATGTCACCAACGCCGAGCAGGCACAAATAGCCGAGAAAGCGGGTGCGGTAGCCGTCATGGCTTTGGAGCGTGTACCGGCCGATATACGCAAACAGGGTGGTGTAGCGCGCATGTCCGACCCCAAGATAATAAAAGAGATAAAGAGCGCGGTGAGCATTCCTGTGATGGCTAAGGCTAGAATAGGCCATTTCGTGGAAGCCCAGATACTGGAGGCGCTGGGTATCGATTATATCGACGAAAGCGAGGTGCTGACTCCCGCCGATGAGATGTATCATATAAACAAATGGGATTTCAAGATACCTTTCGTATGCGGCGCGCGTAATCTTGGCGAAGCCTTGAGGCGTATTGGCGAAGGGGCCTCCATGATAAGGACCAAGGGCGAAGCCGGTACAGGCAATGTGGTAGAAGCCGTACGCCATATGCGCACGGTCATGGACGAGATAAGAAAACTCCAAGGCATGCCCAAAGAAGAGTTGATGTCGGCCGCCAAAGAGATGCAGGCCCCATATGATCTGGTAGTATATGTAGCTGAGCATGGCAGATTGCCGGTGGTCAATTTCGCAGCCGGAGGCGTGGCCACACCCGCTGATGCGGCACTTATGATGCAGCTCGGAGCCGATGGCGTATTCGTGGGATCCGGTATCTTCAAATCGGCTAATCCAGCTAAACGTGCCGAGGCCATTGTCAAAGCGGTAACCTATTATAATGATCCGAAGGTTCTTGCCGAGGTTTCAGAGGATCTGGGCGAGGCTATGCCCGGCTTAGAGATAAGCCAGATAGAGGCTGCACAGCGCATGGCCGAAAGAGGCTGGTAGCCGCATGCTGCGCATAGGTATACTGGGCCTGCAGGGTTCGGTCATAGAACATACTATAATGCTCGAACGTCTCGAAGATGTAGAACCGGTACAGGTTAAAACACGAGACGACTTGGACGTTATAGACGGCTTAATTCTGCCGGGTGGCGAAAGTACGACCATAGGGCGGCTTATAACCGATTATAACCTCAAAGATAAAATCATAGAGAGGGCTCGTACCGGCATGCCTATATGGGGCACATGTGCCGGTATGATCCTCCTGGCCAAACATATAATCAATGATGACAAGGTCCATCTGGGCCTCATGGATATATACGTAAGGCGCAATGCTTACGGCAGTCAACTGGACAGCTTCAAAACTACCCTGCTTATTCCCGTAGTAGCCGAATATCCCATACCGTTGGTATTTATAAGAGCCCCTTATGTTGAGAAAGCTGATGGCGACGCCGAGATATTAGCCGAGCTAGACGACAAGATCATAGCTGTACGGCAAAGCAATCTCTTAGCTACGTCGTTTCATCCTGAATTGACCGACGATCTCAGCTTTCACCGGTATTTTGCCAACATGGTGGCAAAATCTACAATATAGATAAATAAAAAATCTTGGATTCCTTTCGCCATCTGACAGAGAGGAGAGGTTTTGATGACAAGAAAAGAGCGCGTTATAGCGGCTATAAACCATCAAAAGACTGACATTGTACCATATTATATAGGTCTGACACAGCAGGCTTATGAAAAAACCGCCCGATATCTAAATGATCCCGATTTCGTAAATAAAATAGGCAATCATATCGACATGGTCGATTATGCGGGCTGGCCCACAGAAACAAAGCCCGGCAGCGGGTATTTCAAAGACGATTTCGGCGTGGTATGGAACAGGAACGTGGCCGACAAAGACATAGGTGTGGTAGAGCATTTTGTATTGCCAGAACCGACCTTGGACGGCTATACCCTTCCAACTATAGATGAGGCGCGTTTGCGAAAAATGTGTGATGACCTGGTAAATAATGGCCAAGATACATTCAAGGTAGCCGGCATAGGCTTCTCCATGTTCGAGCGCGCATGGACCATGCGTGGTATGGAGAATCTTCTGACCGATATGCTGCTCAATCCCGACTTTGTGGATAAGCTGTTGGATACCATAGCCGATTTCAACATGCATTTGATGGATATCATACTTGACTATGATATAGATTGCTTTTATTTCGGTGATGATTGGGGACAGCAGCACGGGCTCATCATGGGACCGAGATTATGGAAACGCTTTATCAAGCCACGCATGGCGCGCATGTTTAAAAAAGCCCACGATGCCGGCAAGTATGTGGCCCTTCATTCTTGCGGTGACATACATGAACTTTTTCCCGATCTCATAGAAATAGGGCTGGATATATACAATACATTCCAGCCAGAAATATACGATGTAAACGAGATAAAGAGATTATACGGCGATAGATTGACGTTTTGGGGCGGAATAAGCACACAACAGGTTTTGCCATTCGTTTCTCCAGACGAGATTAAACGCGTAGCTCGGTACATGATGGAGACCATGTCATACAACGGCGGTTATATAGCAGCCCCAACCCACGCCATACCCAGCGATGTACCGGCCGAAAACATAGTGGCTCTCATAGAGGCCTTTCAAAATCAATAGAGCAAATCGCGATTCGTTGCATATACGGGCATGGCATCGCCTATTAACGGTTTGCAATATTCGATGAAGGCCGGCGTCACGTCATGCCCTGAAGGATCTATAAACTCATCCGGCACATGTCGTTCGGTCATGCTCATGAGATCTATAGATACCAATTCGGTGGTACAGCTATACGGCTCTGTCGATAGGCGTTTGAGCGCCACCATATAACCGGATAAGCCTTCCACAACCGCTTTAACGGCTGCAGCTCCTACCATTTCAGCCTCTTGTCGGTCTACCGCTGACTGATGTGCTATGGAAGCACGCCCCAAAAGGCCCGGTTTTTCGCTACGGGCTCTTATATGCAGTTTATCCGATATAAGGCGCGCAAGATATACGCTGACATCATTGGAAAACGCATCGCGTCTGGACATATTATTGGGCCGCACCAATGGATTTCCGTCGGGCCCAACTAAGCCTTCGGATACGGCCACTACAGCCCCTCCTATTTCTTTATGGAGCCGTTCTATCTCATGTAAAAACTCTTCTTCTACAAATGGTCTCTCGGGCAGATATATGAGGTGAGGCGCATCGCCTTGCTTACATCTGGCCAGCGCGGACGCCGCCGTTATCCACCCCGCATTGCGTCCCATAAATTCGATAACCGATATATGCACAGGCAGCGAGGCCACATCGATACCCAGCTCGCATGCGGATACGGCTGCATAACGAGCGGCACTGCCATATCCAGGCGCATGATCAGTATTAGCCAGATCGTTATCTACAGTCTTGGGTATACCTATAACGTTGATACCACCGGCTTGAGCCGCCACATGATGTATTTTATTGCATGTATCCATAGACCCGTTTCCGCCTGTGAACAATAAATATTTTATGTTATTGCGGCGCAGTATGGCCACGATGGTCTCATAGTCCTCCGGCTCAAGATGCCTACGCGATGACCCTATAAACGAACCCGGCGTATAAGAAAGTCTAGATAACGCTTGTCCGGAAATAGCGCGCAGGTCGGTAAATCTTTCAGCGAATATACCGTCTACCCCACCGACAGATCCATATATACCATCTATCTCATTATATTTTTTTGCTTCATCTATAACGCCTCTCAGCGAAGCGTTTATAACAGCTGTAGGTCCACCACCGTGAACCACTATAAGATTAGCTGACATATTTATCACTCCTTTTTCTCTCATGCTTTGCCTGCGCTGCCTATCAAGCGCATTTTCTCTTTAGCCAGTTGCCTTACAGCATTCATGCCGCTACTTAAATACACGAGCGGAAAATCCTCATCCGGATTTCCATCCATGATTTGCTTAATGCCGGTTGAGAAGGTCCTATTAAATTCAGTAGCAATGTTGATCTTGGTTATGCCGGCCTTTATGGCGCTTACCAGGTCCTCATCTTTTATCCCGGTAGAACCATGCATCACAAGCGGTACAGAAACGCGCTTGCGTATCTCCTCTATAAGCGGTATATCTATATTCGCCTCTTTAACAGGCATTTTATGCATATTGCCTACTGCAACGGCCACCGAATCCACGCCGGAACCGGCTACATAATAAACTACTTCCTCTGGATCAGATAACCCCGTTTGCCTATAACCGGCTTCCGAATCATAGATCTTTACGGCACCGATCTCTCCTTCGACCATTATCCCGCAAGCATGCGCTGCTTTGACAACCTCCGCTGACAATTTTATATTCTCATCTATTGGTAAGGATGAACCATCGAACATGAGCGATGTGAATCCCGCCCTCAAGCAACGTATGTTTTGTTCCCAATCGTGGCTATGATCCAAATGAATAGCAATGGGCACCGAAGCTTCTCTAGCCAGAGCCGTTATATACGGCATAAAGCCCTAGGGTTGCATGAGGTCGAACACACGCTGGCCAAACTGCAGTATAAGAGGAGATCTCTCTTCTTCGGCAGCTTGTATATAAGGCGCGGCCATTTCCAAGCAATTGACGTTAAATGCCCATATCCCTCTCTCATAGCTTTTTGCAGCATATCTTTTGTTGTTACCAATGGCATAGCTTAATGCCTCAATCTCTCTTTTTATTTATATTATAGCATATCTTTGCGACTCCTCCCATACAGGATCTTCATGTTCTATACTAATGGTACATTTGAATTATACAATAACGCTCATATATACGATGATTTTGAGCGTTTTCAGAAAGCCTATCTGCGTATGAATAAGGCCAACCGTGCCAGTGCCTACAAAGCATGTAGTATATGTTGTAAGGGCCATATACCCTCGGGGTATAGAAAAACCGATAGAATGGCTGAAATAAAAGAATATTTGTCAATAGTCAGCGAAAATGTCATAGTAAATGGCTGATATTTATTCAACGAAAATTTCATAGCGATGTATGGATTTACTATAATTGGAACATTAAATATAGATTATATTACAGTAAGCTGGTTATATAACTTTAGCAACTTACATTAATATGATATGAGAACATATATTACCACCAAATGAGCAAAAAGATAATACTATCTTAAGGCTTACTGCTTTGCTAAATTCTAGCTGCTCCATTCCCGTGCGTAAAGGGTAAAATAAACAAGCTCCGCTTGCCCTTGACGCACGTTCATTTCGCAGCTATTATATAATTAGGCTGTAAGCCTTAATACTGGCTAGTGCCAGGCGCGTGAGGAATTATACAGAGCCTCTAAAATCTCTCTGTCTGATTCCTCATACCAATATGATGGCGCCTTCTGCCAACCTTGTTTCCAAGGATGAGTGGGAGAAGGCTTATAAGGCTTAGCTGTGCTCGATGAACTTGCCTTATTAGCTTTCTGAGCTTTCTTAGGCGGTTCATCGAGCTTTTTCACAGCATATATATTATTGCCATACTGCACCCGTATACCTATCCTAGGGCTGGTAAGAACCGTTATCTTAGCTCTAGGAACGATAGGTGCAACGGTTTTGCCATCATCACATACAACTTGATAATATTGGCTGTGTAGAGAAAATACGCCGCCATTATCAACTTTTCTAGATAACTTAACACAAAGTATATTATCTAAGTCGATATCCGGCGGTAATTCTCTAAAAGCAGGCTCGGGATCTTGAGGCTCTATGGCGAACCTTTTATTATATCTCTCCAGGAACTTAGGCAAAAACTCATTGGCCTTTTCCATAGAATCAATGCCATAAATCCTCAATTCTGCCCTGAGCCTATCCTGCAAAGTATTCCATAGCCTCTCTACGCGGCCCTTAGCCTGAGGGGACCTGGCATTAATGATAGATATACCCAATGTACTCATAGCCATTTGGAACTGGGTTTCATTTACCACTTTACCCTCAAGCTGCTCCTCGATAGAGATTTTACCCTTATTAGGAGAAGCAAATATAGTATGCTTATCGGCATATAGAGATATAGGGATACCATATTGGCCAATGATGGTACGCATGAGCTCAAAATAGCCATTCATACACTCGTTTTCAGTAAAATAGAGCGCGAGGACCTGACCGGTGGCATCGTCTATGGCACCGTGGAGAGCCATATTACCTACAGAAGGAATCCATTCAAAAGAGGTGCAATCGATTTGCACCAACATGCCAGCCTGAGGCATACGTTCCCTTCTAGCATGAATCTTACGAGGGCGTCTATGCTTTCTAGGGCTTTGAATACCGGCATTATCAAGGATTCTATAAACCGAGGAATTACTAAGAATAATACCCTTATCATCCTCAAGCAAATCTCTAAAATGAGAGAAATTCGTATCAAAATACTTTTCCTTCCTCAAAGTGAGGATATGGTTTACTAGCTCATCACTTAAAGCATTAGCAGGTTTACGGCCTCTGTTCTTATGAATAACGAAAGACGCACCTTGTTCTTTAACCCCCTTCTTAAGTCTAAATATTTGACGAACACTTAGGTCTAAAACCTGCGCAGCTTCACTTGCGGTTAACGTACCATCGATGACTTTATTAATAACAACAAGTTTTTGCATTTCGCTCTCTGTCATACAATACTGTTCCTCTCTCCTCATAATGACATTATCGCAGAATAATTTTACTATGACAATATCATAGAATAATAACAGAAATAAAAGAATATTTTGAAAGATAAAACCTTCTGTGTTATAATTTATATAGCTTATGATACGAAGATGGGACGGCTTTTACAAGCCACAATAATCGTATCGGCTGACAAAATATATGCCAAGACGATTATGCCGCAGATATAGGTTTGGCATTGGTTTATTCGGTATTCTGGACAAGCACATAATAACCAACGCCATAGTCATGGGTTATCGCGCGGAACAATCGGTATTGAAATGAAATATAGGTAATAGCAAAATCATATTTCACCCGTGCAAAGGTGAAATATGATTTTAACCATTGTAAGGGTGAAACCTGAAAGGACGGCATTATGGCTCTATATACTGTTATAACAGCAGATATCATTGGTTCACGAAAATATAAGGATAAACAAGCATTACAAAGCAATATTGAAGATGCCCTAAATGTATTAAATACAGAACACGAAGGCATTATACTGTCCCGATTTTCCATGTTGCGCGGAGATGAAATTCAGGGGCTCATCGATTCGCCAGTCTACATTGCTCCTCTTATTAGGCATATGCGGTTTTATACAAGGCCGGTCATTATAAGAGTAGGAATAGGCATAGGCAACATAGCTACGCCTATAGAGCAGAATAACCCGTGGCATATGGATGGCGATGCATTTCATAAAGCACGGGAAGCAGTGGATAGTATAAAACATATAAAACGGCAAGCCACTGTTTTGATATCAGGGGAAAAAAATACGGATGATAATGTCAATATTATATTTGCGCTTATGGATGCCATAAACAGTCGGTGGACAGATGCTCAATGGGAAGCCGTACATGCATACGAAAAAACAAAGACATACAGCAATGCTGCCGCCGTTCTCGGCATAACAATGCAAAACGTGGCCAAACGCTGCTGGGCCGCGCACTGGGATGCTTTTAATAAAGCCGAAATACATATATCCCATTTGTTGAGCTAGGAGGCGAAAATATAGCAATGATATCGCAAACGTCCCGTCTAGTATTGGCATTATTGCTTTTGTCTCACGGATTCGCCGATTTTGTCGCGCAAACCGATAAGATGGTTACAGACAAAACCTATGGATATCGGGCAGCTTACGTAAAGCATTTTTTCGCCAACTTCATAACATCTTTTGTACTGATGCTTCCGTTTATGTCGCTGTATGTATTAACCATTCTATTGTTATTGTCACTCATGCACATATTTATAGACTTTATGGGCTATCGCCGGCAACATGCAATAAATAATGTGCCGGGCTTTTTTATAGATCAGGCATGCCACATATTCCTCATAATTATCGCATGGCTGGTGATGCGTTATTCGGTAGCTATGCCATTCAGCAATGCTTATATAAATACCGATATTTTATCCCGTTATGGTGATATAGCATGTATAGCAGTTGTATACCTGTACGTTATATTCGGCGGCGCCGTATTTATGAAAAAGATAATGCGACATCCGCTTATCAAGATAAGCCAGCAAGAGGTTGCAGGGGTCGGCCGGTATATAGGTATGCTGGAGAGAGCTATAATAATGACGCTGGTGCTTTTTGATGCCATGACAGCCATGGCTTTCGTATTGACCGCCAAATCGTTAGCCCGATACAAGGAATTGGATGACAAAGCTTTTGCCGAATACTATCTTATGGGCACTTTGGCCAGCACTCTTATTGCATTAGCAGGTGGGCTTTTAGCCCGTTTATGGCTATAATTATCATTCCTTATTTAGCCAATTGCGATGTCTGGAATTATAGATAAATAGGCAGTATAGCAACTTAACCTACTATACTGCTTTTGGAATTGTGTTTTCACCTTATTCAGCTTGCCAGGCAATTTGAAGTCAATTTATTATGCTGTCTAAAAAGGCTTTTGCCTTTTGATAGTTATATTTGTCCAGCAGCATTAAGAGCTTTTGTTTTTCATCCGTCCCGAAAAATCTTGACCCAATTTCAGAACCCTCAAAACCCGTTTCCGATAATCCTTTGGTAATGTTCTCGGTTTCGCTTTTTATCCTGTCTCTAAATAATACAGCATGGCACCCTAAATGCATTTTTTATATCCCCTTTCGTTTCCATCAATCGATGAATTGCTCAATATGCTTCTTAGCTTTTAAAATTCCTTTTTTGACTTTATCAAAACTACCTTCCCACACGGGATCTTCATGTTCTATACTGATGGTACCGTCATATCCTATCTCATCCAAGTTGGCTATGATCCTACCCCATTGAATATCCCCCAGCCCCGGCAGCCCATATCTCCACCACTGTTGATTGCTCAAAATTTCTGCTCTATTCAGGCTATTATACATTATCTCGGTATCCTTCCCATGAACATGGAAGACCTTATGCCCGAACTCTTTTATAGGTTCATAAGGATTCATCATTTGCCAAACCATGTGCGACGGATCATATGCCAATCCTACTTTGTCCGAATCCAATTTATCGAACAATGCTTTCCATATATCTGGAGATAACGCTATATTACCCATCATAGGACAGTTTTCGATACATAGTCTCACATTGTTCTTTTCAGCCAGTTCAATAAAGGTTTTAAGCAATTCAACTACGGCTTCAACGCTCTTTTCAGGCTCATATCTGATACCTTGAAACGCCTCCTTGGTTACACCGGTAGAACAAATTACTTTTTGAATACCCAAACGCCCGGCAAATTCTATCCTCTTTTTTAAATTCATCTGATGCTCCTGGGCTACCCGTTCATCTTCATCGAGGAAATTCCTGCAATAAATCAATGCCGATATATTTATCTTTCGAGCTTCCTTTATTCTGCTGAAAACCTCTTCTTCCAATGAAATAGAAGGGCCGATTTCCAAATCGGCAAATCCATTTTCTATGCCCCAATCCGCGATCTCATCCAAATTCTTTAACCCTTGTCCACTTAAACTATTAGTAATAAAACCTATCTTCATGGTATCATCTCCTTCTATAATTTAATTGTTATTCCCTCTTCTGCTGATCTCTCCAGGGCATCCAATATCCTTTCAATATAAAGCCCTCTCTTAAAATCGCGTTCAGAATGCCTACCACTCAATATATTGCCGATAAATTCATCGATTTCCTCATTAAATCTATTTGCTACTCTAAACTCTTCTGGCACCTCAACTTCTTCAAACTTCGGCCCGAAGGAGGCTTTCTTGTCTTTTAAATTTATTCGAACTTTATTATCATTCCCATCATATATGAGCATCCCGCCTTCTCCGATGATCTCCCACCTATAGTTCGAGATTCCCAATCGGTTTGAAAAAAACGTGGATACGGCTCCATTTTCCATCTTCACTGAAAAAGCAGCGGTATCATCGTTAGTAACCGGCCCTTTGCCTTCAGCACCGATCAAGTTCCTCTCTTTAATAGAAGTCGTAAGCAGAGAAGTCACTTCCCTAATCTCTCCTTCTGTCCCCCTCAACAGATAATCCGTTAAATCCAGCATATGGGAACCAAAGTCAGCCAGTGCACCTGGACCGGATAAATCTTTCTGCATTCTCCATTCCAGCAAAACATCCTCCGGATTTGCTATGCGACCCCCGCCCAACTGGTGAGTACAACCGAATATCTTGCCGATCTTACCTTCATCGATAATATGCTTCATATATGCGATAGCCGGAATTCCTCTATAGCAAAAACCAGTCATATTTACCAATTCAGGATGCTTTTCGGCACATGCCACCATTCTTTCCGCACCTTCCACAGTATTGCTGATGGGCTTTTCGCACAAGACATGTTTACCGGCTTCCAATGCTTTAATAGATAGGTCCGCATGTGCATTATTGGGCGTACATATGCTTACCGCATCCACTGAGTCCAGCAATTCTTCATAAGAACCGCATATAGCGACTCCCTTTAAGCCTCTTCTCTCAGCCCACTCTTGGGCTCTACCCGGCACTATATCATAGAGGGCTAACAACCCTACATTCGGATTTGCTAAATATGTATTTACATGCGCGCCCGCAATTCCAATTGTATAACCTGTACCCGCTATACCTACTCTTATCTTCTTCATCATCGTTTCTGCTCCTTAATTGGTTTATATTTGTTTGCCAAGGGCTTTAAACATATTGTTCTTATACGCCTCAACCCCTGGCTGATCAAATGGATTAACGCCTAATATATAAAAGCTATAATAAAAGTGAGCCAAAAATGGGTTAAACGCTAACGAATTTTTGATCCACTAAAGACTAAAAATCCTGTATTATAGACATGAAAAACTTATGATACAGGAGGCTAAGGAGTGTGACAATTGAAGTGGATCTATATCAAGAAATTCGTCGGCTTTATGCTGTAGAGCATTGCTCGCAAAGAGAGATTGCCAGACGTTTAGGCATCTCACGTAATACCGTCAAAAAGTATTGCCAAGGTGCCTGTATACCTGGGCAACGCAAATCTTACCAAGGAAGGATTGCTCCGGTACTAACCACTGAAGTAATCGAGTTTATCCATTCCTGTTTAGAACAGGATAAACAAGAGAACGTCAAAAAGCAGCAGCATACGGCAAAAAGGATTTATGACCGTTTGGTAGAGGAAAAAGGGTTTACGGGCGGGGAGTCTACTGTAAGGCGGTATGTCCAGCAACTGCGGCAAAACGCCAATAACGCCTATATTCCTTTATCCTTTGAACCCGGTGAAGCGGTCCAAGTGGATTGGGGAGCGGCTAAGGTATATATAAAAGGCATAAAACAAACCGCACATTTGTTCTGTATGCGCTTGTGCTTTAGCTGTGATATCTTTGTCATGGCTTTTGCCAGGGAGAATGAAGAATCTTTCTTGGAAGGCCATAGAGCCGGCTTTGAATACTTCGGCGGCGTAGCAAGAAAGGAGATCTTCGATAATTCTCGGCTTGCTGTGAAAGAAGGTTGGGGTACCCATGTAGCTAAAGAGCAGCAACGTTTTATGGCGTTGAAGGCCCATTATGCCTTTGCAGCCGAGTACTGCAACCTGGCAGAAGGTCATGAAAAAGGACTTGTAGAAGGCTTGGTAGGATATATCCGCCGCAATGTACTGGTGCCTCTTCCACATGTGGACAGCATAGAAGCGCTAAATCAGACAATACTGGATAGATGCATAAAGTACCGCTCGCATACCATAAGGGGTCGTTCTCAAACGGTGGGTGAAGACTATGAGATCGAACGAGCCAGCTTGATACCGTTGCCTTTATACCCCTTTGATACGGCCATTCAGGTTACTGCCAGTGTAAATGAATTTGGCATAGTACGCTTTGACGGCAGCCAGTATTCAGTCCCTCTTCACCTGGTGGGCAAGAACGTCACCGTCAAAGGATACGGCACAACGGTCAGGATATATTATCATAATGAGCAGGTGGCTGCCTATCCCAGGAGTTATACAGCAAACACTGTTCAGTATCGGTTGAGCCATTACATTGACCTTTTGGAGAAGCGTCCCAGAGCGGTGTTGAATGCTAAACCAGTTAAGCAAGCCAATATACCTCAGGAAATACTCCAATGGGGTCAAAGATTGCCATCAGGTAACCGCGATATGGTGAAACTGCTCAGGCTGGTGGTAGACTATGGCATAGAACGCATACTAAAAGAGATCAAAGCATTGGATATATCATCGCCCACCATTGAACTTTTAAGGAGCAGATTAACCGATAATGAGGATAATGTTGCCGTGGATAATGTTATACCCTTCCCAACCGATGTATCGGTTAAAGAGGTATCGTTGAGCGCTTATGACGTGCTCTTGGCAGGAGGTGATAAGAACCATGAATGAGATAAATTCAAAAAAGGAGCTTATACGCCTATATGCCAAGCAGCTTCGCCTGCCTACCATAGCCAAATACGAGCCGATTATGCGTCGCGCCACAGAGGATGGCATGGGCTATGAAGATTTCTTATGCGAGTTATTGGCCAACGAGGCGGCTACACGCCAGAAAAACCAGCTAAAGCGCAGAATTAAAGCAGCAGGCTTTCCACTCGCTAAATCGCTGGATGAGTTTGACTTCAAAGCGCTGGAGCATGTCGAAGAAGCACTAGTCTGGCAGCTGGCCATCGATGATTTTGTAGCAAATCAGGAAAATGTCATTATGATAGGCAATCCAGGTACTGGCAAATCGCATTTGGCCATTGGTTTAGGCATGAGAATATGCAAAGCTGGATACAAAGTTAAATTTTATACAGCGGCTCAATTAGCCAATGAGCTGGCCGAAGCTCAGGAGTACCATCGCTTAAGCAAGATAGATAAGCAACTGGCAATAATTGATCTTCTCATACTTGACGAGCTTTCTTACCTGAGCTTCAATAAGCATCATTCGGAGCTTTTATTTCAGGTTTTATCCGAACGGTCAGAGAGAGCCAGCGTAATGATAACCACTAATCTGGAGTTTTCCCGCTGGGTAGAATTCTTTCAAGATACCATGCTGACGGCAGCACTAGTAGACCGCTTAACCTTTAGGGCTCATATACTCAACATGAACGGTATATCATACCGATTCAAGCAGCAAAGAGCAGCCAAGCAAGGATAGAGTCAATGTCCGATGCTCAGGAGTCACCAGTCCTCTTGACAAGACTACCCAAAGGGATATCCCAAAAGTACCGAAGGCGACGGAAGGGAAGCAAAAATCCAAATAGCCTAGCCCTCGTTTAAAATATTATATCCTTTTGGGACCTGGCCTTGTCAAGAGCCGGTAAAAAGCGTGAGCATAAAGGCTTAACGGGTCAGTCTTTGGGGAATTTATCCCTCCCGCTTTTTACCCGACTGGCTCCCCCGATGAAATCGTGGTTCTCGATTGCTTAGACTGCCCCAGGCTCAAGAAGAGAAATAAAATGAGCTATTTTGCAAGATTTGCTTTTAAAGCCTGCAAATGTGGCTCAAAATTTCGCTAGCGCGTGGCTCAAAATTTCGTTGACGATTGCATGTGTGTGAAAATTGATGCGAGATTAAAAATTTATACTGTTTATAGTGTGTTTTTGTGATATAATTATTAATATATTTGTGGGAGGTGCAAAAATGGCAATACATTATAACAAGCTATGGAAGCTGCTAATTGATAAGAATATGAAAAAGAAAGATTTGCAACGCCTTTCCAGTGTTAGCTCGGCAACTATCACAAAGCTTGGAAGAAACGAAAATGTAAATACAGAAATACTTCAAAAAATATGCACAGCTTTAGAATGTGACATTTGTGATATTTTAGAGTTTGTACCTGATAAAATTGAGAAAGGCAAGGTGAATGATAACAATGATTAAGGATATTATGAATGCCAATGATAGTGCAGCACCGAACAGTCGAGAAATGGCTGTGCTAAAAGAAAATTTTCCTTCATGCTTTAGGGCAGATGGGTCCTTTGATATTGAACGGTTTAAAGAATTTTTAAGTGATAAGATTGCTGTAACAGGAGAGGGTTATGAACTCAAGTTTTTGGGTAAAAATTATGCTCGATTGCTGGCTTCAATCGATACTACAACAGTTGTCGTACCAGACGAGGAACATAACTCAAAACCAGAAAATATGAACAGTGAAAATATCTACATAAGCGGAGATAACCTTGATGGATTAAAGCATCTCTTGAAGTCCTATTCACGTCAAGTTAAATGTATTTATATTGATCCTCCTTATAACACTGGAACAGATGGATTTGTGTATAATGATCAGTTCAATTTTACTGTGGAAGAGCTTTCGGAAAAACTAAGTATTAGCGAAGAACAGGCACAACGCATTTTAGACTTAACAAAACGTGGTTCGGCTTCTCATTCTGCGTGGTTAATGTTTATGTACCCACGTCTTTTACTGGCTAGGGATTTGCTTAAGGATGACGGTGTGGTTTTTATCTCAATAGATGATAATGAACAAGCAAATCTAAGGCTTATTTGTGATGACGTGTTTGGGGAAGAGAATTTTGAAGGCCACATTCATTGGAGAAGACGACATAATCAACCGAATGATAAAACTAAATTAATAGGAATTGTTGCTGAACACATTCTTGTATACTCTAGAAATTGTCAATACCTTAAAGATGTAGGCGTTGGTAAAGTCGCACTTACAGGAGAATTTTCAAATCCTGATAATGACCCACGTGGTGATTGGGCTTCAAAACCTTGGAAAGCAGGTTCTGATCAATCTGGCACTAGATACACTATTATTACTCCAACTGGGATTGAACTTAATGAAGAATGGATGGGAGACTTTGATACATATACATCTCTTTTAAACGACAATAGAATATATTTTCCACGTGGTGGCGATGGAATGCCTCGAAAGAAATATTTCAAAACTGAAAGGCAGGCAGAGGGGCAATGTGCTACTAATTGGTGGATTCATGAAAATTATGGGAGCAATCAAAAAGCTAGCGATGAATTAACCGAGCTATTTGGATTTAAAAATGCTTTTAGTAATCCCAAACCAACACAATTAATTGATGCAATAATAAGTTTAGCTAATGTTAAAGACGGTGATATTATTTTGGATTTCTTTAGCGGTTCTGCAACTACGGCACATTCTGCACTCCAATTTTCATTAGGATATAAGTGTAAATTTATAATGATACAATTGCCTGAAAACCTTGATTATCTTTTTGCAAATGCTTCTAGTAGTGAAAAGGAAAAGTGGAAAAATGTTATAAAGATGTTAGATGAAAATGGGCGTCCTCATACACTTGATCAGATTGGTTTGGAACGCATTATTAGGGCAGCAAAAGCTATAAAGGAAAAATATCCAGACACAACAGCAGACCTTGGCTTTAAGCACTTTACACTTGTAGAGCCAGCTGACGATACTCTAGACAAACTTGAAAAGTTTGACCCTAACGAGAATAAATTATTTGCTGACAAAAACCTTCTTAGTGAATTTGGAAAACCTACCGTCCTTGCCACATGGTTCGTTAGAGATGGATATGGACTTACAGCAGATGCTGAGGAGTTAAACTTTGCGGGATACAATGGATACTATATAGGAAAACATCTTTATCTAATTGAGCCGGAATTGTCTAATAAGGCGATTGAAGCCATTGTTGTAAAATATGAAACTGACGGTAGCTTTAATCCAGAGAATGTAGTGTTATTCGGTTATAGTTTTACATGGACGGAAATTGAAGCTTTGAAAATTAATCTGAAACGGTTGAAGGATACAGAGAAAAACTTGCGTATCAACTTCGATATCCGTTATTGATTGGAGGGTATGTTATGGAACTTATCCTACAACGAGGATTACCACACCAGGAAAAAGCTGTAGATGCAATAAGTGCTGCTTTGAATGGGGTACAGATAACTTCTCCTGTACAATTTTATGAAAATCCAAGTATTTCTCTTTCTGATCCTAAACTAGCTGCAAACATTAGAGAAATTCAAAAAAATATACCTGCAGAATATCGAAGCAGTATGCCTATTGGTGACTGCTTGAATATTGATATTAAAATGGAAACTGGTACAGGAAAGACTTACGTTTATACACATACTATATATGAGCTTCATAAACGTTACGGACTTAATAAGTTTATTATCGCTGTACCTTCACTTGCGATTAAAGCGGGAACAGCACAGTTTTTGCGTGATGAATATGTAAAGCGACATTTTTCCGATGTTTGTGGCTATGGTACAGAAATTGAGGTTGGAGTACTAGAAGCGCCAAAAAACAAGAAAAAAGGGCGCTCCTATTTCCCGAGTGTTGTGAGCGACTTTGTAAAAGGTTCTTGCCAGAACACGAAGAAGATTTATGTATTATTAGTTAATATGCAACTACTTGTTGTCCGATCAAATGGTATGCTTAGCCGTGACGATTATGATTATGGAGTAGAAGGTTTTTATAGACCACTTGATGCTATTCGTGCAACAAACCCTGTTGTTATTATTGATGAGCCACACAGATTTTCTCGTGACCAGAAGGCATTTAAGGTTATCGTTGATGAAATAAAACCACAGTGTATTATACGCTTTGGTGCTACCTTCCCTGAAACTACAAGTGGACGTGGAAAAAACAAAATAACCGTAAAAGACTACCAAAACCTACTCTATGATTTGAATGCCTGTGAGTCTTTTAATCAAAATTTGATAAAGGGAGTAACAAAGGAGCATTTTGAACCAGTATCTAAGCGTGAAGAAAAGGTGAAAATCACTTCCATCACAAGCAAGGATTCTATTACCTTTCAGTATAAAAAGCGTGATGAATCGACTAGAACATTTACTCTTAAAATTGGAGATTCACTATCTATCATTAATGAAGCTTTTGAGGGAATTGCGGTTCATGCTATTGGCAAATCAACAGTTGAGTTTTCTAATGGTATTCAAAAGTCAACTGGTGAGGAATTGAATGTGGATATCTATATGACTTCTTATCAAGAGCAGATGATGCGTCTTGCCCTTGAGCGCCATTTTGAAACAGAAAAAACAAACTTTTGCGGTCGCAATTTCAAGATCAAGACATTGGCATTATTCTTTATCGATGATATATCATCATACCGACCAAACGAGGAAGGTAAAACCCCTTATCTATTACAAGCTTTTGAGAGATTGCTTAAGGAACGGATAGAATCGGTTCTATCTACCCTCGGTGAGCATGATACAGAATATCGGGCATATCTGGAAGCAAGTCTTGCAGATATTTCTGCTTGCCATGCAGGCTATTTTTCACAAGACAATAGCGATTCGGATGAAGATATAGCAAAAGAAGTAGAAACCATCCTTCATGGGAAAAAGCAGCTTCTCTCTTTTAAGAATAAAGACGGTAGCTATAACACTTTACGTTTTCTATTTTCAAAATGGACACTTAAAGAGGGCTGGGATAATCCTAATGTATTTACGATAGCTAAACTGCGTTCTAGTGGAAGTGAAAACAGTAAACTGCAAGAGGTTGGGCGAGGTTTACGACTACCTGTAGATGAGAATGGTAATCGAATCTCCAATGAAGAATTCCAGCTTAATTATATTGTCGACTTCACAGAGGCAGACTTTGCTAAACGATTAATAGACCAAATAAACGGAGAAATTTCACAAGCTTCTTCTATTAGCGAAGAAAGATTGGAACAAGTGGCTAAGAAACTCGGCATGACTTCAGATGAGCTTTTTGATGCGCTATATGATAAACATTACATAGACAGGCGATTAAATATAAAACCCGATACAAAGGACGCCTTCTTTGCAGAATATCCGGACTTTGCTACAGGATTGTCTTCAGGTAAGGTAAAAGACCGAAATGTAGCAAAAACAAAACCTGTAAAAATTCGTAAAGCTGTTTACAGTGAAATACGCGAATTATGGGAAGCAATCAATCAACGATACCTACTTTTCTATGATGATGATTTGGATGCTGATATGGCTAAGGTTGTTTTATCATTACTGGAAAAACCAGGTGTTTTTACAGACGTTGTCATGACTAGTTCCAGAGACATCGTTAAGAGCGATGGCTCACAGATGACGATTGTTTCAGATACAGGTGCTCAATATATAGTATCCAAACCTATTCCCTACAATGAATTTCTTAAGAGGATTACAAAAGCTACAAACATTCCAATTAAAGTATTGCATGAGGCATTGTGTGAGTATGTAAAGAGGAATGGAACTATTAATCCAGAACATATTAATGAAAATTCTGTCAGCATGTTTATCCAACAGTTTCATGACTGGAGAAGCAATAATTTGCAAGGTCGATTCCATTATGCAAAAAGTAATACGCCTGTTGGTGCAACAGCACTCACCTATTCAGACGGTTCTCCACGTGAAGATATTGCACAGGGACGTATTGGTACAAAGATAGCTCCGGGAACTCCAAGTGAGAAGTATTTATATGATGCTTTCGCTTATGATTCACCGTTGGAACAAAAGAATATTATGTCGGACATCGAAGAAGTCATTGTATATGGAAAAATTCCACGTAGCAGCATTGCCATACCGACTATTACCGGTGGAATGTACAGTCCAGACTTCATGTATGTTGTAAGAAGGACTTCTGGTGAGAAAGAGCTTAACATTGTAGTCGAAACAAAAGACGTTGAAAATAAATCCGACTTACGCGGTACAGAAAAAGTAAAAATTGATTGTGCTCGTATATTCTTTGATATGCTCTCGAAAGATGGATACACTATTTATTTCCGTGATCAGTTAAACAACAAACAGATGGCTCAGATTATTAAAGAAGTTTTGACAGAGTGATTTGCTTTAGGGGGTGAAGCGTTGAGGTTAGAAGCAATTTTAATTAAACATTATCGGTCGATAGAAAGAGTGGCTCTTAAACTTCCTCAAAATAAGCCACTTGTCCTATTCGGACCGAATAACGCAGGAAAATCTAATATATTATCAGCTATAAATAGATTACTTGGTGAAAGATATCCAACTTATATTGAGATGTTGGAAAGTGATTACTTTAAACGTAATCAAAGTGAATATCCTACCGCACATATTACTGCTAAATTTACTGAGCCTTTATTTTATGATAATAGAGGAAATGGACATGACATTATAGCTGTAAGTTATGGTTATAATGGACAGGCTAATAATAATCTTTTGCACGATGGCAGTGGAAATAAAATATATCCCACAAACGAACAGCGTTCCGCTTGTCAATCTTACTTGATTGATGCTGAAAGAAATATCCAGAGTGCTTTTAATTATAGTAGTAGCTACTCTTTGTTAAGCAAGTTTTCAAAGAAAATACATGAAGCCTTAAGTACAGAACACAAGGATGAATTATCACAAGCCTTTAATCAAATTACAGCATCCTTTGAACAGACTGATGAATTCTCTGGTTTTTTTAATCGATTTTCTGAGGCACTAAAGGGGGCAGTAAAAGGTTTTGTTCATTCATTGGCTGTGGATTTTTCAGCCTATGATCCAAACAATTATGCAAAGTCACTTCGGATCTATGCAAAAGAGGGAGATAATATTCGTGGATTTGAAGAATTCGGCACTGGTGAACAACAAGTCTTATTAATGGCTTTTGTTAAAGCATATATGGAAGTATTCACTGGTGAAAATTTTGTGTTGATTATTGAAGAACCAGAAGCTCATCTCCATCCCTTAGCTCAAAGATGGTTAAAAGAATATGTTGTCGATATGTGTTCCAGTGGTATTCAAGTAATCATTTCAACGCACTCATCAGAATTCATTGATGCGGAATATTTGGACGGACTTGTGCGAGTACATAAAGAGGGTGGGGTTACTAAAGCAATACAACTATCTGCTCAACAACTTTGCGATTTTTGTATAGGGTCAGGTGTTCCAGAGAATTGTGTGTCACCAGAAAACATAGTTGATTTTTACTCAACAAAACTATTTTCAGACCAGTTAAAAGGAATGTTTGCAGAAACAATCATTTTAGTTGAGGGAGCTACTGAATATTTTGCTCTGCCAGTGTATTTAAAACGTAGTGGGTATTCTTTAGCTGAACATGGAACTGAAATTGTTAATTGTCGCGGTAAGGACGCAATCCCCTTGTACTGGAGGTTATTTAAAGCATACGGTTACAATTGTTATGCCATATTTGATTGTGACAAGAATGCATCAAAGACTAGGGATGTGTTTAATGGCATCTTTTGCGAAGAAGAATGGGATACAGAAACTGAAAATTGTATCGTTCGAGCCGATTATGCATACTTCGGTAAAGACTTTGAATCCTATTTGCGTACAGCAATAGATGATTATACTTCAATGGAACAAAATATTTCTGAAAAATATCATATTTCTTCAAAGCCAGGAAAAGCTAAAGCTATTGCACAACATATAGAGGAAATTCCTCATTTTATTAAGGATATTGCAGATAAACTATTGATTATAGAATTATTGGGACAAAATTAGCTGAGTATTAAAAAGACCACACAGGAGTATATAAACTCTTATGTGGTCTTTTTTGCCCCGCTTGAAGCTGTTCATTTAAGTTTTTCTTCAATCCCTATGTGAACGCTTCTTTTGTACATTTTTTATTTTATACGATAGTCTCCCGTACAAATATACAGGATTTTCATTTTCTACCATGCGCAAGGCGCAATAACAGGCCGGCGGTGAAATAAATAACCGCCAGCCTAAAACATGAGATAAACTACTTAATCCATTTTTTCGACTCTTATAGTAGCATCTTTTGGCAATGCCAGTCCTGCGGCTACTTCAATAGCTTTTAAAATACCTGTGTAAACCGGACAACTGGGATGCGGCACATATTTGGATAAAACCTGATATGTCGTCGATTGATCCGGTTTTACGAATATCTCTTTGTAAGCATCCACTTCCGTGAGCTCTTTCGCAGCCTGCTGTATGCTTGAGCAACCTGTTGAGATGTGCAGTTTAACGTGCTGCATATCATCCGATTCAGCCTTAACTATAATCGGAAAGCTGCAAATACCCGGGTCTATTGTGATCTTATACATATTTCTCTTCTCCTTCAAATTTAATATAATAACGCTTGTGCGCAAGCGTATATAAACTTACGCCATAAAAACCATATAAAGCGGTATAGCTATCATGCTGATTATGGTAGTCAACGTAACAACAGCAGCGGCATATTGATAATCAGCATCATATGATTTGCATAGTATAGGCGTCTGCCCCATAGCCGGCATGGCCGCCATTATAACAAATACCTTTCTCATCAAATCCGGCATAGGCAGAAAATACGACAACAAAAGCGTGATAATAGGTGTAATAATAAATCTCCCTGCCATAAGCATTATGATATCCGCATCTATCTTTACGCCCTTTATGCCCGTAGTAGCTATAACGATGCCTATAAAAAGCATGGCCATAGGCGTTGTAAGATTGCCTATATATCTGCAAGTATCCATAATGAAGGGTGGTAATTGCACGTCCAACAAAACCAAAATCACCGCCAGAATAAAGGCGATCAGCGGCGGAGAGAATATGCGTTTTATAGTATTTATATTGAAAATGGACGTCTTAGTTTGTTGCCCATCACAGCTAATCCCATATACGCCTATGGTCCAAAATATAGTCGTATTGGCTATATAATATAGCAGCACATACGGTGTGCTTTGTTCTCCAAAAAGCGCTAAACATATAGGCAAGCCGACAAAAATCGTATTTGATAAGGCAAACATGGACTGAAATGCCCCCCGCCTCTGTTCCTTTATCTTGAAAACGACAGAAATCCCCATGCTTAGCAGATATGCAGCAGCTATAGAAGCAAAAGGCACTATCAGCCCCGGTCCTGCCTCTATAAGCTTATCCTTTGTATAAGTGCTCATGATATTGTAGATCATATAAGGCGGTAAAGCCACCGAGGTAACCAGCTTAGAGAATAGATTCGAAGTATCTGTATTAAACCAGCCTTTGCGCGTTAGCACATAACCGACAGCTATCATTATAATTATAGGTAGTATGCTTTGTATAGAATCTAGTATTAACAAGTCGACATCCTCTTCTATTGTTTATCAATATCGAATATAACGCTATCCTCGGTTATCTCAGTCTTAGTTCCCATATCCTGTGATAATTCAGCAATCTTATTCAATATCTCATCCTTTTTTGAGCCGGAGGCTATAACAGGATGACCTTTCTCTTGCATATAGATAGGATATGCCTTAGCTGCTGTCCATTTATCATTGGTAAAGTCCATCTCCAGTATCATGGATTGTTTATTATTCTCCTTCAATTGATCGAATATGAAATTGCCCAAACTATAAACTATAGGCTTGCCGTTATATATTTCCACCCCCTGCAGTACATGCGGATGGTGCCCCAATATAGCATCTGCCCCGGCATCTATAATGCTGTGGGCCATTTCCTTTTGTTGAGATGTAGTGTCATTGCTGTCCTCTACACCCCAATGCAAAGATACGATTACTATGTCAACCTGTGGTCTTACCGCTCTTACATCCTCCAGTATCATATCAATGTCAGTAGGCGCAACTCCGGGCTTATCATCGGCAGCGGCAAATACCTTTTTATATGCATTGCTGAAGTATATATCGGCCATGTCGCTATAAGCTAAAAATGCCACTCTTAAGCCGTTCTTTTCTATAACGGCAGGACTTCTGGCTTCTCCTATATTTTTGCCGGCCCCTACCCTGTATATATCCGCTTCATCCAACAAGCGCAATGTATCCAGCAATGCCGGATCATCGTAATCCAATATATGGTTATTCGCCAGCGACACTATATCTATGCCGGCATATTTTAAGCCATCCAGCACAATTGGATCGGTGCGAAATGTTATGCCTTTTCCAGGTAGTTTTTTGCCCGTCGTAGATATGGGGCTTTCCATATTGGCAAATGCTATATCGCCGGCTGTGAATTTATCCTTCACATCTTCAAACGGGTATTTATAGCCATGCTCTGCCATCCGTATACCGGCGGCCCTGTTGGCTGACAGCATTATATCCCCTGCCGCAACAAGTTTCAGGTCCTTATCCGGAGGAGGAGGCGGCAAAGGTTCTGGCTTAGGTTGAACGGGCTGCTGTTCAGGTTGCGGCTGCGGTTCGGATTGAGCTTCGGGTTGCCGTGGCGTCGGAGACAGCCACGAACAGCCGGCTGTTATTATAATCATGCTGACGGTCAATACTATACAAAGTATATATTTAAGCGGCATATTATTCTCCTTGCAATCGTTCTGCTATTATTATACCGCATAATTACACTAAGTCCAACAGCTTGTCCATATTTTCGGCTTGTTTATACTCCGTCCAGTGTATGCCATAGGCTCTGTATGACCAAGCATACAGAGCCTGTAATCTAAACTGCTATATTATTATATATGATGAGCTTGCTGCCTGCAGTCACATCGGTTTCATCATCCAATTCATTAAGCGCCCTCAGTCTCTCAATAGTGGTGCTGTAGCGTTTGGCTACAGACCACAGCGTATCGCCTGGTTGTGCGAAGTAAATTATTATTCCGGTAGGCTTCTCCGGCGGTTCCTCCGAAACCTGTGCATCCACTATAACCCTTACCGGCGTTGAGCCCCATATAGCTGCGTCCAGAACAATCTGGCCATTTATCTCCACCGAATCGGCAGATATAAGGCTGTAAGTCATGTTTTTCACCAATGTATCTAGTTTTATAACGCTGTCAGATTTTATGCCGTCCATACTCATAGACGCCTTAAACGGTATCTCCTGAGTAAAACTATGCACAAGTTGTTGGGAATAAGCCGCAGAATACAGGCCTTCAACTTTAACGAATCCTTCTAAATTTATATTGCCGTCCTCTACGCTGCATTCAGATATCAATGCATCGCCTTTGACGGCATAAAGCTTATCTACCTCGGGACCCGCTGATATGGCCGCAATTCCCTTAAATGAGACTTCAGATCGTCCAGAGCCCAGATATTCCATCGGCTTTATCTCTTTCGTCTCAGTCTTGAGAGCCGCGGTTACAGCATACATGTCACTTATAAATTCCATCTCGTCTTTTTCAAAGAGCGATACTTTTAAGTCCAACATGGTTTCCAGATTTATAATGCGCATTTCCCCCAGCGGATTCTCTTTTATATCCACCGATATATCGCTTACTTCCGCTTTGGGCAGACAGTCTAGACCTACATATGCTCCAGGCACATCTATTGTATGCTCGAATTCA
Source organism: Mahella australiensis 50-1 BON (assembly GCF_000213255.1). Taxonomy (NCBI): domain Bacteria; kingdom Bacillati; phylum Bacillota; class Clostridia; order Mahellales; family Mahellaceae; genus Mahella; species Mahella australiensis. Next base: position 2,418,827 of record NC_015520.1, read on the forward strand.
ATGTCATCCTCTATATTTTCTATCAGATCATCCTGTTCTTCTGTAACATACAGAGCGAATATATGCAAAATGCCATTAATGTTTACCCTGTTATCCAGCACAGTAAAGTCACTTATCAAGGGCTTTATATTATAATATATCAGTTCCTTTATAGAAGGCTTATCATCCGGAAGCTCCACGCCCTGGCGAAGCAAAACCTGCGACGAACCGCTGCCTACCACTTTTGTCAAGGATATACCCTGCCTTTGGACTTCTATATCGCTAAGGCCACTTACATCCGAAGCAATATCCAATTGGATTTCGTCTATAATATTGGCGTCAATGGCCACTATGGCTTTCACATCCAATTTACGGCCATTTAGCAAAGTATAATCGATATACTGAAGCCTAACGTTCAAATCACAGCTTGCCTTTGGCTTAGCGCCGAGTACATCCATATATTGGTTGAACGATATGCTCCCCTCCATATTTTGCGGTAATCCGTCTTCTCCCTCGGGCACATATATTATATCGAAATCTATAGCCCCTTCGATCATCACCTTATCCTGGATAACTTCGCTGCTGCTTATGTTTACCGTTCCGTCTATCCATAGCACCCTCGCTATGTCCGGTCTCATATCGGATACTATTATATCCCCTTCTACCACCGATTCGGTCGATGCTGTAGCTATTAACTGACCTGTTTTTATAGTACTGCGCAAAAATTCCAGCGGCATATTATTTCTCCTCCAATCCACATTTTCCTATTAATATAGATATAACATCCTGTCCTAGAATATGTTAGATTGGAGAAATTTTTTTATTCATCTATTATTTCGTCTATACCTGCGCCCGGTGCCACCATAGGATATGCCTTTTCATCGTTGTCTATATCGCATTCTATAAGCGTGGGCCGGTCGGTGATAGACAAAGCATGCCTCAACGCATCCTCCACTTCTTCATTCCTGGTTATTCTTAAAGCCTCCGCTCCATGCGCCTGCGCCAATTTAACGAAGTCGGTATCAACGCCCAGTGTCGTATGCGAGAAACGGCCTTGATAGAATAGGCGTTGCCATTGCCTTACCATACCCAAAGCATGGTTATTTAAAATCACTTCTACAATGGGTAACTTATACTTAACAGCCGTCGCTAATTCATTCGAATTCATCTTAAAACTTCCATCGCCAGCCACGTTTATAACGCGTCTATCGGGTCTGGCAAGCTGCGCTCCTATAGCAGCGGGCAAGCCGTACCCCATTGTACCCAAGCCGCCTGATGAGATAAAGCTTCGAGGCTCTGCATAATTGAAATACTGAGCGGCCCATATCTGATTTTGGCCCACCTCAGTGGTCACTATGCCAAAACCTTGCGTCAATTCATATATCTTCTGAACGATATATTGAGGTTTTACCCGTCCCGGGCCAAAATCTGTTTTCAGCCTATACTGCTCTCTCCATTGCTGCACCTGTTTATTCCACCCGTTGAAAGCTTTTTCGGGCACCATATCCAATAATTCCTTCAATATTGTCTTGACATCGCCGTTTATCGGCACATCCACTCTTATATTTTTGCCAATCTCAGCCGGATCTATATCTATATGGATTATCTTAGCATTTGGTGCAAAACGCTGCACATTGCTTATAACCCTATCGCTGAATCTCGCCCCTATAGCTATCAGCACATCACTGTTGGATACTGTATAATTTGCATAACGGCTGCCATGCATGCCAACAAGGCCCAGGAAAAGCGGATGGTTGGCAGGAAATCCTCCAAGACCCATAAGGGAAGAAACCACCGGAATCTTCAATTTCTCAGCAAACGCCTTTAGTTCTTCATAAGCGCGCGATATTATAACGCCACCGCCAGCATATATAACTGGGCTGTTGGCCTCTGACAGGAGACGTGCAGCCTGGTTTATGTTTGCTTTTAACTCATCTTCATCCATACATGTCTTGCTGTATATATTACAACTTTCGTATCCTGTAGCTACCGACACGGGTTCATAATCCAGTAGGGTAGTCTGTATATCTTTAGGCACATCTATAAGCACCGGACCGGGTCGTCCAGAACGGGCTATATTAAAAGCCTCCCTTATTATGTTTGGCAAACGCTGTGCATCTTTCACTATATAATTATGTTTCGTAATCGGCATGGTAATGCCTGTTATATCCACCTCTTGGAAAGAATCCTTGCCCAGTAGCGATAATGCCACTTGACCTGTAAAGACTACCATCGGCACTGAATCCATATATGCATTGGCAATACCAGTAACGGTATTGGTAGCGCCTGGCCCGGAGGTAGCAAATACCACCCCTACCTTGCCGCTGGCTCTGGCGTAGCCGTCGGCCGCATGCGTAGCCGCCTGTTCATGGCATGGCAATATATGCGTTATATTGGAACCGTAAAGCGCATCATACAACGGCAAAACAGCACCACCCGGGTAGCCAAATATCAGATCGACTCCCTGCTCCTCCAAACACTTTATGATAGCTTCTGCTCCGGTTATTTTCATTAAAGCCGGTCATTCTATTTCGAATGACCTTCCTCCTTTCCTAAATTTTAATATAAATAAAACCCTCCGTCCTTATAGGGACGAAAGGTTATATTTCGTGTTACCACCCAATTTCATTGTTGCCTCGCGGCAACAACCTCCACAGGTACATATAAATATACCCTGCGCTTATAACGGGCGCTTCCGTCTGAACCTACTCTATATTTATATTTCAGTTCAGCAACTCCAGGGCTACTTTCGCTATCACCGCGCTGCCGGTTCTCAGCTTCGGCCCGGCTCTCTGTAAGCTCTCATATGACAGCTACTCTCCCCTTCATAGTCTTTAACGAATTATGTATACAATTTTCATGATACAACTATACCACAACTTCATGGTTATGGCAAGAAAAATTTTCTACCACACTGTGTAACCACCGTCGATAACCACAGTATGGCCTGTCATAAAGCTGGAAGCATCCGAAGCCAAATATACTACAGCACCACCTAATTCTTCAGGAAGGCCCGCCCTTTGCATAGGCGTTAATCCCAGCCAGTACTGTTTTGCCATATCTGTTTTTAGATTTTCTTCGGTCATGGACGTCTTCATATAACCTGGCGCTATAGCATTGACACGTATATTATACTTGGCCCATTCCGCCGCCAATGATTTAGTCAACATAATTACTCCGGCCTTGGATACGTTATACGAGATTTGCGGCTGCGGATTGTTTACTATAATGCCCGACATGGAAGCTATATTTATTATATTTCCGCCATTTTGACGTATCATCATGCGCCCGGCTATTTGTGAACACGTAAATACCGCATTAAGGTTCAAGTTTATAACATCGTGCCAGTCTTCTTCGCTCATCTCTTCCGCTGGTACATTTCGGACAATACCGGCATTGTTAACAAGTATATCCAGTCTACCCCAACGTTTGCCTACGTTATCGATCATCTGTTGTACCTGTGCTCGATCGGTCACATCGACTTTCATAGGCACAATATCGGTACCAAATCGCTGCAGCTCCTGAGCTGCAGAATCAGCATTTTCCATATTTATATCGGCTATCACCACATCAGCGCCGGCTTGAGCCAATGCTTCTGCCATAGCTTTACCCAAGCCTTGGGCAGCGCCGGTAACTATAGCCACCCGGCCGTTGAGTTTGAAGGAAGTTAGTACGTCCATCTTTTCCTCCTTATCTTTCATCGCTGTACGATTTCTTTATGGCCTTCAAGCGCTTCATCACGTCATTGGCTCCTCTGCCAAAGTAATCGTGCAGCGTTTTGTATTCTTGATATAGCCTTTCGTATATCGCCGCGTTGGCGGCTATCGGCTTGTATTCTTCGTCTTTTAGTTTCGGTATCTTGCGCGCTGCTTCGAATATGCTCTCGAAACCCCCTTGTTCTTTGCCTGCTGCTACTGCTCCAAACATTGCCGCCCCTAAGGCTGGTGTCTGGCTGGATTTAGCTACTTTTATAGGTAGTCCGCTTACGTCGGAGTATATTTGCATGAGCATTTTGTTCTTTTCGGGTAGGCCTCCGCATGCGTATAGTTCTTCTACTGATACGCCGTGTTCGTTGAAGTCGTCTATTATGGTCCTGGTTCCGTATGCCGTGGCTTCTATCAGCGCTCTGTATATTTCTTCGGGCTTGGTCAGCAGTGTCATGCCCAGTATCACTCCGCTAAGATCGGCATCTACTAGTATGCTCCTGTTGCCGTTCCACCAGTCGATGGCTAATAAGCCGCTTTGTCCAGGTTTGAGTTTCGATGCTTTTTCGGTAAGCAGCGTGTGTATGTTTATATTTCTGGTTTTTGCTTCTTCTTGATAGTCTGCCGGCACGCAGTTCTCGACAAACCATGCGAATATGTCTCCTACGGCTGATTGGCCTGCTTCGTATCCGAATAGTCCGGGTATTATCCCGTCTTCTACTACTCCGCATATGCCGGGTACGTGTATTTCTTGTTCTGATAATACCATGTGGCATATGGATGTGCCCATTATCATGACCATCTTGCCTGGTGATGTGACGCCCATCGCCGGTACTGATACGTGAGCGTCTACGTTGCCTACTGCGACTGCTATGCCGGGTTTTAGCCCGGTCATCTGTGCCATCGCTTGTGTCAGGCCTCCTGCTTTTGTGCCTACAGGGTAGAGCTCGCGGCTTAGTTTTTCGTCTACAATGTGTTCTAGTCTGGGATCAAGGGCTGCGAAGAATTCGTTCGACGGGTATCCTTCTTTTTTGCTCCATATGGCTTTGTATCCGGCTGTGCAACTGTTCCGTTTTTCGTTACCGGTCAGCATCATGATGACCCAGTCGGTGGCTTCCATGATCCTGTCGGCAGCCTCGTATATCTCGGGTGCTTCGTTCAGTATCTGCCACACTTTGGGTATCACCCATTCGCTGGATATCTTGCCGCCGTAACGTTCAAGAAAGCTTTCGCCCCGTTGTCTGGCTATCTCGTTCAAGCGGTTGGCTTCGTCTTGTGCGGCATGATGTTTCCATAGTTTCACGTATGCATGCGGGTTATTTTTGTATGCATCTATGTCGCAAAGCGGTGTACCGTTTTTTTTGGTGGGTAATATCGTGCATGAAGTGAAGTCTATGCCTATGCCTATCACTTCTTCTTTGTCGATACCTTTTATGACTTCGGGTATTATATGTTTTAGGACTTCTATGTAATCGTCGGGATGCTGCAGCGCCCAATCCGGTGGAATGGCCATGCCGTTGGGCAGCCTTTCGTCCATGACGCCGTGCGGATAGTTCATGGCTGCGGTCGCCACTTCTTCTGCTGTATCGAGGTTTAATAGCAGTGCTCTCGCCGATTCGGTACCGTAATCGATACCTATAGTGTATTTTGCCACATCGTTTCCCCCTTATGTCTTAATTTTCTTATAAATATGTGCTCAATTAAGCTCCAATTCTACCACGGTATCTATTTCATCCGGCAGTGATGCCCCTGCAAAGTCTATAAAGGCATCATCCGGATATTCAGTAGCATTCCATGGCTTATGTACCTTGATTTCCGACCTGTCTGACAATAGGCGGGCCTTCTTTATCTTACCGCCTAAGCCTCGCAGATTTATAGGGCCTACTGTTTTATCATATATATGTGCATAAACGAGTTTACCCTTTTGTGTATAACGCCCCCATTCCGGCTTAGGCAGCGCAGCTGCACCGCACCCATAAATGCTGTCGCTGTTTTTATCCATCCATTTGCCGACTTGCTCCAATATATAAATAGATTCTTCTGGTATCTCGCCCTTGGCATTCGGTCCTACGTTGAGTAGAAGATTGCCGTTTTTGCTTACGCATTCCACAAGCGCCCTTATAATCTGCTTGGGCGATTTATAATTTTTATCGGCAGAACAATAACCCCAGTGATCATTTAGAGTTATACATGCCTCCCATGGTATTGGTTTACCGTCTTCGTCGGTAATGCCCTCAGGCGGTATAATCTGCTCAGGCGAGGCAAAGTCACCGGCATATATCTCAGGATTTCTAGCCTTTATATTCCCACCTAACCGGTTATCTATGATGATGCGTGGTTGCAACTGGCGCACCATATTTACCAACTCCGTAGCTTTCCATGTTTCGCCTTTCATATCATCATACGAAAAATCAAACCATATAACGTCTATTTCGCCGTAGTTGGTGAGCAGCTCCTTTACTTGGTTATGCATATAGTCTATATATTTTGACAGATCGCGTTGTTGCCCCTTGTATGCTTCATTGTCCCTCATGGGGTGGTGTGCATCGCCATAGGCAGGATAATCGGGGTGATGCCAATCCAGCAACGAATAATAAAATCCTACTTTCAGCCCCTCATTGCGAAATGCATCTACATATTCTTTTACAAGGTCCTTTTTGGCAGGCGTGTTTGTAGCCTTATAATCAGTAAACTTGCTGTCAAAAAGGCAGAAACCGTCATGATGCTTGCTTGTCATAACCACATATCTTTGCCCTGCCGCTTTGGCTATCCGAGCCCATCTCACAGGATCGTAATTTACAGGATTGAATTCTTCAAAGTATTGCTGATAATCCTCATCGCTGATTCTCTCTTGGCTCTTTATCCATTCACCTCTGGCTGGTATCGCATATATACCCCAGTGTATAAACATGCCGAACCGTGCCTCGGTAAACCATTTCATGCGCTCTTCATTGTTCAATGCCATAATAAAAACCTCCTCATAAATTACTGCTAAACCATCTGTAAGGCCACCATCTGATGCCCGTTTATCTCAGGCACAGTAAACTCAACCCTGCCATCTTTCACTTCGAAAGCCATGCTTTGTCCCTGCGGCACACAAGTAACGACTTTCACATCACCGTTTACCTTTACCGACACCTTTACATTATATAGTGGTATAACATCTTCAATTATATCTATGTCACTGCTCCGCCGCTCGGGTATATAATGCAAAAGATGCAATACCAGCCTGTTATGCTCGGCTTGCTCGTTCAATGCAACTATCATGGTGCTTGGACCGCTGTGGCGCACAGCCGGTTCGGGCAGTAGTATGTCCAATGCGTTCAAGAAAAGTTGTTTGCACCAACGCGGGGCATTTTGTTCATATTGCGCGAAGATCGGATGCATGAAGTATATGGCACGCCCGTTTTTCAAAATGCCAGGGTAACCTATCGACCCTGATGACGGCGTATGCCTATGCGAACAAAAATGCTGCCATGTACGGTTGAAATAAGGTATGGCCGTCTCGGCCAATACTTCAGTGCCTTCTGTCGCTTCCACTTCCAATCCTCTCATATACATGACATGTTCGGTTTGCGGCAATCCTTTGCCTATATCGCCTCGCAGGATTATAAAATCAGGGCTGTAAGGGGCTTGGCCTTTCAGTTTGACACCCAAAGGCCTCAGGTTAAACGCATCTTTATTCTCATTGAGACCTGATTCAAATGATGCTATGATAGCACCACCGTTTGCTATGTATTTCTCCAATTTAGACGCAAATTCATCGGATACGGGTATGATATCAGGCAACACCAACACCTTGTATTTTGATAATTCCGCCTGTGAATCGATTATATCGAATTGGTGCCCGGCTTCCTGGAGCATGCGCGTCACCCCCATAATAGATGGCGTGAGCCGTATATCATTTGCCCCTTCGAATTCTTCGGGAGTAAATACACCTATATCGGTTACGGCCTTGGCTCCGACGCACCATGGTTCCTTGGCTTCTACCTGCGAATATACCGAGCCTATCAGGTCATAAACGGGTTGTGATAATCTACCGTTCGGTTCCAGCTGATCGCCTATGCTGCATTTGGCATTTAAGGCCAACATATGAAAGCATTCGAATTCCAATGCCGCTTTATTCTTAAATGAATGAAAATCGCCCCATGAGGTATGAAATTTACCGGTCATGCCCATGCAATCCAGCCCCAGATTTCTGGCATACCGTACCGCAATGGGAAAATGAAGATAGCCCCAGCCACCGCTAGGCAGACTCTCCAGTTCAAAATGCGTATATGCATCTGTCACCGGGCGATGCGCCGGCCCTACATGGCCTTTGTTGTAGAATATGGTGCATTTTTTGTTAAACTGCCTTATAAAGGCTGTCATATCGCGCTTGAATTCATTTATCATCATTTGGCCATATTTCTGCCTGTCTTCTAAGCTAGATGGATCCAGATTAAGCGCCTCCATCTCAGCGCGGCAGTATTTGCAGACACATGGGGTCGGCTGCACTATATCGAAAAATAAGCCGTCTACCGGAAATGTTTCCAATATTTCCTGAGTAAATGCTTTCAGAAAATCCCTGTAGGGCGAATTGACGCACAATTTCCTGTAAAAGCCAGGCTCAAACAATGCGTTGCCGAAAGGTTTACCTTCGCCGTCTACAGCTAACCATTCGGGATGCTCTTCAGAAGTATACTGATCCCATTGTACTGTTATGTATATAGGTACGCGTATGTTATGGCGATGACAAGCTTCTATCTGTTGTTTGAGAAGATTTTTATTGGCCAAGTGGGGATGCACCCTCTCCGGGAATGCTTTGGAATCATAATAAAGCATTCCATGATGGCATCTGGCAAAGCATGTTATCGAATCCACATGGGCTTTTTCCAGTGTAGATGCGAATTCTTCAGCATCGAATTCATCGCCTATACCCTCTATATCCGGGCTTGTATGAAAATCCAGGTGAATCTGCCTAAAACGCAGATCAACATTGCTCACAAAACATCCTCTCCTTTACGTTTATTATACTCCTTTATAGTTATCTGTTCCAGTGGCTTTGCAAATATTCTAGATATCTATCCATCATTTCATCCGGTATGTTAGCCAGCAAAGATCAGACTTAAGTTCTCGCTATCATCAACATCATTTAAGCTATTTGCTATAAACACCGTTGTCTATATTTTTCCTTAGCCGCATTAATGCTTTTATATAACGTTCAGGCATCAATCCATGCTTATTGGGACCTACGTCGAGTAAAAGATTTACTCCTCTTACTCTGCATATCAGGTATATTCCCAAGAGTTCTTCATCATAAAACCACTCGCGCCCGATAGGATCACAAACCGTACTTTATTTTTAAAACATATTTGAGAAGTCATAGCCGCCATGAAGCTGCGGATACATACTGCAACGCACAAACTTCGGATTTTCTTCAAACTCCAACTCCAATACTGCTATACCAAGTATTTTATCTGGAGATCGATCAGATAGGCCGCGCAAAATGATGCGTTGTCCACATTGTTCAAATTCAACCGGTAAGCCGGTATTAAGTATGCGAACCGATTTTAAGGTGTCATAAACCCACCCAAAGCCATCTCTCCTTGCATAGGCCATATCCAATTCCAATAGTAAACCTTATTCCCTTTTACGGAAATAGATCCTACTCCGCTGGGATTACTTCTATCAAGCTTATCAAGCTTACCATATGCAGCTTCTCCATTTTGACCCAACCATTTTCCGACAGATGTCAACGGTTCTACTGCTTCTTGAGGCACTGAGCCATCAGGAGCCGGACCAATATTCAACAACAAATTCCCCCCATCATGACTAACCTGCGCCAACATCTTAACAATTTGCTGAGGGGTATAGCTGTAAGGCTTAGCTTGGTTCGAATCTACGTAACCCCAACTAATGTCATTAAATGTCATACAAGCCTCCCAGTCACGATCCATAGCAGTAATATGCCCTTCCGGCGTACCAAAATCTTCATCAAGTCTGCTCCTGTTGTTTATTATTATATCAGGCTGAAGCTCGCGAACCATTAAATTCATTTTAAGCGAATCCCAGCCCTCCCAATGCTCCATCGGAGCGGGAACATCATACCACAAGATATCTATTTTGCCGTACTGTGTCATTAATTCTCTAAGCATGCCCTGTATATAATCTAAAAATCGTTTTCGTGCATCAGGATCAAAGGCACAGCGCCATGAGTCGGTATGATGCCAATCCATTAATGAAAAATAAAAACCTATTCTCAGCCCAAATTCTCGGCAAGCATCCACATATTCTTTTACGATATCCCTTTTGGGTCCCATCTGTACCGCATTATAAGGATTTACTTTAGAATCCCACAATGAAAACCCTTCATGATGGCGGGTTGTGAGCACCATATACTTCATCCCGGCTTCCTTAGCTAAGCGTGCCCATTCTCGCGGCGCACCGGGTTTCGGATTAAATTCCCTGGCAAGTTTCTCATATTCCTCTATAGGGTAGTTTTCCAAAGACATGGCCCATTCATTACGCCCTATCAGTGCATACAAGCCATAATGAATAAACATACCAAATCTAGCCTCGCGCCACCAAGCCATTCGTTTGTCCCGAGTTAATGCCGTTCTTTCCTCATATTCCTTTTTGCTCATTAATTTCGCCATTTTAACTCCTCCATACATGTTATAATTTTATAATCCGAGCACTTTCGGAAACCAGTCTCGTTCACAAAGTCATTCTGTAAACCCTAGGCATAAACCTCTATTACCTCAGAAGCCATTTCGGCCCATTCCCATAAACGCTGCGGCTGATAGCGCACAGTGCTTATATCCTTCATTATAACCTCCACCGCACAGCCCTTTGTCTTCTCCATAGCATCGATTAAACTTTTACGAGCAGCCTCCAAATTCCATTGATCAACGGCAAAAATAGCAGGACTGGGCTTATAGGAGAATACGAAATCCCTTCCTATGTTTGCTGCTCCTTCTTTCACATCTGCCCATGGGCTCATGGATATCTTTCTCAAATCAGGAATCTTCCTAAGCATATTGATCTTTTTATGCAAGGGTTCACAGCAGCCGTAATAATTCAATCCGAAGCGTTTCATCCAGCGTATCTCATACTGCAGAGCAAATTCTTCGTGCATTTGCGGTGAAACATCCGAAAATACCTGGGCTGTACTGCATCCCCACAGGTCCAAAGGACTTATATGAGATGAATCATAATCGGCTTGAGGCAATTCATCGGTATATCCCAATCCCCCGGATCCTATTCGCGTATTGTTATTATTCAATGCCAGCAGATTCATGGCCTCATATTGGTCAAGCCGGCATAAATAGGCCTGCACAAGGCGATCTATGGCTTTATGAACCAATTCGGGACGCAATATCATATCCATCATGGCCTCCTGTATACCCCACCAACGGATCAACTCATCCCACGGTGCAAACCAGAAACCTGGCGCACCGCGCTTTTCTACCTTAAGTATACCATCGAAAATGTCCTTCGTTCGCTGGTAGCTGTCCTCGGTAGTCTGAGCATCGTACGTAATCTCAGGCATCCTTATTTTTTCTATGTCATCTTCATTTTGAATTTGTGGATGAAAGTGCCTTGATATAATCGGGTTGCCTGCATCGGTCCTAATCACATCCACATCTTCGTCGATGCCAAACCCGGTGTCATGTATAACCAAAGGGCAATATATAACGGGCTCAACCACCATATCCCCTCGCATGTGCTTCCATTGATAGATAATTTGACGAAGCTGTACTTCATAAGATCGACAAAATGGATCAACGGTCTGAAGCTTTAACTCATCGTCCACATCCATCTCATGCCATGGTATCTCATTTATCCATAGCATAGGCTTTACTCTTTCCAGACCGTTAAGGCGCTTCCACATAGCTATTTTATCCTTATGAACGGGCAACGATGCTATTTCGGCCACTTCTTCGGCTAACCGCCGCAAAATCTCTTTGTCCTCTTTTGGTACTTCCATAACCACAACACCCCCAATAATAATTTATCGGTACCAATGCCCTTGCAAATATTCTAGATACCTATCCATCATTTCATCCGGTACGTTAGCCGGCAGATGATTGCCCACGGCAAAGATTACACCCCTACACCTCTTAGCTGCCTCAAAGGTACGGTCCATATCCGCTTTCACCTTATCCCATTTGCCGAAAGTCATATCGCGGCAATCTACATAGCTGCCAACTAATGCTGTAGTCTGCCCAAATCGTTCGGCCATATATCCGAAATCATTGCACGGTTCGAATATAAGGCCATCTGCTCCAGCTTCTACTATATCTTCGGCAAATTCCGTAAAGTTACCATCGGAACAGAACAGCACTTTTTTACCTGCATCATGCAGCGGCTTCCACAACTCGGCATAGCGTGGTATTATAACCCGTCTGTAGTATTCAGGGTGCATAAATGCACCGCTGGTCCATACAAAATCGTCATGCTGTATTATTACTTCGACGCTGGTCTTGGCCCACGCTTTCATATGAAACAGCGTAAACCTAAAGAAACTATCCAACACTTTCTCCATCTTATCCGGATTAGAAGCCCCTATAAGAAGCATTTCCCATCCAAATGCTTGTATGGCCCCTGAAACGATGGTCTTATAATACCCTCCTGTAGACAACTGATCGGGATATGCAGCTCTGGCTTCTTGTACAATGCGTTCATACGCTTCTACCTGCTGGTCGAAATCAGGTAGCCCATATTCGGCCACAGCATCGAATGCCCATACCTCTTCTTCCGTCTTGAATGGGCATGTTACCGAAGCATGCATATCGCTGCCATCGGACGCGTATTCGGCATGACCCATATCAGTAGAGCGGCCAAACCGACTCCAATCAGCATGCAATCCGTCATCAGTGCGCCAAAGAAAGTCAATGCCATAATAATCGTAAAAGTTCCTCAAGGCATCCACGCTTGACGGCTCAGAACCGATCTTTTGCCGTATATAATCTTTGTGATATTCCAGGCTGTATTCGGTATGTGCCAAGCGAGATGTTGCCCTCAAATTAATATTGTCCAACGCTATTTGCCTGCTCATAGATCGTCCTCCCAAACTATATTAAGTAAACAATTTCATATATAAACCATTTTTAAATGGCATCGTTTAATTTAATTTTATCATTATGCGACCACTAGTAAATAGGAAAATCTTGCTCATTTCTTAATAGCAAAGTATAGTGTCCAAAAAATGCATTTACCGTATAATTATGTATTCCACCGTTGAATGTAAATCTATCTTATCTAGCATATAATCAGGTAATTCGTCTACCGTAAAACAAACCTCTTTCTGTCCTTGATATTGCCTGTTCACCTCATCTAATATATCCATGCCTATCTTATTGGCACAAAAAGTGCGGTGGATTATGCACGGATCACTATCTCTAAATAGTTTTATACTTTCCTCTATTATGCATTCTTCTTTAAAATCCAGTTCTATAATAGAGCGTTCATCGATTTTAATTCGATCTTTATCTAAAAATGTTACTATCCCTTTCATATCATACCCCATAATTCTGCAAACATCACTATAGCCACAGCAATGAAAAATAAGCCGGTCACCAACTTGATAAGATGCATCTTAGATACAAAAACTCGCGATAGATTCATCACCTTTTTGCCCATATACACGGCAATAACCACCGCTATCAGTGGTATTACGAAAGCCAGGTTATATATGGCCAGATAGGATAATGCCTTGGCTACCGCAATCCTTTGACTCAGTATATATACTATTGTGGGTAAATAGACCTGCCCAGTACAGAAGAACTCCAGTCCTGAAACTACTATACCAGTTAAAAAAACTGATATATACAGAAAATGCGTCAGCGTATTCTCCCTTATATAGCGCTGTATAACATGCCTTATCTTTTGTGGAAGCTGTAGGCTTATTCGCGCATAATTTCCTTTTTTAATACTGATGTAGTCTCGAAAGCTAAAGAATGCCAGTATTATACTCATGGCAATAGTCAGACCATATATGGCCAGCATAACAGCTTTAGCATCTTTGAATATATCGCCTACCTTAACTAATCCTATCCCTATAGTAAAGTATGCTATGAAAGTACCTATGATGTAACTCATACCAACCAGAAAAAGCTCTTTATTTTGGCGACCGCTCATTACCAATATCGACAGAAAGAACAGTAGCATCGAAACAGCACAAGGATTGAATCCATCCAGCAATCCAGCCAATGCTACTCCTACTGGCGTAAAGGTCTCAAATCTTTCTTTTTCGTTATCTATAACCTTGTCTTGGCCAAGCATATCTACTTTAATCTCTTTATACTCTTTGGTGCCATTGATATATGATTCTATAAGCGGCAACAGCTTTTGCTTGATTTCACTATCACCACTAAGATAAGTATCTCCGACAAATACTGCCGGTAATATAATATTTTCAGCGCTGTAAGCTTGGATATAACTTTTATATACATAAAGGCTTTGCTCATAAAATATATTATATCTATGAATCACTACGTTTACTTGAGGGTACAGCGAATGTAGATCGCTTTCAAACGCGTCTATAAATTGCCGATTTGATTGACACGATGAACATGCCTCTATATAGAAATAAGCAACCTCAATATTAGGACCCTTTTCAGCAGCCGCATGAGTTGGAAGGATCGCAACTATCAATAAAAGCAAAAGTATAAACGGCCCCATCTTTCTCACGTCAATCAGCATTTCTTTTCTCCCATCTCCCTTTCATATTTTCATTTACACGCAGAAGTTACGCAAAACGATATAAATGCCTTAAATCTAACATTTAAGAAGGTGAGTTATGTGCAAAGGTTGTTCTATAGCGGTTTTACAGGTATTACCGGCTATATGTTAACCGCAATTATGCCAAACTATCTATATATAATTCAAGAGTGGAGATAGTTTAGATGCATAAACAACATATGCCGTTTTTTAATAAATGCGTCTTCAGTAAGAAGCTCTTTGGTTTATTGAATAACAGCAATTATCTAAGCCGTTTTAAGGAAGGTGCCGCATTAGCTATCATTACTTACTGTATAGACCTCATAGTTGTGGATATACCTAATGCTCGCTGTGTAACCGCTACTTTGGGAATAGTATCTCATGATGCGATAAATAGGCATTATCGGCCGAATCCGCAAACCCTATGCTCTATACCGCAAAAAATCGGAAGTTAAAGCTTACCAACAGCAACTCCCGAAAGGGTATTTCACCCTGGTGTTTGTCTATATATGTTTATCGAGTACACGAGGATATCTCACGGTTTCGATACTATAGGAGACACTGTAAATTACCTCAAATCAGCTTCTGAGATAGAAGTCGGAGATAAGGTATTTACAGTATATACTTCGTTCAGTAAAGGTGAATTTATACAGAAAGTTATAGGGAAGATCGCATTAAAACAATCATCTTCGAAAACTTTGCTGCTTAAAATGTTAGATTTTCAAGGTTCCATGAACTTTTGCGTAAGTCCTAATTATATTCACATTATAACATCTCAACCGTTAGAATTAATTTCCGATTCACGGGCAATTCCAACAAACGATACTGTGCTCCATATGGGGAATCTAAAATTTTACAAGCGTCAGAATGGATTTCATTATTCTTTAATGTTTCGATATCTTCACATACCTTAATATACATAGGTACCTTTGGGAATTTTACTGTAATTTCTTGCATTTTCTTGGATAAAAAGCTTGCCTTTAATTCATTTTTATCCATATCCCACTCTACGCTAACTTCGATGCAGCCACGACAGGTTATGCCTTCAGCCTTCCCTTTTATCCATTTGGAAGGTAGGGCAGGTAAAAGTTTGATAATTCCTGGAGATGAAAAGACTAACATCTCAAATATCGCCGCTGTTAAACCAAAATTGGCATCAATCTGAAAAGGAGGCTGGCTGCCGTGTCCCCAAAACATGGTAAGTCCTTGGCTTCGCCAATCGTTGTGATAGGTAAACAAATTCGTTCCAACGCATGAACGGCACATAGTCTCAAGACATTGAATCGCCCCGTCCCCATCTCCTAATCTTGCATAGATATTTGCCATATGTGCAAGAGACCAACCGGTTTGCGAGGTAAGCCCGACAACAAGCCTCTTCTCTACTGCAACCTTCATGGCATGAAAAAGCGACGGGTTAGTTTCCTCTGTCACCTCAAAGCCGGGAAACAAAGGATATATATGCGATTGGTGACGATGATGATAATTATCTGGCAAATCAGAGTGAATCCATTCTTTAATGGCACCATCTTCATTTACTTGATACTCCGGCAACTTGCTAAGCATATGCTTCCATATCTTTACGTTTTCCTTTTCAATACCTAAATACTTACATGCGGCGCATAGATTTGCAAGTACTTCCCGCGCAATTGCTATATCCATCGTGGCATTTATGGTAACTAGTGATGCATTGGGTATTGGAGGTGTATTCTCAGGTGACAGGGAAGGAATGAACATGAACTTTCCATCCTCTCCCTCGACAAGGAAATCCTCGTAGAACAAAGCAATTTCCTTCATGAATGGAATTGCCTTATTTTTTAAAAAATCCATATCCCCAGTAAACAACCAGTAGTCGTAAAATAATTGCGATAACCAACCTGCACCAGCAGTCCACGTAGCCCATATCGGGTCTGTATAGACAAGACCATGTGTAGTCTGAGCTATAGGTGCCAAAATACCTCGGCAACCATAAATAACCTTTGCATTTGTGCGAAAATCTTCCAGCATAGACATATAATAATCGAAATAGGGCAACGTCGTTTCAGGCAAATTTCCTGGTAATGCAGCCCAATAATTCATTTCTATATTCTCATCATTATGGTAATCCGATGCCCATGCAGGCACATAATCTCCATTCCATATCCCTTGCAAATTGGCAGGCAATCCTCCCGGCCTAGAACTTGATATGAGCAAGTAACGTCCAAAATAAAACATCCTTTGGATTAACGCAGTGGGAATCTGTCCATTATAGCTTTCCAGCAGTAGTTCTTCATTAAATTTTTGCTTTGCAAGTTTATCTTCGCGTTGCTCGTGAAATTCAATATTCACCCTTTTATATAATTCCCGGTGTTGGTAGACATGCTTTGACAACAATGCTTCATAGCAGACATCCATCTTTTCTAATTGAGATTTTGTATTTTCAATCGTAGTTTTACTTTTTTCATTTACAAACACTTTCACCATCATTAGGACTTCTGTTGCATCCTTTATGTATATGCAATTATTTTGTGCTTCAATACCTTCCATACATCCACCATTTACAATTAATCGAGCTACTCCACCGAATTCATTTCCGTCCGGATATTGAGCTTCAAACGAAATCCAGTTCTCTTCAGATGACGCTTGCCACTCAAACGGGAGCTTGTCGCCTTTTACATCTTTGCCAGAACCCATACCTGTAGCACCTTCCACTCGGCAAGGTACTAATGAAATAACACAATTCACCTTTTCTGAGCCCACAGCATTAATCCTAAGTATTACCGCATCATCCACTCTTGATACAAACAAATCACGATGATAGTTTGTGTTGCCTTCGCTCCACCTTACAACAGCCTCACCTGTTTCAAAGTCAAGATAGCGACAATATCCAGTAAATGCCTCATGCGTTTCTGAATCAATCTTAATATCAAACGCAGGCTGATAAGGATCTGTGCGAGCAATGCCTATATAATTCTCTTTAAGTTTTCTCTCAAAAAACTGTGCGCCTTCATTGTATTTCCCTTCCATAAGCATCTTTCGAAGTTGGCTTAAATATTCGTATATAGAATTGATCTGTGGTTTTTGACTCTTTAGAAACAATGCTTCATGATTTAAAGTTATTATCTCGTTTTTTATATGGCCATAGACCAAAGCCCCAATGCTTCCATTACCACAAGGAATAGCGTCTTGCCACCTTATAGCAGGATAACACATCATCATACCTTCTTTTATGTCTTGCATTTTTCACTTCAACCTCGACTCTTTTACCGATGAGCTAACTCGGCTGAAATATCCAGATAGTATTTTACAGCTTTTGGTGGTATATTCCAAGGAATATGGTTGCCTATGCACATCATGTAACCTCCGGTTATACGAGACGTTTCCACCATAGACTCTACCATCGCTCTGATTTCATCAGGATTACTCCGATATAAAATACGGTTATCTCCCTCTCCTGCCAAAAAGCAATCTTTATATCTTCTAGCAATCTTCTTGTAATCGGTATATGGTTCACTGATAATTCCTCGCGCACCACAGGCCATAATATCATTTACATAAGCATCCATATTACCGTCTGACATAAAAATGACCTCTTTCCCAGCAGCCTTAACAATGCTCCAAAACTCTTCGTAGCATGGGAAAATGTATTTATGCATCCATTTAGGGGAACATGTTGGTCCACGGCTAGTTACAATATCATCGTGACATATAACAAAATTAACAGGTAACCTAGAAAAGACTCGAAAAACTCGTCGATTAATTTCGGCAAATTCGGTCATAATTCGCTCAAATCTTGGATCAAGGCAAGTTTCTAAAAATAATTCCCATCCAAATGTTAATAACGGCCACATAAACATGGTATTATAAAAACTTACCGATGCAGTGGAACCTTTAGGAGCTTTATCCCCCCATTCCTTGGGATACATCTTGCGATATTCTTGATAAAGCTTTTCTTCATCGGAATAGTCACGTGATTCTACTACAGGAATATCAGTAAAATCACCTTGTGCAAGTGGAGAAAAAGCAAATACATCTTCAGCATCCTTAAAATGTTTTCCCCAGTCCCACTGCGTGGTTTCGGTGTCGCCCCAGCGCACATGATGCCCGCCGTGTTCATCAACATTAGATGACTGTCCCTTTAAATCAAGCTTAGGTCGAGGTTTAGGATCATCTTTTTCTGGAATGGGCAATTCCAATTGTGGATAAAGCTGTGATAGCTTCAACCGACACAATCTTGGATGCTCATAATAATCGATACCAGTTAAGTAAGTTTCCGCATCAGGATTGGACCAATGCTCCCAGTGCGGTATTTTCTTTGGTGCTCTCCCCATAAACGCCAGATATTTATCGCTATATTGCATGTAAAACCAACTCCTTATCTTTGTGTTTATATCTTTTCAACCTATCTATTTACATCCCATAGTACGGCTTATAACCGCAAACAAAGAACTCAGAAGTAAAGGAATCAGAATAAAAATCCACTCTACCAAACTCTACATTGTGAATTCCTCTCAAAAAAGTCTGCCTCATGCACTCATGTTCTCCTCCAGCATAGCTACGGCATGGCTGTAAGGAATATCATCCAATAATCCTTGAGATCCACTGAGTATATAGCCCCCTTCTTTGTCAAAATATCCCACTGTCTTGCGTGCTTCCTCCCTTATTCTTTCTTCCGGTCCCTCTGGTAATAGGTGCTGAGTGTCGATTCCGCCATAAAAGGTTATTTTCCCTTTATATTCTTTAGCAAGTCTCTCAATATCCATACCATCTGCCATCACTTGAATAGGATTTAATATATCAGCTCCCATTTCTATAAAATCAGGTATAATAGGTGCTATTGCTCCGCAAGAATGTTGCATATACATTACCCCGTATTCTTTTGCTGTATCATATAATCGTTTTAGCTGAGGCTTGAAAAACTCCCTGAAATCATCAGGACTGATAAACATACTGCGCTGAGTACCAAAGTCATTGCAATTTTCTATTATATCTATTTTTCCACGTCCTGCCTCCAAAACCTTTTTAAGATATTCAACGAAAAAATCCGTAATGCGCCTTATAATAGCCTTTGCCACGTCAGGTTGTGATTTCAGATAACACAAAGCATTTTCTTGACCACACATCCATAAATAATGATGGAATATGGCAGAATTTATACCACCACACACAGCAAATTGTTGATGTTCTTCGATTTCTTTGGCTAGTTCTGCAGCGTCAAATTTACTGATATCAGGAAATTCATAGGCTTCAACCTCATCTACTGTATAAACATATTCAAAAGGCAACTTTGTGATCCCGGCATAGTTCTGAGGCGGATTCGGAGTATCATCCACATATTTTAATCCAAATTTGCAATGCCATATATCCACACCTAGCGCACAATACATTTCTTCAATACTGCCAGTACCAATATATTTGGCAAGTCCCTCTTCATAGTATGTAGGCGTACCAAAAAGGCCGGCAGGCACCCTGTCCACTTCTTTAAAAGCAACAGCCCTTCTTACGCGTTCTTTCGAATTCATGTACATTACTCTCTTCCTTGATATATCTTGATATATGATAATATCTTAAATGTATAATCATTAATAGCGCCACATAAATTGCATAAAGTTTTTCTACAACACTTTACGACCTTACGGTCACAGTTTAGTAAAACTGTAGGTTGTTTCCTATAATTATTGGGAGAGCAACGCGGCTTTTGAGTATCAGAAGTCAAAATTGGATATGGAACAGATAAAATCTCTAAAGGACTTTTACCGAACCCTAAAGTCTAATATCCATCTCACCGCGTTGCCTCGCTCCCAACAATGGCACTATTAAGATTATATTATCAACACTTTTAACTTATGGTCATCACCATGAAAATGTTTAAACTATCTTCGTAATGCTATACTATTTTAGAAGATACAAAATCCTATCACTTCATTTTAGATTGATAATCAGCATATGCCTTGGAATAGATCTCAACATAGCGATCAACACCAAATCTTTTGAGTTCATTTACATAATCATCCCATTCACCTAAAGGACGAGCACCTGTTATAAACATACTAGTATTCTTTATCACATGATTAGTAATATTAGTTTTAAGTTCGGAAAACTCTTCAGCCGTTTGTTTATCCATAAATAACATACGAGGTAAACATACATCAGGCCAATACTTTTTTGTCTTTAGAGTTTCATATTCTAAGTATGTTTCATAGTTATTTCTTAAAGCTTCAGGTGTTGCTTCTGGAGCCCACATTGCGCGACGTTCATAAAGATCACCAAGCAATGGTATCCAAAAAGTGTTGACGGTCTGCTTATCTTTTTCTTCCTGAGGCGCATCCTGTGGCAATGTTATCGGTACCCATTTAAGTGGACCGCCTAAGACATTCTTGGCATTGGGATCTTTAGGCCTTTCCCAATTTATACCTTCAATTCCATAATGCCCTATAGGCAAAAATTCTTCGCTTAAGAAGTAATCTGCCAGTCGGAAAGCCGCCTCTTTATTTTTGCATGTATCAAATATGGCAAAGTGAAAACCATTGAATTGTGCTATAGCATCTTGATAAGACTGATATCTTACACCATTTGGCCCTGCTACAGGAGGCAAAGCATGATACTGCATAGCTAAATCCTTATTTCCATTATAGTCAACACCCATTGTCATATGGTCACAAGTATATGCCCCAACAGTAGCTATATCCCCGCCTTTTCTACATTGCTGCATTAATCCTTCAGAATTTTGCGTAAAATTAGCAGGGTCGATTAGTTTCTCATCATACAATTTCTTAATGAATTCCAATCCTTGTTTATATTCAGGTCTATTAGCTATAAAAGTGACTTTACCATCAATCCAAGCAAGGAAGGGCCGTGGATTAGATGCATTGCTCGCAGCAGGACAATCAATAAAGGAATTCATAAGCCAGTATTCAGCAGCACAAGAATAGTCAATACATCCTGTCAAAGCAACCTCATCCGCTTCTCCATTACCATTAGGATCTTGCGTTCGAAAAGCTTTCAGTACATTATAAAGTTCTTCGGTCGTCTGAGGCTCATTTAGCCCCAATTTGTCTAACCAAGCATAATTCATCCACAGTTTCGGATAAGACATACAGTGACCACATTCGGTAAAACGCGGTATGCCATAAATTTCTCCATCCGGTGCCGTAATATATGCACGATAATTGGGGCGTAAAGCAAATATTTTTTTGATTTCTGCACCATATGTGTCGATCAAGTCATTCAAAGGAGTTAATATTTTTTCTTGCATACCGTATTGCATAATATCAGCCTGTGTTAGCAGGGTACTCCAATCCAATAAAGCTCCGTCAGGATAATCTCCACTTGCAAAAGAGAGTATCATCTTTTGCTTACCTTCCTGTGGATTCAAAAAGATAAACTTTAACTTTATATTAGTTTTATCAGCAATATATTTCAAAACACCATTTTGATCCAATTTCGATATATCGCTCTCAGATAATGCACCTTCTTTATAAAATGTAAGCTCTATGGGTTCTTTGACAATTGGAAATTGCCCCGCAGGTGCTACTTGACCTTCAGCAGTCGTCTTTTCCACATCAGTTGAACTTTTATCTCCACTATCTCCGCCCGTATCACAACCAACTAAGAACACTGAAATGGCAAGAACAAAAACCAATGTTACTATAAACAAACGTTTCATAAAAATCTACCCCCGTTTTAATTATTAACATGAATTACGCAATTTAAGATAAATACCTTAAATCTAATATTTAAGCATGATGAGTTACGACTAAAGATGGTTCTATAGCATTTTTCGCAAACACTTCCATCCATATGTTAACTGCAATTACGTCAGACTACCTCTATACAGTTTAAGAATGGAGATAACCCACATGTATAAAATAGGTATTTGGCCATATGGGATGACTTAGCAAAAGTTGTCATATTCACTATACAATTCATTAAATCATAGGCGGCTGTCATCGGGTTTAATCATTGATGCCATCATAACACGCAAACCCTATAATCATAATTTATCTTATATTGGAAATACATATGTTCATACTATAGGTATTCATGTTAAATGACACCAATCCATATAAAGCCAAAATACGATTGGTCGAGTAGACGGAGCAGCGCTGTTACGCCGCCCGCCCCTCGCAGAACCGTATGTGCGGTTTTCCCGCATACGGCTCTTCTACCCCTCTGCTTCGCAATGTTAGGATTGCGCTTGCTTCTGCATCGTGTCGTTTCCGCAGCTTATATGCCTCTTGCGCATCAGTTGTGTTCCCCTTTGCAGCGATGTGGCGAAAGCTGACCACTTCGCTCCGCACACTTTCATGTGTTTCATCACTACTATGAGTCAGTCCGACTTCTCATGTGTCATTTGTTTGGCTCCGCTTCTTTCGAAGCTCTTACCTCCCATACCCTTTCAGGAACTCATGAGACCTCTCGGGTACGCTGTGAATCTACCTTACAAGCTCGCCACGCTCTACGACCCCGGTTGAACCTCCGCATCCTCACCATTAACGTTTGCGGATTGCTGCCTGCTGTACATAGCACGACATCAGCTTCAACATAAACATCTAACGAGGCTGAATCTCTTCACGCTTTCGCATTGCGGCTCGCTTGCTCTCCATCTTCACGCTTAAGCCTCGCCTCGCGGCTTTGGCTCCAGAAGTGAGTACCGGCTGTTGGCCAGACTTTACCGGGCCCAGTATTCCACCGGACTATATACTCAGCGCCGAACCAGCGCACGCTAAGGATTTACAGTATATATTTCCATCAGCAGAGACGAATTTATACATAAAGTTATAGGTAAAGATAGCATCAGAACAACCATCTTTGAAAACTTTGCTGCTTAAAATATTAGATTTTCAAGGTACAGAGGACTTTTGCGTAAATCCTGTTATCAATATTTATACACAACGCCAATGCGTTAGTGGCTGAATTAAATACGCTACTGCAAATTCAACCTCATCCTTTTAATGCACCAATCATAATACCTTTAATAAAATATTTTTGCACAAAGGGATAGGCCAACATTACCGGTACACTAGCAACAACAATCGTGGAATATCTAAGAAGATAGCTAAAATACAATAATTCCTGCTGCCTTTTAACATCACTAGGTGAACCCAATCCCATATTAAGCACAAGTATGTCTCTAAGAACTAATTGTAAAGGAAATAAACTTTGAGACTTAAGATACAGTAAAGCATCGAAATAACTATTCCAATGACCTATACCATATAAGAGGGCCATAACAGCTATAATTGGTTTCGCCAATGGTATAACGATCTTAAACAAGTAGTAAAAATCTCCGCAACCTTCCAGAGAAGCACACTCATAGAGTTCCATAGGAATATTTGATTGAATATAAGTACGAGTAATAATCACATTCCAAACTCCCATAGCATTCGGGATAACCATAGCCCACATAGTATCCAGCATATTTAAACTCTTTATTAATAAATATGTTGGGATCATTCCACCGCTAAAAAACATTGTGATAGAAAACAATACAGTAACGAAAGAACGTGCTTGAAAATCTTTACGAGATAATGGATAAGCAGCTAAAAGTGTCATGATTATATTTATTACTGTGCCTAACACCGTATAAATTATAGAATTACGGTATCCTATCATAATGGCCGATGTCCTAAAGATCATCTTATAACCCTCAACATTAAACCCAACTGGCCATAGAAATACGCGCCCAGCAGCTATAGCTTCAGCAGAACTAAAAGAAGAAGCTAGAACAAAAATGAGAGGAATAGCTACAACAATTAATGCTATCCATAATATTGTACAAACCAACATCATATATATTTTATCACTAAAACTCTTATAATAATAAACTTTATTAGGTCTTTTGCTCAAGTCTTCGTTTACAACCGCATTATCATACATCCAATAACACCTCTCTAACCTACCATAAACTCGTCTCGCCTATATGGCGTGCCATGGTATTAGCACCTAGTATTAATATAAAATTAACTACCGAATTAAATAAGCCTACCGCTGTTGCATAGGAGTATTGGTAATTTATTAAACCTTTCTTATAAACAAATGTCGATATGACTTCCGAAACATCTAGATTAAGAGGATTTTGCATTAGATAAACTTTTTCAAAGCCAACATTCATGATGCCGCCAATTCCCAGAATCAACATAATGGTCGCTGTTGGTGCTATTGCTGGCAAATCTATATACCATACACGTTGAATACGTGATACTCCATCTATTACTGCTGCTTCTATCTGCTCAGAATCAACCCCCGATAGTGCTGCAATATAAATTATTGCACTATAACCGGTATTTTGCCAAACACCAGACCATACATAAATATGCCGCCATAGTTTAGGTTCACCCATGAAATTTACTCGCTCTCCCCCTAACAATTCAATTACATTATTCACAAGTCCTCCCTGAGGACTCAATATTTGTAATACTATACCAACCATTACAACGGTAGAAATAAAATATGGAAAATATGTCACCATCTGTACGGTTTTCTTGAAGAACACATTTTGGACCTCATTCAATGCCAAAGCTAATATAATAGGCATAAAAAATCCTGCAACTAAACTATATAAACTTAATAGAATTGTATTGCTCAACAATTGAGAAAAAAGCGGTGTAGCTAAAAACTGGTGGAAATACTTTAGTCCTACCCACTCGCTTCCCCATATACCTCTTCGCATAGAGAAGTCTTTAAAAGCAATTATTATACCACCCATAGGGACATAACAAAATATTAAAATGTACACTATGGGTAATGAAACCATCAAATAAAGTTGCCACTGCTTTGATAATGTAACGAAAGACATCCTTTTCCCCTTTTTCCGAATAACATTCACATTCTTCGATTCAGCTAGATCTCCTTGAGAATAGCTCATGACCTTTTGTCGAGTAGGCAGCCTCGACCCTCCTTTCAAAATATTCTAATATCGCAAAGGATTGCCTAATGCCCCTCACGAAACTGTACGTACGGTTCCCCGCATACCTCTCCCGGCACACATGCATTATTGTTATACTTTTGCTCATCATACCCATCGTATCTTAACTTCAACCTTTATGGGCTTAATAGAAGATTCCGCGGACTTTGGCGTAAATCCTGTAATGTTAAATTTTCAAGGTCCACAGATTTTGGCATAAGTCCTATTATCAACCCAATTCAATAGCAAGGCAATTGACATATTCCGTGGGCTTATTATCCGGTAAGTTTACCACCAGTGTACCAAAGGGCTGTTCAAAAGAAACCTCACCTACACCCAAAAGCCTTACGGATTTTACTTTCTCATTTGGCATAAGTGACTTGATAACCGCTCTGTTATTTTCAGGCCAACGCATTTGAAACGCATATAGTATATTGCCTTTTTGAGTGAAACGGAAATCCGAACTTGTCCATGAAACTTCATCCTCTTTGAATCCACTTATGGCTACCTTTGAATAACCTTCACCTGAAACTCGGAAGGGATGTGTACCATATATACCTTCAGCGCATACTTTATTCCATTTAGCCAATTCTTTGAGTATGTACACACATTCATCATCTAATGTACCATCTGGTCTCTGCGGGATATTCAACAATAAATTCCCATTCTTTGAAACGATATCTACGAGCATTTCTATAATATGGCCAGGTTTTTTGTATATTGCACGTACATCGTAAAACCAATTGCCCACACATGTATCCGTCTGCCATGGCTCGGGCTTTATATCCGGCTCCTGGCTCCGCTCGATATCCAATATGCCGACAGTATAGATTTCTTTACGCCTATCTTTCTGATTATATACAGCCTGATTTATACCATTATGGTTAGCTGCACTGGTATTATACAAATGAGCTACCGCATTAAGACCAGCTTCATATGCATTATCACCAAAAGGCAGCGGGCCATCTGAATATAACAAATCAGGTTGATATAAATCGATTACTTCTTTGATAACGTTAAACCATCTTTGATGCCACCAAGGATTCTGAGTATACCAAGGGTCAACTTTGTTAAGTTTATTAGGATCATAATGTTCATGATTGGGGAGGTATAAATCCTCATACGTAGGATCACTACCATCATAAGCTACACCAGCATAAGGTCCTTCTTTATCACAACCCTTATTGACACTATACCAACTGAATGTAGCCCCAAGATGTTCAGTGATGCCAAACGGCAAATGTCGCTTTACGGCAGCCTTTTCCCACATTCCTACAATGTCCTTATGAGGCCCCATGTTTACCGAGTTCCAGCGATGGATTTTAGAAGCATAATTGAAGAAATGATCATGATGCATAGCTTGAGCAACAAAATACTTTGCACCAGCATCCACATAAAGATCCATCAAGCTTTCTGGGTCGAAGTTTTCAGCTTTCCATAATTGTACCAGATCTTTATAGCCAAATTTAGATGGATGACCATAGTGACGTAGATGGTAGCGATATTGGTCTGAGCCTTCGCAGTAGATATGTCGAGCATACCAATCGCCGTACATCGGAACCGATTGTGCTCCCCAATGAGACCAAATTCCCAATTTGGCATTTTTGAACCATTCCGGGCATTCGAATTGCCGTAGAGACTCCAGCGTTGGTTCAAAAGGTCCTTCTTTTATTTGATAATCCATTATCATTTTACCCCCTATGAAAGTCCATATTTAAGTTTACTAACAACATTTATTTGCCTGACAATGTATCGTTGACACAATAACGCCTTAATATGCGATGAAACGTTTTAATATGAGATAATTATAATTTCTTGGCATAATATAATCAAGTGCTGAAATTCCGTTATTTTAAGCATTACAGCTTACTATGCTAGTTTAAGTCGCTTTAGCTACTTGTAACTACTTTTTTCGCTTATTTTTATGCTTATCTACTAATTAACAATA
Organism: Mahella australiensis 50-1 BON; assembly: GCF_000213255.1. Taxonomy (NCBI): domain Bacteria; kingdom Bacillati; phylum Bacillota; class Clostridia; order Mahellales; family Mahellaceae; genus Mahella; species Mahella australiensis. The sequence goes on from NC_015520.1 coordinate 2,446,047, forward strand.
TCTTTCGGGCTGTCAGTATACGTTTATTATACAAATTGAACTGCATCGTTTACATTGTTTTACAATATTTTGAATTTAGCGTTCACCGTATAACTACGTATTCCACCGTTGAAGATAAATTTATCTTATCGACTATATAATCAGGCAATTCCTCTACTGTAAAACAAACCTCTTTCTGCCCTTTATATTGCCTGTTCACCTCATCTAATATATCCATGCCTATCTTATTGGCACAAAAAGTGCGGTGGATTATGCACGGATCATTATCTCTAAATAGTTTTATACTTTCCTCTATTATGCATTCTTCTTTAAAATCCAGTTCTATAATAGAGCGTTCATCGATTTTAATTCGATCTTTATCTAAAAAGGTTACTATCCCTTTCATATCATACTCCATAATTCTGCAAACATCACTATAGCCACAGCTTTGATACTGATGTAGTCTCGAAAGCTAAAGAACGCCAGTATTATACTCATGGCAATAGTCAGACCGTATATGGCTAGCATAACAGCTTTAGCATCTTTGAATATATCGCCTACCTTAAATAATCCTATCCCTATAGTAAAGTATGCTATGAAAGTACCTATGATGTAACTCATACCAACCAGAAAAAGCTCTTTATTTTGGCGGCCGCTCATTACCAATATTGACAGAAAGAACAGTAGCATCGAAACAGCGCACAGATTGAATCCATCCAGCAATCCAGCCAATGCTATTCCTACTGGCGTAAAGGCCTCAAATCTTTCTTTTTCGTTATCTATAACCTTGTCTTGGCCAAGTATACCTACTTTAATCTCTTTATACGCTCTAGTACCGTTAACATATGACTCTATAAGCGGCAACAGCTTTTGCTTGATTTCGCTATCACCGCTAAGATAAGTATCTCCCACAAATACTGCTGGTAATATAATATTTTCAGCGCTGTAAACTTGGATATAACTTTTATATACATAAAGGCTTTGCTCATAAAATACATTATATCTACGGACCAGCACATCTGCCCGGGGATATAATGAACGCAAATGACTCTCAAAGTCATCTATAAATTGCCGATTTGATTGGCACGATGAGCAAGCCTCTATATAGAAATAGGCAATCTCAATTTGCGGTTTATCTCCAGCTACAACGGGGTTGGCTGAAGTAGAAATACAAATATAAATAGAACAACTCGTACTGAAATCCTTATTTTATCACTGAGCCTACAGCCATTTACCAAAGAGCACATAGGTTCCTCCTTTTGTATCAGCTCTATGAGAGGTTAGCATTATTCTTTAATTGCATCAAATATCGCTTCTATATTTGCTGGATCAACATCAGGTAATATTGCTTCATGACTAGGCGAGATGATTAATCCCGTTGGAAAAATCTCTTTTAATTCCAAAACCTTAGCCTTAGCCTTAATTTGCTGCGGCGTGCCACTGATCAAAAGCCTTTGCGCATCTGCTCCGCCACAAAATGCCACTTTATCTCCAAATGCTTCTTTTAGTCTACGAGGCTCCATGTTTTTGGTCAAGGCCTGGATAGGATGTATCACATCTACGCCTAAAGCAATTAAATCCGGTATAATATCGAATATAGAACCACATGAGTGATGAATTAAACTTTAGCGTTAAAGTTGGCTGTATATGTCTTTTTCATGCTTCCATTTTATCATAAATTCGACCTTTTAATTGTCTTAATTTATGGATTCATTGTAGGGTTTATAACATCCCAAAGGTCTCTCCAATCATTCGCACCTTCCCATAAAAATACCTGACCTTTAATAAGACGGCAATTTTTATCGACCGTTGCTAGTTCTTCCATCTCTTCTTCAGTAAGTGGATCCTCTATTGTACACCGTAAATTGCTTACATATTTGTCTCGATGAATTGAGAACGGGATCGGAATTTGCCCACGCTGAACTGCCCATTTGATACAAATTATTGCCGGATGAACGCCATGTGCTTTCGCTATTCTAACTACAACCGGGTCTTCTATATCCACTACATCATCCGGTGTTCTGTCGCGATCAGGACGAGAAGGTGACCCTATCGGACAAAAGCCTATAGGTTGTATACCGTGATCAAGACAAAATTGAAACAACTCAGGTTGTTGGAAACAAGGGTGTAATTCCATTTCATTGGCAGCAGGCATGATGGTACAATCCCGTAAAAGCAGTTTCAATTTGGATACAGTCATATTGGAGGTACCGATATGTCTCACATAACCCGCCTTTACTAACCTTTCCATCTGATACCATGTCTCCATATACTCTTCATGAATATATGGCCTGGCACTAGGATCGCGATAATCCGGTGGCGCTCCTTTGGGATGAAAGTTCGGAAACGGCCAATGAATGAAATAAAGATCAATATAATCCAGTTTCAGATCTTTAAGGGACTTAGCGCATGAAAGCAGCACATCTCCTCTGCCATGCATATCGTTCCATACTTTTGATGTTATAAAAAGTTCTTCTCTCTTAACGCCTGATCTCATAATTTCCTGAAAGGCATCGCCTATAAGGCTCTCGTTTCCATATACCGATGCGCAATCGAAAAGTCTGAAACCCACCTCAGCGGCGCCTTTTACAGCAGCAGCAACCTGCTCTGCCGTATAACGATCCGAGCCAAATGTTCCCATACCTATCGCTGGTATCTTGTCGCCGCCACGCAATATTCTATACGGTACCAATTGGGGATCAATAATATCATTTGCTCCATTTATCATATAACTCTTCTCCTCCAGTCTCAATATTCTATAAGCATTGGCAATTATTCATTAACTAATAATACCTTTCCACTCATCGGTATACGTTTCCTATACAAATCAAATGCATCGTTTACATCGCTCAACGCAAACTTCTTATGTATCATAGTTTCGCACTTTAGAACCCTTCGCATCAATGCATCGGCTGTGAGCATCCACTCTTTACCTGGAAATGGTGCTGAATAGGACATCCACGAGCCTGTAAGTTTTAATTCTTTGCGCAGTATTTTCTCAAAAATCGGCGGTGAAAGGATAAGATCTGCCGTAGGTGTGCCTATAAAGCACACTGTACCTTTACTGGCCACTATATCAAGGCTTAGCTTTTGGGTAAACATAACTCCAGCCGTTTCAAAAACATAATCTATACCCCTATCCTCCACTATCTTGCTTATTTCATCCTTAAAACCCTCTTCAGATGTATTTATACATACATCTGCCCCCATATCCTTAGACTTGGCCAATTTAGCCTCATCTACATCAAAGGCTGTGATGTGTGCCGCTCCCAATATTCTCAACCACTGCACCGCAAGTTGACCTATTGTACCGATACCTAACACGGCTGCATCAAACCCTGGGCGAAAATCAGCGTTGAAGATGCCGTGTAACGCTACCGTGGAAGGTTCAAAGAACGCCCCTTCTTCAAAGCTTACATTATCCGGAAGCTTAATAATATTTCGAGCCGGTACTTTTACATACTGTGCCCAGCTTCCGAACACACTGGAACCTATAAATTTATAATGCTTGCATTGCGAAAAATGACCAAGCTGGCAATCTATGCATTCGTGGCACGGCAAAAGCGGTGCTGCCGTTACCCTATCGCCTTTTTTAACATCACTTACCTGCTCACCCACATCCGCTATTATCCCTGAGAACTCATGCCCAAGCACAATAGGGTAATAGTGAGCTGCATCGCCCAGCACCCTAGGTATGTCAGAACCGCATATACCAGTGGCTCTCACTTCAATGAGAACCTCATTTGGCAATATAATGGGCGTATCTATGTTTTCATATCTTATATCATTTTTGGCATGCAAAACAGCTGCTTTCATAATATTCCCTCCTGTTGAACCTCATAAAGCCTATCATAGGTTTGTTCTAGGTTATCGTATATTTCTCTGTATACAGCATAAAGCTTATCATATATATAAAAATTATCAACGTTTGGCTCATATGACTTTCTTATTCTCACCGCCTTGGATACGGCTTCATGGAAATCCTTATATGCGCCTATTCCAACACCGGCCAATATAGCGGCACCTAACGCTGTAGCGTCGTCAGCATAAGGAACCTGTATCCTTTTTTGGGTTACATCGGCTTTTATCTGGGTCCACAAGGAGCTTTTAGCCGCTCCGCCTACGCTTATCAATTCATCGACATGTGCTCCCGCTTGCTGGGCAACTTCTATATTATGGCGCAGTGAGTAAGCGCACCCTTCCATCACGGCCCGTGCCGCATGCGCTCTGGTCTTATCATACGAGAGGCCGAAAAATACACCCCTGGCCTTTGGATTCCATATCGGGGAGCGCTCACCAGACATATATGGCAGAAATATCAAGCCGTCGCTGCCTGGTTTTATAGAGGACGCTTCCCTATCCACGATGCCGTAAACGCTAACGCCTTCTTTATTGGCTTTGCAGACCTCGGCATAACCGAATTGATCTACAAACCATCTGAGAGCACCTCCGCCACCTACCGTACCGCCCTGTAGCAGCCATGCATCAGGTACGACGTGATAGCCGAGTATAAGGCGGGGCTCTATAACAGGTTTATCCACATATATACTCATTCCGCCGGCTTGACCGCCTTGTTCTTGTGTTTGACCGACCGATATGACACCGGCCCCCAGCGTTGATGCGGCAGCATCCAACCCTCCAGCCACCACAGGTGTACCAACTAAAAGGCCGGTGCTTCTGGCAGCCTCATCGGTTATGCTTCCAACCACATCACAGCATTCCAATATGTCAGCTACTTTGTCTATATCCAGACCCATTTGCCGGCATAGCTCCTTATCATAAACGCCATCTGCTATATTAAAAAAATGGAATCCATAACCCTGCGATTTATCTTGTGTAAAGCGACCGGTTAACTTATATACTATAAAACCATTGCTCTGCAAAAATTTATAAGTCCCATTATAGATGTCCGGTTCATTTTCTTTTAGCCATAACATCTTAGGCGTTATATATGCAGGATCAGGCGGATTGCCGCTCACTTCAATAAGCCTTTGTATGCCAATGGCTTGGACCATACGTTCAGCTTGTTGCTGGGCCCTGCGGTCAAACCATATTATAACCGGCCTCAACGCTTTGCCGTCACATGAAACAGGCAGAGCGGACCAGCTCTGTCCGTCTACACCTACACCGACCACATCCGCCGGATGCACCTTCCCCTGTTCCCATATGCATTGCAACGCATGGCATACTGCTTGCCACCAATCATCCGCATATTGTTCGGCCCAACCTGACCGCGGATAATGTACATCATATGGGCACAATGCAGACGCCACTACGTCACCGTTTATATCAAATACCACAACTTTGCAGGCCGATGTACCTATATCTATGCCCAGAATATATGACCTCATATAAGCTCCCCTACATTACAAAATAGTTATCATAGCCTCTTTATCGACTGCCCCTCAATGAAATGGGCTTTAAGGCGTATCACCTGTGGAAAATTGTCGCAGTTTCCTCTCATACGCTGATAAAGCATCTCTGCCGCTTTCTGACCTATTTCAGCCATAGGCTGCACAACCACTGACAGCGAGGGCTTTATAAGTTTAGAAAGCTCCAGTTGATCAAATCCTATGAGGGAAAGTTGATCAGGTATTTGTATGCCGAACTCATTTACGGCCATTATAGCTCCTATAGTCATCTCATAATTGGCTACAAAAACTGCGGTAGGCGGGCAATCCAACCGCATAAACTCACTCATAAGCTTATAGCCCGTATCCTCAGTATAATCGCCGTATCGTATCAGGTTCTCATCTATAGGTAAATTATAATCAACAAACACGCGTCTATAACCTTCCTGGCGTTCTTTGGCGGTATATATATCTTTTGGACCGGTTATCATGCCTATACGCCTGTGGCCTAGCGTTATCAGGCGCTCCACCGCTTGATAAACGGCATTCACATTATCCACAAGTACAGCATCCAATTTAACGTCCTCTACCAAACGATCCATCAATACAGCCGGTAGCTCATCGCCCAATACCTCGGTTATATGAGTACCGTCGCTGCCGGTTGGCATTATCACCACGCCATCCACATATTTGTCCTTCACGAATTGGAGTTTAGATTTTTCTTTTTGTACATCGCTTTGGCTATCGCACACTATAACGCTATAACCATATTGATCCAAATGGCGTTCTATACCTTCTATAATACTCATGCTGAATATATTAGCCAACGCAGGCACCACCACCGCCACCGTCATGGATTTACTGGTCTTAAGGCTCCGAGCCACAGGATTGAGCTTAAAATCCAGACGCCTTATGGCCTCGTCTATCTTACGTTTATTTGTCTCACTGACTTCATAACCATTTAAGTACCTTGAAACGGTACCTACTGATACCTGCGCTAATGCTGCCACATCTTTTATAGTCGCTGCCATTGCATCCCTCCTAGATGAAACGATTCAATCTATATCATTATTATACTAGATCTTTTCTTATATTGTCAAATACTATTTCTTCTCCTTTATGGATTGCCATCCTTCACGGGCCATGGATATCAACAGAGGATTGTTCTCCCTGTCTTTATGATTTACAACGCGGCTAAACCATTGCACCGCTTGCGCAGCATTGCCCAAACGTCGGTATAATTCACCTATAATATAGAGTAAATTCATCTCATTTACGTTATTATCGATCTGACGCTCATAAGCAGCGATATATTCATCCAGTGCTGCCTGCAAAAAGCGCCTTTCTCCTTGTTCATCCTGGCCGAAGCGATACAGCCAGGCTATCCGCAGGCATAAGGCCGCTAATTCCGATGGTTTATCGTGCTTCAATTGAGCGCATAAAAGCGCCAATTTATAGCACTCCAACGCCTGCTCCAATGTACGCTCGCCACCGTAATCGCGCGATGTCCAGCTTGGGGCCGTATGCTGAAGCACAGCCTTTTTTCCCTCAACATCTATTTTGTCGAAGCGGTCGACTGAAGCTGCATATCCGCAGTGCGGGCACACATAAATGTCATAAAACATCGGATTGACACCTTTATAATGCACGCAAAAATCGCTATCTCTCGTTTCCACTTTTATCGCCGACGTTCTGACACGTGTGGAAGTAAAATTTTTGCCGCACACAGGGCATTTTATTTCCTTTGTATATAAAGCCTCTCTATTCATTCAATCCCTCCCAATTGCTAATTATACACCTTATGAATCAGCGCGGCAAATTCACTTAATGGCACATTGCAGCCACAATGCAACTATGATAAAATAATCATAGAATACGGAAGGAGCGAATCAGATTGACCGTTCTCGAAACCAAGGGCATAAGCAAAGCCTTCGGTTCAAAAGATATATTAAAAGATATAAGCTTTCGCGTAGAACAAGGCGATAAAATAGGCATAGTAGGCCCCAACGGTGCCGGTAAAACTACGCTTATGAAAATAATAACAGGTATAGAGCACGCCGATGCCGGCGAGATATACATGCCTGGCCAATGTTCGATAGGCTATTTATCGCAAGATGCCGGCCTGGATGTAAAAAATACTGTTTGGGACGAAATGCTCTCAGCTTTCAACGAGGTAATAGCCATAGAGACGCGCATGCACGAATTAGAACGGCTTATGGCGGATGGTCAGACGGATAAAGGCACGATGTCCGAATACGCTCGCCTGTCCGACCAATTCACTCATTTGGACGGTTACAGCTATGAAAGCTATACAAGGGGCGTACTTATTGGCTTGGGGTTCTCTCCGAACGAATTCGAGCAAGCCGTAACCACTTTGAGCGGTGGTCAGAAGACACGCGTAGCACTCGGTAAATTGCTGCTGCAAAAACCGCAGCTATTATTGCTCGACGAACCGACTAATCATTTGGATATTGAAGCCACTCAGTGGTTGGAGAGCTTCTTGCAAAACTATGCGGGCGCTGTAATGGTTATATCGCACGATCGCTATTTCATGGACGCCGTATGTAATAAAATATTCGATATAGAAAATACTATGATGACAGTCTATGATGGCAACTATTCGCGATATGCAGCTTTAAAGCGCGAATTCATAGTACAGCGAGCTAAAGACTATGACCTCCAACAGAAAGAAATAAAACGTCAGCAGGAGATTATAGACAGATTCCGCTCATATAACCGGGAAAAAAGTATACGCGCCGCCCAAAGCCGTCAAAAAGCGCTGGACCGTATTGAACGCATAGATAAGCCCGTCGAACAGCAGAGCATAAGCTTTGCTTTCAAAGCGCGCCAGCGCGGCGCCAATGATGCATTAAAAGTGGAATCGCTGAGTAAATCATTTGAAAATAAATGCGTGCTAAACGATGTAACCTTCGAATTAAAACGCGGCCAGAGGGCTGCCGTTATAGGCTCCAATGGCATAGGTAAATCCACTCTGCTCAAAATCATAGCAGACCAATTGGAGCCTTCATCCGGCAGGATTCGTATAGGACAGAATACGTTTTTAGGATATTATGATCAGGAGCATGCTGGCCTTAATCCTGACAAAACCGTTCTCGAAGAGCTCTGGGACGCTTACCCACTTCTCAGCCAGACCGATGTGCGAAAGATATTGGCTGTATTTCTTTTTAAGGGCGACGACGTACTTAAGAGAATAAACGATTTGAGCGGTGGTGAACGCGCCCGCCTAGCGTTGGCCAAATTAATGCCGGCAGGATATAATATGCTGCTGCTGGACGAACCGACTAATCATCTTGACATATCAGCGCGTGAAGCGCTGGAGGACGCTTTAAAAGATTATGATGGTACATTGCTGGCGGTATCCCATGACAGGTATTTTATAAACAAGATAGCCGATATAATACTCGAACTTACACCTGATGGGATAACCGTATATGAAGGGAATTATGACGATTACTGGCAGCAAAAACATCTACAGGATGGATCGCTTCAAATTTCGGTTACATCGGCCAAAAGGAGGGCTAAACCCAAAACCGAAAATACATCGCAGGCCGCGGCATCTCAAGATATAGAAGCCGAAATAGTAACTATAGAAGACCGTATAGCAGAGTTGGAGGCGGCCATGTGCGATCCAGATGTATATACCGACGGTCAAAAAATGCGTCAATTAACGGATGAACATGCCAAGCTCAAAACTGAATTGGAAGAGTTATATGAAAAATGGGCATAGGCTCAAACCTATGCCCTGCTGTATAACATATTAAATCTGTCCGCATGTTTTTGCTCATCAGTCACAATTATATACATCCAATTCTTCATATACCAGAACGGAGCCTCTATCAGTATGATCCTATATTCTTCTACGGCGTTTGTTTCCCCCATTATGGCGCTGGCCAAGCCATCCTTGTAGCTTTTAGGCGGCGATATCTCAGGCTCAGGCACACTTATGGAAGAACCTGTGAGATAGGTATACATATCGCTGAACATCCTGTAATGTTTAAGTTCATCCTCGCGTATACCTTTTATAATATCCTTGTCCTCAGGCGGTGCCATTTCGATGAGTACAGCATAAAAAGCCGCATCATGCCGCTCACCTTCCATAGCTTCCCTTATGCGCCTGACCAGATCGGACTTATCGGCATACATAGTATCATCTCCATATATAGATTCTTATATATACTATGCAGCACAATCCGCATCGGTGTCGCCTTATATCGCGTTAGAGCGCAATCGTTCTATCATGCTCCTCACCTGCGGTATTAGGGATATTACAAAACAAATGGCCGTATCCGTACCTATAACCATACCATTAACCACCATAGAATACCATATGGGATTCATGCCCTCCGGCGCATAACTTGCAAAGAATATTACGCCGGACAGAAAGCTGGCCATAAATCTACCAAAACCACCGAGCAATACCCCTAGGCTTATATTATTTCGGCAGTAGCCGGCCAGGCCCAATGCTCCAAAAGCTATTATATAATCTAGCAATACCTGTACAGGATGTAGTATAAAAGGATCCTGTATCAGTTGCAAAAGGCCGTAAGCAACGCCTGCCGCAATACCGGCTGCCGGGCCAAAGATATAGGCATATACGAACATTGGCAGCATACTGGCCAATGTTATCGAGCCCCCCTGCGGCCAATGATAAAAACGTATATAGGACAATATAAAGGCTACGGCTATGCATAAGCCTCCGTACACGACAGATTTGGTATTAAAGCGGGCTTTGGGGCCTATTACAGCTAAAAAACCGACTACTGCCAATACCGCTATCACCACTGCTATAGTGGTGGGCGTAATCTCGGTCAAGTCCTCAAATACACTTATGATGTAATCCATACGCTCACCTCCTCTCCCTTTGTAGTATTTGCCTGACTATGCCCGGAAAGGAGGTCAAAAAAGACCACATGCTAGGCATGCGGTCTTAAGCTCTTAACAAACCGCTTCCCTACGCTAGTATTATCTAGACAGGTTCCAAGGGTTAAGCGAGAGACACTCGCTTTCTCAGCTATTCAGCTCCCCTAGCGGACACAGATCAAACATATTTAATTTTACACTTGCTATTATAGCACTATCATGGCTTGTATTACAAGCCTGATAATAAAATTTTCCTGCGATTAGTAATATAACAAATTCAACGCATGCAATGATATAAATCCTACGCCCGCTCATGAAATATTGCTGGCGTACTTACAATTCGCTTCGCTTGAGCAAGCTAACGCCGGCAATTCGCGTCCATGCTCAGTGCCGGCTGGTCGGGCGTCCATGCCCGACCTACGCTTGCTCTGCGCTGCACTCATTGAGTACGCCTACACAATATTTCAAGGCGTTCTCAGGCTTTATATCATTTGCATCGCTTTATGTCGCCCGTTTCAGTCATATATTACGAATTCCAGATAAAATTTTCATATCTCGGCTATAAGTTCTATCTCTACCGGTACGCCGGCCGGCAACTCTGATACGCCTATGGCCGCGCGCGCATGACGGCCGGCTTCTTCAAATATATCGACTATCAGCTCGGAGGCACCATTGACTATTTTAGGCTGTTGCTCAAAACCCGGCGCTGATCTGACATAACCTGTTATCTTTACAATACGTTTTACTTTATCGAGGTCGCCAACGGCACTTTTTAATACAGCTAAAGCATTTAACGCAGCCAGCCGCGCCGCTTGATAGCCTTCATCCACCGATATGCCATCGCCTACGCTGCCTTTGTATTGTGCTATGCTGTTTACTGTGGGCAATTGTCCCGATACAAAGACCATATTGCCGCATATAATCGCCGGTATGTACGCCCCCACAGGTGCAGTCGTCTGCGGTAGTTCTAATCCCAATGCCTTTATTCTTTCTTCTATAATAGACAATAGCATCACCCGTATATGTAAAAATAATGGCGGCAAGAGCTGCCGCCTAACGAGATAAAAGTCAATTAAGATGTTCTTATAAGATAGAAAGGCGAAATGTTACAGTACAAAAATGTTACAGAACATGAGCCTTATCCAGCTCCATCACATTTATCCGGGCGTTTCCCCAGCCGCTGGCGGGTCGAGGCAGAAGAACGCCCGGCAAATGATTGACATAAGTTATTATAGCACATGCTTCATAATATATCAACATGAATTTTTTGTGCAATATGTATAATTTTCACCCGATTTCTTACCTAAAAATCCATGATTTCTTTATATCGACAGCTTTATAAGGACATAGCTCCTGACAGCAAAAGCATCTTATGCATATATTTAAATCGACACGAGGGCGCTTATCCACCATCTTTATAGCCCTAGGCGGGCAATTATCGGCGCAATCGCCGCACCCTTTACACGCGTCATGATCAAATACCGGCCTGGCCATAGTCACGTTGCGCAAAAAACCGACCATAAACCGCGGTACCTTGCCGTCCAGAAAGCTTACGCCGCGGCGCGGCGGCATCTCGAAATCTTTCACTTTTACATCGTTTACAGGTATGCCTAAAACTTTTATATCATCAAGAGTTGCCGGTAAACCACGTTTTTTAGCTTGCCGCACAGTAGGTATTACATCCAGCGGTATGCCGGCTATGGAAGCCGCCGCCACATCGGCGGCAAATGTGCTGGCACTGGCCACTATGACGCCTATATTGCGTGGCCTGCCCGCCGACGGACCATTACCGTCCATACCCACTATACCGTCTATTATAGCTAATGCCGGTTTTACAGCCATGTTTATATCTATGAGCATATCGGCAAAATCATTGAGATCGGGCATTTTCAGATGATATTCAGCCTTCCTCATGCCTGGTACCACACCGAACATATTTTTTACGGCACCTGTGAACACTGCCATGCCGTGCGTCTTGAGCTTACCTATGTCGATTATCGCGTCGGCGTCGGCTATAGCTCTGACTATGGACAAACGTTTTAATATTTTGCCGTCGGAACTTGGTATCTCTGTTTCGGACACATCGTAGTTGAGCTCGGCACCTGTATTTTTAGCTGCTTGTTCTATACCGCAGGTGCGATATATACTCCTAAGCGTTCGCTCATTGAACATACCGCCCGGACTGTCGCCTATCACAGGTATACCACCTGCCCTTTGGACCGCTCCGACCACCGCCTCTACAACGGCCGGGTGAGTGGTAACCGCCTCTTCAGGCCGTTTTCTCATCAAAAGGTTTATCTTTATGAAAACCCTCTGACCGGGTCTTACATATTCTCCTATACCGCCTAAAGCGTTCAAACATTCGTTCAACGCTTCCTCTACCTTATTTTTATCATAGTCGCTGCATTTTTCTATGGCTACCGGTACTGGCATGTTTTATCCTCCATTTATGAATACATTTTGGCTACGACATATTCTATAAGCCTGTCTGGCACCAGACGCTTCAAAAATGCGATGAGCTTATAATCCGCACCCACTACCGTCCTTATAGGCGGGTTTTTGCTCGCGATTATTTTAGCCACAGCTTTAACAACTATCTCCGGCCCTGGCCCGCTCATCTCTGAATGTTCCATGGCTTCCACAGCTTTTTGGCATCGTTCCTTATAGGGCGTAGCTCCTTTAGACACTTCCGTCCACACCCTACCGGATGTAAAGCCTGTTCTCACGTCGCCCGGCTCTATGAGCACAACCTTTATCCCAAACGGTTTAACCTCTATGCGCATAGCCTGGGATAAGGCTTCCAGAGCGTATTTGCTGGCACTATACATGGATTGATATGGTATGGCTATAAAGCCGGCCACCGATCCTATATTGATTATAAGGCCGTTGCCTTTTGCTCTCATACATGGCAGTACCGCTCTGCATACGCGCAATACGCCGAAGAAATTGGTATCGAATTCATCTGTCGCCTCTTGCGGCGTTGTATCTTCGACAGCTCCGGCTAGAGCATACCCCGCACAATTTATGACTATATCGATGCCGCCTTCTTCCTGTGCCATAGAATCTACAACCGATTTTACCGTCTCGTCATCGCGCACGTCCATACGCACCATTTTTATAAAGCCGCCGCTTTTATCGTCGGCCTCAATGCTGCCGTCGCTATGACGTGAAGCGCCGTATACATGATAACCCTTATTCCTTAGATATTCCGCGCATGCCTTGCCCATGCCCGATGAAGCGCCTGTTACAAGCACCGATTTACCGTACAATATATGAGCCTCCTCACCCACTTAATTATTGAAAATGTTCTACCGATTTCTATACCCGACAGTTCTATCGGGCTATTAGCATTATAACCCCCAGCGCGGCGAACACGCCCCCCACGACCTTGCTTAAAACTTTCTCGTTAACTTTGTTAGCAAACCTCGCAGCGAAACGCCCCCCGATTAATGTTCCTATTGCTCCATATATCGCAGCTTTTAATGGAAGATTGGAAGAAATGGCGTGGCCTATAGCTCCCGACGCTGCGGTAAATGCCATTATGAGCGTAGAAGTACCTATGCCTTCATGCATGCTATACTGCATGACGAATACTAATATAAGCAATATCATAACCCCGCCGCCCGCTCCGAGCAACCCGCTTATTATACCTACCAGAATTCCGAGCAGCAAACCGGAAATTATAACATTGGATCTTAAAAGTTTTAATATGCTCGACTGTTGCGTGGCAACATTATTATTCAAATCCGGCGCCCCGCCTTTAGCCCCTCTGAACCAAAATATCACCGCCGTAATCACCAAAAATATGCTGAAAGCGCTGTTCAAACCTACATCGGGGATTAAAGGCGATATCAAGCTGCCTATCTGAGCGCCACCTACAGAACCTATAGCTATCCAAATACCCTGTTTAAGATTGAGATTTTTATTTTGGTAATATGTCCATGCCACTACCAATGATGCTATAGTATCTATAAATAGACTCGCTCCTATAGCATCCGAAGTAGCGTAACCAAGTATAACAAGAGCTGGGACTACAACCATAACGCCGCTGGCGCCTATCAGACCAGTTACAACACCAGCTACGCATCCTATGAACAAAATAAGTACATATTCCATCATGCAAAATCCTCCGTCAGTATACATCGCAAGTCATAATATCTTTTATTAAGAATTATAGCATTCTACACATATCATTACAACATTGCGCCAAGTTATTTTCCTATATTGCAGGCAGCAATACAGCATGGTAAAATATGATATAATAAAATATTTTTGGAGGTATCATATGATAATTACAACGACACCAAGCATTGAGGGTAGAAAAATAAAAGAGTATAAAGGTATTGTCAGCGGCGAAACCATCCTCGGCGCCAATGTATTCCGCGATTTCATGGCAGGGCTCAGCGACTTTTTCGGCGGACGATCCGCAGCTTATGAAGATGAACTTATAAAAGCACGCAATATAGCGCTCGGTGAAATGCAGCGCCAGGCTGAAGCTTACGGAGCCAATGCAATAGTAGGTATTGATCTGGATTATGAAGTGGTGGGTCAGGGCGGTTCCATGCTCATGGTGACGGCCAGCGGCACGGCCGTATATGTAGAATAAGCCGTGCACCCAGCTTCGACTCATGCCTCCGAGCGGTATCTGCATAGTTAGCTCCCATCAGGTTGCCCCGCGGCACACGAAAGGGCTCACTTACCGTTGCTTCCTTCCGGACCTGGCGGGGTTTATGAGGTTCCGTTGCGCAGGACCCAATGATCTACACCACTTGTGCAGGCCAGTCCTCACAGGCATAAAGCCTAAGCATGGGAATTCAATCCTGCTAGAGCGGATTGCAGGTTACAGGGCACCGCTACCTCCCCATCTAGCACGGCCATGGCGGAGAGAGTGAGATTCGAACTCACGGAGCGGTAACCCGCTCACTCGCTTTCGAGGCGAGCGCCATCGTCCACTCGGCCATCTCTCCATAAATATGCGCGGGACCAGTAATTGTTTGATCCCGCATTTATGGCGGAGAGAGAGGGATTCGAACCCTCGGTGCAGGTTTTAGCCCACACACTCGATTTCCAGTCGAGCGCCTTCGTCCACTCAGCCATCTCTCCATTTTAGGACTACTTGATAATTATCAGATTATTCAGTTGTCGTTGCGCCGGTTTTCAAAGAACTTCTTCAGCATCTCTTCACAACGCTGTTCTCCAATGCCGGCTATGATCTCTATATTACGGTCGAAGCGCCTATCACGCGGCAGGTTGTATAACGTGCCGGCGCAGCCCCATTTCAAATCAGGCGCACCGTATATAAGCTGCTCTATACGACACAGCATCATGGCACCGGTGCACATGGCACACGGCTCAAGCGTAGTATAAAGCTCACAACCGTCGAGACGCCAATCATTTATAGCAGCCATAGCTTGGCGGATAGCCAGCATCTCGGCATGGGCCGTAGCATCATGCAACCCTTCAACTTGGTTGTGACCTCTCCCTATAATCTCATCGCCTTTAGCCACTACGGCACCTATTGGCACTTCGCCTTCGGCCGCGGCAAGTTCAGCCTCTTTTATGGCCTCAGACATAAATTTATAAAGCCTATCGATTTTATCTGACATTCGCTTCAACTCACAAAGGATATTGTAACATGTATTACGCACTTTGACAAGAGGGGAAAAACAAACAAATCGTCAATCTCCCGCAGCATAGTTCATGCAGGAGATTGACGGCGGGCAAGAACGCTTACCCTTCTTTCAGACCAGTAAACGTTATACCTTCTATAAAGTAACGCTGGGCCATGAAAAACAACACAACGGTAGGCAATGCTATAATAACCGATATAGCCATGAGATAGTTCCACTTAGGCGCTTCATTCACACCGCCCATAAAGAAATACATTCCCAAAGTCATAGTGTATTTATTCATGTCTGTCAAATATATCAGCGGCCCAAGGAAGTCGTTCCAATAGCCCTTGAAGGCAAAAACCCCGACCGCCAGCAGAGCCGGCTTTATCTGAGGAAGCATGATCCTATAAAACGTATCCATAGGAGAAGCTCCGTCTATTTCAGCAGCATCGTCGAGCTCAATAGGAATACTCATAAAAAACTGCCGCAGTAGAAAGATATAAAACGGCCCCCATGCCGTCCATGCTCTCAGTATAAGTGGATCAAACTCGCCTACAAGCCCCAGTTTGTTCCATATTATATATGTCGGGATAAGCGTAACATGAAAGGGCAGCATCATAGTGCTTAGCAATACGAAAAATATAATGTCCCTGCCCGGAAAATCAAATCTGGCAAAACCGTATGCTACAAGCGTTTCGCTGGCTAATTCAGCTATCATGCCTAAAACTACTATAAAAATCGTGTTGACCAAATACTTATCAAAAGGCATGGCATTCCAAGCTTTAGAAAAATTCTCCCAGTGAGCCGGCTTGGGTATAATCTCGGGTGGCCAAGCAAATATATCGGCATCGGCTTTTAGAGCCGTCGATATAGTCCATAAAAAAGGTATAAGCACTATTATGGCTACAACCGTAATAAGGATATATATAAAAATATTGGCTAAACTCTTATGCAATCGCATATAATACCCTCCTATCTTTTAACTTCGCCTTCGTAGTATACCCATGCAGGCGTCGATCTGAAAATCAAAAGTGTCAATACGAATATTATGGCAAACAATATCCATGCAATAGCCGAGGCTTCCCCCATATGAAGCTGAGTGAACCCTCTCTCGTAGACAAGCTGATTCATGAACTTACCCGCTGCAGATGTCGGTCTGACAAACATAGCAACCGTAAATATCTGCAAAGCTCCGATCATGCCCATTATAACCTGTAATAAGATTATGGGCGATATCTGAGGAACCGTTATATGCCAGAATTTAGCCCATGCCTTAGCACCGTCTATCTCGGCCACCTCATACAAGCTTCTGGGTACTCCCTGAAGTCCGGCAAGAAACACAACGGTATTTGTACCGAATATACCCCACACGCTCATTATTACGAAGGCCGGCAACACGAACCGCGGATCACCGAACCAATCAGGTCTACCCAGCCCCAGAACATTAAAAAGCGGGGCAACGATGTAATTTAAAAGACCTGACTCGCTGTTAAACAACCATCTCCATAATAATGCTACTGCTGCATCAGGAATAACCGCAGGCATGTAATATATAGTTCTATAGATGCCTATACCCTTTATCTGCCTGTTAAGCAGCATGGCTACCAGCAATGAACCTATAACCCCTATAGGTACGCTTAAAGCCGCATATAGTAAAGTTAATCTAATGGAAGGCCAGAATTCGATATCCTGTGTAAACAACCATATGTAGTTGCCCAATCCCTTCCATTGAGGGGTACCGAAAAGACTATAATCGGTAAAGCTTAGATAGAAAGAATATATCAAAGGAAACGCAGTAAATATGATAAATCCGATAAGCCACGGCGATATCAATGCGAAGCCGGTAGCCTGTCGCTGGCGCCATCCTATTCTCCTCATCAATCGGTATATAATCAACGCCATAGCTATAAGTACTATCGGGGCCATTAACCATCGCTCAAACGGACCTATAAAGCGTTCCATCAAAAACACCTCCTTGGGGAAATTTAAATAAGGAGGCGCTTTGTGCGCCCCCTTATTAATCTTATTCAGCCGATTTTTTTAATACAGCATCGAGCTGTGGCTTAACTTTGGGTATAAGCTCTTCCGGATCAGCGTGATTATTCACTATAGGGTCCATAAGCTGAGTCCAAAAGATATTGTCCCAATCAGGATAATTACCAAAATAACGGTAAGTCCTGGCATATTCCATCGAGTTTATTATGGCTTGCATAGCGTCTTCCCTATCAGGATGAAGCTTCTTCATGGTATCCATATTGGCCATGGACTTACGAGGAGGCATAACCTTCCATTGATGTATGGCATCCGTCAAATCCAAAAACGCTTCAAATGCCACATCCCGGTTTTTGGTCTTCGCATTTATGCCCATGCCAAGTACATCGCCTAGCGTAGCTTTTGTGCCGGCAGGACCCGCAGGCAGCTCATACACGCCGCACTTGAAATCCACTTTGGTATCGAGGCTGTCTGCCGCGCCTCCCATAAACATAGCCACCTGTTGATTTTTAAACATCGTATCAAAACCGCGATCCTTTATCAACTGCTGCGACGGTACCATAGGGCTGTTAACCAGATCGGCATAGAACTTAAAAGCCGCTTTGGCTTCAGGAGTATCTATAGGTGAATTGCTAAAGTCCTCCGATATTACCTCGCCGCCATTTTGCCATATGAATACCTGAACCGGCGGCCAGCCGTTCAAAGTAAAACCCCATTGTTTCACATTTCCTTTATCAAAACCTGCTTCATCCGGATGTTTACCGTTCTGATCCACGGTTAACTTCTTAGCCGCATCTAAAAATTTATCCCAATTCCAGGAGTCATCCGGATAAGCGACTCCCGCTTTATCGAAAAGATCCTTATTGATATATAACACTACTGGCTGCTCAATCCATGGTAAACCGAATACAGAGTCTTTATACTTAAATGGTCCTAATGATGCTTCATAATAATCAGACAGCTCTGCCACTGGTTTATCGGACTTGGGTAGACGCTGCGTTATATCGAGCATGACGCCTCTGGCAGCAAATTGGGCTGCTCTCTGGGCGCTGATCCAGAATATATCAGGTCCGCTGCTGCCCGAAAGCTGCGTTGTAAGTCGCGTATCATAATCCGCGGGATTCGAATCCTGTACGATTTCATATTTATCAGATGCAGAATTCAGTTTATCCAATATAGCCTGTAGCTCCTTAGCCTCGTCGGCACCTGCCCATGTAGACAATCTTATAGTAACCTTCTGAGCCGGTTGGTTGACTTGTCCATTTTCCTGCGATGGCGGCCTTTTGGTCGTACATGCTGTTACTATTATAGAAAACAATAAAACTATCGATAATATAAGGCTTAATTTCTTAACCATGATTTATCCCTCCATTTTGTATAATACAATCCTATTGTCTATATTATACAAAATCTTATGCATATCGTCAACTTATTGCATAAACGCCAAAATACAGTAATAACTACCGCACAGAGATATTGAAATCGCGCAATATCTTTCTGGCAGCTTCGGCCTGCTCATCGGTGGGAACGGGCACGTCTTTCAACGGATAGTCCACACAAAGCTGTTCCCACTTATATACGCCCATAGTATGATACGGCAATATTTCCACCAATTCCACATTGGAAAGCCTAGATATAAATCGGCCTAGCGAGCGTATATCATCCGGATCATCGGTATAACCGGGTACCAGCACGTAACGTATCCATGTCGGTATATGCAGCTCGCTCAGATGTTGCGCAAACGCCAGAGTCTTATCGTTGGACACTCCGGTTAGCTCAGTGTGTCTTACAGGATCAATCTCCTTTATATCCAGTAACACCAGATCGGTATACGGTAAAAATGTATCGGCTCTCTCTATATCTACAAATCCAGACGTATCCAAAGCCGTATGAATGCCCTCGGTCTTGCACCTGCGAAATAGCTCGGCCACAAATCGCCATTGCAGCGTAGGCTCGCCGCCCGTTAAAGTGACGCCTCCGCCAGAATACTTCATAAAATTCTTGTATTTTTTTATATCCTGCATCAATTCATCTACGCTCATAATGCGACCGTGGGACATATCCCACGTATCGCGATTATGGCAGTATTTGCAGCGCAGCGGACAGCCCTGCATGAAAACCACATAGCGTATGCCGGGGCCGTCCACCGTCCCCATGGTCTCTATAGAGTGGATCCTTCCCTTTACGTCCACTTATTTTACCTCATGGAATGTACGGTTTATAACGTCGAGCTGCTGCTCACGCGTCAACTTGATGAAATTCACTGCGTAACCGGACACCCTTATAGTAAGCTGCGGATATTTCTCAGGATGATCCATGGCATCTAAAAGGGTTTCTCGGTCAAAGACATTGACGTTTATATGATGACCGTTTTGCGCAAAGTACGCCGAAAGCAGCGCCACGAGATTGCTCACGCGCTCTTCCTCATCCTTGCCCAGCGCTTTGGGCACTATGGAGAATGTATAGGATATACCGTCCTGGGCATATTCATACGGCAACTTGGCGACGGAGCTCATCGAGGCTACCGCGCCTTTTTTATCACGGCCATGCATCGGGTTGGCTCCCGGAGCAAAAGGCTCTCCTTTTTTACGGCCATCAGGCGTATTACCGGTCTTTTTGCCGTATACCACGTTGGATGTAATGGTCAGTATAGACTGAGTATGCATAGCATGGCGATATGTGGTTTGCTTGCGCAGTTTGCCCATAAACCGTTGCACTATATCCACAGCTATATCGTCCACGCGATCGTCATTATTGCCGAACGTCGGAAATTCACCGTTTATCTCGAAATCCACCGCTATGCCGTCGTCGCTGCGTATAGGCTTTACTTTGGCATATTTTATAGCCGATAACGAATCGGCCACAACCGAAAGGCCGGCTATGCCAAATGCCATAGTCCGCAGTATATCCTTATCGTGCAGAGCCATCTCTATGGCTTCATAGCTGTATTTATCGTGCATATAATGTATAACGTTCAAGGCGCCGACATATACCCTGGCCAGCCAATCCAGCATGGTGTCGAAACGCTCCATCACCTCATCGTAATCGAGATACTCGGATGTTATAGGTGCAAAGCGCGGCGCTACCTGCTGTCCGGACAGTTCGTCGCGCCCACCGTTTATAGCGTACAGCAACGCTTTGGCCAAATTAACCCTGGCACCGAAGAACTGCATCTGTTTACCCACACGCATAGCCGATACACAGCACGCTATAGCATAATCGTCTCCCCAGTACTGGCGCATGAGATCATCGTTCTCATATTGTATAGCGCTTGTGTGTATGGATAATCCTGCGCAATAGCGCTTAAAAGGCTCGGGCAGACGGTTAGACCACAGCACGGTAAGGTTGGGCTCGGGCGCCGGCCCCAGATTTTCTAACGTATGCAGCATGCGGAAAGACGTCTTTGTAACCAGCGTGCGGCCATCCAAACCCATGCCGCCTATAGACTCGGTCACCCATACCGGATCGCCGCTGAAGAGCTCGTTATAGCTAGGAGTGCGCAAAAACCTCACTATACGCAGTTTCATCACAAAGTGATCTATTAATTCCTGCGCCTCGCGTTCAGTTAAAATACCAGCTTTTACATCATGGTCGATATATATATCCAAAAAAGTCGATACGCGGCCAAGGCTCATAGCGGCACCGTTTTGTTCCTTTATGGCGGCGAGGTACCCGAAATACAGCCACTGCACGGCCTGGCGCGCATCCTGAGCCGGAGCAGATATGTCAAACCCATACGATGCAGCCATCTCCTTCAGCTCATTCAACGCCCGGATTTGATCGTTTATTTCCTCCCGGGCGCGTATGACCTCCTGGTTTATATCGTTTACTTCAAGTTGTATAAGCTGTTGTTTCTTGTCTTCTATGAGCCTGTCCACACCATAGAGCGCTATGCGCCTGTAGTCGCCTATAATGCGACCGCGGCCGTAAGCATCGGGTAAACCGGTTATGATGCCGGCATGACGCGCCTTTCTCATCTCTGTGGTATAGGCGTCATACACACCTTGATTATGAGTCTTTCTATATTGAGTGAATATCCTTTCCACCTCGGGGTCCAATTCGTAACCGTAGGCCTCGCATGCCTGTTTTACCATGCGTATGCCACCGAACGGCATTATGGCCCGTTTAAGCGGCTGGTCGGTCTGAAGCCCCACTATTTTCTCCAAATCCTTATCTATATAACCGGGCTTATGCGATGTGATGGTCGATACTGTCTTAGTATCTATGTCCAACACTCCGCCCTTCTCAGTTTCTTTTTTTAACAGCTCACTTATCTTATCCCAGAGCTTTTGCGTAGCGGCCGTAGGATCGGCCAGAAATGATTCATCGCCTTCATATGGCGTATAATTCAATTGTATAAAATCCCTTACATCTATATCGCGGCACCATTTGCCTTCTATAAAATCCATCGAACATCAACCTTTCTTAATAAATACAAGTGGTTTACTTGTATTTATTATACCACCGAATTGACGTATAATCCAGTTTTCAGCCAAAGTCTTAAAGTTGATTAAATTCGTACAATTTATACAATTCTTTATACATCATAAACCGAATATCGAGCTTCAAGGCGTCTGAAAGCCACCACCACCGATGTCATCTATAATAAAAGCCGTTATGTTGAAATCCCTCGTAAAGCGTCTAACATCTCTTCCTCTGCACCTTATAGTTATTATATCCGCCCGACAGGTTGTATACCTCTTTAAAACCCATCTGCAGCAATAGATTTTGCGCAGCATTGCCCGTCACGCCCCTGTTGCAGTAGGTCACAACAGGTATATTCTTGTCGAGTTTACCGGCCTCACTGCGAAGGTCCTCCAGCGGTATATTTACAGCGCCTTCGATATGCCCTTTCTCATACATTTCGGGCTCTCTTGTATCTATGATCGTTACAGGCTCCCCGGCCATCTGGCGCTGTATCAGCTGGTCGGGCGTCATAAGAGGGCGCTGACGCTTTAATATACCCTCCAGTATCATACCGGTATACATAACCGGATCCTTTGCAGTGGAAAATGGCGGCGCATATGCCAGATCAAGATGGAATAAATCCTCAGCCTTTGCTCCAAACGTTATGGCCGTCACAAAAACGTCTATGCGCTTGTCCACACCGCGAGGCCCCACTATCTGAGCGCCCAGGATTTTATGCGTCGTTTTATCGGCCACCGCCTTTATAACCATTTCCGCACTGTCTGGGTAATAATCGGCATGATCGTATTTTATATTATGGCACACTACCACGTCGTATCCCTGAGCTTTGGCTTCTTTTTCGGATAAGCCCGTTTGCGCCACAGCCATATCAAATGTCTTGAATATGCCAGTACCCAATATACCTCGAAATTCGAGATCACCGCCGGTCATCTGATCGCCAGCTATGCGCCCCATCTTATTGGCCGTCGAACCAAGCGGACGATACAGAGGTTTGCCGTTTATCACCGAAAATGCCTCGGCGCAATCTCCGGCAGCATATATATCCGGTACATTAGTTTGCATGCGCGTATCGACCGCTATAGCACCGGTAGGACCGAGGGCTATACCGGCTCTTTTAGCCAACTCAACCTCAGGCCTTATGCCTATGGCCATGATGACCATATCGGTTTCAATCTCAATGCCACCGGCAAGGCGCACCGTATCGACCTCCTCATCACCGAGCAGTTCCTCTACCGCATGGCCGAGATACAGCTTCACGCCGTTTCGTTCAAGGTACTGCTGCACATATATGGCCATATCAGGGTCTAGCGGCGTCATCACCTGCGGCGCCATATCGGCCAAATCCACCGCTATGCCTCGGTGAACAAGATTTTCGGCCATCTCCAGCCCGATAAAACCGCCGCCTATTATAACGGCATGCCTCGGCTGTTTTTGTTGAATAAATTCATTTATGGCATCGGCATGAGCCACGTTTCTCAAAGGAAATACGTTGGGCTTGTCTATGCCGGGTATGGGCGGCATGATAGGATGTGCACCGGTGGCTATGAGCAGCTTATCATATCTATCCTCGAATTGTTCTCCTGTGGCCATATTCACTATGCTCAGGGTTTTAGATGCCGTATCTATATCGGCTACCGAATGCCCGGTAAATACGTCGATATTATACCGTTGTTTGAAGAAAGCCTCATCGCGTGGCGTAAGTTTAGCGCGTTCTTTGACGACCCCACCTATGTAATAGGGCAGCCCGCACCCGGAATACGATATATCTCTATCCTTCTCATATATGACTATCTCAGCGCTTTCATCATTGCGCCTCGCTTTAGCTGCAGCCGACGTGCCGGCTGCCACAGAACCTATAACTACTATCCTCATGATTTTTCTCCTCCGTATCTACTTTTTCTTTCCTTCGAAAAACGACAGTATTAACGAGAGCATCGACAGAACTATGGCGGCATATAGCCAGCCGCGATTATTATCCACCGGGCAAACGCCGGCCGGTAGATTTCGATATGCAATATATACCGAAAACAACGCATATACCGCAACCGCCATAGCCAGTATAAAGAATATATTGCTTATAACTCGGACTATATTATGCTTTATCGAGCATCACCCTCTGCTATGCGTAATTATATCACTACGGCGATAATAATTATCAGATACTATTTATTATACAACAATTATGGCCGGGCTACAAGCATCATAAAAAATAATGAATTAAGAAAACCAATCCGATGACATTGAAACATTGGATTTTCGGCGAAATTCACTCGGTGAAAGGCCTGTATATTTTTTAAATAAATAAGAGAAATATTGCCGGCTGTTTATACCCACCATAAGGCATAAATCGGTCAAAGGAATGTCGGTTTTTCGCAGCAATAGCTTTGCCTTATCTATGCGCAATTTGTTGAGATGATCCATAGGAGTATGGCCGATGGTCTGCTTAAATATTTTTTGAAAATATCTCGTGCTTATACTCAAAGCCACGGCTATGTCATCTACCGAAATATCTTCCGAATAATGCCTGCGCATATAATCCAAACTTTTATTAACATATACATTAGCAGGGCTATGATCAGCCGTTTGCCCTGCACAATATATCCGCGATATTTTGAGCATGAGTTCCAATACCATAAGGGCTAAAAGAAGGTTTTTACTTGCATCATCGGACTCCAATTCCCGAATGATATCCCGAACAGTCGCATAAAGTGTCTCGGAATCGCTTAAATGGAAAAATTCATTATCGCTGTTCAAGAGCCCTCTTATCTCCATGGATAACGCCCATAGATCGCTTATAGAGCACGGTACATCATTGCTTGGACAAAATATAAATTCCATATTGGCCACACGGCAGTTTCTACCCCTCTCCACGTACAGACGATGAGGTATGCCACCGTTTATCAGCACGAATTCTCCCGCCGATAATGTCATGCTATGTTCCATTATAGAGACCGTGCATTTGCCTTTGCTAACATACATGAGTTCTATACTTTTATGTTGATGCATTGGCATATCAAAGCCCTGCACAAATTCTACATCATAATAATTTTCAAAATTAGGTGCAACCTTTATATTATGCAATAATTCGCTATATAGATCATGGATGTATGCTGCCATAATCAATCACCTCAGACTTACTGTTGATATTATATCACATGACGCAATTTATTTCTTTTGATTTATCCAAAAGGACGCTATATCTTAAATCCATCGATAGCGCTTTTGATATAATGAAACAAAGATAAATTATTGGATGGAGAAATTTTTTATGGCTTTTAAGGCAGCTTTTATCGGTGCCGGCAGCATCGGCTTTACGCGCGGACTGCTGCGCGATCTCTTATCGGTACCGGAGTTCAACGATGCACAAATCGCTTTTACTGACATAAACCAGCGCAATCTCGATATGGTAACGCAGTTATGCCAGCGGGATATAACTGAGAACGGATGCAAGGCTACACTTACAGCCACGCTGGATCGCCGCGAGGCGTTAAAAGATGCCAAATATGTGTTCAACGTGGTGCGTATAGGTGGATTGGAAGCCTTTCAGATGGACATAGACATACCGCTTAAATACGGTATAGACCAGTGCGTAGGCGATACCCTGTGCGCCGGCGGCATCATGTACGGGCAGCGCGGCATACCGGCCGTATTGGATTTTTGCAAGGACATACGAGAGGTCAGCGCACCGGATTGCTTATTGCTCAATTACGCCAATCCAAATGCCATGATAACATGGGCTTGCAACAAATATGGCGGTGTAAAAACCATCGGTTTGTGTCACGGTGTCCAAGGCGGACATCAACAGATAGCTGAGGTACTAGGCCTGAAACCCGAAGAGGTGGACATCATATGCGCCGGCATAAACCACATGACCTGGTACATACAGGTCAAACATAAAGGGGAAGATATGACAGGCAAGCTACTGGAAGCGTTCGAAAAACATCCCGTCTATAGCAAGACCGAAAAGGTCCGCATCGATATATTGCGCAGATTTGGATATTACAGCACTGAATCCAACGGCCATTTAAGCGAGTATGTACCATGGTATCGCAAGAGACCGGACGAGATAAAAGATTGGATCGACTTAAGCAGTTGGATCAACGGCGAAACTGGCGGATATCTACGCGTATGCACAGAAGGTCGCAACTGGTTTGAAACCGATTTCCCCAATTGGCTAAAAGAGCCTCCGCTCGTATACGATCAATCTCACCGCAGCAAAGAACACGGCTCTTATATAATAGAAGGCCTGGAAACCGGGCGCACCTATCGCGGCCATTTTAATGTGGTAAACCAGCATACCATCACCAATCTGCCCCCTGATGCAATAGTGGAGGTACCGGGCTACGTAGATTACAATGGCATAAATATACCGCGTATAGGCGATTTGCCGCTCGGATGTGCGGCCATGTGCAACTCCAATATATCAGTGCAGCGCATGGCTGTAGAAGCAGCAGTGCACGGCGACGACATGCTATTGCGCCAGGCTATGCTGATGGACCCTTTGGTAGGCGCTGTATGCAATCCACCCGAGGTATGGCAACTGGTAGATGAAATGCTGGTGGCAGAGGCACAATGGTTGCCACAATACAAAGAAGCTATAGATAAGGCCAAGCAAAGGCTCTCATCTGGCAATTTGATAAAAACGAAGGATTACCGCGGCGCAGCCAGGCTAAAAGTAAAAACAGTAGAGGAAATGGCCCAGGATCGTAAAGCGGCTACCAAAAATGCGGCAGCTGCCGATAAGGCCGCTAAAGAATAGCATCTGCAACTATATAGAGCCTGCGTCTGCTTATGGCCTGAAATATATGCTTCGCTACGGCTGCGAAGTAGACCATTACGCAATGAAAGATTGCTGCGGTCCTACTCTTCAAAAGTCCGCCTAGCATATATTTCGGGCTTTTTACAACACAATGATGCGGTGGCATACTTTATGATTATCTTTTTGCCTAGGAGATGTAAGATTTACGTTTGAATACACGCAATGATGCCGCCCAACACGCAGCGTAAATCAATGGGCCTACCAGTAAAAAGGCAAATGGCGTATATGGCTGGTCTAGAAGTTTTATAGCATCTTTTATATACTCCGCTGCCGCAGTACCTTGAATAAGAGAAGGTCCGAGTGAGATCGCAAGTATTAGAATAATCACAATAAAAGACATATACTGCCTCGATTTTGCAGGTCCAACACAGAAAAAAAGCAACAGCAATATACCACAATATGCTAAGTTGACGCTAACCAATATCAGTATATTCATTATAATATCCATAAGGGATATGTTCTGAGGTGTAACTATACCTATTACACCCAACAATATAAATGAAACAACAAAAGACAACACATCCAATACTATGACTGTAACAAATTTATTGTCTACAATCATAGATTCTTTGAGAGGTAATGTCTTCATAAAATATATACCCTTGTATTTATCTTCATTATATAAAATCTGTTGTACGATAGCGTAAACAGCCATCAAACCATAAAGATATACAAGAACGTTTGTTATATAATTGCTTTTCCCATGTAAATTGCTCAAGATGGCTATCAACGCGAAGAAACCCCATATAGCTAAAACCTGCATTATCGATTTGCGGACCTGATATAAGTCCTTATATACCAGTGCCAACATTAATATATCTCTCCTTTCACATAAGCCAGCATTATATCGCTGAGGTCCATTCCATAGGCCTCAGGATCCTTAGCGGCGATATTCTTATACATCCTCCTGAATGCCGGAAAATCGGCTGTAACCGCCATACATTCGTCGCCTACACTTTTATGGGCAATAAATAGATTCGCAGATAGCTTATTAAACTCAGCGGTTCTAATGTGAACCTTTTTAATTTTGGCTATAATGTCATCCTTTTCTGCGGATACCAGTATCCGTCCATCATTTATCAACACTATATAATCTGCTACTTTATCCAGGTCTTCAGTTATGTGCGTGGAAAATAATATCGAACGCTTTCCATCCTCTATGAACTTGGCTAAAAGCTTAAGTATATCGCGACGTATCACGGGATCCAGACCCGATGTAGGTTCATCCAATATGAGCAGGTCAGGTTTATGCGCCATAGCCAGCGCTAAAGCAAATTTAACACGGTTCCCTTTGGATAGATCACCTACTTTTTTATTTTCATCTATATCAAATTGTTTTATAAGATCAATATAGGTTTTATTATCCCAGCTCGGATAAAATTTGCTCACAAGATCAGCGGTCCATTTCACGCTCATCTCGTCGTAAAACGGCTGCTCCTCGCCCACATATCCTATACGTTGTTTTATCAGCACCTCATTTTCTTCATTCCAGCGCATGCCGAATAGCTTTATATCACCCTTATCTGGAGCTACGATATTCATCAGCAGTTTTATAGTAGTAGTCTTACCCGCTCCATTGGGACCTATAAGCCCCATTATGTAGCCTTCTGGCAATACAATGTCGACATCTTTTAACTCAAACTTCTGATATTTCTTGCATAATCCTTTAGCTTCTACTATCATCCCTTATCCTCCTTGAATAACTCCTTTATCAGTCCTAATATTTCTTCACCTTTAAGGCCGAGCGCTCGGCATTTTTCCACGGCTTCGGACAATATCTCCTCGGCCTGCTTATGCCGCATATCGTCTAATTGTGGTGCCGATATGCGAGCGGCAAATGTCCCCAAACCCTGCCGGGTATAGATATAACCCTCACGCTCCAGATCATCGTATGCGCGCTTAACCGTTATAACGCTAGTCAAAAGCTGCTGTGCGAGCTGGCGTATGGAGGGAAGTTCTTGCCCCGGCGCTATGGTACCATCCATTATCTGCACTTTTATCTGATCTGCGATCTGCTGATACAACGGCCTTATATCTTCCTGCGATAGATGGATATACATATACCACCTCACTCATGTTATACTGTTTATATTCAATATATACAGTATAACACTAAAATATACATTCGTCAACTACTTGTTTTTAAATATCTTCAATTCGTAATATGTCAAATTCAGTGCATACAAGGAAAACAAATTGTCTCTTGACATAGAGCATACTCCAAGTTGTACGCTATGAATAGCGCCAATAATAAGGAGGGTTTAACATGTCAACGGTTTATATGACGAAAGATATTAGTTCTGAAGGCCTGATTAGGGTTTATAAGGTTTTAGGCCGCAAGGCGTCAGGCAAAGTCGCAGTAAAGATTTCTAGCGGAGAGCCGGGCGGTCATACATTGGAGTATGCTGAAACTTTGGGCCTAGGCAAAAGAAAATATGAGCTGATCTCTGCCCAGATCGCTCTGTTGACATTTGCAATTTTGCTGAGATAAGGCCTGCTGTTAATAATGTGTTTGTTTCAGCAGCTTTCATTGCTAAAACGAATAAATCCCACAGCTCGTCCATTCCCGTAAAGAATGACCTCCTGTTATCAAGCACAGGAATCCTGCAAACTGCGTAGGCGCAAGCAGTTTTAATTCAAACGCGTCAGCGAGAATTTTAGCCAGCACAGTGCGATTTGCATCTGTTATCCCGCGATTCATTACTCCAATCACAGAAAACGGATCTATTTGATGCCGAAGTGGTCCCCCCCAGTCTTCGCGCTCAAAGTGGAGGTATTTCATCAGTGGCTGCTCCGATGCCACTTTCTTCATTAAGTCAAATAATTCGTTCCGTTTATTGTTGTATACGATCAGTTTATCAGCAAGTGCCTCGTAAAACGGCACCCATTGGTATGTGTTATCCATGATCTATAATCCTCCATAATAATTATTCGTCTTTAGCGGACGCCTATCGGGTCAACGCCGAATCGCTTTAGGACATCCTTTTTCTCAAAGAGGGGCAGCCCTTGAAATTTGTAAGGATAAATTCATGGGCAAGACACTCTTGGCCATTGTTCAGCGTCAGCCTCGCCAACTCCAATAACCGATTTGCCCTCATTATATCCAAGTCAAGGCTGAAGCACACTGCAATTCCAACACGCATGATCACTGTAGTCTGCTTTAGCCGTAATCGACTTATGGTGGCGTCATTAAAACCTGAGTGTTCCTAAATTTATTCTTACTTACAGGAGTTATGCAAAAAGTTATAGGCTAAGATAGCATTAGAACAACCACCTTTGACAACTTTGCAGCTTAAAATATTAGATTGTCAATATTCAGCGGACTTTTGCGTAAGTCCTGTTAATCTAATACTTTCAATCAGGACTTTTCCACCCTCGACATCAATACCACCGTCTCAACATGCGCCGAGCCAATCAGATTGATGTTGTGTCTGTGTTTGGCGTTTTTCCCGTGCAAGGGAATAGGTCAAGGGTGGTTTTGGAGCATTCTCCGTGCGTGGGAATATGTCCACGGCAATTCATCGTTTAGTCTGTTATCGGAAACAAGTGAATATTCGATATGTTAAAGTCTTGCTGTTCGAAGTTTCTTGTTACCTCTCCGCTGGGGACAATAGCGCGTGGCTTTGTCTGCAAATTTACGGTTTCATTTTGGGAATCGATTGCAGCGCATACCTTATATAAATTCAATTTTTACTCAAATGTCGTTTTCATCCCTTTACATGTCCTGAACATAGTAGACATTGGTCGCCTTACAGCCGGAGCCAATTTCTCTGATATGCTTCAGTGTTTCAGAATTACGGTCAAGAGTAAGCTGCTCGTTATAATCCCATGTGACATACTCCCACGTTGCAGCCTCTGGAATTACACTGGGCTTGATTTCTGGAGTACAGTCTGTCTCCGTCACAGCGTTGCGTCCTCGCACATCAACTATAACACTCAATCAATAAAAAAACATAGCCTCTCATACTCCTTCCGATGGCAGCATTTTTATATATGAAAACAAATGCTCTAATATTGGGCAGAGCAAAAACTTTAACCAATTGTTTTCACAAGCTCGGTAAGGTGAGACCAATAATTATTTATATTTACGAACGTATCTTCTGAACGCTTTAAAACATAGTCTTTTAAGTCAGTATTATCAATTTTGTTTGTTGCGAACATTAAAAAGCGTTCTTTAACGCTATTTAATATATCATCCAGATTATTTTCCTGATTTATCATTGCAAACAAACCAGAAATATCAATGATATAGTTATTTATTTCTTCTTCATTGTGCGTAATTGAGCCAATAATATCTCTGATCTTCAAATCCTGTGCTGCCTGTTCATCTCTCATGTCCTCTGGGTGTTTAAGTCTTTCAGTTTCTAACCGTTCCTTTATGGCATCAGATAATCTGCTGCGTCCTAAATTAAATTTTTCTTCAATTGAAGCATACCCGCTATTGAGCATCTCAGAATTATGTTTATAATATTTATCTATCAATTCGTTAAAACCTTCCTTGTTTGCCTTGTCTAATAGATTCTCAGAAAAGTACCTGAGAGCCGCAATAGAACTTTCCAATTCTACTCGAGCCTCATTTGAATCTAACTGTTCGCCATGCAATTGATCATACAAATCAATCCCTATATCATGTCCCCAGCTAAATACATCGTCCATCCCATCTGTAATTTCCATCAATACCTGTTCAGTATTTTTCACGGCTTCATCTGACATATTGTCATAGAACCCTTTATTATATAGAAACTCGCTAAATATAAGCCACTGATCATTTCCTTTTAGGGCAAACTCATTAGACTCTCCAAACTCTTGAATGCGTGACGCTCTGTGCTTCTGATATAGTTCTTCAATATCATGCTCCATTTTATCTGTGCCATTTTGAGCAAATAAACTTTTTGCCTCATCAGATAATGAAACCAGTACTGCGGGACGTTCTTGCAATCCAATGCTCTCTAATTTTTTAGCTATCTTTTCTATGCTATTTGCATCATTTAACGGAGTACTGTTTCGATTAAATATTCTTTGATTATATGCTCCCGTGAAGAATGGATTTACTTTTATGTCCATAATATAATCCTCCAAACCACCAATCTTGCAGCATTACTGCAAGATTGGTGACAATCATCTTTTTCTTTAATCAGTTCAACTGCGTTATCGTGGGCAATGCCTCCGCGCCTGCACCATAATAAAAATTCAAGACGCTATAAAAATCAATGGGAGCCCCCGCATAATCTTTCCTCCCTTTAGATTTATTATAAGTTGTTCATATTGTTAATAAATCCCTTGCACCGAGGTGCTGACTATTTCCGTCACACCATTCCTGGTCACATCCGCTCTAAATCCCTTATCAACTCCTGATATATTATATATCAAGAACATTTATTACGCAATTGTATACAGCATTTATCTGCGATTCGTGATTTATAATAAGCTGCATCATTTATGCTATACTTTAGCAAGAATCGGATCTAGGTACTGCTTCACTTCTATGCCACATGATGCATATAATTGAATAAATTCTAAAAAGCCAAATATGCCAAAGTACTGGCCGCTGTATATGATAACGAATTTTGGTCCCTCTTTTGTATATTTCTTCATCGCTACTGGCAGTGATTTGCCCGCATATTTGTACCCTTCTTCTGCCTCTTTGTAAAGTTGAAAGTACAAATATCCTATTAGCAGCATTACTATGTGAAACGCTATAAAGTTGTATTTTGTGCTCTTAAAATCCTCTAGCCGCCAGTAATCCTTAATCTGGCGATAATCTTCTTCTATCTCCGGCCTTAGTTCATATGTCATTATTATTTGCTTGGCCGTCTTTTCGGTATCCTGTTATAAGCCATGAATTTTAGCAATAAACGTGGTATGTTTAGCCAATCTCACTGTCAGAAGCAATCCCGTCCATATTACATTATTTGGTAGACAAAGTGGCCTGTCTATACAAATTTTTTAGACAGACCACTTTCATTATGTTAGTATGAATCGTATAATACATATACCATGTTAGTATGGTTCGACATTAAATGCAAGCAATATTTTGGGGAAATATATAATCCCTTTGAGAATTTGAATATAGAACAGGCAAAAGAGCTCATAGGTGGTATAGCCGATACTGATAAGCTATGGTTCTACGGTTATCGCAAGAAAGCCGTTATATATACCATAGATAATATCTTGTATAAGACCGTATTCATGATAAGATGATTGGCGACGCGGGTAGAGAATGCAGGTTTTTTAGCTCTCAACATTTCTGCCATCCAGGCCAGGCTTATCACTCCTTATCGTACTGCCTGTTTATCACGTCTTCGAATTCTGCATATTCTGATGCAATCTGAAACCTTATATCGTTATCATCTTTGAACGGGTGCCTATGATCCGCATATTTCCAGAATATCTCTTCAGGTATCCCATCCGGAAATGCATCGCATTTCTGATCACCCTTATAATGCGTACATGATATACACATCGATGACATTATGGTTGTCATAGCCCTAGCTCCTTGTCGAATAGGTAGTCTCGACTCTCCTTCTATATAGATTTTGATACCAAGCCGCTAACTAAAGCATATATTGTTTTAGCAATTTGAAGTGCATGTTCAGCATCGGTTCCAGAAACATTAACAGGTATTCCGATCGGATAGCGCGCTTCTATATAGAACACACCTACAAAGCTGCAATCATCATTATAGTTCCCAAAAACCGGATTGCTCTGACTGCATAACTGACATAAATACTGAATATCATGAGTTTTTGGAAACCGTCGGCCTGTATATGCGAGATATGCCTTGAATGCTTTCTCTATTGCTTGCTGGCAATGAAAAGCTATGATTTCAGGGAATCCTTCGTTTGCTATGAGCAATTCCGCGGTAGCAAGATCTTTTCTGGCAAATTCCAACCATTCTTTAGATTGACCAACATTATTGCTCATAAACCACAATCCCTTCTTTTAATATATCGTTTATAAACCATTCATCTTTTAGCTTATCAATCTCATCATTTGTATAAACCAGTATGTCGAGCGGTAACGGACATAATAGACTTTTTCGGATGTTTCTTATTCTTACTATAAAATCTTCCTGTGTATCTTTAATAACCAACAAATCAATATCACTATCCTGGTTTTGAGTGCCACGAGCATATGAACCAAACAATATAATCTTTTGAGGTTGATACGCCTTCGCTATTTGTTCAACTATATTACTAACAATTGTTAGTCGATCCGTTTCTTGTAGCATATCTTACATCCGCTCCTTTCTTTTCTTCTTAATTATACCATTTCCAAAACTGAAATACAAAAAACAGTATAGCGAATTAAGCGACTATATTGCCTTTAGAATAGTAAATTCACTTATTCGGTCTGCCTGGCAAAATGAATCGAATATCCACATCAACCTGCGGTTGCCTCCATACCCTATCTGCCGTAATAAGCTGGTTGATATCAGAATAATAGCTGCACGGGCAAGCGTGCAGCTATTACAAAAATGAAAGGGGTGTTGATCACATGCTCTCTTTCTGAGTGGCCTCTATCATTTGGGATATATAGTCTTCCAGCATCTTCGGCAGCCCCAATATCTTGACATCCATAAAGCCGCGGGTTATCAGCGATACGGCTTCATCCTTGGTAAGGCCGCGCGACATGAGGTATTGCACCTCTTCCTCCGCTATCGGGCCTATAGCCGCTTCATGCGACAGGTAACTGCCCGGGGCCTCGGATAAAAGTTCGGGTACTGCGTACATCATACCATGCGGCGACATCAATATGCCGCGGCAATCCAAATGAGCACGGCTGTCATCCTGTTTGGATTCCAATGCGCCGCGCGCGTATATCTTGGAGCTATCATTGACGATGGCCCTGGATATGGCCTGTCCCGACGAACCTTCGCCCTCCAGTATTATGCGCGAGCCGACATCTATGTTTGAATCCTCCAGGCCATATAGTAGGGAATTAAAGGCCGCCACAGAGTTTTTGCCCACCAGCCTGGCCGATGGGAAGGATTGTATCGAACGCACGGGTTTTAGCAAAACATAGTTGTTTATAAAGACGCCGTTGTCGTCTACCACAGCAGCCGAGCGTGGGCGTACGTGAAACTCTGGAGCCCAGTTGTGTATCATTGTAAATGTCAATTTGGCATTCTTTTCCACAAAAAATTCCGATATACCGAGGTGCAGCCCATTTTCTACTTTAGGCGCCAGAGAGCACCCTGTAATAACCTGCGCATCGGCTCCCTCTTCCACTACGATGACATTGTGCACATTCTGTACTCTGGCATTTTCTTGAAGCATAAGGCATGATTGTATAGGTTTGTCGACTTTTTGTCCGGCAAAAACGCGTATAAAATAACCGTGTACGTCGTGCAGTTCGGAAAAAGCCGTATATTTGTCCTGATCCACTTTTGCGGCACGCCACCAATATTTTTCGCGAATCTCGGGGTATTTTGCCATGGCATCGTTTATGTCCATTATCTCCAACTTATCGCCATAGGCTTTTTGTATATTCCTGTATATGACCGTATGATCCAGTTGCATAAAACTGCCCGAACGATTAGCCTCTGTGGGATCTATGCCCGATGCTATGGCAGCCTCTTGGATCTCGCGTGGGAGCTTGGATAGCTCGTCCACCGCCTCACTCTCATCAGGCTCTTCAAAAACCGAAAGGTCTATATCTTCCCCATAAGTCGCCTTCTTATCCAGCGCCTTTATAGCCCTTTCTTTCAATTCGTCTTCGTATTTCAGCTCTATTGACATTGCTCACACCTCCCAAAGCCATGCAGGCGGACCTCATCGAATATATCCCTGGCACCTCCGCTGCACACTATTCTGCCATCCATAAGTATATGGCCCTTATCGGCGTTCACATACTCGAGTATATAACCCGTATGCGTCACTATAATGCCAGATACCTTGCGGCCTTTTATTTTATCCTTATGCAACAGTTCATTTATCATATTGCCTATAAGCGATATATTATCCATATCCACGCCCGACTCGGGCTCGTCCAGCAACACAAGTTCCGGATTCTGACATATAAGCTGTAACAGTTCGGAGCGTTTCAACTCGCCTCCTGAAAAGCCGTAGTTTAAATCGCGGTCCATATGCTCTTCAAGGTTCAATCTCTCCGCCACAGCAGCAACGGCTACATTATTGCCCCTCGCATGCGCTGCTATATCAGCGATTTGAGCCAGCTTCACGCCACGCACAGCCGGAGGCTTTTGAAACATCATGCCTATGCCGAGTCTGGCTCTCTCGTCGAGAGTCATATGCGTTATGTCGCGATCATTAAAAATTATCCGACCTTGGGTCACTTCATATCTCGGCATGCCCAGTATACTCATTAAAAGGGTGGTTTTCCCACCGCCGTTGGGACCGAGCAATATATGCGTCTCGCCCTCATCGACTTGAAGATCTATGCCTTTTAATATAGGTTTCCCATCTACCGATACATGTAAATTCTCTATTTTTAACATTTTTATCATCCTTTATAAAGATACGAATATCTTAAAAGGCATCTATCGTAAAAATAATCCGATAAGATGCCTTTATCGACTCATTTTATCCGTTAAACTTCTGGGAAGAAGAAAGCGTTCATATCAGACCAATTTCTTCTCATCATCTGCTGATAACGATCATGGAAGAACTGCTTGTGGCCCTCTTCCCATTGCTTCAGCGTATTGAGAAGCTTTTTGGCCCCTTCATCGTCTACCTCTTTCTCTGCTGCTGCGTAAAATTCCACAAAGTCGCTCTCTATCGAATACGCCATACGTATTACGGCAAGATCGGACATATCGTCATCACCCTCCACCTCGGGCAACTGCTGAGCCTGATTGCCGAATATCGACGGATGCTTTATATATTTGCTGGTATCAACCACCCATGATATAACTTTGAGTTCGGAAGAACCATATATCTCATCGTATTTATCCTGAAGCATTTGATGGTGGCCGTCCTCCATCTCCGCCAATTGTTCGAATATTTTTTTGGTACTCGGATTGGCCACTTGATCTTTATAATATGAATAAAAATTTTGGCCTTGTTTTTCCAAACGTATAGCAAAGCTCAATATCCTTTGCATCTTATCCATTTGTAATCATCTCCTTAAAGTTTTACTTGAAAGGGTTCTCATCCTCATATAGTACAGTGGATGGTTGATTTAACCCTATATCATCGACGCCCAGCATCTTCATAGCCGCAAACAATACTTTGCCCGCATGTTTAAAGGCTATACCGGCATGATGCGGATAGCGCTTGGTTATCAATACATGCCTGTAAAAGCGCCCCATTTCCCTCACAGCAAATACACCTATGCCGCCAAATGATTTGGGATCCACATCTATAACCTCTCCTTGGGCGATATAACTCCTAAGCTGGCAATCGGCCGTGCCTTGCAGCCTGAACAGCGTGATTTCTCCAGGCCTTATTGTACCCTCCAATGTACCGCGCGTGATATCTGGCTCCTTATCCGGCTCCAGCGTTCGGTGCATTATAAGCTGATACCTCATCGATGCGTTTACCATACACCCTTTGTTGGTATTGCCGCAATGGAAGCCCATGAACAAATCCGTGGGTTTATAGCCCTCGAACTTACTCTTATTATGCTCATACATGTCTTTGGGCACGGTATTATTTATATCCAGCAGCGTTGGCGGCATCTGCGTGGCACAGGTTATAACATACTCGCTCAAAGCACCATATATATCGGTCTCGCATGCTACGGGTATGCCCTGACCTGTAAGTCTGGAATTTACATAACACGGCACAAAACCGAACTGCGTCTGGAAAGCCGGCCAGCACTTATTGGCAAATGCAGCATATTTCGACGCTCCCATATGGTTATCCATCCAATCCTTCAGCGTCAGCTCATATTGTGCTAGTTTTGGCAAAATACCGGGATAATTATTGCCGCTACCAAGCTCTTGCTGCATATCCTTTACTACATCAGGTATCCTGGGATCATCGGCATGTTTATTAAATGATTCAAAAAGATCGAGCTCAGAATTCTCCATCACTTCCACGCCCAGGTCATAAAGCGGCTTTATAGGCGCATTGCATGCTAGAAAGTCATAAGGCCTTGGACCAAAACCGAATATTTTAAGATTTGATACCCCTATCACGACCCGCGCTATATCCACAAAATCAGCCATCATGTCGGCCACTTCACCGGCTGTACCGACCGGATACTCCGGTATGTAAGGATTAAGGTTGCGCAGACCTATGCTATAAGACGCGTTGAGCATGCCACAATAAGCATCTCCTCTGCCGCCTATCAGATCATTTTCGGTTTCTTCGGCAGCAGCCGCAAACATAACAGGTCCGTTGAATTTTTGTGCCAGCATGGTTTCAGGGCCTTCCGGGCCGAAATTACCAAGATATACTACCAACGCATTTACGTTGGCCGCTTTTATCTCATCCAGCGCTTTAAGCACATCAGTCTCATTCTCTACAGTAGCATTTATCTCCACTACATCTATGCCTTTGGCAGTACATGACTGTACCACAGCACTCCTTCTCCTTTGACTGAGTTCTATAGGGAAGCAATCTCTGCTTACAGCTACGATACCCAGTTTTACATCAGGTACATTATTCATCTCAATGTATACCCCCTCAAAGCATTTTTACATTTTATATTATATCACATATATATTACATAGTACATAGATAGTTTTCCTTATCTATATAATAAATCCGCATCTATATAATAAATCCGCGGCTTGTGGAAGAAAAAATCAAGCAAATTTCATGCCAAATATATTGACAAGATGGAACGCCAGATGTATAATATAATTGTTAAATAAATAACAAAGTTGTGGGCCGAACAAGCATAATACCGGGATTTTCGTTCGAAAAATCGGCTTATTGGACTATATATGTGTTAATTTATTAACGATTAGGAGGTAAAATTATGAAACCAGAAGAAAGAAATCATGCTGCTCAGCCGGTTAGTATAGACGCTATGATAAATAAATTGGTAAACCGAGCGTCTACTGCAGCAGAAGCTTATATGCAAATGGATCAGGAACAAATAGACACTATAGTGAAAGCCATGGCCGTAGCAGCTATGGATAATCATATGGCGCTGGCCAAAGCCGCTGTGGAAGAAACCAAGCGTGGCGTATATGAAGATAAGATAACTAAAAATATGTTTGCTGCGGAATACATTTATCATGATATAAAGTATCAAAAAACGGTGGGGGTTATAAATGAAAATAAGTTGGAGGGCTATATAGAGATAGCCGAGCCAGTGGGTATAATAGCTGGTATCACACCGGTGACCAATCCAACTTCTACGACCATATTCAAATCGCTCATAGCGGTAAAAACACGTAATCCCATAATATTCGCTTTTCATCCATCTGCTCAAAAATCCAGCAGTATGGCAGCCCAGGTACTGTTAAAAGCCGCTATAGAAGCAGGGGCACCGAAATACTGCATACAATGGATAGAGGAGCCATCTTTAGAAGCCACTGCCGCACTAATAAATCATCCCGGCATATCGCTTATACTGGCCACCGGCGGCAGTAATATGGTTAAAGCCGCATACAGCGCGGGCAAACCGGCTTTAGGCGTCGGACCAGGTAACGTACCGTGCTATATAGATCAGAGCGCTGAACTTGAAACAGCGCTGACCGACCTCATGCTGTCCAAAACATTCGATAATGGCATGATATGCGCTTCAGAGCAATCGGTCATATTTCATAAAGCCATTGCTGATAAAGCCATAGAATTTTTGAAATCCCACAATTGCTATGTATTGAATAAAAACGAGGTAGAGCTATTGACTGCCGTCGCTATGAATAAAGAAAAAGGCGGTGTAAATCCAGCGATAGTAGGACAGTCCGCTGTAACAATAGCTAAGATGGCCGGCCTTAAAGTACCAGAAAGTACAAGAATATTAATAGCGCCACTAGACGGCATTGGTAGTCAATACCCGTTATCAGGGGAAAAACTCAGCCCTATATTAGCTTTATATATAGCAAAAGATTATAAAGAAGCTATAGAAATGGCAAAACAGTTGATTTCGTATGGCGGTATAGGGCATTCGGCTGCCATACATTCGAAAGATAAAGAAGTCATAAAAGAGTTCTCAAAGGCTTTGAAAGTCAGTCGCATAGTAGTAAACGCCCCTTCCAGCCATGGTGCCATAGGTGATATATATAATAGCCTGGTTCCGTCATTAACCCTTGGCTGTGGCACTTATGGAGGCAATTCGACCAGCGATAATGTATCTTCGGTAAACCTTATAAATGTAAAGCGCGTGGCTGCACGCCGGTACAATATGCAATGGTTTAAAGTGCCGGAAAAAATATACTTCGAACCGGGAGCCATAGGCTATCTAGAGAAAATGCCCGACATATCCAGGGCGTTCATCGTAACCGATGCTGCAATGGTAAAGCTTGGCTATACAGACCGCATATTGTATTACCTCAGGAAGCATTCTCCATATGTGCACAGCGAGATATTCGCTGATGTGGAACCAGACCCGTCAGTAGATACCATAATGCGCGGCGTAGAACTAATGAATAGCTTCCAGCCTGACGTCATCATAGCCCTAGGCGGAGGATCAGCTATAGATGCCGCAAAGGGCATGTGGCTGTACTATGAGCATCCAGAAGTAGATTTCGCCAACCTCAAATTGAAGTTTATGGACATAAGAAAGCGCGTATACAAGTTCCCACGACTAGGTAATAAAGCAAAGTTAGTCGCCATACCGACCACATCGGGCACCGGCTCTGAAGTAACCTCTTTTGCCGTTATAACCGATAAAGAGAAAGGCGTGAAGTATCCTCTGGCAGATTATGAATTAACGCCGGATGTAGCTATAATAGATCCGGACCTAGTAATGACAGTACCGCCTACTATTACTGCAGATACCGGTATGGACGTATTAACCCACGCTATAGAAGCATATGTATCGGTAATGGCATCAGATTATACAGATGCCCTTGCAATAAAGGCTATACAACTGGTTTTTGAATACCTGCCGCGGGCATATAAAAACGGTAATGACAGCGAAGCAAGAGAGAAAATGCATAATGCTTCTTGCATGGCAGGCATGGCTTTCACCAACGCATTTCTCGGCATAAACCACAGCCTTGCCCACAAGCTGGGCGGCGAGTTTCATATACCCCACGGTCGTGCTAATGCCGTGTTGCTGCCATATGTAATAGAATACAATGCCAAAGAGCCCGAAAAGCTAGCATCTTTCCCCAAATACGGCAAGTTCGTGGCCGATAAAAGATATGCCGAAATATCCAG
This sequence comes from Mahella australiensis 50-1 BON, assembly GCF_000213255.1. NCBI lineage: Bacteria > Bacillati > Bacillota > Clostridia > Mahellales > Mahellaceae > Mahella > Mahella australiensis. The sequence continues at coordinate 2,487,355 of NC_015520.1, forward strand.
GATGCTTGGACTGCCTGCTTCCACTGTACAAGAAGGCGTAAATAGCCTCATAAAAGCTATACGCGATTTGATGACGGCTCTAAATATGCCGCATACCATAGCGCAATGCGGGGTCAGCCGCGAAGAGTTCGAAGCCAAAGTCAATGAATTGGCTGAAAAAGCCTTTGAAGATCAGTGCACGACAGCCAATCCGAAGCTTCCCCTTATAAGAGACCTCGTAGATATATATATGAAAGCATACAATGGCTAACAAAAAGCCGGGGATTAATCCCCGGCTTTTTGTTAGCCTCTAGCAACTTAACGCCGTCGCCTTTCCTTTAACAATAGCATCTATTTCTTCTTCACCAAGCGTTTCCTTCTGCAAAAGCGCATGAGCAAGATGATCCAAAGTAAATCTATGCTCCCCAAGCAAGTTGCATACATCTTTATAGAAGCCATCCATAAGCCTCTTGCATTCGTCCACCAGCTCAGCGCCTATACTTTGCAGCGAATTGTTATATAACACATCATAATTCAACAGGCCGCCTTTGGCGCTCATACCAAAGCGTTTAACCAGTGCCAACACTATATTTGTAGCTTGTTCTATATCGTTGCTGGCACCTGTGGTTATGTTATCTTCTCCGAATACCAGCTCTTCTGCCGCCCTTCCAGCCATTGCTATGCGTATCTGATTCTCCATATCCGCTTTGCGCTGATACATCCTGTCGGGCGGTATATTCATACTGAAGCCGCCTGCCCCTCTAGTGCTCGGTATTATGGTTACCTTCGATACACGGTTCTCCGGCGCTATAAGTTTGGTTACAAGCGCATGGCCGGCCTCATGATAAGCGGTGATTTTCCTATCGATCTCCGATATAGCGCTGCGATCAGTTTTTTCAGCACCTGCTATGACGGTATAAAAGGCCTTGTCTATATCGGACATTTCTATACTTTCCGCGTCGCGCTTGGCTGCTATAATAGCTGCTTCATTGAGCATGCTCTCAAGCTGCGCCCCACTGAAGTACACCGTTTGCTGCGCCACTTTCCATAAATCTACTTCTGGAGCTATAGGCTTATTGCCGCTATGAAGTTTCAATATTTTATGCCTGCCATTTACATCCGGTAACCCTACCTCTATTTGCCTGTCAAAACGGCCAGGCCGCAAAAGTGCTTCGTCCAATACATCCAAACGATTGGTAGCAGCCATAATCACTATGCCTTGATTTTCGTTAAAGCCGGACATCTCGGCCAGCAGCGCATTCAATGTCTGATCCCTTTCGTCGCTGCCGCCGTCCATCCTACCACCATTGCGCTTCTTACCCAGAGCATCTATCTCGTCGATGAATATAACGCATTTACCCTGTTCACGTGCTTTTTTAAACAGACTGCGTATGCGTGCGGCACCCACGCCTACGTACATCTGCACAAAATCCGAACCTGATACGGCGTAAAACGGCACTCCGGCTTCACCTGCCAGCGCCCTGGCCAACAATGTTTTGCCGGTACCCGGCGGCCCATACAGTATAACACCGCGCGGTATTCTGGCACCGTATTTAGCATATTTCTCCGGCTCTTTTATAAAATCAACCAGCTCAGCCAGGCTTTCTTTTGCTTCTTGATTGCCGGCCACGCTATCGAACTTTACGACACTAATATCCTCATCTTTAGGTTTTACCGGAGATACCGTATTTAAACCGTTCTGCGCTTGAGCCTGCGGCCCTCTTATAGCAAAAAAAGCAGCTATCAGCAGGCCTCCCAGCATACCAAACATTATAATATTTCCCCATGCTGTAGCCTGTTTCTCTTCTACTTTTACATTATAGAGCAGCATCTGCTCTTTAAAGCCCTCTGTTCTAGGATTATCGGTAATAAACGGCGTACCATCCTTTAGGTTCCCCGATATCCTAGCATCGTTAGACAAGTATATCTTATCGACTTTACCCGCTTTAGCGCTGTCAAGAAATTGGCCATATGTCATCTCGCGCGGTTGCGGTCTGCTATTGTAGTTATAAAACAACGCAATAGCCGCTGCCGCTATAACTATCACCAATAATATAGCCAGCACCCTTTTGTTCTTTATATACCTCACTCGTTTCACCCCTTTAACTCCAAAGCGCATCTATCTGTTTACATAAACGTCATAATGCTATTATAACACGAGAATACGTTTGGTTCAATGTATGGAAAAATATTCAATCGGTGATGCACTTCTTTAGAAAATCCAATATATCTTTGGCCTTGGGAGGGCATCCTTTGACCCACTGGCCGCATCCGCGAGCGCATGTACCTACGCCTATGCCATCCACGCTTTGGCCCTTAAAACCCTGCCCTATGCAAACCTTTTGATCCAAGCGTTTTAAAAGCCCTTGCTCATCCAAACGAGCCAATGCATGTATCAAACTACCGTAACAAGCCGAGCAGGCATCTTTTTCTTCAACCCATTTAGCCAGATAACGCGCTTTATTGCCCGCATCGGTAAAACGCCGCACCCCGGCTGTATTAGAATTAAGTTCTGCTATATTGGCTTTAGAAAGATCAGCGTTTCCCACGCCTATGCTTTCAGCTATTTTAATATAACCAATATCATGAGGGTCATATCCCATAAGCTCAGCCGCATACGCATCTACGAGCACAGGGTCCTTACCAGCTATTATTCTGTTCATTTCTACAGGATTTCCACCCTCTTCAAAATCAAGATCACCTATGAGCCCGTCGACTATGGTTATCGACGGCCTTATGATTTTATTCAAATATGCTATCGGCTTATGCAACCCCATCGTATGAAATCTTCTTTTTTCTTTATCGGGTATACAGCCTTTCATATTCTTCAAAGCACATGTTATGCTGGTTTGACAATGCCCTTTCAATACCGGCAGATTTATCAGATAGTCTACCTCCATCGCTTTATCACATACATTTATTGACATACCATCAGCGTCATAAGGCCGGTAATGATCCCTTTTTGTATCAAAGAGCGGCACATTATATTTTTGAGATATTTTATCATAGCCGCACACCTTAAAAGCCTCTTGCGTGCTATCGCCTACCCATGAACCTTCCAGTATTATGAGCTTATTATATCCACGTTCTTTGAGGTATTCTATTATACCTATTATCATATCGGTAGACGTGGTAGCACCCGATTCTGGCTTTTTGGCCACTACCAGATTGGGCTTCAAACCTATGAGATCGGTTTTATCTATTTCTTCCTCTATTTTTATAGCGCTTAGAAGCTGTTTTACCATTTCCTTGCCTTTATCGCCATATATAACATATATGTCGTTATTGTTCAATATACTCACCATCCTCATATCTATATTAGCACATACCTATTGATTATCCAAGTATGTCCGAGCATACCTCTTGAAAGATCGCTTTGCCAAAAAAACTTTGCCGTAATATAATCTATATGACATATTACTCGCAGCTTATAAAGGGGGAAATGTTTAATGGAACAATATATAATCGCATTGGATGAAGGGACTACAAGTTGCCGGGCTGTGGCTTTCAATCGTGAGGGTTGCACTGTAGCCATGCGCAGCCGTCAGTTCAGGCAAATCTATCCTCAATCGGGATGGGTGGAACACGATGCTATGGAAATATGGAACGCTCAACTGAATGCGCTAAAGGAGTTGATACGCGATCTGGACCTTTCACCGGCACAGATAGCAGCCATAGGTATAGCCGATCAACGTGAAACGGTAGTATTATGGGATAAGCATACAGGAAAACCTGTATATAACGCCATAGTATGGCAATGCAGGCGTACAGCGCCTTTATGCGATGATCTGAAACAAAGCGGCATAACTGAAGTCGTACATAAAAAGACCGGTTTGGTTATCGATGCGTATTTCTCCGCCACTAAAATAAGATGGATAATGGATAACATACCTGGCGTAAAAGAAGCGGCAGCAAATGGGAATATACTAGCCGGCACTATAGATACATGGCTTTTATGGAATCTGACTGGCGGTAAAGCGCATGCCACCGATTATTCGAATGCCAGTCGTACCATGCTGTATAATATAAACGAGTTATGTTGGGACGAAGATATATTGAATATGCTGGACATACCACAAGCCATATTGCCCGAGGTCAAGCCTTCGTCGTGCACATTTGGCTACACGGATCCTTCGATCCTGGGTGCTTCTATACCCATAGCCGGCATAGCCGGCGATCAGCAGGCCGCCTTATTCGGGCAGTTATGCCTGCAACCTGGTATGATAAAGAATACATACGGTACCGGTTGCTTTATACTGATGAATACAGGCGATAAACCTATTTATTCGTCTAACAATCTGTTAACCACAATAGCATGGGGGATAGACGGCAAAGTGGAGTATGCGCTGGAGGGCAGCGTATTCTCGGCCGGGGCGTCTGTTCAGTGGTTGCGCGACGGCCTAAAGATAATAGATAATGCCGCTCAGAGCCAGCAATATGCCGAGGCTGTAGCTGACAACGGCGGGGTATACGTAGTGCCGGCTTTTACCGGCTTAGGCGCACCTTACTGGGATATGTATGCTCGAGGTTTAATAATAGGCATCAGCCGCGGCACACAGCGCCAACATATCGTGCGGGCCACCCTGGAAAGCATAGCCTATCAGACCATGGATATATTGGATACCATGCAGCGCGATGCCACGCTGCCATTTAAAAACCTGCGCGTCGATGGCGGTGCTTGCGCAAATGATTTTCTTATGCAATTTCAAGCCGATATACTCGGCATAGAAGTAGAAAGACCGCCTATTGTGGAAACCACCGCGCTGGGAGCGGCATATTTAGCTGGCTTAGAAGTGGGGTACTGGAACAAAGACGCGCTAAATGCGGTATGGATACCCAGCAAAGTATTTAAACCGCAAATGAGCGATGAGCAACGCTTTCAATTAAGCCAACGCTGGCATGAAGCGGTAAAAAGGGCATTATCGTGGGCTAGGTAACATAAATCCTCCATACTCATGCTTTATCTCGCATAATATGGAGGATTTAATCGTATCATAGATAATCGGTCAATTGTCTTTCGCGTATTTCCTGAAGGAGTTTCTTTATATCCTGCGCTCTGTCTTTTGGACATATGAGTGTAACATCGTCTGTATCTACCACTATGAGGTCCTCCAAACCCAAAAGCGCCAGCAGCTTATTGTTGCCACCCTGTATAATGCACTTTTTCGTATCCACGCTGAGTATATTGCCTTTGATGATGTTGCCATTTTCATCGGGCTCTTCAATGCGTTCCAAAGCCGTCCAACTGCCGACATCGTCCCACCCGAAGTCTGCCGGTATAACATATACTGAATCGGCTTTTTCCATTATACCATAGTCTATAGATATACTGTCTAACTTTTCATATTCCTTATACAATATACTCTCTGCATCATCGGAATCTATAGCCTGACGTATAACGCTCAAGGCTTTGTATAACTTAGGCATATGGATCTTTATATTTTTCATGATGGTAGATACCTTCCAAAGAAACATACCGCTGTTCCACAGGTATTGACCTGTTTCAAGATACTTCTCAGCGGTTTCTTTATCCGGTTTTTCTACAAATGCTTCTACCTCATGTACCGGTTCCATACCGCGGGCTGTAATCCTCTGGCCCATTTTTATATAGCCATAACCAGTTTCAGGATGATCCGGCTTTATACCTATAGTAACTATATTGGTATTGTGCTGAGCCACTTGTGCAGCTTTCTCCAATACCCTTATATATTCGTCTTCGTCCCTTATCATATGATCCGACGGAAGGACCATCATAACAGCATCTTCCCCGCAGCGTTTTTCTATATGTAACGCTGCCAAGCCTATACATGCCGCAGTATTTCTAGACATAGGTTCTACTAGTATGTTGCCGGTCGGTACTTCAGGCAGCTGATTACTTATTATGGAGGCATAATCCGGGTTGGTAACTATATATATGTTATCATAATCCACTATACGGCTTATGCGCTTTACAGTGGACTGTATCATGGTATCCTCGCCGGTGAGCTTCAATAGCTGCTTGGGTAGCTTAATCCTGCTTTTGGGCCAAAACCTTTCGCCTTTACCTCCAGCCATTATAACAGCAGTAAGCATCACATATACACCTCCAATTCTTTATTATTTATTATATCTTTATCTACCTTATTATATATCCATTAGAAATAGTAACTTTTGGCAATTGCTCTAATTCTAGATGCATCGCTCCCACGTAAGATAAAAGGAACGATATGAGCGATTCCGCGCCTTGATTTTTATTTATGCCCAAGCGCATAAGCCCATCATAGCATCCACCGGTTTCGGGATCATATAAAGTCATACCAGAGCGATTATGCCCCCAAAACCAATCCCAGCATAGCTTTGCAGTATCACGGAACAGTTCTTGATCTGTGGTATCATAGGCCTCTACACATGCCCAAAGCATGGATACTGCATCTACGCATTGCTGATCGTATAAAGCCCTTTGACCGCCTTTAAGCCACCAACCGTTATTTCCTACTATATCAAGATAGCCTTCAGAAGTAAGGCTGTCTATCAAAAACATCAAGCTGTCAATGCCAACCCTTAGGATCTCTTTATCATTCAATGCATCGCCTACCGCTATCAGGGCATGAGGCAATATGCCGTTACAGTATGTTATATAGTCCTCAAACCAATGCCACCCACCGCGATCGTGTACATTATATAAACGGCACAAAGCGCGGGCTAATCGTAAAGCATGGGCTTTTAGATGCTCATCCCAGCCGGAATAATGTGCATATCTCACTATCGCCAATGCTGTATAAGCCATGGCTCTAGGCGACTTTACATCATCTATACGCTCTAAACCTTTCTGAAACATATCAAACGCAATATCGCTTATGCCGAATATAGACCGGCCTGTAGCATAGCTGCAAGCCAACATGCATCGCCCGTAACAATCCTGAGATACATTGTCGTCTATGAAGCGGCGCGAATAATCCATAAAATTGCGCCACCAGCCGTCAGCACGCTGAGCATGCTGCATAAATCCAAGATAAGTCTCGGCCAATGCCATTTGAGAATGCGATATTATAGGATCGCTCAGTGCGGTAATGTCCGCCAATGCCAGCGCCATGATAAGCGCACGGCTGTTATCATCGGTAGAGTAACCATGGTTTCTGTCCGGTATAGAATAACGGCTATGCTGCAACATACCCGTATCATCGGTCATGCGGTAAACGTGATCCAATTTAATAGTATCCACCATAAGCTAGGCCTCCTTATCTAATATATTTATATTATCGAAAGATGCTATATAAGACATTAACTCGCTATAGTTTCTCCCCACAGTTGGCCACTGCATATGCTCTCCATATATCATTGCTCTGCGCTCCAGCCTATGGCGCAATGCGTCATCGGCCAAAAGTTTACATATAGCATTGGCCATGGCTCGAACATCGTTAAATGGCACCAATATCCCTCTGTTATCAGCCAAAAGGTCGACGGCGTAGGCATACGGCGTTGAAACAATAGCCTTGCCTGCCCCAAGAGCATAGGATAACGTACCGCTGACCGCCTGCTCTTTGCCGGGATACGGCGTAATATATACATCTGTAGCGGCAAGATAATCGCTCAATTCACGCAAACTCAAAAAATGGTTTACAAAACGCACATGTTTATTCAAGCTTAGATTTTGAACCAACTCTATAAGGCTCTCCCTATAGGTCTCCCCTGATTTTCTCTTAAGCACGGGATGGGTCTGGCCCATTACAAGATAAACAGCGTCCGGGAACCTGTTAGCCACTATATGCATGGCCCGTATGGCATATTCCAAACCTTTGCCAGGTCCCACCAGGCCGAACGTAGATACAACCCTTCTGCCGCCTACCTTATATTTTTTCTTTATATCTTCAGCCATAACGGTTCTAAAAACCGGTATACCGTGGGGTATAACCTTTATTTTTTCACTATCCACATCATAAACGCTGCTCAAAATATTGCCGGCTCGTTCGGTCATAACAACGACTGCTGCTGCCTGACGGCACAAATGTTTTAATATACTGCGTTGAGATGTAGTAGGGCTGCTCAACACAGTATGGCACGTTAACGCAAAGGGCTTATTCAGCAATCTTGTAAGTTCCAGTATATATTGCCCATCGCTACCACCGAATATACCATATTCATGTTCTATCATAACGGCATCTATGCTGCTGTTGTTTATGTGCCGTGCAGCTTTTATATAATCCCTTTTATTAAACTGATTTATGCGAAACCATACCTGATCGCCATAGGCATAATGCTCTATGCCATCATCTATAGCGACCACCCGGCATTTCCATTGACCAGCCTTTTCTATGTATTTTACCACATCTGCTGTGAACGTTGCTATGCCACATTTGCGCGGCGGAAAAGTACTTATAAAAGCCAATTCGTGCATAACAAACACCACCCCTTCTGTAGTTTTATATTTTATCGGTTAGCAAACGGTATGATAAAATAATGAGCAATTCATGTTTACATAAGTAATTATATACTATATAATTACTTATGTCAATAATTATGCATATAATTTACATAATTTTAACAAAATATCGTATTTACTTTTAGGAGGTTTAGGATATGGACGTTTTCTATAGTACTATAACTGACCCGATAGAGAAGCTTAAAGCCAAAGAGCCTATCGATCTCATAATTGGCATCCCATTTTATAACGAACGCGACCTCATCATACCCATCATAGATAATGTAATAAAAGGTATCAAATCATTTCCTCGTAACATAAAGGCAGCCATAATATGCGCCGGTGATCCGGCCGGCCAATGCGTTATAGATGCAATAAACGGCATGGACAGCAACAATATCCCTATAACAGCGTTCCTTATGCCAAATGGCGCCAACGGCAAAGGCTGGAGCATAAGAGCTATACTTGAAATAGCACGAAATCTCCACTCCGACGTATTGATGCTAGAAGCTGATATAATATGTATCGACCAACATCAACCATACGGCATGGACCAACAATGGATACATAAAATGCTGGAACCTATATATAATGGGCCGTACAGCGTATCGCTGGCTATGTTTGAAAATCATTTTCTGGAAAACCCGATAGCTCACTGCATAGTAAGCCCATTATTAGCCTCTATTTATGGGTATAGGTTGGACGACCCGATCAGCGGTATATGGGCTATTACATCTGACGTAGTCGAAGAGGCTGCGGAACAAATGAACCGCCATTGGGAAGCCAGCGTGGGCGGTTATGGTATAGATGTATTTATGGCATGCCTGGAAATAAGCATGCAACAAAATATATGCCGCATAATATTGGGGCCCAAGCCTCATCAACATTCAACCAGCAAAAGCGATATAGTATTTCACGATATAGTGAAGTCCCTTTTCGAGCGCATAAAACAGGATGAACCTTTTTGGAGCAAGCGCCAACCCTTCTTAAAATGGCCTGATACATACGGTACGTATAGAGGTGAAATCCAAAGCAATATCCAGTCAAAGCCAACAGACATGATGTCAGCATTTAAATCGGATTTTCAACAGTTTTACAATCTTTTATCCGATATACTGCCGGAAAAAGTACTCGATCAGCTGGAGCGCTTTTCCCAACCAGAGCAAGATGCCGACTTTGAATGGGATGAAGAATTGTGGACTCGCTTAACCTATCACATGCTGATATCGTATTGTTATCCGGGAGATATATCGACGGATGATATAATCTCGGCATTTTTGGCTCTTTACAAAGGATATATATCGGTTTTAACCTATCATTTGACACCTGCCACCCAGGGAACAACAGATGGAATCATGCAACAACATATCGATTCTTTCATAGTATATAGAGAAGACTTTCTAAGAGGGTGGGAGGATATGCAGAGCCGCGCTTTGCCACTGCTGCCAAAGATAGGTTACATGGAATTCATACCACATGTGCCTATACTACTCCCTCACGAGGTAAGCGATCGACCAGGCCATAGCGTCAATACAATAAGCATATACAACGATTTGCTCCAATGCTATGTAGATGAATTCAACAAATGGGTATACGACGGCCTGGGCGTATCGCAGCAGGCCAATTCCGAACAAGTAGGCCAAGCTATATCCCAATTTATGGATTCTGTCGAGGCGCTGCTTTCGGATCTACTGCCAGGCGCATTGGATGATATATCGGGAATGCAACAGTATCTCAACGGCATATCTTCCATTTGCCCACACGGTAAAGTCCTTGCATTAAAGCCCGAGGTAGCGCAAATGATACTGGAAACCTTTCCACCAGCGAACCTCATGTTGTTAAATGGCTGTTCCAGCCTATCCGAGCTATTAGATATGATGGACATCGATGATGCTCTGGCTCTAGCCCTATTGACCGAAGATGACTTGCAGGCTCAATTGATAAGCTGGTTTAAGCAAAACGGTCATCCCGAATATATGCAATGGAGCGATTTAAGGCTTATAGCTGTAAGAGCAGAGGATTTTGCCTCTTTGAAATATACCGCTTTGGACAAACTGACCGGACGGATCATGGTGCATCCTTTGCCCAAGGGTATAGGCGGCCGTTTGCCCCGCCTCAGGTATTTTACACGCATATCCAAGCATATAACCGAAGCCGAACATTTATCTGTTATATGGTCTGAGTTCTTGGCTCAACGCCATGGCTTTGGAATTAAAGTGGTAAATTCCATAAGCGGCCATTGGGGCAAGGAAATGTTCTCTGCCTACAATATAATGGAGGACTGGCATCAGGAAGCTGTAGCCGATGCCATAAGCTCCATAGCCGGCAATATGGCCGACACAACACAAGCCGGGATATTAAGGCACATGGCCGCCGGCTATCGGCTAGGCATTACTATGCCTGACGGTATATTTATGCCGTGCTCGGCATGGAGCTGGGCCAGCTATAGTTTTAAGGGTGGGAAAGGCATTCCATCGCCTATGTCCATTCATGTCGAGAGAAACGCTTTCGCGCGCAAGTTGCTTGAAAGGATATGTTTAGCCCTCGGTATGGATACATCGATCATACTGCAAGAGGCCATAGATCTGATGCAGCAAGGTAAGGCTTATGATGATTTAGCCCAGCAATTGTTCTATATGGACAATATAGAAGATGGTATTGTATCCCCTACTATAAGAGCGTCATCGGCGGCCAAACCACTGCGCCGATACGAAGGCAATCCCATAATAGCTCCGATAGCCGAGAGCTGGTGGGAATCCCGTTATACGCTAAATGCTGCCGCATTGCGTATGGATAATCGCGTCTATATTTTATACCGCGCCGTGGGTAAAGATGGCATATCGCGGCTAGGTCTGGCTGTAACGGACGGCTTTAATGTGATAGAGAGGTTAGCTGAACCTGTATTCACGCCGATGCTGGCAGAGGAACACCGCGGGTGCGAGGACCCGCGCCTCGTTATAGTGGGCGAGCGCATATATATGACCTATACAGCGTTTGACGGTATTATAGCGCAGATAGCAGTAGCCTCTATAAGCATCGACGACTTCATAGGAAGACATTTCGATAAATGGCAGCGCCATGGCATGGCTTTTCCCTCTTTCCCGGACAAAGACGCCGTAATAGTGCCAGAAAAAATAAATGGCCGATATCCTATATATCACCGAACCGAGCCGAGTATATGGATATCATATACGCCATCGCTTGAATGCCCGTGGCCGCGCGAGGATCATCGCATAATAATGGGGCCCCGCTCGGGTCTTATGTGGGATGCACGTAAAGTAGGCGCTGGCAGCCAGCCTATAAAAACAAAATATGGGTGGCTGATGATATACCACGGCATCGACAGCCATCTGGTTTATCGGTTGGGAACAATGTTGGTGGATCTCGACGACCCTGGCCGAATATTGTATCGCTCCCCTAATCCCGTATTGTCACCCGAAACCGAATATGAGGTGGGCGAAAAAGGTAAAAGCTGGGTACCCAATGTGGTATTCACTTGCGGTGCGGTACCAATGGCACAAAAAGATGTGCTAGACGAAAATGATGAAATAATCGTATATTATGGGGCCGCTGATACTGTATTATGCGCCGCTACCGGGCGCGTAGGCGATCTGATAGGGCAGGCTTGACCTGCCCTAAACGCCGATTTCTATTATGTCGTCCCTATGTCCGAGCCGGCGCCTCCACGCTTTATGCGTTGCTTTATCATATTCCATCCCATCCTCAGTTCTTCAACCTTAAGCAAAACAGCCATAATAGCATATATCAATGCACCGCTTATTATATCTGTACCAATGCGCATTGCCTGCGCAGTAAAGCTGCTCCCCGTTATTATGCCGGCCAGCATATTATCTATATAATAAACAGACAATCCCATGACAGCCGATGCCATGCCCAGCTTCACAAAGCTTACGGCTATACTCCTACCGTCCACCCCTCCGATTTTTTTCCTCATCTGCATTATAAGGCGTACTGATGTTACGATAGCAGCTATGGATGTGGCCAGCGCAAGGCCTCCCAACCCCATAAAACGCACCAATATAAGGTTTAAGCCTACATTTATAGCCACCGATATCATTCCGTTTATAGTAGGCGTGCGCGTATCCTGCATAGCATAGAAAGCCCGACTGGTAAGATCCCTTATGCTCAGAGCAACGAGACCTATGGAATAAAAGAGCAACGCCGTCGCCGTCATATTAGTAGCTTTAGCATCGAAAGCACCGCGTTCAAACAACATCTGTATGATGGGGTAGCGCAATATTATCAGACCAGTCATCATGGGCAACGTTAGCATTATTATAACGCGTATGCCTATATTGAGCGTTCTCTTGAAACGTTCGACATTGCGACGTGCCGACAGGCTAGATAGCGTCGGATACAATACAGTCGTTATAGCCGATACAAATATGCCTAACACAATGCCGTTGACGCGATTGCCGAAATCAAGAGCCGATACGCTGCCTTCAGCCAGACCAGATGCCAGCATGCGATCCACTAACGTATTTATCTGACCTGCCATAGTACCCAGTAATACAGGTAGGACTAAAGCCAATACCTTCTGCAAGCCCGGATCCTTGAAGTCCAATACCAAGCTATATTTATAACCTGATTTAAACACCGTAGGCCACTGGATAAACAACTGCGCCACTACTGCAAGCACGGTGGCTACTGCCAATCCGTATATGCCCCAGCCGCTGAAAAACATGAGTTGTCCTATTATGACGATATTGAAAGGTATACCTACCATAGCAGGCACAGCAAACTGCTGATGCGCCTGCAAATAACCGGTAGCAAGCGCCGCAAGGGCGTTGAATATAACCAGAGGAAACATTATGCGGCTGAGCGTTACCGTAAGGTCAAACACCTCGCCGCTAAAGCCGGGGGCCACTATCCTTACCAATGTCGGTGCAAATACGATACCTACTCCTGTCAAAGCCAAGCATATCAGTATAACCACATTGAATATGTTGCTCACATAGCGATTGGTTTCCTGTGGACTTTTTTTATGTATATATTCGGTAAGCACTGGTATAAAGGTAGTGCCAAGAGCAGCTGCCACGCTGGACAACAGCACCATCGGTATGGTCTGCCCCATCTTATATGCATCGGTTTGCATGGTAGCGCCAAAGCGCGCCGCTATGGCCATCTCCCTGCCGAATCCGAGCAATTTGCTTATAAGCGTGAAGATCATTATCATAGCGGCGGCTCTAGCAGCCCTACCGGCGGAACTCATATTTTTATCAGTCATCTATTCTCTCTATTATACAGGGCAAGTAAAGGCCGATGCATAAGCCTTGCCGAATTCGACGGCATCGCTTATTTCCTGGTCGGATGGCACTAACCTCGCTTTAAACGACGGCTCCACAATAGAAAATCCCAAGCCTTTAAGCCTGTCCTCTATAAGGCCGGGAGCTTCTCCGCTCCAGCCGTACGAACCGAAAGCTGCTGCCGGTTTATTGCGGTTGGTTATTGCAGATACACGGCCTAATACTTCCCAAACATATTCCACGCTATCGCGGTTTATGGTGGGTGAACCTATCAATACACCATCAGCCTCTTCTATAGCTCTTGCCACATCGGCTACATTATCCTCTTTTATTTCCTCCAGCCTAACATCAAACCCTGGACTTTCATTTATGCCTTTGGCTATAGCCTGAGCCAAAGCAGCAGTATTCCCATAAGCCGATACATATGCTATGAGTATGCGCTTGTCATTGTTTGGGCGTTGGGCAGGTTGGCTCCAGCGGCGGTACATATCCACATAGCTCCACGGATCCTTCCTCAATACCGGCCCATGGCTGGGGCATATAATATCTATTTTCAAATCCTTTATCTTATCCACAGCTTCCAGCACATATTTTTTAAATGGGCTCATTATAACATTATAGTAATATTCAAACGCCGGCAGGAAATCATCCTTTATCTCATCGTTGAATATAGCATCGCTGCAGTAATGGAAACCGAAAACATCGCCGGAGAATAATACGCTTTCCTCGGGCACATATGTGAATATGGAATCAGGCCAATGCAGATTTGGCACCGATATAAACCTTAGCGTATGATGGCCTAGATTTATCTCGTCACCTGTACTCACGATCATATGAGGAAAATCGTGATTAACTATCTCTTTTAAGAATTGGTATGCCGCTCTCGAACATACCACAATGGCATTTTGGGCCTTTTCCAATAAATCGCCCAGTGCTCCGGAATGATCGGGTTCAGTATGATCCAACACTATATAATCCAGCTTAGACAAATCTATTCTTTGCTCCAGTAACTCAATATATGCCTGTTCAAAGCGATATTTCACCGTTTCTATAAGAGCGGTCTTATCATCCTCTATTATATAAGAATTATATGTGGTACCCCATCGGGTCTTCATAACGATATCGAATATTCTCAAATCCGGGTCTTTAACGCCTGCCCAGTAAATAGAATCTTTTACTTTAATTATGTCCATGAATATACATCTCCTTTTGTAAAATAATTTAAGCTATCATTATTATACAGTATAACTAGAAAAAATTCTATTTAAATATCAACCATTTGCATAATGCTGCGCATGGTTTCCCCTACGCTGTCGTGTATAACAATATTGGCCTTAAAATCATAAGATGTGGACGTTTTATTTATAAGCACCAATTTATCGCCCGAATAATAATCTATCAATCCTGCTGCAGGATATACCACAAGGCTGGTGCCCATCACCAACATCACATCCGCCTCGGATATATATCTCACAGCTTCCGCCAATGTATTCGAATCCAGCGGCTCCTCATACAATACTACATCAGGTTTAACTATGCCGCCGCATTTATCGCACAACGGTACTCCAGGCATATTGAGCACATAATCCAAATCGAAAAACTTGCCACAGTTCATGCAGTGATTGCTGTGAATGGTTCCATGCAGCTCCAGCACAATCCTAGAACCAGCCTTTTGATGGAGGCCGTCTATATTCTGTGTTATAACGGCTTTCAATTTACCGAGTTGCTCCAATCTAGCCAGCGCTTTGTGACAGTCATTAGGCTGAGCTTCTTTATAGACCATCTGATTTTTATAAAAGTCAAAGAAAATATCTGGATGTTCCATAAAAAAGCTCCGGCTGATTATGGTTTCAGGCGGATAATCGTACTTTCGGCTATTATATAAACCATTAGGCGAACGAAAATCGGGTATATTGCTTTCGGTCGATACTCCCGCCCCTGTAAATGCAACGATATTATTAGATGTTTTTATTATTGCTGCTAATTGCTGTAATTTATCCAACATTATCACCTCACAACACCTATTATACTACCAATAGTTTGCAAAGCAAGTATGATTGTGATAGAAATGCGATTCATAATAAAGGAACGGGGTCGTTCCCAATATTATGGCAACAACCCCGTTCCCCATATGTTTTTCTCTGGCCAAGTTATACTTAATTATGTTTCGTTTCCAACCACGTTTTCAGCTTTTGCGGGTCGCTCTTTGCCGCTTGTATATTGGCCTCCTGTATCTGCAAATATATCTCCTTGCGGTATATAGGCATGCTTTTGGGCGCAATGATACCGATACTCACCTTATCTTCATCTATACCCAATACGGTTATCTCTATATCGTCGCCTATTTTTATGGATTGTTCTACCTTTCGCGTTAATACCAGCATTTATAATTTAAGCGCCTTTCTTTTATCTGAAAAAACGTTATACCTTATATCATAGTCGCTATTATCCATAACAACCTGCATGCCTTTTTTCTCGCGCACATTTATGATTACCGGGGCTTTCATATTAGCCGTCATCTCAGCGATGTCCTCCGGTACCACCACTATAGCATAATATATAACATCAGCCGGGCTTTCTATGCCCAATCGCTCAACAATGTCATCGTCTATTTCCACCGTATAATCGGGCATAATGGCCTCGGGATTGATCATCGCAAACGCCAGATCCGGTTGATCCACGGATTGCAGCCAACAAAACGGGCTATCAGGCTGTCCATCGTAGAGCAGCACAAACTTTCGGGCCTGTTCAAAACCGGGCAATCCTTCCTCAAATATTATAATGCCGCTTTCTTCTACCTCTATATCACCGAAATGCTTAGTATTTAATACCATAGATGTACTTCCTCATCTCAAAAAGTCCGCCAATGACGGCTGTATAATGCGCGAGGCCGACAACAGCGATGCTTCGTAGACAGATCGCGCTTCGCTGATCTTTATGGATACAGATGCTATATCAACATCCTCTACATTAGCTAAGAGCTGATTGAACGTTATATCATCATCGGCCAAACGGTTCTTTACTAGCTCAGCCCTATTAGCTCTAGCTCCAACCGCAGCCCTTTGCTCCAGAACATTATCAAGCTTCTTTTCCAGTTCGCCTAACTGCGCCGAGAGGTTGACAGAATCATCTCCTTCAAGGCCCTGTTGCACAGTGTTAAGCAAATTGTATATACCGGTTATATCCACATCGTTTCCTGTTATATTTACCTTTATGTTATTAGCAGGCCCAATACCGTATTCTATCGCTCCGTCGTTGCCACTATACGTACCGTCGCTCGCGAACGGCTCCGCAGTGGTCTTGGTACCGGCAAATATATACCTGTCGGCATATTTATTATTACCCACCTGCAAAACGTGCTGTTTGAGTTGCTCAAGCTCTTGAGCTACCTTTTGCCTGTCCTCATCGGCCAGCGTTCCATTGGCCCCCTGTACCGTAATCTCTCTTGCCCTCTGCAAGACGCTGTTCAATTCGGCCAGCGATGATTCGGTCATATCCAGCCACGATATAACATCGTCCACATTTTTGGCATACTGATGATTGCGCGCAAGATCGGTACGCGCTCGCAGGCTGCGCGAGGCCCCTACCGGATCATCTGATGGCACGCGTATTTTGCGTCCGGTAGCCAATTGACTCTGGTATTTGTCCAGCCTGTTCAAATTGGCGCTCATATCCCTCAGCATGTTACTTATCATCATAGAATTGGTTATGCGCATGTCACCATCCTCCTTACCTTCCTACTATCCCAACACGGTTCACCAGTACATCCAGCATCTCGTCCATGGCGGTTATAACCCGCGCCGCCGCGTTATACGATTGCTGGAACTTGACCATATTCATCAACTCTTCATCCAGCAAAACACCAGATATGGACTGGCGCTTGCCCTCTATCTGACCGATAAGCGCCTGCTCGTTATCCACCATGCGTATGGCCTGCTGGCTATCCACACCTAGCGTCGAGATAAGCGAATTTATATAATCCTCAAACGAACCACTTTGTCCCGTAAAGGCAATGGCTTTATCCCTTATCTGCAAAAGTGCGAGAGCATTGCCATTATTGCCAGGTTCACCGCTTGTTGCTGACGCAGCTATATTATTGAGGTCGTCTATATCCGATGAAACTTTCATATCCTTGGCCGTCCATCCAGCGGCATCGGCCGGTTCAAAAAACAGTTTGTCAGTAGCGTCGTTTAACCCATATCCTGCTTTATGCTGTTCGTTAAATTCTGTAACAAAGGCTTTAGCCCATTCATTCCACTTGGCCATGTAGTATGGCACGCCAACAGTTTCGTTTTGGTCACCTACCGCCGCCGGGCCTATACCATCGCGTATGTCTATATAGCCCCTAAGCTGTCCTCCGGTTATATCAGCGGTTATATCCGCTCCATCCCACATGATCTTAAGCAGCCCGTCTACATCGGCCTCGTTCAGCTTTTCGCCCACAGCGCGCGGCTCTATCTCCAACTCATGCATATCAAAATGATTTACCAGTTCCTTATCCCCCATTTTAACACTAAAATGGCCGTCTATGTCCTCATTTACTGTTATATCTATCATCTTGGACAACTCATCCACCAGGAGATTGCGTCTATCACGCAAATCATTGGCCTTGGTACCACCCAGTTCATATTTGAATATCTGTTCATTTAAGTCTCTTATCTGCTCTATATGGGAGTTTATATCCTGCACGGTAATGGCCACGCCTTGATCAGCCTGACTTTGCAAACCCTCCAATTGATTATATACATGCCGTATGGTATCGGCCAGCGTTATACCGCGCTCGCGCACCAGCGCCCTCACGCTCATGCTTTCGGGATTTTTACTCAGTTCCTCCAAACTGCTGAAGAACTGTTCGACGACAGTGGTTATGCCGGTTTCGGAAGGTTCATTGAATATACCTTCCAAATGCTGAAGCATATCCCTACGCACCTCCCATTGACCCAAAAGCTGGCTCTCACTTCTGAACTGTGCATCTAGATAGCCGTCTCGCAATTGCCTTATCTCTTGTATATCAGCACCCCCGCCTACCTGCCATCGGCCGTATATATAGCCCATGCCCAAAGTGCTCGGCGGCACTATGGCCTCGGATATAACCTGCTGGCGTGTATAGCCCGGCGTGCCGGCATTAGCTATGTTATGGGCGGTCACATTGAGCGCCTGCTGTTGTAAATTTATAGCGCTTTTGCCTATCTGCAAACCATAAAATGTAGATGACATATACTCTACCTCACACCTTCTGATCCAGCATAGCCGGATTTATTTGCACCTTATGCGTTTTGCCCCCGGCATCATAATTGATTTCCTCGGCAGCATCCAGCAACAAGCCTAACGTGTAATCTATAAAATCTATGGAATTCTTTATAAGCTGGCTGTTCATCTCATTGAGATCTTTAAATTCGACCAATACGGCGCTCAAATGCTTCTCTATCAACTTAAGCGCCGAGGCCTCATGTTCATCCAATTTTTCCGTCAAAGTCGAAACAGTTATTTTATCGGCCTCCAAATGCAATTCGTCGGCTATGCGGCTCACGCATTCAACGCGCTGCATCTCGTAAATGCCCACCTGTTTTATCAGGTTGGTTTGTGTTTTCACTATCTCGTCCAAGCGCGCCACATTCCCCGCTACAAGCACCTTGGTTTCTTCGCGGCATAACTCGAGCATTTGATCATAGACCTCAGTCTCACCTTGCAGTATAGATATCAGCTGCTTTATATCCATTTTTATACCATCCTATCTACGCTTTTTGGTCAAAACCGATCTCGCTTATTATGCCTTCGGCTATCTTACCTGCATCGATATTATATAAACCGCTGTTTATAGCGTTTTTTATGCTTTCCACTTTATCCTGGCGTATATCCGGCGCTGCTTTAGCAGCAATTGCAATATCTTTAAACAGGCGCGCCTCATCGGATAGCGTCATACCGTCCTTAGCTGTATCGGGAACACCTTTCCCCTTAGCAAGCAACATTTTCTGATTTTTATATACCTGCCATATGCGCTGAGCGTTATTGCCAGGTTCTATACGCATGTTAAACACCTCTTTGTACGATTATCTTTACTATTTATATCGGCATAAGATAATTTTTTATTTACTCTTTGCGTTTATTTATCCTATCTGCTATAAACAGTTTGTCCTCGGACTTGGTCTTTTTTGCAACAACTTTGGGCGTCAGGCCATCAGTTAAGCCTCGTTCTAACTCTCTTAAGCAACTGGCACAGAATCTGCCCGTGGTTATCGGTTTGCCACATCGCTCGCATTCCAAACCCAGTCCCGGCTCCTTAAGCTCTAATCGGCCTTCTCTTAAAAATTCAAATATAATTTTTTCCTCCACTCCTGTAGCATCGGAAACCTCTGGTATAGTAGCCTTAGGGTGCGTATACACGTATTCTCTTACAACCTTATACTGTTCGTCCAGTTCTTCCAAACAAGCAGGACAAAGCTCTCCGCCGTTGGATGCAAATAGTCTGCCGCATCGGCTGCAATTGCGCAGTTCCATAAACTCTTTCCCTCCTATTTTAAAACGCCTGTGGCTAGTGTAAAAACATAAACAGCATTTGCTCCGCCGACTAATAGCGCTTGTGCACAGGCATCAGCGGTAGCCCCTGTCGTCAATATGTCGTCTATAAGCATAATCGTCTTGCCTTTTATATCTTTCGCATCTTTTACGTCAAAGGCCCCAGCTATATTGGCACGGCGTTCAGCTCTACCCAGTGTAGCCTGAGCCTTGGTATCCCGGCAACGGTACAATGCTTTGTCCAATACAGGGAGATTGAGCTCATAGCCCATGTACCGCGCCAGCAATGCTGACTGATTATATCCGCGCTGCCTAAGCCTCTCGTAATAGAGCGGCACCGGAACCAATACATCCATATCCGGCCAGGCTACCCGGCTCACGACATGGGCCATAAGCAAGCCTAACGGTTTAGCCAATTCACTATGACCTTTGTATTTATATCGGTATATTGTTTCATGAACTGAAGGCATATACTCCAAAACTGCACCGGCTTTTACAAACGATCGGCTGTATTCGGCGCAATCGTGGCATATACGCAGCTTATCGCTATCTATCGGTTTGCCACAGATATCGCATAGCGGTGGCTTTGTAAAGGGCAGCGTGTCCCAACAATGCTCACACATGCTGTACGGCACTATCAGCTCGCCCTGTTGATTGCAAAATATACACGTATTAGCTGGAGGATATATTATATCACATACATCTTCTATCAGCGTCCGCCAGTTCATAATCGCTCCGCCGCTGCCACAGCTGCTTTCACAGCGCACAATCTCTCTTTAAGACCTGAATAGCGCTGTACTACAAAATCGTTATTTATCATGCTCCGCAAATGCTCTGACCTACCTACTAAAACCACCAGCTCTTTAGCCCTGGTCACCGCGGTGTAAAGGAGATTTCTAGCCATAAGCATAGGGGGTCCGCTGACTATGGGCATCACCACCACCGGAAATTCACTACCCTGGCTTTT
The DNA here is from genome assembly GCF_000213255.1 of Mahella australiensis 50-1 BON. Classification (NCBI taxonomy): domain Bacteria; kingdom Bacillati; phylum Bacillota; class Clostridia; order Mahellales; family Mahellaceae; genus Mahella; species Mahella australiensis. The sequence goes on from NC_015520.1 coordinate 2,508,482, forward strand.
GTGCACCGATATGGCATAGGCCAATTGCAGCTCGTCCAATTGACCGAAATCATAAACAACCTCTTTATCATCGTCGAACAACACCGTAAGGCATTGTTCCTCATCGTTTATATGAGCTATGTAGCCGACATCGCCGTTGAATACTCCCTGGCCTTCTTCTCCTCCTTCGCGTTTCTGCCAAAGAACATTATAATCGTTCTTTATCTGCATCACTCTATCGCCTAACCGAAATATTATTTCGCCAACCGATCTCTCAGGTTTATGAGGTGCTGGTGGATTAAGTCGCTGCTGAAGTTGAGCGTTTAGATTCCATACGCCTGCTACTCCCTTTTTCATCGGCGATAGTACCTGTATATCTTTTAATGGATCATAACCATAATAAGATGGCAACCGCTGCGTGCATAACTGAATGACAGTTTGCATTATCTGATTCTGCCCTTCTTTAACCTCCATGAAAAAATCACCATCTTTAACATTTATATACGGCATCTGACCATGATTGATCCTATGTGCATTGGTCACTATCATGCTGTGGCTGGCCTGCCTAAAGACCTGTTCCAATTTGACAACTGGTATTATATCGCTTCCTATAATATCTCTGAGCACATTGCCCGGCCCCACCGAAGGCAGTTGATCGGCATCCCCAACCAGCACCAGGCGCATCCCGGATCGCATAGCCTTGAGAAGATTATGCATAAGTATTATATCTACCATAGATACCTCATCGACTATGACAGCATCGCATTCCAATGGCTTTTTTTCGTTCCGTTGAAAGCTGTCACCCTCGTCTTCGGAAAATGTATATTCCAATAACCTGTGAATGGTCATGGCATCGTAACCGGTAGCCTGAGTCATACGTTTAGCTGCTCTGCCAGTAGGAGCGGTAAGCACGACTTTTAACCCCTGTTCCATCATAAGGCGTATGATACAGTTTATAGCCGTGGTCTTGCCTGTGCCTGGTCCGCCTGTTATCACCACTATACCTTCGGTCAGTGCTGTGATAACGGCTTTGCGCTGCTGCTCAGCCAATATTATACCCTGTTCCTTTTGTATGGCTTTTAGGCGTTCTTCCAGACCGGCCGCATCACATACATCTACCCCGCTAGCCAAGCTGTAGAGCTTGGCCGCCACACCGGTCTCGGCATAATAAAATGGTGCAAGGTATACCCTAGTATCTTCTTGATCAGGCTCGAAAAATATGTCACGGCTTATAGCCAAAGCCGTCAATGCCGATGATACCATATCATTATCCACTTCCAGCAGAGCAACAGCTTTCTCTATAAGCAGCGAACGCGGTAAAAAGGTATGCCCCTCGTTGGATGCCTGAGACAGAACGTATTTCGTGCCGCACGCTACCCTGTATGGCGACATGCGGTCTATGCCGAGGCTTTGCGCCATGCGATCGGCTGTCTTAAATCCTATACCGTATATATCCTCGGCCATCCTATATGGATTTTCGGACAGAACGCGCTGCGTCTCCGTACCGTATTGATTATAGATCTTTACCGCATACGAAGGTGTTATGCCATGTGATTGTAAGAATACCATAACCTGCCTTAATTCGGCCTGCTTGGCAAAAGATGCCGCTATCTTCTCAGCCTTGCTTTTGCCTATCCCTTCTATTTCGGTTAAACGATCGGGATCGCACTGCATTACATCCAACGTTTTTTCGCCGAAATGCTGTACCAGCTTTTTAGCGGTAGAAGGCCCTATCCCTGCTATCATACCCGATGCCAAATAACGTTCTATACCTTTCAAATCGGTAGGCTTATAGGATTCGTACGATTCCACCTTAAACTGCTGTCCATAATCCGGATGCAGCACCCACTGTCCACGTAATAGAAGTTGTTCTCCCACAGCCACATACGGCATATAGCCCACCGCTGTCATTATCTTTTTACCCCAGCGGGCTTCCAATACCGTAAAACCATTGGCTTCATTGGTATATACTATATTTTCCGCGCGGCATTCTATCTCCTGCATATCGCACTCACCTCATTGGCCCAATCGGTTCATAAGCGTCATAAGTCTGTCCGCTATAACGGCTATATCGCCCTTTGTAGCCGGCATATTATATTGTTCCTCCATCTCATGAAATATTGACGATTTTTCCCGCCGTTCTATATAGCAACGCAAAAAATCCTGACGCACCACTGTAGCATCCCTGAGATGGTTGCGCACCGTATTCACCGATTGCAACACTCGGAGCCGTTGACCCGAACGAAACTTTATATATACGCCCTCATCATCCTGGCATATATCATTTATCTGAAGTATATTGACGAAACCTGAGGCAGTGTCACCATCTACAACAGGCTTGCGCACTTTGACCGGCATAAATATAGCATCTACAGCCAACGGTACGGGCAGATTATGCTTAATATTGAGCATTTTTGCATAATGGGCCTTTATAGACTCAAGGTCTATGCCATAATATTGTGCTATATGCCTTAACGCCCACTGTACTGTATGCGGATATGATGCTGCCAAGCCATCGGATGTTATAATTTCCACCACATTGCCGCTGCCCTGCTGGTATTTCGGAACTACAGCCGCTATACCTCTGTCCAATAACGTTTCCATGTCTATCATAATAAGCTCGGCACCCCTTCCGGTATTTTTTCCATCAACCTGAGACAATTATAATGCAAACACACGTTCGTGTCAACAGTAGTTTTCCATATCTTTGTGTTTATTATATCATACATCAATCTTATGTTGCTATTTATTCGCCAAATAGCCCTAAGCGAAACTGTGTAATTCAAATGTTGCATATTTATACACATCGATATTAGTTTTACGGATAAAATCGGCATTGTCTAATTTTTAACATATGCTGTATGCATAATTTTAAAAAAGTACTTTCAATTACAAGACTTTTTTGATATAATTAGATTTGTAGGATTATAATAATAAAAGCATATATGTTCTTTAAGGAAGGAGAAAAGCATGTATAACAACAAAGCTGTAGCACAATGGGTAGATGAGATGGCCAAATTAACCAAGCCGGATAATATAGTATGGGTAGATGGCTCGGAAGAAGAAAAAGAGCGTCTGACTGAACAGGCTTTGGCAACAGGAGAATTGATTGAATTAAATCAGGAGAAATTGCCGGGCTGTTACCTACATAGAACCGATGTAAGCGACGTGGCTCGTGTAGAGGATCGCACGTTCATATGCACCAGGAATAAAGACGACGCAGGCCCCACCAATAATTGGATGGACCCAGCAGCCACTTATGAGAAATTAAGCAAACTATTCGATGGTTCCATGAAAGGCCGTACCATGTACGTCATACCTTACATCATGGGTCCCGTCGGCTCACCTTTCAGCAAGGTCGGCGTAGAGTTAACCGATAGTATATACGTGGTATTAAATATGCGTATAATGACGCGCATGGGCAAGGTAGCCATGGATCAATTGGGTGATTCATCTGAATTCGTAAAGGGTTTACATTCTAAAGGTACGCTGGATCCGAATGAAAGATATATCTGCCATTTTCCCGAGGATAATACAATATGGAGCATTAACTCTGGTTACGGCGGCAATGTGCTTCTAAGCAAAAAATGCTTTGCACTGAGGATAGCCAGCTTCATGGGCCGCCAACAGGGTTGGATGGCCGAGCACATGATGATAGTAGGTATAGAGGATCCGGAAGGCCATGTCGATTATATAGCCGGCGCATTTCCCAGCGCCTGCGGCAAAACCAATCTGGCCATGCTGGTACCGCCCGAAGTATTTAAGAAAAAAGGCTATAAAGTATGGACGGTGGGCGACGATATAGCGTGGCTCCGCGTAGGCCCCGACGGCAGGCTATGGGCTGTCAATCCCGAAGCCGGTTTCTTCGGCGTAGCCCCCGGTACCAATTATAAGAGCAATCCCAACGCCATGGAAACCGTAAAGAAGAATACCATATTCACCAATGTCGTGCTCACGCCTGAAGGCACCGTATGGTGGGAAGGTATGGGCGAACCGCCAAAGAGCGGCATAGATTGGAAAGGTAATCCGTGGACACCGGAAAGTGGCGAGAAGGGCGCTCATCCGAATTCTCGTTTCACCGCACCAGCCAGCCAGTGCCCGTCGATATCGCCTGAGTGGGAGAATCCCCAAGGCGTGCCACTGACGGCCATAATATTCGGTGGACGTCGTGCCAGGGTAGCGCCGCTGGTATATCAATCGTTTGACTGGAATCACGGCGTATATGTCGGAGCTACTATGGCTTCCGAGACCACAGCAGCCGCCATAGGGCAAGTAGGCGTCGTGCGCCGCGACCCAATGGCCATGCTCCCGTTCTGCGGTTACAATATGGCCGATTATTTCGCCTATTGGCTGGAGATGGGGAAACGCATACCCAATCCACCTAAGATATTCAACGTCAACTGGTTCAGGACCGATAGCGAAGGCAATTTCATATGGCCCGGATTCGGCGAGAATCTGAGAGCATTGCTATGGATAATAGACCGTTGCAAAGGCCAAGGTAAAGCCATTGAAACACCTATAGGCTATGTACCTGAAGAAGGCGCAATAGATTTAGAAGGCCTGGATATCTCACAGGATGTTATGAAGGAACTGCTCAATATAGATAAAGACGTATGGGCCGATGAGGTCAATAGCCAAAGCGAGTTCCTGGAGAAATTCGGCGACAGGCTGCCTCAAGAAATACGCAGACAAAATGAAGCTTTGAAAAAGCGTTTCGGTTTTTGATAAAATAAAGCCCGGCAATGCCGGGCTTTATTTTATGCCTTCTGCGCGGTAAACACCAGCTTATTATCCTCATCTAGATCTACTAATATCTTATCGCCGTCTTTAAAATCGCCTTTTAATATCATATTGGAAATTTCATTCTCAAGCTGCCTGCGTATAAACCGTCTGAGCGGGCGAGCACCAAATTGTGGATCATAACCTTCCTGGGCGATATAATCTTTGGCTTTATCGGTCACCTCAAGCTCCATGCCCTGACCCCGCAATTGTTGACGTACCTTTTCTAACATCAAGTCCACAATGGCTCTCATATGTTCTTTTTCCAAGCCATGGAATATTATAATTTCGTCTATCCTGTTGAGGAATTCTGGCCGGAAATTCCTTTGGAGCTCTTCATGTATGAGTTTCTCCAATTCTTCCTTGCCATATCCGGCCTGGAAGTATCTTGCTCCTATATTAGAAGTCATTATTATAACGGTATTCTTGAAGTCGACGGTTTTACCGTGGCTGTCTGTCAAACGCCCATCATCCAGTATCTGAAGCAATATATTGAATACGTCGGGATGAGCCTTTTCTATTTCGTCGAACAAGACAACCGAGTACGGTTTGCGCCTTACCGCCTCGGTCAATTGGCCGCCTTCTTCATGACCCACATATCCGGGCGGAGCCCCTATTAAGCGCGACACCGTATGCTTTTCCATATATTCCGACATATCTATGCGTATCATGGCATCTTCGTCGCCAAACAGGAATTCCGCCAGCGCCCTGGCCAGCTCGGTTTTTCCTACCCCTGTAGGGCCAAGGAATATAAACGAGCCTATGGGCCTGTTTGGATCCTTCAAACCTGTCCGCGCACGCCTTACTGCCTCCGAAACCGCTTTCACTGCCTCATCCTGGCCAACGACGCGTTTATGCAGCTCACCTTCCATGCGCAACAGTTTTTGCGCTTCTTCCTCCACAAGCTGATTGGCCGGTATGCCGGTCCAAGCAGCCACTATAGCCGCCACATCATCTGCGGTGACCGTCGGTGTATGATTCTCATCTTTTTTAGAATGCCTCTGCTTTTGCGCCTCCTCAAACTTGCGCTTCAAGTCTTCTTCCTGCTGCCTATACTGGGCCGCCTTCTCATACTCCTCGTTTTTTACCGCAGCTTCTTTTAGCTTGCGCACGCGCTCCAATTCAATCTCCAGCGTCTTAGTGCTGTCGGATTCAGAAAGAGAGTCCACATGTACCGCTGACGCTGCCTCATCCAGCAAATCAATGGCTTTATCCGGCAGATACCTGTCGGTGATGTAGCGATGCGACAGCGTGGCCGCTGCAACTAGGGCATCGTCGGATATCGTCACCCTGTGATGGGCTTCGTATTTATCTTTTAAGCCTCGAAGTATCTCTATGGTTTGCTCCACTGTGGGCTCACCTATCAACACCGGCTGGAAACGCCTCTCCAAAGCCGCATCCTTTTCTATATATTTGCGGTATTCTTCCACTGTGGTGGCGCCTATGCAGTGGAGCTCTCCCCTGGCTAAAGCCGGTTTCAGCATATTGGCGGCATCCATGGCGCCTTCAGCCGCGCCGGCACCCAATATCGTATGCAATTCATCTATAAACAATATGACTTCATCGCTGGCTTGCTTTATCTCATCCATAACCTTCTTTAGCCTTTCCTCAAATTCGCCGCGATACTTTGTACCAGCTATCATACCGCCTAAGTCCAGGGCGATCACGCGTTTATTAATGAGATTTTCCGGTACATCGCCCATAACTATGCGCTGGGCAAGCCCTTCTACTATTGCCGTTTTACCTACGCCAGGGTCGCCTATCAATACGGGATTGTTTTTAGTCCTTCTGCACAATATGCGTATAACGCGCTTTATCTCATCCTCGCGCCCTATGACGGGGTCCAGCTTGCCCTCCTGTGCTTCCTGGGTGAGATCACGTCCAAATTCGAGCAAAGTAGGATATTTGTTGTTTTTAACGCTCTTTGAGGAAGGTTTGCTCCCTCCTATCTTCTGCATAAGGCTCTCGACCGTGACATTGTGATCCCTGAGCAGCCTGGCGCCTAAACCTTCTCCTTCTCTTATTATGCCAAGCAGTAAATGCACCGGTTCGACCAATTCATCGCCCATCTCACGCGCTGCCCGCAAAGCCTCCTCCAGAGCCATCTTAGCATGGGGCGTCATCTCTATATTTTTGCCGGCATCTTTAGACCCTTTGCCGGCCAAACGCTCTATCTCGTTTCTAACGGTATTTTTATCAAGATCGACGAATTCGTCTATACCGGCATCGGGCGATAACAACGCCAGCAACAAATGTTCTGTACCCAAGTAATTATGCCCAAGCTGCCTGGCCTCTTCATAAGCCTGTTGCAGCACAGCCGTAGCATCTTCTGTAAAAGAAAGCAGCGGATCCTTGTCTTGATAGAACGTAAAACTCGGAAGAAAATCCCTTATCCAATCCAGGTCACTCCGCCAGCCAAAAGACGGTTTGTTTATAGAAGTCCTCGATGCGCACTGCTCGCAAATGTGTATGGATTCGCTGACTCCGTTTACTATACGCGTTCTATGGATTGTCGCAGGCCTCTCATGGCATATCTCGCATAACATATAGCACACCTCCTATTTATTAATCGAGCTCTGGAGTATTTCCAGAGCTCATGATTGTATACTATTTATTCTCGCCTTTATCTATTTTAAGCTTTATAGATTTGCGCTTAGAACCTTCGGCCTTAGGTATAGTGATCTCGAGCACGCCGTTGTTAAACTTAGCTTGAGCTTTATCAGGTACTATATCGACGTTCATAGGGATAGTACGGCTAAAAGCACCGCTACGGCGTTCATGTACTATATAGCCCTTGCCTTCGTCCTTGGTCTCTTCCTCATATTTACCGCTTATTGTAACGTCATTATCCGTTACTTCTATATCGATGTCCTTTTCATTTATCCCCGGAACATCGGCCTTAATAAGTACGTCGTTATCGCGTTCCAGGACATCCACGCGAATATCGCCGAATACATCGGCTTCGCTGCTATACGGTATAAGGTCTCCAACACCACCCAAAAGATCGTTGAAAATCCTATCCATATTGCGCCTTAAAGCATTTATTTGTCTATCCATCTCATAGAATGGATCACGTCTTATTATATTTGCCATAATACCAACCTCCTTTTCATTTTTATTATATTATTTTTTGTTAGCACTCTCAACCAGTGAGTGCTAACTACAGTTATAATAATACTCAAATATTATTGTATTGCAACATCGATTATAGCTAATTACAAAGGGAAATAAAGCATATAAAGCGATTAGCTTAAATTATATTTATATATCTAATTTTTTCACATCTTTTCTCAATAAATCGCTTTTATTCAGTAACCGTTGAGGTGCTTTACTGAGCCCTTGGGATATCTGAATAGACACTTTATTCATAAAAATAAGGTGGGATATATGTCACTTAATCATATATCCCACCTTATTATTCTTATAGCGGCTCAAAATCGGATTTAGCGGCACCACATTCAGGACATGTCCATGTTTCGGGCAGGTCTTCGAACGACGTACCCGGCGCAAAACCGCGCTCAGGATCTCCCTCAGCCGGATCATAGATATGGCCGCATATAGTACAAACCCATTTCTGCATGTATGTACACCCCCTTTAACTCTATTCTTTTATTTTAACACATGGTCTTTGTTTTTCCAAGTACAGCAATAAAGACGACGGATACCGATTATATTCAACCGGTATCCGTCGTCTTTATTGCTGTATTTGATTTTGCATGTTGCGGAATTTTTGCTGAGCAGCGGATATATCCTGTTGATTGGCTTGCTTTACCGGATACCAACCCTTGCGATTCATCACATTCCATATCATGGCTTGATTCTGCAATTCATCGTTGAGTATGCTCTTCAAATCGTTGCGCAAATCCTCAGAGGCCGCCTCGGTACAAGCGATATTGTAATTGCTGGTTGCGGTTTTCTGAGATGTCAAACAATCATCGGCTATAATCCTATCGTCGAAACCCATCTGATTCTGTGGCATTGTTGCATTCCTCCTTTATTGTAAATGTCTCATTAAAGTAGCATAATGGTTTTGATGTTTCTGTGCTATCTGCTGTAATACCGACTTTAATTCCGGATCGGTACATTGGTTAGCATAATTTTTAAATTTGGTCACCAGCAGCGCCTCGCCGTTTAATTGATCTTCCAACTGCATCAGCTCTTTAGATGTTAAATTGGGCATATTTATAACCTCCTTTTCGATTATATAATCGGTGTGTTACCAAAATGTATTATGCATCGATATGGAAGGGATTATTACAGGATATTTTTGGATTGCAATCCTATATGCATCCTGGCTCGGCAGCTCTTTGCTCAACATGGTACCCATTTCAATGTTAAACAGGACATAGGTTTAGCTAATAAGGATGATGTAGCTAAGGAATATCTATCGCTTAAGCAGATTATAGAAGGCTTTAACAGGGCTTTTAAAGGCGTTTATAGGAGCAAAAACGGTTTTAATGCATTTGAGCAGGCAAATGAGTTTATGACCTTTTTATCAGCTATCGTCCAAGGTACTTTGTGGAATTAGCTAGGCTTCACAAAATTCAGCATTGAGCCTAAATTTCAATATGAAACAACAAAAAAGCCGCCTCGATAAGCAACTGGATTTTCCCCTTGAAATGCAAAAATCCAGTAAACACTGGATTTTTCGGTTCATCAACATTGCATCAAAGTTGACGTTTGTTTTTGGCGGAGAAGGAGGGATTCGAACCCTCGCGCCAGTTTCCCGACCTACGCCCTTAGCAGGGGCGCCCCTTCGACCAAACTTGGGTACTTCTCCATGATTCGATATGGCGGAGAGAGAGGGATTCGAACCCCCGGTACCTTTCGGTATCACTGGTTTTCAAGACCAGCTCCATAAACCACTCGGACATCTCTCCACCGCATTCCCAATTGTCTACTGCTTTATCAGTATAGCAAACATGCCGGCATTAGTCAATACCAATTTTCTTTTACAAAACTCGCCTTTTTATTCAGCTAATTCCAAAATTACATTCTCTTCACGGTTCTTGGTGCCCCATTTCTTCATAGCCACTTTCTCTAGATTCCCATACTGTAAACCGCTTTGCTCATATAGTCTCTTATGAAGTTGTCGCGGTTGACAACTATTGATGCCAGCTTATAGGTTTCGTCTTTTATCCTGTACGTCCTTTATAGCATACAACCTTGCCTGCTCTTTGCTATACCACCGGTTGGCACTTTTCAGGCGTCCGTTGTCAATTAAAAGCACTTTGCCTGCTGTACTTATCTCGGCAGCCAGGTTGTTCACGCCCAGATAAAATCATATTTGAGCATTAATTTCTAGGCGTAGCCAGAAATCTCTCCACTTCCATAGCGCTCGGCAAAGCGCTTTGAGCACCCATACGCGTGATAGCTATAGCCGCTACTGCACTAGCGTAATCCGCCGCGCGGTCTATGTCCATTCCACGCGTCAACGCATAGCACAGCCCGCCTGTAAAGGCGCTTCCTGCTCCTGTTGGATCTACGACTTTGACATTGTAAGCCGGCCTACGTTTTACAGTACCCTTATAATTATACATAACACCTTTATCCCCAAGCGTAATAAAGACATTTTTTACGCCTTGATCCAGAAACATGGCTATCATCTTTTCGCAATCGGCATCTTCTTTCACTTCCATACCCAGCAGCTCCTGAGCTTCGAATTTATTGAGCACTAATACATCGATACTGCCGTATAGCTCATCGTCCAGAGGCACCGCTGGCGAGGGATTAAGCACTACCATCGTATCTGACCTGCGGGCTATGCTGGCTGCCCATATCACAGTATCGATAGGTATTTCGAGCTGCATAAGCAATATAGTGGCCCGTTCTATCAAACCTTCACAATGCCTCATACGTTCTATAGTGCACTGGCTGTTGGCCCCTTGGTACGATATTATCGTATTCTGACCTCTAAACACGTTTATAAATGCCAAACCGGTGTCGATATTGTCCAAAGTCAGTATATCGCTTGTCCTGACATTGTTTTTGGCCAGATTGGCTACAAGCTGTTCGCCGTAGGAATCACGGCCTACACACCCTGCGAAAGCAACATTTCCTCCTAAGCGTGCTATAGCTACAGCCTGGTTATTGCCTTTGCCTCCCGGAGATTTGTAAAAAGCCCTGCTTTTTAACGTTTCTCCTGGATATGGGCGCCTATCGGTCTCCACCGTCAAATCCATATCGAGGCTACCTAATACCAAAATATCTATATCCTTATACATAGTTTCCCTCCTCATCTTTCTATAAAGCCCTTTTTTATTATATCATATCTACGTTTAAAGGCAATTGCGAATTAAGAAGTGACAATAACTATGCGTTTTTTGCAATAAAATATGTTATAATAAAAGTAATGCGCACAAAATGATTACTGGTAAGGAGTAAAATATATGCAAAATTATACCGAGAACGAAGCGCGGATTTATGCGCGCACATTGTCTTTGATACTGGCCAAAGCTGTAGCCGATATCATGCCCGGATGCAGGCTTGTAGTTGAGCATTCGTTGGGCAACGGTCAGTATTGCGAAATACACGGCGTAAAGCACATAAGTCCAAGCGAGATAGCGCAGCTTAAAAAGCACATGACAGAGCTTGTAGAAGCAAATCAGCCTATAATACAAGAGATAATCCCCCGTCAACAGGCTATAGCGCTTTTTGAGAATATAGGCAAGCAGGAAACCGCTCATATATTGCGTTACCGACAGGTTGATAAGGTAAGCGTATATCATCTGGGTAATCTTATAGATTATTTCTACGAACCGCTTTTTACTTCCACAGGTCAGGCAAATGTATTCGATCTCTTACCATATCCTCCTGGGCTCATACTACTGTACCCCAAAGCCGGGCAGCCAGATAAACTTCCGGAATTTACAGATTTGCCAAAGCTCGCGGCAATATTCAAGGAAGCCGAGGAATGGGCCCGGATATTGGGTATAGGCTATGTTTCGTCGTTAAACGATGTTATAGACAAAGGCGATACATCTGAGCTCATACTGATTTCCGAAGCGCTGCATGAAAAACGCACAGTCGACATAGCTGACGTCATATCGAAAAACAAGACGCAGATACGGTTGATATCCATCGCAGGCCCATCATCGTCCGGTAAGACGTCATTCGCCAGCCGCCTTTATATACAACTGCGCGTAAATGGTATAAAACCATTGCGCATATCGCTGGACAATTACTTTCTACCGCGTGAGTTTACCCCTGTGGACGAAAACGGACAGCCAGACCTCGAATCCTTAGAGGCCCTGGACCTAGGACTGTTTAACGACCAGTTAAAAGCCCTTATAGAAGAAGATGAGGTAAGCCTGCCGGTATTTAACTTTAAGACGGGGCTGCGCCAATATATGCCGCCCATAAGGTTGGAACCGGACCAGCCCATAATCATAGAAGGTATCCACGGTCTGAACGAGCGGCTCACGCAAGCTATTCACAAAGACAGAAAATTCAAGATATATATAAGCGCTTTGACACAGCTCAACATAGACGAACATAATCGTGTGCCTACCACCTATGCGCGGTTGCTCAGGCGTATGATAAGGGATCATCAATTCCGGGGAGCGGACGCCTCCCGTACGCTTCAAATATGGCCGTCGGTACGAGCCGGCGAAGAAAGGAATATCTTCCCCTATCAGGAAGAGGCCGATGTCATGTTTAACTCATCCCTCGCATACGAGATACCGTTACTCAAGCGATACGTCGAACCTCTTCTAAAAGAAATAGGTACGGATGACCCGCAGTATTCAAGAGCCGTCCAGTTGCTGGATTTGCTGTCGCATTTTATACCCGTGCCTGCCGATAAAGAAGTTAATATACCGCCCAATTCGCTTATAAGGGAATTCACCGGACATAGTTGCTTTTTCGGAAAAAATTAAACTTAAGGCGGCCTCTAAGGCCGCCTTAAGTTTAATTAGAACCATAAACCTGCTCTTTGGTAAACCATCCGCTCTCTATCAATTCTTTGTCTATGTTGTCCTTCGTTATAGTAACAGGTGTCAATAACACCGAAGGTACATCTATTTTACCATTATTAACCTTACTATTTACATCGGTTAATTCACTGACTTCTTTCCCTTGAGCCATTTGCACAGCTAGCTCCGCAGCTTTCTCAGCTTCTTTTCTTGCATCCTTAAACACCGTCATCGACTGTGTGCCTTCTATTATTCTCTTTACAGCAGCTAAATCAGCGTCCTGCCCTGTTACCGGTACTTTACCTGCTAATCCTTGCGCTGCGAGAGCCTGTATTATGCCACCGGCGGTACCATCATTAGGAGCTAACACCGCGTCAACTTTATTGTTATTGGCCGTAAGTGCATTTTCCATTAATTTCATAGCTTGATCAGGTTTCCAGCCTTCTATAGCCTGATCATATGCTATCTTTATATCACCTTTATCGGCCAGAGGCTGTATATACTTCATAGCACCGGCTTTGAAATATTTGGCATTGTTATCAGTAGGCGAACCAGAAAATATATAATATACGCCCTTCGGCACTAAGTCAGTTAAGAATTTACCTTGCAGCTCGCCAACTTTTTCATTGTCAAATGATATATAAAGATCTACATCTGTGTTCATTATCATTCTATCATAGGATATGACCTTCACCCCAGCTTTATGGGCATCTTCCACAAGTGCTGCAGCCGAATCGGCATTCTGGGGAATTATTACTAAAAGGTCTAGATCTTGACTCAGAAGGTTTTCCACTTGATTGTTTTGAAGATTTTCATCACCATTGGCCGATTGTATCAATATCTCCGCTCCAAGCGATTCAGCTTTTTTCTTGAAAGCATCTCTATCCCTCTGCCATCTTTCTTCCTGTAAAGTAGCCAACGAAAGACCTATCCTTACTTTTTGGGAACTATTACTGCTATTATCACTATCATCATTTGTGCTTGTATTATTTGACGAAGATGCAGGCTGATTTGAACCATTACACCCTGCCATAACCCCTACAAGCAATACAAGCACTGCCACTAATGCCAATACTCTTTTAAAATTACGCATAAAACAATCCTCCCTTTTTAATACCATTTCTTATTTCTATAAAATCGACTCACGCTCGAAACGCCAAATAATATTCCCATAGCTACAAAAGCTGTCAATAACTTTGTCTTTAGCTTATTCACGAGCACTCTCCTCATAATAAATATATAAAAAGCAAGGCTGCGCCTGTGTTGAGTTAGTAAATGATATACCTTATAACAGGCGCAGCAAACGGAAGGGCTTATTATAAGGTACGTTTCTTGGTGGAAACATCCATCCATACGGCCAGTACGAGTACCAGACCTTTTACGATGGTCAGTATAGAATAATCTATATTCATCAAGCTCATGCCATTATCTATAGACGCCATTACAAGGGCGCCTATTATGGCACCGGGTACCGTACCTACACCGCCCAGCGTACTGGTACCGCCTATTATAGCCGATGCTATGGCATCCATCTCAAATCCGGTACCGGCGCTCGTGGTAGCCGCATTTAACCTGGATGTCAGCACTATTCCTGCCAATGCCGAGAGAATACCCATGATGAGGAATATTGTCATGTTCGTCTTCTTTATATTGACGCCGCTGTAAGCCGCGGCTTCTCTATTACCTCCGATAGCATACACATATCTGCCAAAGGTGGTATTGTTGGCTATAAATGTCATTATAATGACCAAACCAAGCACTATCAAAACTGGTACAGGTATGCCTTCGTATGATATCATAATGCCCACAAACAGCGATATAAGGAGCAAAACACCTATAATCCTCATTATTTCTATATTCCAGCCCGACACATCTATACCGTACTTTATCTTGGCCTGACGGCTTCTCATCTCAAAAACAAGATATAGTATACCGCCTACTATGCCGAGTATTATGCTTATAGATGGCGATATATATCCTTGGCCTACAAGTTTAAAGCTGTCGCTCAAAGGTGAAATGGTTACACCCTTGGTAACCAGCAATATAGCTCCTCTAAAGACCAGCATGGAGCTCAGTGTAGTTATAAAAGCCGGTACGCCTTGATACGCTATCCAAAATCCTTGCCATAAACCTATTAAAAGACCAACGCCCAATGTCACTATTATAGTCGTGGGCGTACTCCATCCGTAATTGACTTGCATTATGGCTGCCAATGCCCCGGTAAAGCCGGCCACCGAACCAACAGACAAGTCTATATGGCCGGCCACCATAACCAGCACCATGCCAACTGCCAATATAGCCGTGATGGACATTTGCCTTATTAAGTTGGATAAATTTCGCGGTGTCAGAAAACCACCGCCGGTCAATGCGGTAAATATGATCCATATAGCTACCAATGCCAGGATCATCGTATACGACCTTACATCTATATTAATACGCTTTGATTTATCTGCCATTTATTATTTCCCTCCCGTTGCAGCTCGCATTATTATTTCTTGATCTGCTTCTTTATAATTAAACTCGCCAGTAAACTTGCCTTCATGCATCACCAGTATCCTGTCACTCATACCCAATATTTCAGGCAATTCGGATGAAATCATTACTATAGCGACGCCTTGATCAACAAGCTTATTCATAATGTTGTATATTTCATGTTTAGCGCCTACATCTATACCTCGCGTGGGTTCATCCAATATCAAGACCTTAGGCTGGGACATAAGCCACTTGGCTATTACTACCTTCTGCTGATTGCCTCCGCTTAAATTAGCTGCTTTCTGCGCTATAGACGGAGTTTTTATATTTAATTCTTTTACATACGAGTTTGCATATTTAATCTTCTTGTTATTGTCTATAATAGAAAAACGAGATATTTTGCCGTAATTCGGCAACGCTATGTTCTCGGCTATATCCATAAGCAGGACCAGTCCGTAGCGTTTCCTATCTTCCGAAAGGTAAGCTATGCCGTTGTTTATAGCATCTATAGGACTCTTTATATCTACTTTCTTCCCGTTTATATATACCTCGCCTTCTCTTCGGGCGTTGAAACCCCCAAATATACTGGAAACCAACTCAGTACGCCCTGCACCCATAAGGCCTGATAAACCTAGTATTTCTCCCCTTCTTATCTCAAAACTGACGTTGTCGATGAGCTTTTTATCGGGTATATCCGGGTCGTAAACTGTATAATTCCTTATCTCCATAACCACATCTTTAGCCGTGTGCTCCACACGCGGGAATTGCTCCGTAAGCTCGCGCCCGACCATAGCTGCTATTATCTTATCCTCTGTCATATCGGCCACGCAGTCAGTACATACGGTGGAACCGTCGCGAAGCACGGTAACGGTATCCGCCATGTGAAATATTTCGTCCAGCTTATGCGATATATATATACACGTAACTCCTCTTTGTTTTAAATCCAGAAGTATCTTAAAGAGCAATTCGGTTTCGGCTTCGGTAAGTGCCGATGTCGGTTCATCCAAGATCAATATCTTGGCATTCTTAGATAGTGCCTTAGCTATTTCCACCATCTGCTGCATGCCCACGCCCAGATTCATAACCTTGGTATGAGGATTTATATTTATGTGCAACTCTTTAAGAAGCTTTGCGGCATCGGCATATACCTTATTCCAGTCTATAACACCGTTTTTTATTGGTTCGTTGCCGAGGTATATGTTCTCGCCTACCGTCATATATTTTACCAGCGTAAGCTCCTGATATATTATGGCTATACCAGCATTTTCACTGTCTCTTGTATTATTGAACCTCTTTACTTCGCCGTCTATCACTATATCGCCTTCATAAGTCCCATACGGATAAACGCCGCTCAATATTTTCATAAGCGTTGATTTGCCGGCACCGTTTTCTCCACACAGCGCATGTATTTCCCCTTTTTTCACCTTAAAAGTGACATTGTTTAAAGCTCGGACGCCGGGAAAATCCTTTATTATATTTCTCATCTCTATTACATATTCATCGCTCATGCCGATCCCTCCCGTCTTCACAGTCAGAAGGAACAGCCTTATCGGCTGTCCCTTGTAAATAAATTTTTCATTTTACACTAATTAGAGCCATAAACCTGCTCTTTGGTAAACCATCCGCTCTCTATCAATTCTTTGTCCAAATTATCTTTCGTTATAACTACAGGCGTCAACAGCACCGATGGTACCTCTATCTTGCCATTGTCGGTTTTCCCATTTACATCGGCTAATTCACTGACTTCTTTGCCCTGTGCCATTTGCACGGCCAATTCAGCAGCTTTCTCAGCCTCGGCCCTCACATCTTTGAAGATGGTCATCGATTGTGTCCCTGCAACTATTCTTTTTATAGCTGCTAACTCGGCATCTTGCCCTGTCACCGGTACTTTGCCTGCTAATCCTTGCGCCGCGAGAGCCTGTATTATGCCACCGGCGGTACCGTCATTCGGGGCCAACACCGCATCAACTTCATTGTCGTTGGCTGTAAGCGCATTCTCCATCAGCTTCATAGCCTCCTCGGGCTGCCAATCCTTTATAGCCTGGTTATACGCTATCTTTATATCGCCTTTATCGGCCAGAGGTTGTATATACTTCATAGCTCCCTGTTTGAAAAGCGTCGCATTGTTATCGGTAGGGGCACCTGCAAATACATAATATATACCCTTTGGCACAAGATTGGTTAAGAACTCTCCCTGCAACTCACCAACTTTTTCATTATCGAATGATATATAAAGATCCACATCCGTGTTCTTTATCAACCTATCATAGGATATAACCTTCACACCGGCTTTATGCGCCTCGTCCACCAATGATGCGGCTGAGTCAGCATTTTGTGGATCCAATACCAGAACATCTATGCCTTGAGTAAGAAGATTTTCCACCTGATTGCTTTGAAGATTTTCATCGTTATTGGCAGCCTGTACCAATACCTCTGCCCCTAATAACTCTGCTTTTTGGGTAAATGCCTCTCGATCTCTCGGATATCTTTCCTCTCTAAGTGTTGGCAAAGAAAGCCCTATTTTAACTTTATCCGATTTGTTGTCATTTGACCCATTGCTAACATTGGTATTTGCATCGTTTGATGAAGACGCAGGCTGATTAGAAGCACACCCTGCCATTACTCCCACAAGCAGGATAAATACCGTCAGCAATGCCAATACTCTTTTAAAATTACGCATGAATGATCCTCCTATCAAAAATATTTTTACTATTTGAATTATAAAATATATTCCTTATAATGTCTCTGGAATAGTTTTATTTGTTTCTTAATTTATTTACTAAGATAGGAAGATCATCAGCAATATAGAAAATTTTTATTTTAAAAAAATACTATCTGCCATATATCTCATCATAGTTATGAAATCCGTCTTTTATAACGGTGTCATCGAGGTTATCTATATCGACAGCGATAGGCTTCAGCATATAACAAGGCACATCATATTTACCATCATAAATAGTACCTGGCACGCTTATACTTTCGCCCTTAGCCATCTTCACAGCCATATCAGACGCAGCTTCAGCAAGCCTATCAACAGGCTTATATACTGTCATAAATTGGGTTCCATCAACTATTCTTTGGCAGGCTGTTGCTTCAGCATCTTGTCCTGTCACTATGACATCGCCGCTGAGTTTATATTCAGACAACGCTCTTATAGCACCTGCAGCTAGCATATCATTAGCTGCCAGTATAGCATCTATCTTAGTTCCCTTTTTAAGCCATTTTTCCGTTGTATTAAAGGCATATTCAGACATCCAGTCCTCAGCCCATTCCTCAGCTATTATATTTATTTTCCCCGCTCTTACAAACGGCTCCAATACACCATCATAGCCCTTCTTTATTAAGCTAGAATTATTATCTGATATACCGCCGTTTATAATCAAATAATTGCCATATGGCACCTTGTCCACGAGCGCTTGCGCCATAAGCCTGCCTACTTCTTGGCTGTCGAAGGATATATATAGATCAACATTCGATTTCAATACTAACCGGTCATACGCTATAACCTTAACGCCTGCTTTTTTGGCTGCCTCCACCGCATCAGCCGATTTCACCCGGTTATTCGGCACTATTACCAGTACATCTATACCACGACTCAGCAAATAGCGTACCTGCTCCGCCTGGTCTTCATCGTTGTTGTTGGCATTTTGGACGATAACATCGGCCCCGAGAGCCTTTGCCCTCGCTACAAAGATATCCCTGTCGCGCAGCCATCTGTCTTCTTTTAAGGTACCCATAGAAAGCCCTATCTTTATGGCGTTATTATTTCCCTCAGGTTCTCTGCCCCTTGAGTCCGACAAGCTTTTAAGTTCTTTCGTATCTATAACAAGCAATATTATAAGCGCGATCAATATCGCCGACAGTATAGCCGTAATATAACGCCGGATTTTAACGTTCATATGCTTATACCTGCTCCCTTTCCAAAGAAGTCCTGTATTCCGAAGGGCTTTTACCGGTATATTTTTTGAATAATTTACTGAAATAATTAGGATCATTGTATCCCACGCTATAGCATACGTCCTTTATGCTTCTCGATGGATCTGCCAGCAATTCTTCGGCCTTTTGTATTCTCAAGCTGCCAAGATAATCTACAAAATTTCGGCCGGTTTGTTCCTTGAAAAATTTGCTGAAATAATGATAGCTCATATTCACTTCACGGGCCACATCGTCCATGGTTATATCCCTATTATAGTTGTGTGCTATGAAATCTTCAACGCGCCGTATGATTTCATTAAGCGCCGTATCCTTTCGGGTTTTTATGTTTTGTGAGGTTGTTTTTATCCATGCCAATATAGACGTTTTTATTTCCTGTATGTCTTCATTGACAGAAATACCATATGCACCATCGTCATATGGCATGTCAGCCTCCATATAATACGAAGCCGCCCTTTTCAGCACAATAAAAAGCTCTTTCAGCATAGCGGCTATCTTGCTTTCTTGCCCCCTGTAATTCAATGCCATCCAATCGAATATTTCATTAAACAAACGCGCGGCACCTGTGCCGTCACCCATAATAACCCTGTCTATCAATAATTTTTCCTTATTAAACGGGTAAATATCCCTTCTGGCGAAAACAATATCCTGATCATCAAAATGAGATATCTTTTCCTCATCGATTTTAAGCGCTCTATCCGCTTCATCATATGATATGGTAAAATTTTCTATGCCATAAGGTCTGCCTATACCTATTCTGTAATTCAAGTTTACCCTTTCATCCAACCGGGAACACAACCTTTCGGCTATCTCTATAGATTCGTTTTTTATTTCAAAGCCGTTTCTTTCACGTTCCACCGGCACATACGCGGCTATGCTGTTGAGCATGGGGGGACCTACAAGGCATGGCACTATCGATTTCAATTCAGTCGCGAAACAATCGTAAAATGCCTGTTTGCCAATGCTGTTAGCAACGTTGTCCACATAGTTTACGCTGCCTATCATAATATAGCCGTAACCTAGTCGCATACCGAAAATATTCTCGTAAAACTCTATATTATCGTCGTCAACCTTTCCGTAAAAATGCGAATATACGAACTCGCTCTCCAAATGCGGCAATATTCTATTTAATGCCTCTTTAAGCTCCAGCTCCTCCGCTATGGACTTGCGCTGTTTTGTTATGATTTCGGCCGCCTTATCTATCACCTCGATTATTTTGTTCTTGTTGAGCGGTTTAAGCAAATAATCATATACGCCGAGGGCTATGGCATCTTTAGCATAATCGAAGTATTCATATGCCGTTATTATAATGAATATTATGTCGCTATGCCTCTCCTTAATTTTTTTTATGGCTTCTATGCCGTTTATCCCAGGCATGCGTATGTCCATAAGCACTATATCCGGCCTTATTTCATTTATTTTTTCAACGGCTTCGCGCCCCGAACGCGCACTTCCTACCAATACAGCATTGGGTATGTTCTTTTCTATTATAAACTTTATAGAATCTATCACTATTTGCTCGTCATCAGCTACAAATATCTTTATCACAGCTTATCTCCTTTCGCAGGCAGCTTCAGGCTTACGGTAGTCCCTTTGCCCTCCTCGCTGCATATCTCTATAACATCGCGCACGTTCTCGATATCATAAAACAGCATAAGCCGCTTTATAACATTATGCAATCCTATACTCGAACTCTCACCGCTTTTATCCGGCGAAAGTATTTTGCTTACTGTATCCCTATCCATGCCCTTGCCGTTATCAGTTACCTTTACATAAATATAAGGTTTATAATACCTCGCTTCAATTTTTATAAATCCCTTACCTTCTATATCCTCTATACCGTGAACAAATGCGTTTTCCACCACGGGTTGTATTATGGTAACCGGTACTTTAAAATCTAATATATCTTCATCGGCATATATTTCAAAGTCCACCTTGTCGCCAAACCTTGTTTTAAGTATATACATATAGTCCCTGACATTATCGATCTCATCCTTCAAAGTAACAGGCTGATCCATTTGACGCAAGTTATAGCGGAACAACGATGCCACTTTTCCTATGAATTCGGATGATTTATCAGCGCCTTCCATCATAGCCAGCTGTGATGCCGCATTTAATGTATTGAACAGGAAATGAGGGTTTATCTGGGATTGAAGAGCCTTCAATTCCGCTTCTTTTAGCCGTGTTTTTAATTCAGCCTGTTCTTTTATTTCTTTTATATACTCTTTTATGCTGGCCAACATTCTGCCGAAAGCATCCGCAAGTACTTTTACTTCGTCGTTAGCCGTTATATCAATTAAGGGTTCTACATTGAAGTCGCCTTCGCTTACCCTTTCCGCGGAATGAGAAAGCTCTATCAGAGGCCCTGTTATTCTACCGGTCAGATACACAGCGAGAAACAGGCTCAATGCTATTGAACCCGATATCAGAAATATCTCCAAATAGCTTATATAAGATACATTTTTGGCTATGTTGCTGTACTGTGCGGCTCCCTTGTCCAGATTATTGTACAGCAGCTCATTTATATACGATTGGATATACCCGGCTATTTGGTTTGCTTCGGTAAAACTCTTTATATACTGGCTGCTGTTTCTGGCACGCTTTGCGTTAATCGCATCATCGGTCTTTATCAACAGGTTCTGAATCATATTGCCTATATCCTTCATCATCAGACTTTCGACATCATAACTGTAGTCTGCCGTCATCTCATGGGACTTGCTTTCAAGTTCATTGTATAAGGTATAATAGCTTAAAAGCGCATCGGACGAACGCGTGGAAAGGTATTTTTCCACCTCTGCCTCCAAAGAATTTATGCCGGAATAAAGGTCGTTTAATTCCATATAATCGGCAAATATACCGCTCATCCTATCAGTGGCGTTTCTCGCGTTATAATAAGACAAAACGCTGATGCCGCTCATTATAATTATCACGATCAGATAGTATAAAAAAATCTCTCTCCTTATACCGGTCATCCTAAATATACCTTTACCGCGCATATATTATATCATCCTTAGTTATTATCTTTAAATCGGTATCTATAAACGCAGAAACATTGTTTTCCTTTTTGATCTCTACAAGCGATTTTATGCTATTATAGCCCATTTTATAAGGGTCATTCATTACTACCCCGTATATGACGCCTTTATTTATATAATCCAGTATATCCTCACTGTCGCCATAGCCGACAATCTTAATCTCCCCTACCTTATTGTAGTCGACCACAGCCTGAGCCACTCCCAGCGTATCGCTGGCATCGGTAACATATATGGCGTCAACTTTAGGCTGGCTGCGTATAATACGTCCAACTATATCTTCCGCGCTCAATATGCCCATCTCGGATGTATAGATGTCAGCGATATTTATCCCGTTATAGTTTTTGGCTATAGCATTCTTAAATCCGCTTACAGTTATATTTTGGCTGGATATATCGCGCTGAGCGCTGTTTATTATAACAGCCACCCTGCCCTTTCCGCCCATAGTTTCATTGACAAGCTTTGCAGCTTCTTCTCCCAGCAAAAAGTTGCTCACGCCGACAAATGTCTTCCTCTTGCTGGCAGCCGCATCGTTTTCCATGGTAACAACTGGTATGCCATCATCGGCAGCAGCGTTTATTACATCGGTAAAATCCTCATTGTATGGTACATGAGTAACTATACCGTCCACTTCCGATGCTATCGCTATATTGAGGAACTTCTTTTCCTCTCCGGAGTCGTTAAAGCGCGGCGCTTTGAATTCATAGGCCACGCTGTAATGTTTGGCGGCATCGTCCGCGCCTTTCTTCACCTCCTGCCAAAAAGGATCGCTCAGATTGGGCGCAACCATATAAAAATGATATTTGGGCCGATCTTCAACAAAAGAGCCTATTTTTTTGTTAACGTTTGTTATCATCGCACCAGTTATCATTATAGCGATTATAAGTATAATATTTATGATATTGTTTTTAATATAGTTTACAAATCTCATACCCTTCATCCCAATATATATTATACTACTTTGCAAACAGCTTGACATTATCGCGTCCGTCGCCTTTCGCCATATACAAAGCACTATCGGCTTGAGCTATTATATCACGCTCAGCCTGGACGATATCTTTTATGTCATGAGGTTCGATACATGCCGCTCCTATGCTTATAGTCATACGTATCCTCTTGCCGCCATTGCTTATATCAAAATCATGCTCCCTAACGGCTTGTCTTATGCGTTCTCCAAGCATTATAGCTCCATTTCCATCGGTATTAGGGCATATAACAAGAAATTCTTCACCGCCGTATCGTATGACAACATCGCTCTTGCGAACATTCATGCTTATTATCTGCGCGAGCTGTTTCAGCACAAGATCGCCCGCCTGATGTCCATACATGTCATTAACTGCTTTAAAGAAATCCAAATCCATCATAAGGCACGACAACGGCTGTCCGTATCGCAGGGAATATGATAGATCCCCCGCCAAGCGATTGGTCATGTAACCGCGATTATATAATCCGGTCAGCGCGTCGGTTATCGAGAGACGCTCCAGCAAGGAATTTTTCTCAATAAGTTCGGCCTGCTGTGCTTCCAATTCCTCTTTATCAAGCTGCAATTCCTGATAAGAAGCCTGCAGATTATCGGCCATATAGTTGAACGCCTCAGCCACACGCCCTATTTCATTCCGGCTTCTATATTCCATGCGCTCATCCAGATGACCTTCGGCTAAACGCGAAGCCCTGTACGCCACCTCTTTTAATGGCGTTACAATTGTGCGCCGCATAAATATTGCAAATGGTATAAGCATGGCCGCCGAAACGATACCGATTAATCCAATTGCCGTAAAAGTCATAGAGATCACCCTGTCGTAAAAGTTTTGCACAGGTACCTCGGTAACAATGCCTATATTCCTTTGAGCAATCCATCTGTATGAACCAAGCACCGCCTTCCCATCAACACCGGCATATCTTTTTACACCTGTGCCTCCGGATAATACTGCCTTTATGCCATCGTCCCTCATATATTTCTCGCCTATGGTATCGAAAGCAGCAGTATTACTGATACCATCGGCCACAGCTATCATGTCATTGTACGAAAGTATATAAGTTATGCCATTAACGGCAGGATCTACAGCATTCAATCTGCTTGCCAAGCTATCCATAAATATCACGCCCACGACAACACCGGCAGGCGCATCGGCTTCATCTGATACTACAGGGGCGGCAAATACAAAAACGGGCCGGTTTGCGGTCCTGCTAACCATAGGCCCCACGATATAAGACTTTCCTCCTATAGCAGACTTAAAATAATTTCTGTCACCATAATATATTCCTGAATAATATCTCGTATTTACTATCGAATACCCTTCACGATTTATATATAGTAGCGAATCGAATATGATATTGTCGTCGTGCTGCCGACTTAAAAATGCCTCTATGCGTTGTTGGTCAAGAGAGCGTATCTCTTTATTCTGCACCATAGAGTTTACTTTTAATAGATATTGGTCAAACCATAGGTTTATATACTCCACCTGCCTTTGAGTAGTATTGTGTAAACTGGAAGATACGATATCAGATATAAAATGTCTGAAATAAATATTTAACACAACAGCAAAAATCACCATTGATACTAAAAGTATAGACACGAGAATAGTTGTTATAATTCTAGACACCGATGTTTCAGCGTACAATGATCCATGTTTTACCATTTAAAGCTTTCACCTTTCGTACATAATGCTCAATAAAACTATTGTAGCATCATATACGCGCTTATAGCAATACACACCCGAAATTTCAGCGCTAGTTTGCAGCATGTAATAGCAATGAATGCTATAACAGTAATTAATCGGAATAGAATTTCTCATATACCATCGAGGAAATATTTACTGGCTGCCCCCAAAGGTCTATCTACCCACTTACCGTTTGTGAAATCGATCTGATTTGACTTAAATACTCCATCATATTTGCATCTTCGTCACAATTGTATATATATCCAAGATGCTCAGCAACAATCAAAGCAGTCTTTCTGAACAAATCACAGGCCGTAAATACCGCTGTCCAAAGATGAGAATAATCGCCATCCGAATAAGTGCTTACATACATATTATATAAATCATCCGGCAAGTATTTTTTATAATATTTCCCTTTATATCCCACCGAAACCCTGAAATTGGTATTTATGCCTATATACCAGTCTATCATTTTATGGAGCATTTCCCGCACAGGGGAATTATACATCCACATGGCATAAGCCAGTTGATCCCTCTCTATTCCTTTAGCCACATTATTAAGGCACCACCAAAATTCATTGCAACAGCTCGAATATTCGGGCTCCGTGGGTTTGCGAATCCAATAATCAATATCCGACGGCTCTGGAATCGCAGGTAGAATATTATCTTTATCCAAAAGAGGAACAGTTAATCTATCCCCTGTATATTCTTCAAGCACAGTGTCTTTCGTTTGGATATGCAAGTCAATGCGGTTGCCATCCTTAAAAAGCATCAGCCAAGTATACGAATTATTAAAATCAACCTCTTTGCCTAAAACTGAATCTATTTTGTCGGGCTCCTGACAAATAGCCAGTTCTCCAAAGACTGAAATCCAGTCTTTATCTTCCAAAAATGATCTGGTCTCGGTTACCACATACACGATATCGTAATCCTGATATGCATCTTTCGTTATATTCGGATTGGCTCGTGAGCCATTCATATAAACAGCTCGAACGTGTTCATCGCTCTCAGCAACGCCCAGAATTAATTCCATCATTTCTTTTTCGCTTCTCATCCTTTAACACCTACTTTACGAGTTTATTGAAGTACCTTCCAAGCAAAGGCAGACCAGATAAAAACAGTGACCTACAGATAGATCCATTTTATAAGATTATAACATCATAGACGAAAAAGATAAATATTTCAAAATTAAGGCCACATAAAAATAAGCCCCGCAGAAATATGTTGCAGGGCTCATCCTTATGGTCTTGTCATAACCTCAACCTTTAAGCGAACCGATCATAATACCTTGAATAAAGTAACGTTGTAAAAACGGATATACAATAACTATTGGGATTATAGTAACAACCATCGTCGCCATGGTTATAGACCTGACATTCACCTGCGCTGTCCTGCCAACATTCCCTAAAGTTACGCCGGCTCCCGAAGCGCTTTGAGCAATAGATTCGGCAAATCTCGCCTCTGAAATTATGGAAAGCAATACGCTTTGCATTGGTTTTAATTCCTGTTTAGTAACATATATGAAAGCATCAAACCATGAATTCCACTGCCCTACAGCTATAAAAAGCGCTATTGTGGCTACGATTGGAGTCGATATGGGAAGTATTATTCTAAAAAATACTGTGAAGTAATTTGCCCCATCTATACGTGCCGATTCCTCTAAGGCCTCTGGAATGCCTTGAAAATACGTCCTCATCAACATCATATTCCATACGCTGATAAGAGCCGGTATAATATACACCCAGAAATTATTCATCAAGCCCAGAGATTTTATAAGGAAGTACGTTGGCATAAGGCCACCGTTAAAAAACATCGTGATAAGGCATAGTATAGTATAAAAATTTCTTCCCTTAAGGTTCCTATGTGCCAGCCCATACGCCAACATAGCGGTCAGCAATAAAGATAGAGCTGTGCCTATAACCGTCCTGGCTATTGTGATAAAGTACGCATTATATACCAAGGGATTTTGAAAAATAAGCTCATAATTACGAAACGTAAAAACACGAGGATAAATAGTTATGCCACCCCTTACCGTATCGCCTGCATCATTAAGGGATATTGCCAAGGCATTAAGAAACGGATATAGCGTTACAATCACAACTATGAGCATAATTACTACATTTACTATATCGAATATTCTATCACCAATGGATTTACTGCGCATGATCTCACTCCTCTCGCTGCCTTAAAATAGTGCATTTTCTGTTCTGGCAGCCAATTTATTAGCACCTAATAAAAGCGCTATATTTATGACCGATTTAAATAAACCTGCCGCCGCTGCATATGAATACCTCGCCTGCTGCAAGCCCACTCTGTATACATAGGTATCTATAACATCGGCATAATTTATTAAAAGCGAATTAGTCATTTGGCTGGTCAGTGTCATTATTTGATCAAAGTTAGTATTAAGCAAATTACCTACCGTAAAAATGAATAATAAAATAATAGTAGGCCTAATGCCGGCCACAGTAATATGCCACATTTTTTGAAGCCGTCCCGCGCCGTCCATATCGGCTGCTTCATATAATTCCGGATCTATAGACGAGATAGCCGCGAGATAAATAATTGTGCCCCAGCCAAGTTCTTTCCATAAGTCGGTAAGAACAGCTATTGGCCAGAAATATCTGCCCTCTCCAAAGAAGTGTATCGGCCTATCTATTAAGCCCAACGACATTAGCAATGAATTTACCGCACCATTGTCCACTGATAAAAAGTCAAACATGAGTGTTGCGGCAACAACCCATGATATAAAATGCGGCAGATAGCTTATGGTTTGTACAGATTGCTTAAAATATTTAACGCGCAATTCGTTGAGCAGTAAAGCAAATATAATAGGAGCCGGAAAATTAATTATCAATTTTAATAAACTTATAACTATCGTATTGCGCAATACTCTGCCAAAATTAGGATCCGTAAACAGATATTCGAACTGTTTAAATCCAACCCATTGACTCATGCCTGGAAAGTCACCCAGTTTGAACTCCTGAAAGGCCATCAACACACCATACATAGGTATATAAGCAAAAATAATCAACCATATGATTCCAGGTATTACCATGAATTGCAGGTCAATTTGTCTGATGAAATCCGTCAAGCCACTTTTTTTATTAGAAACCTTCGGCTGTTGCAGTGCAGTTTGACCGCTCATTTACATAAACTCCTCCCCTTTGATTTCGTATGAGTAAACCAATTAAACGGATAGCTTACAGAGGAGACAACTATTGGCCTCCTCTGTAAATGATTTAATTTCTTATTTACTGTAGCGGCCCTTGGTTAAAACCGTACCCACTTTTGAAACATTTTCTTGATATTTCTTATCATATATCTCTTCTATTTTGGAAAGGCCATTCTTATCAGCAAAAGCTACGATTTCATTATAGGCTGCTTCGGCTTCCGCTTGTGATTTAGCCATTAAAACCTTTGGGTAGTTCTCTTTAATATAATTGTCAATCAACGTTCTCTGAATCCCTTCATTGCTCTGAGGATCCACGACATCGGCTATCCCTGTAAACTCATCGCTGAGAACCTTTGTGGGGGTCAGAATGTGCGCTTGAGTACTGATTACCCAATCCTGCTTTTCCGGGGGCTGCATATCGTTAACAGCAAATTTTATTTTGTCGATATGATCGCTATGACCGGGTATCATCCAAAACCATAACCCAAGGCGATTCATTTCATCCGACGTAAACTCAGACTCGGGCTTTTTCAGTATAGGTATCGGCAGCCCGTCTTCACTGGTCTTTGTTTCATCCCACAGTTCACCTTTTGGGCCATACATCTGCAATACTGCTGCCTCTGGAGTATAAAAGTATGTCCACAAGTCGAAAATCCTTTGCGGATTTTTAGCGTTCTTTGTTATGCAAGTAACATTCCAGCCTACAGATGTGTCGATATCTCCGTAAATATCACTTGGGCTTAAACCATTAGCCGGTGGGAAAGGATTGGGTTGAACTATTTCATAGCTGTCATCCGGATATTTTTCTTTTAGAATTCGGCGGAACCTGTTAGTGGAATCCTGAGAATGATCATAATACAACAAAGCTGTTCGCCCCGCCACTATTTTCTCAAGTATCTGATCCTTGGTATCGGTAAATTGTGTCTCCGATATGAGTCCCTCGCGCCACCATTTATTTATCTCCATACTGGCTTGTTTAAACACAGGGTCTTTGAAAACAAACTGATATTTTTTATCTAGAACAGTGTACCAGCCATTGGTCAGAACACCACCAAAGGAACGATAGAATGCACCCGCCAGCATATTGCCGTCGGGAGTATAGTCTGTTATAAATGGAATAGTAGGCGCTCCGTCTGCTGTTTTAGGAACATCGCTTTTTATCTTTTTAGCATAATTATATAAATCATCAAACGTTTCAAGCTTAGGACTACCAGCGGCTTCATATAACTTTTTATCGTAGATCCATACGTTATTGCCTCCCGTAGCTGCTGTTCTCGGCCAGTTAGGTATACCGTAAAGCTTTCCGTCTATCTTTAACATATCTATGGTATTAGGCAAGAGGTTTTGTTGCATATTAGGGTTTTTCTCCATAAATGGCTCCAAGGGCTGCAACAAACCTAAACGAGCCATTTTTATATTATCCGCACCCCTATCCATCATTATGGAATCAGGTAGATCGCCCGATGATATCATGACATTGAGTTTTGCCTGCGGGTCGGAATCCGGCTTCTGGAACTCAACAGTAACGTTAAATTTTTCTTTAAGAGTCTTCGACACTTCGTCTTGAGCCCATGGTTTTATACCCCAATAATCATAGTTGAAGTAATGCGTAAATGTATATGGTTCGAGCGTTCCATCGCTTGACGAGTCGCTTGAAGACGCTTTGTCGGAATCATTTGTCGCAGAATTATCTGAAGAATCATTAGAAGTATTACTTGTCCCACATCCAACCACTAGAACAGCAAAAATAAGAATTGCCGCCAGTAACGAAAATAATTTTTTCTTCCTCATATATAACTCCTCCATTTTTTATTAATAATAAAAACTCTATAAAAATATTTCCTATAAACAATAATGCAAAAGCTCAACAAATAAATATAAGGCATCACCTCACCCTTACAATTATTTTAGTTTCACACATATAACTTATCCTACACAACACCTCCCCATCCAAAACTGAGATAATTATAGTATATGCTAAATAAGTTGTCAAATATTTTTTGTTCATTTATCACAATTTAAAATTGTAATATTGAACAAATTCATAAATTCAAAATTATCCATTAGATATATATTCAACCAAAAAGAAAACCCTGCAGAAACATGCTGCAGGGTTCTAAAAGGTGGGTTTTATGTCAAGCTTTAAAAGCTCGCTGCCATATCGGTTTTGCCTACATACAATAAAAGGCAAAATAAAAACCGCGGAGTTACCGCGGCTTATTTAATCCGTTCCACTCCCTTTCAACGCCTACGAGGTTAGCTGACGGGCTCGAGCTGAAAGAGTTGCTCTATCCTTTACGGAATACGCCCCATCTGATGGTTCCCCCGCTTTACGGCAATAATGCCGAAAATTAAGCGCTCAACGAACTTATTAACTTTTAACAAATTTATTATATAACATGAAGGCTAATGACTCAAGTTCTATAATTGGCGATTATAGTCCATAATCCGTCGTTTATACACTATAATATGCATTATGCTCTTTATTGCTCATTCTTGCTACCTGTTACCTTTATTCCTTATAATGCCATTCTCATAATGCGGCACCAAATCTATAACATCGTTCTTTAAGCAATATTTTATATCCTCTTCAAATCCGGCCTCCATAAGCTTTCCATAATGGTATGTATGGCTCAACAGCCTATTCAGATCGCTTTTATTTAACTCATATATGTATCTGCTGGTCAGCGCTAGGTCGTCGAGCTCTACCTCTTCCTTATTGCGGCATATATACGATACTACCATTCCTGCAGTAACCACATCGTCTAATGAGAACTTGCCATCTGTACCGGCGCATAATATGACCACATCTTTATTCTCCTGACACAAATGTTTGGCTACCGCCGCAGCGTTAAGCATACAGCCTATCACTACTTCGGCCGCTTCATAAGCGCGCCTTATAGCCCTGGTACCGTTAGTAGTGGTTATTATAATAGTTTTATCCTTAACAGTTTCTTCAGTATATTCGAGCGGCGAATTGGACAAATGAAAACCGTTTATCCCGACAGTTCCCCGTTCGCCTGCTAATAAAAACATATTTTTATCATAGTTCTTGGCCATATTTACGGCTTCTTCTATCTCCATAACCGGTATTACTTCTTTACACCCGTTGGCCAATGCTGTAACAATGGTGCTCGTAGCCCTAAGCACATCTATTACAACGGCTACCCTCCCTTTTAATTCTTTCTCCAGTATGCTATTTTCCGTCGCAAAAACGCTAAGATTCATGGACAATTGGCACGCGGCTATAACCGCTGCCCCTCCTTCCTGTATACAAAAACTCCAGCTTTTTTATTATACATTCTTGTATAGCATCATGCAAGTTTCAATTGCCGAATATCCATCGCACGGCTATGGCTGCCATAATAAACCCTGTGATATCGGCCATAACGGCGGCTGGGAGAGCATGGCGGCTTTTTTTCACTCCAACCGCTCCGAGATAGATGGTCAATACATAAAAAGTGGTTTCGGTAGAGCCCATCATAGTAGAGGCTACTCTGCCTATGTAGGAATCCGGGCCTGCCGCAGACAGAATATTGCCAAGCACGCCCAATGAGGCACTGCCGGATAGCGGCCGTACTATTATAAGCGGCAATACTTCCGATGGGATACCCAACGGCTTTAATACAGGAGCCGCAAAGCTGGCCAGCATATCCATGGCTCCCGACGCTCGAAATACTTCTATAGCCACAAACATCGCTATCAGATAGGGCATTATCTTAAAAACCGTCACTATTCCATCTTTAGCCCCATCCACAAAGGCATCATAAACCTTTACCCCGCGTATATATCCCGCAGTAAGCACAAAAAAAATAAAAAGCGGCACCAGCCATGACGATACGAGCCTCAATATATGGCCTTCTCCAGTATCTTAGCTGCGCATATACCGACCACGGCTGCACAAAAAGTGGTTATCAGCGTTGTACCGATTATACCGGCCGGATCAGAAGAGCCGGCACTGCTGCGCATGGCTATTACTGTGGTAGGTATGAGCTGCAACGATGCAGCATTTACAACTACCAGCATAGCCATATCATCGCTGATAGTCTCTTTATGAGGGTTTAATTGCTGTAAATGCTGCATTGCCTTTATACCAAGCGGCGTAGCGGCATTTCCCAAGCCCAAAACATTAGCTATTACATTCATGGATATAGCGCCCATAGCAGGATGGCCCTTGGGCACATGAGGAAATAATATATGCAGGACGGGGCGCATTACACGCGAAAGCGCATCTATTAGCCTCGCTCTTTGCGCTATCTCCATTATGCCCAACCATAAACCATATGCACCTATCAGGCCAAATGAAATTACGACGGCCTGCGAAGCTCCGTCTATAGCCGCTTTGGTAACGGCATCAGCCCGACCGTTCAGCAAACCTACAATTATACCGACTGCCAGCATCACAGCCCATACGGCGTTTATCACACTGTCCACCCCACCTGCTTTTTGCAATATATACTCGATTAATATATATTCGGCAGAAGGTGGTTTTATTCAACAAGCGCCTGTAACACTTTTATAGCACTCGAATAAAATATATATAGACTATATATATTGTGAAAGGGGAATAGCCATGAATAACGGTTATTCAAACTATGAGCAAAATGCTCCACAAAAGCCTCCTTTCCCGGGCGACAGGTATCCAGGGCTAGCCGAGGCATATGTACCGTACCAGCGCTATACAAACAGCTTTCCACCTATGGAAGCGTTAAAAAACGGCACCATGTTTCCTGAACTGGTAAAGCCCTATAACAAGGTAAAGGCATAGGGAGGAAGATAAAATGTCTGATAATAGAACAGAGTTATTAAATCAAATAAGGGCCATAGAATTTATGGCTGTGGAATTAAACCTATACCTGAACACGCATCCGAATGATCAAAGGGCTCTCAACGAG
Source organism: Mahella australiensis 50-1 BON (assembly GCF_000213255.1). Classification (NCBI taxonomy): domain Bacteria; kingdom Bacillati; phylum Bacillota; class Clostridia; order Mahellales; family Mahellaceae; genus Mahella; species Mahella australiensis. The sequence continues at coordinate 2,541,320 of NC_015520.1, forward strand.
TATAACTACTACGCAAGGCAGCTCATGGGAACTAAAAGTGAATATGAACGGCGTTATGGACCTTTGAGCAATTTCGGTGGGTCTTTCAGCCGCTACCCATGGCAGTGGATAGAAGAACCATGGCCATGGCAACAAGATATAATCCCCGCCCAAGAAAAGGAGGAATAGGAATATGTGGTTTTATGAAAAGAAAGCACAATATCCCATAAAGATAAAAAAGACTGATCCCCGTATGGCCAGTTATATATTATCTCAATATGGCGGCCCTGATGGAGAATTAGCAGCATCTCTGCGCTACCTCTCTCAGCGCTATGCCATGCCTACCCCAGAAGCTATAGCCACATTGAACGATATAGGCACCGAAGAATTCGCGCCGACATGTTATCAATGATATGACCCAAGCAAAATGAGTTGCGCCAATGCTATAAAGCATTTATCCCTTAAGCCTGTTTTTATGCGCAAGTTGCTCAACGATCTCCCAACCTATTGCTTCCACTCTTTTTAATATCAAGTCTATCTCTTCCGGCGTTTTATCTTTATATTCTGCATTGCATATTTTAATCTTTGTATCTCCTATATTATATTCTTTAACAATTTCGCCGTCAACAACATCGTTCTGATTTAAGTCAATCTGTTGTACCGCATTTATGCTCAATTCCCTTATCCTCCCTTAACTCAAATGTTAATATATAAATATGAACCACTTTTGCCTTTTGCGACAAAAAAAAGGATGGTTCTCATTCCACAAATATTGCTTGTGAAATAAAAGTCATCCTTTTGTTCAAAAAGGAAAGTGCTTACATTTGAGCACTGTTTCCGCAAGGGATTAAGATTTGGACGTTTCCTTAATTAACGATCAGTTGCTGACTTGCCGCGTCTCCTAACCTGTCGCAACAATTTCTATCGCGCGTGGACTCGCTGCCTTACGCCGTATCGCCTTGGCCTTTTCCAGTCGTATCAGATATCCGTATATCGTGCTCTTGCTTTTCCCGATCATCCCGGCCATCTCGTCGATTGTAGGCGGATACCCGTGTTCTGCTTGAAACTCCTTGATTACCTCTAACACTTTCTGCTGATTTTCCGTTAATTCTGACATTTTTCGACACACTCCTCTCACTCGTATATTATTATATGCGAACATGTGTTTGTTTGCAATATATTTTACCTACATACTCATCTTTATGAAATTCTGCCGAGAACACTCCTCTATTTATTGAGGAGATGATAGGCAGCCGTATCACAAGCATACTATACCTGTATTCCTCGTCATCAGTCTGCAACTGCCGGTAGACACATAACCGTCATGTCCTTCCAACAACAACGATTGCCCTTTGTGTAAAATGCCTTTGACAATAAAGCGTTGGCCTTTGTACAATACGCTGCTTCCGCTTGTTATCGGTACGTCTTTGGCGGGCGTTCTCATCCGTTTGACAGCCCTGTATACTTTCAGCCCGGATATGGCACATGACGCTTCCTCCTTCTCTGCAGCTTCTGCTATCTCCTGCCGGTATTCTTCAAGCGACGGCTCTTCCTGCTCGGTTTTCTTGTGCCTGTTCCTCGCCACTATCTTGCTGTCTTGTTTGTATAGCCTGTCTCTTTGTGCATCTGTAAAACTACGGTTATGACGCCTGTACTGCTTATACTCATACGGCTTTATCTTCTCTATGCGGCTTATATGCCCGGCTCCCATAAGCGCCAGCGCATAGCTATCGTTGTAATGCGTCTTACTCAAGCCCAGTTGCCGTCTCATTGTCTCGGTTTCGTACCCGTAGCGTATCTCTACGTTCTCTTCGCCGAGCTTTGACTTAAGATATTCATAGAGATACGGCATGATGATGTTGAGTATGCTTGGATCAGCATACTCCTTAGCCGCGCCGGCTGCTTTCTGCGCCAGCTTCGTTTTGGCCTTAGGATCTTTGTGCACTTTTTCATGGCATTTACCGCATAACCCCGCTATGTTTTTGTAGGTATCGCTGCCGCCTTTTGAGCGCGGGACTATATGGTGCAAATGCTCTATCTTGCGCTTGCCGCATAACAGGCATTTACCTTCCTGTTTTGCTATAATATACTCACGCATGTTGTTGTAGCTATACAGCGTACCTTGTTGATACTGCTTTCCTGCTATATCGGGATTCTCAAGCTTCTGTATATCAAACTTGCCATACTCGAGCACCACCTTCCTGATAGGCAGTATCTTCGCAACTTTATTGAAATAGTTGATGTGAGTCTGCAAAAGCTGGTGGGCTGTCGGCGTAAGCCAGCCTTCCGGCCTCTTCCTGTTGCTGAACCGCGCTTGCTTCGGCTTGACATACTTTGCTGTTATAGGCTCCTTAGTTCCGGGCTGTACCACTTTTCTTGGCGCCCGGAAATAAGTATGATTCGCAATAGCACGCCTTATTTTCTTCCGGCGCCTGTTATGCCGCCTTATCATACGGTACATCTTGCGTTCTTTCATCAGCTTGGGCACGTCCTTGTTGCGGCAGTGATTTACAGATGAGTACAAAACATCGGTTGTGCTGCTGTCAATAGCCGTGATGGACTGATGTGTGCGCCCCGTGTCATATGCAGATGCCACATCCTGCGTGTATGTTGTGCTGTCATATAAAAGCTGTATAGTGAACGGTTTGCTCTGGACTACACATGCTTTCTTCTGTTTCAGCAATATCCTTACCCTGTCATGCCGTTTTGTCGGCATGAGCGGTTTTCCGTCTTTTGATATAACGTATACCATCTTTCCACCTCTCTCAAGGTAAATACTCAACCACACAGGTTGGTAGGTCTCCCCCGGCTTGATACGGCTCATCAGTGCCCGGGACTGGGAGTGGCATCCCGGAGTGCGCAGCCGTATCAGCCAGCCTGTTCAACTACCGCATCCTAAGATGCAACATAGCAGCCACGCGGCTGTATGCTCCTCAATTTATTGAAGAGTAGTTGACTTTCTTTTTATACCATTTCAGTTCCCGTTCGTCCACGCTGTCTGCTATATCCTGGATAAGTATATCCATCAGTTCCCCTTCGTTAACTTGCATTAGAGCGGCCACTACCGCAGGTTCAAAATACCTGCCTTCTTCTTTTTTTATCTTCTTCAACGCTATCTCTACCGGCATTATTATCTTTGTCCCTCTGGGTGCCGCCAGGCTGTCCATATAATCGGCCACCGCTATCACACGTGCCGATAACGGTATCTCTTCACCCTTCAGTGCTTCCGGATACCCATATCCGTCCCACCTCTCATGATGATACAATATGCCGGGTAAGATATTGCCCAGGTATTCTTTCCTGTTTATTTCACGATATCCCAGCCGCGGATGAGCCAGTATGTCGTCCCACTCTTCCTCTTCCAGCCACGTGCCCGGCTTTATCGGCCACCTGCCCCTGATGTCCCAGCCCAGATCGGTTACTCCTATGTCATGCAACAGTGCCGCTTCCAATGTCCATCTCGCTTCGTCATCCGACATGTTCAGATGCTCCAATATCTTGTACACTATCGCTGCCGTTTTGCTGCCATGAAACCAGATATAGGGGTCGTCTAACCGTAAACCGACCCCCACTCTCTCAAATTCTTCAGCTTCTTCTTTTATTATACTCATTTTATCGCTACACCACCTACAACACTTGCATTGTCATTATTTGTGCCGCTTGTTAATTGCCCCAAGTCGATTGCTTTTATTTCGCTTCCCGGGTATTTGTCGGTATAAAACGATTCTTCTCCCTCAAGGCATATAATTGATATCGGCTGCCTTTGCGTATATCTTGCCGCTGTCATTTCGTAATAAGCACTCAGCCTAGCCCGCTTCTCTATGTCATTTAATACAAGCACTACTGCTTGCCGCCCATTATCTACCGTGTAATCCGCTGCCGGCCACTGCGGAGGACCGCCATGGGCATATGCTATTTGCGCCGCTTTCTTTATCAAGTCTTCTTCTCCATATGCTCGCATAAGATTTATCCCATCGGCATTATATGGTAACAATAACTGCTCTTCCAGTCCTAACGCTTCTTCGCCATATGCTTCCTTCGCCGCCTCGCTTTCGTAAAATATCACTGCTCTTTTGATACCGTACATCACCGACAGTTTCTCCATTTCCCGTTTCAGATTGTATAAGCTTTTCTCCTGTGGTTTCGTACCGATGTTATATACTGCGTATTCGCTGCGGTCTTTTAATATGCCAAGCAATCGCCCTCCCATTATAGCTTGTTCTTTGTCCTTTTTTATCTCCCAACTCGGAATAAACTGCCATTTGCTCCCTGTAAATTCTATCGCCATACTTGATATCCTTGGATTGCGTTGCTTTAAGCTCTTTGCAGTCGGTAAACTGCGCCACTCCAAACCCTGTTCTTCTAAATATCGCTTCCCGGCTTCTCCTAAATACACAAGGTTGTTTTTCCTGCGAATATATCCTGCCCTGTCCAGCGCTGTAATCCTTGTTTGGTGATATTTGCAAGTACCGTATATTTTCCCTACGCTGTCTACTGTCGCTGCGCAATACTCACCAAGATGCTTTAGCAAATCAAAATCCCTCTCTGTGATTCTGACCCGCTGCTTCTTTTTCACTTCTTATCTTCACTCCTTTAACTTGAATAAATATGCAATACTTATCTATAATTATTTATAACCGTTGTTATCACTGTAACCTAAATCGTTATGTTTTACCTCGTATCTACTAACCTTGCTTTTGAGTATATCGTGCTCGTTTGGAAGCTTAATTTCAGGCTATTAAAACAGGCGCTAAACGTTGACTTTATCAGTTTTATTATAAGCGCAAAAGTATGGAATTATAAAAGTATGGATTTTTAGGGTAATAATCCATACTTTTTTGGCCTATCGTGCTACCGTTATTTACATAAAGAGGGAAGTATTTCAGCTAACTGATCATATGAAAAAATATGCACGATGGTATGAGGTTTTTCATCTGGTTTGCCATCCACACCATAGGCCATATGTTCACAAGTATCATCGGGAATGACATGTGCTCTGACTATACCATTTATTATTGCTTTGACATCTCTGTTGTCTGCATCCCAATTTGTGGCAGGCGCGAATATTTTGATTAAGATAAAAGCTTTATCAAATTTCGGGCAAACCGGCAGCGACCATAAAACAGCCCGCGTATTTGCGACCCAACGATCAGACGCGCCCGGTACACGCTTGCGTGTCATAGGCACATAGTCCGGTATATGGACTGTTATTACTTGACCGTCATATTCGGCTTTCCAGTCATCCGGCGGCAGGACTATGCAGCCGGCCGGATCATTTTGCCCGATAGCATTCCTGTTATGAAGCTGAACTGTTTTGTACAGTTCCGTCCTGGCCTTTTCCAAATAAAAGCAGACATTGTCCAAGTCATCATTATAAACCATATTTTTCTCCTTACATATTGAAGATGTCGTTTATACCATCCAGTATTTTCTTTTTAGAAGGCGATATTTCTTGTGGTTTTACCGCAGGTATATGCTGTGTGGTACCCGATTGGACTAATCCGGTCAGCATTTGTTCTATGTTATCCAGTCTTTGATCTATTCTGCCCAGCTCGGTATAAAACCGAATTGCACGCCTTATGTATTCTGCGCGTTCCGTACCGGTCATTGCTGACAATACCGCATATATATCGCTGTCTTTTTCTTCGCTTACACGTACCGATATGACCATAGCATTACCTTTCTTTTTACCAGTTGATTTTTCCAGTTGGTTGTAAACATATTTTTTTGCCTGTTTTATGCATGTTTGAAGGCTGTAAAATTGAAAAGTGTAAACATTTCCTGATAAGCTCCAGTTTCCATGTTTACACTTTTCAAAAAAAGTACCTTCAAACCCGCTTGTAAAGCGGCTTAAAGTATGTTTACAAACCATGTAAACATTTTCACGGTTTTGCGGCTTATATCCCGCTATGCAAGCAGTTTTGAGCATGTTTACAAGTCAACAGGCAAAAGGCTGATTTTTTTCCAGTTGGTTGTAAACATCTTTTTTTCCCTGTTTTATGCATATTTGAAGGCTATAAAATTAAAAAGTGTAAACATTTCTCCGCTAAGTGCTGATTTCCATGTTTACACTTTTCAAAAAAAGTACCTTTAAACCCGCTTACAGAGCGGCTTAAAGTATGTTTACAAACTTAATATTTGGTTATATTTTGCTGGAATTTTCAACGGCAATTCTCAGAAAGCCGTTTGCGTTTGCCATCTGTGCATCATTCATAAGCGCTACCCGCGGATGAAAGGTACGGAACATAGGGTATAAATCTATTCCTCCGCCCCCTGATATGAATATCGTATTGAAGAGATTCAGTTTATCACCCCATACTCCCCTGACCCTGTTTTGCACCGCTTTGGCTATTTCTGCCCGGACTGCCGTAAGATCGTCGGTTATGTCGAGGTAATCGTTCATATAAAATATCCTGCCTTTGCGTGACAGGTTCAGCAGATCAACCGTGTCAAGCTTGGAACCGCCGGTTTTTTGCGTATACAGCTTATCAACAGCCTCAAGTACCTTTGACATGCCGATATCTATTGTGCCGGACAGCTCCACCTCAAGCGAGAAAGTGTCATTTACGGAGAACGCTACAAAATCGGTTGTCTTATAGCCGATATCTATCAGGCCCACATACGAATTTTCCAGCAGGTATTTATCCGGGTCATCCATAATAACCGAGTATATTGCACCGGCAGCCTGCGGGAAAATGATCGCGTCGGATACTTCGACTACCCTGCTCGTACCATCATTGATAAAAGTCAAAACGGCTTTGTATCCCTTGAGCATTTGGCTGAATTGAGTTCTCTGATGCACATACTGTTCAAGCGGCAGACCGGTTACGATGCTAACAGGCGTATCATCTGCTGAAACAAGAGCCAAACCGGTTGCCAGAAGCACCCTGGTATCATCCATGTTAAGCTTATTATCTGCCAGAACGAAGGCCGCCGACGTTTGTTTTTCGGCTAATTTGCCGACAAAGTACTCGCCGTAGTCCGTTCCGTCCACAATCTTTATGTGCAGTAAGTCAAGAGGATCCTTGCTGCCGCCCCATATATCGGCAAGCCGCCTGTCGTATCCACGGCTTACCAGCGACGGGAACATGACTTTTTTGCCGTTATCACCCACGGCTTTCGTATATCCATATCCTATGTCTATTCCTATATTCACCTGTGAAAACTCCTTTCAAACTCCGATTAATGGAATCATGGCCACAATTGACAGAAATACCGCGGGAGCAAACGGTGATTCCGTCTTAAGCCCCCGTCTTGTAACAATTGCCCGGATTACGCCGTATATTGCGCCTATGATACAGGACGCAAAAACAACAACGAATATATTCGAGCCGTAAAATAAGGCCAGCGATGTCAAAAGTTTAACGTCTCCGCCTCCGAAACCACCGTTTGATACCGCAAACACGGCAAACAGTACCGCAAATACCGCAGCGGTGCATATCAATGCTTCCGGCAGGCGATGAGCGTATAAAAGCTGGTATAGTGTGCCGTATACCGCTACAGTGAGGGGTACCCAGTGGTCTATTTCCCTGCGTTTCAGATCGGTTGCCGCTGCGTATCCTGATAAAATAATTATCGGCAACATAAGCAGAATATGGGCAGGCGGCATCAGACCACCTCCGCAATTATTTGTTCGGCATCCCTGTCCAGGTCGTCCACTTGAATAACAGGAGCGTTTAATACCCCGATTAAAGTACGCCACATCCTGCTGGCCGGTTTTGTCACCACCAGTGTATAGTCATAATCACGGCAGTTTTCCATAATGCGCTTTATCTCACCTTCGGTGGCCGATGTCAGCATGAGTACTTTGTTGGATGCCTGGAGAGCGGCTTGTACCAGCTCGTCTTCTTTATTGGGCAAATCGATTATTATAAAGTCAAACATTGTTCTCGCATAATCTATCATTTGCTTAATATCACCCGGTGTTATACCTTCCGCAAGGTTAAGCCTGGGCGGGGTCTGCATGATATATATGTTATTCCTGAATTCAACGAGGTTGGCTTCAAACGCCTCTTTTGTACGGTTTTTGAGATACATGCCCATATGCGGCAGCACCGGCAGATGAAGCATATAACTTAAGTCGCTGCCGCCGTCCTGGAAGTTTAAATCAAGTATCAATATGTTCAGGTCCGTAGGCAATGTCTCAGCCAGCGTTTTAGCGAGTGTAGTCCTTCCTACTCCTCCTTTAACCGACCATATGCTTATTATCGTTTGTTTGTATACGCGCTTAGTTTTTGGCTTTGACAATGTCTTCCTGAGTGTGGCGGTTAATTTCGATACCGTATTGCCGGTAGACAGGTACTCGCTATACGGATATATGGTAAGTCCTTTACGTGATGCGATTCCCGTTAATGGTGAGATATCCGCATCATCGTATATCAGAGCATCGTAATTATGTTTTTCCAATAATATGGCCGCCGATTCGGTGGATGTGGTGACCACAAGGTCTTTGTTGTACACCTTACGTATACTATTTATATTAGACGAAATTAAAAGTTCCATAAATTTTAACTGCCCGTATCTTTCTTTGCTACGGGTTTGCTCCTTTCCTGTTATTTTTTTGTGACTCCTTTTATGATCGCCGTATTTTTGAACGGGATTTCTACCGGTGTTGAAATCGGGTTGTTGTAATCCGGGCTTTTATACCTGTTTTCGGATACGATCCCTTCTATGGTCAGATGATATCCGTCTATTGTGACGGCAAGTGATGTTACATTTTTTGAATACGTGGAAAATACGTTTCTGACGCTGTCTTCTATTGCTGATATATATTCCGGTTTATTGCTGATTACTCCTGTTGTTTCCAGTTCTTCCTTAGCCACCTCGTATATGTCCCATGCCGCTTTGGTAACAGCCTCGTCTCCTATGTTGTCTATCTTACTGCGCTCGTTTAACAAAAGCATTGTATTAAACTGAAGGAGTATAAGCATAAGTGTTATGGCTGTTATCATAAACCCGTATACCAGCATGGATACGCCGCTTTTGTCACGAAACAACTTTCTAATCATGGGATCTCCTCCATTATCTGCGTGCTTTCCCCCCTAACAATCGGTGATGGGAAATACGAAAACAAAGGAGGTACTTCATATGTGACTTCCACGGTTATTCTATCCCCGGGGTCAAACCCGCCGGGAGCGGTAAGAGTTACGTTCAGTCTGTCAATCCAGTCCTTTAAAAACCCGGTACCGTAACGTTCCGCCGCCTCTTTTGCCGTTTCGTACGGGGCCTCGCTTCTGGCAGCCGCACGTGCCGCCGAAAACGCCGATGCCGTTACGGTAAGCTGTGCGGTACCCAAAGCCATCATTTGTAATATCATACCTGTTAGCAAAAACAAAATAAGCAATACGGCAGCGGTTGAGACCAGCTCGGACACGCCCCGCTTGTCGGTTATTAATTTTCTCAGCATTATATCCTCCTTTCTGTTATTTGCCTGCTACTATTGCGCGAAAAAGTTGAGAAACCCCATACTGGTTATCATAGGCATAAGTATCATCACTATAAGCGGTAAAAAATAACCGAGAAACACAACAAAAAACAGCGCGTTGTCCAGCATATTTACATGGCTGAGCTTAGTATTAAGCCTTTCTTCTTCCATATCGCTCAGCACATCTTGCAGTTGTGCTGCCAATCCTTTTGATGATTCTTTTGATTTTGTCAGTATCCTTGTCACGCGTTGGAAATACTTGTTCATACTTTTTTCGGCGGCTTCCTGCAAAGATTGTTCGAGCGGTATACCCAGATTGATGTTGTCAATAGCACCTTTTATGATATCGCGCATGGCACCGTGTTTGTTGTCGGCTATATACTGCAATATGTTTTCTACCGGCATCTCGACGGATAACCCCTGCACAAGCAGATTAACTACGGTGGGCAGTTCGTTATCTTTCATAAGCCTCTGTTTAAACTCGTCGATCGGTTTCTGGTAACCTACATATAAGGTAATACCGAATCCGGCCAGGCCGATAAATAATATGGTGGGACTGATACCGCGCATCAGGCCGAAAACCAGTATAATGGACATTAACGCGCTTAATACTAACACCGCAGAAAATAACTCGGCTGCGTTTTTAGCGTCAAATATGAACAACCGCGCTCCGCCCGTGTTTTGCAACGTACGGTCTATTTTGTCAATAATGCTTTTGCCGGCAATCTTCTCAGCCGTTGATTTCTTGACAAACTGCGCTTTCATATCTCGGTCGCCTCCTTGTTTGTCCGGTTCAGTATATACAAAGTAGACCCGGCATAACTTATCACAGTATATATCAAAGCGATTTTGCCCCATAACGTATCAAATGAGTTGAGATACTCCGGAGATGAGGAATATACCATAAACATCAACGCAATCATGATGCCGGCAATAGACAACATCATGCTTTTTATCTCGGATAACTTAGTCGCCACTTGATTGTTTTGTTTCAGCCGTGTTCTGGTTTTTTGCGACACTTCTTCACAAACATCAGCTACCGAAGCCCGCATCTGATAAGCAAAGACTATGCTGTCCACCCAAAAGTCTATCATAGTGCTCTCCGAATCCCGGGCAAAATCCTTCAGCGCAGGTATTATACCTATCCCGGTATCCAGTTTATGAAGTATTTTCTCCAGCTCCCCATGTAACGGCTGGTCGGTTATCTGTGCTGTTTCTCTTATGCCGTTTTCCAGATTAGGCACGAGCTTGAGCCGGTCAGCCATGTCCTGTACCGCCTCTGCAAATTGTTTGTTCAGCTTATTATGCCGGGAGGTGCCGATCATGTTTAATACCCACGGTATGACAATGATCAACCCAATCGGCAGCAAAAAGCTCAGCCAGCCCATGCCGGCAATGTTAAGCACGGCAAACAGTATGACGGACAATACTGTAAGCGAAAGCAAAGCATCTTCGGCGTTGATTTTCGCTAACCCCGCCTTACGTAATAATTCCCGGAACTTATCAACTGTCTTGTTATAACCCAATAATTCCAGCAGACTGAACGGTTTAGCCTGTGGAGCTACCATTTGGCGCTGCAAACGCTCAATAAGCTTTTGCTTTTTATATGCTTTATACGATTGATACAATACAACGAGTACAAACCCGCCCATCGCGGCTGTAAAGGATATTAATAATATTTGTGCCATTGTTTAACCCCCATATACGTATTCAAGAATATAATTGCCGGCATCGTCCACATCCGTCAATTCGGCTATTTCACCTATGGCACGGGCTTTGGTATTACCCATCTCGTCATCTTCCAGCTTAAGAAAGACCAGCACGTCTATCGCCCTGGCTATCATACGCCTGATCAGGATTTTATCCAAGTCACGGTATTCGTTTATCAACGTTTCCAGTTTGTCCAATCCCAAAAGCGCCGAATTGGCATGTATGGTTGTCATAGACCCCCTGTGGCCCGAATTAAGCACGTTTACCAATGTAAAGGCCGATTCGGGCGTGCGTATCTCGGTTAATATTATGCGGTCCGGGTTGGCGCGCAGACAATCATTCAGTATATCCTCATATGTTATGGCTCTTGCCCCTTCGGTCTGTTCTCTCGTCTTGAAATAATAGGTGTACTTGAGGGGAGCCTCTATCTCGCGCGTGTCTTCTAATACAGCCACTATATGGTTCGGCTGTACATAATACGTAAGAGCGTTTATCAGTGTGGTTTTTCCCGCTCCGGTCTCGCCTATTACCATTATATTCTTCCGCCGGCGTACAGCGTCGGCAAGGTATTCGGCTACCGTACCGTTGAACGGGTCGCTGCTTTTCTTGCCTTTATATACCTCGGTATGTGTACGCCCGGTTGATACGGGTTCCGCCAAATCGCGCAGACCGTCAACCAAACTTTCCAACGGTTCACTTAACATCCAATGCCGGCGTATCACGATATACGGTTCGGCAGCTTCAGGCGGTATAACGATGAGGGCACGCGAGCCGTCATACAGCTCGGCATCAACAGACGGTTCCGCTGCGGATATGTTCTTATCGGCAGCTGCGGCTATCCTCCGGTATACCGTTTCGACCTGCGCTAAATCAGTAAAGCCTTCGTCCGCATCTTTTTTGATACCGTCTTGGACATACATGATATGCGTACCAAATACTATTATATCTGTCACACCGTTCATATGCAGATACTTCTCCAAAGGGCCGAGCCCGTACAGCAGATTAAATACCTCATCGGCTATCAGGTCAACCTCAGGCAGTTTATGCGGCAGATTAATCTCGAGATATCGCAATACGGCGCTTCTTACGGCTGCGTTTATCTTATCCGTACCGGTTATGCCTAAAAGTTCTGTTCTTACGGCATTCGCTATTAAGTCATAATCAATGGTTTTTGTTCTGTTTATGCTGCGTGAGCGTTCTGTCAAGCTTTGATTAGGCATTACCTGTCACCGGCCTTCCCGGCAAATATCTTTCTTTTTGGCTCTTCAAATATGTCAGGCATAAGCCGGTTAAGTATATGGACACAATGTTTTTGCAGCCGGCTGTCTTTATACCCGCTGATGTTTTTTATATATGGAACGGTATATATGACCGGTATCTGCGGGCCTGCCAGATTAACACATTCCGTATTTTTTTTCGATTGCATATTGACTACCTGCACGATATTGGAAATATCGATGAAATTATTGGACATTGCCCAGTCCAGCGTACCAATGGTCCGGCTGACCACCGAAAAGTTATCGGTCGTTATAAGAAGTATTTTGTCGGATATATTCATAACATCCATAACTGCCGGAATAAATGTGGGCTGGATATCAACTAATACTAACTCATACAAATCTTTCAAACCGGCTATTAAATCAGGAACATCGTTTTCCTCAAATCTTTCCGGCGTATCCGGATAACCTGATACAATTGCATCAAATATCTCGTCAGCCGGTCTTTGGACAGCCTGCTCAATACCGCTGCGCATAGCAGTATATATATTTTTCCTGCGGTCTATGTCAAGTATTGCCGGGAAATCTCCCGGTGTAAAGTCAAACTCAAGCGCGCACGTCTTGAGTTTCTTTGATGCTTCCCTGGCTAATGCTAAGGTCAGTAGAGTGTTTCCCACCCCGCCTTTGGGCGAATATATAGATATTACCAAAATTGTTTTCCTCCTTGCTTTTTTGATTTATCCCCCACCATAACCGGCGGGGCTTGCATTAGCAAAAACGACCTCTGAGGCGTTTGGTAATTCCGGAAGGATAAATTTATACCTCCCGAACAAAAACGCTCCTGAGACCGTTTCTGTTGCAATACGGGCTATTCTGCAATTAAGTTTGTTACTGCAGTGATGTATTTTTGGTAGTCGGCTTTTGCCCCGGCGATATCTACTGTTTTGTCATTGTTGACTATAACCGCATTGTATCCCGCCCATAACCTGTTAACAGCATCCGCAGCGGCTTTTGCTTGCTGAAACGCCGGATTAACGGAGCTGTCATATTTCAAAGTTTCAAAAGAATTGCGTTTAGTGTTCAGGTCTTTCTGCCATGTCTCAGACCAGGATTTCCAACTGTTGATGTTTTTGGTTTTTTGCTGCGCCGCATAGGCGTTCTCAAGTTCTTTATATTTCGCGGAAATCATATCCCGGTACTCGGAAATTTTGGCTATGCTGTTGACAGCCGATAATGCTCCGGTTGTATTTTGGCCGGCAGGTTCTTGGTCGGCGGCACTTTCGCTTGGCAAACTCTGGCCTTTATTGCTGAGGATCTTATAGGAACCGGATGCAATATACGGCATAATAATCTTAGCCGTTTCGACATCGGTTTTTATAATTGCATATGGCTGTGATTGCCCTGACGAGCCTGATACTGTATTTTTTATTTGATATATTTCCACGCCGTCTACAATAATAGGCGGCTGCTTTTGATCGCCATACAATGCAAGCAGTATCTTTTTATTTATATGAGTTAGCACATCATCTGACGACGGTATGTTCATGGTTAGTAATACTTCATTATCTTTTACCGCAATATCCTCCGGCTTAGCCAGTATCGATTTCGGTATCAGATCGCCGGGTATACGGCCTACCGTTGTCATTTTGCCTATAACAGCATTAGGATCGGTAAGCACATCACCAGGCACTGCGCTTACCGGCAATGCTTTAACTGTTATCATGTCCGATGTTATTTCCATTGTGTCGTTTATTTCTTTTGTAACGACCACAACTTGTTTTGTGCCTTCGGTGTTATATGTGAAAAGATAGGCGGCGACGAATATTATCACCGCCGCCGCAATTGCTATTTTAATTATCCTGTTCATGATTTTTTCCCTTTCTCTATGGTTTAACGATCGTCAGGGGGTCAACATAATTACCTTTGGTATACGACCCTATGGTTACGCGTAAATCCAGATGGGGCCCGGTTGATCTGCCGGTTGTTCCCACCTTCGCTATCGGTTGGCCTTTTGTTACTGCCTGGCCATTGGATACAAGGATGTCACTGCAATGCCCGAACATGAAATCATATCCGCCAGAGCGTATTACGAGCAGATTACCGTAACTATCATCCCATCCGGCAAATACCACCGTACCGTCCTCTGGTGAGATTATGTTTGTTCCTTCCGGTGCCGGTATGTCTATACCGTGGTGCGTTGTTACCACGTCGGTTATCGGGTCGATACGCCTGCCGTAATATGATGATATAACCGTATTGCCGGGAACGGGCCACTGCATTTCGCCGCCGGCTCCGCCTATGGTTAAAACACCGCTGGCCGGCCACACACCTCTGTATTCCCATTTGTTTTTCCCCGGAGCATTAGTAAACGGGTGCGCAAAACCGGCCGACAAAGGTATGTTACTTTGGCGCAATGTTGTGGAGATCCCGTTTACCGGTATTTCAACGGTAACATCAAAACTCTTTTCCGTTCCTTCGGACAAATAAGTTCCGGTAAACGTAAATGGCGACGTCGGCTTACCCGCCTTGTCATATTCATAGTATGCCCGGTAGACTCCTTTACCGCCGCTAATCCCGGTTAAGGTTTGATTTTTCAATATCCCCCAGGAATATGACGGTATAATGGTATATCTGTCTATCCTGTGCTGCGAATCGGCTTTGGTTACCGTTATAGGTTCGCTGCGCAGAACGGTTTTGTCTGCGCGCAAAAACAGCAGGTTTAAGTTGTCCCACGTTACGGTAATTTGCGCCTGTGCCGGATTACCGTTTGCGTCTTTGTGCCATTTTGTATATATATACGTAGGTGTAGTTGTTATAGTTATGTTACCGGACACGGTTTTTTCTGGTTCCTGAACAGTAATTGATGCCTGTGCCTGTTTACCGTTGTATACCGCCGTTATGGTAGCCGTACCGACACCTTTTCCGGTTACCACCCCGTATGAATCAACCTCAGCAACTGACGTATTATTTGAGGTATATAACGAACTGGTGGTTACATCCTTAGTTATTCCGCTGTAATACGTAGCCCTGACTATAAGAGGCAGCGTTTCTGTCCTCACAATCGTAGCTTCCGACGGGTTAATTGTTATATACAACAGTTTATCCACCTTATACGGCCCAAAGTATTGCACCTTAACATTACCTGCTGCGTCGGTTGCTTTAGCGTGCAGATACCACGTGCCTTCCGCAGCTTGTGTTACTGCTGCTGTGTAGTTAGTCCACGCAGTCGGTGTTGTAATGCTTGTGCTCCATGCGTATTGCCTTGCAATTACCCCGGATCCGCCGCTGTCCATATAATTCAATGTTACCGTTACCGGTGTTTCTTCCCAATCCCTGCTTGACGGGTTAGCTGTAATAGTTGGTAGTGTCTTATCTATCTTATACGGACCGAAATATTGCGTCTTAACATTACCCGCTGCGTCGGTTGCCTTAGCGTGCAGATACCACGTGCCTTCTGCAGTTTGTGTTACTGCTGTCGTGTAGTCCGTCCATGTAGTTGGAGTCGCGGTACTTGTAGACCAAGCATACTGTTTTGTGGATAACCCCGAACCGCCTGTATCAGTATAAGTTAATGTTACAGTTACATTAGTATTACCCCAGTTCCTACTTGGCAAATCTGCTGATATATCAGGTGGTTCACTATCAATATTATAACTACCTGAATATAACGTATTTACATTACCAGCTTTATCATAAACCTCTACCTTTAATTTATAAATAGCGCTAGTATTAAGTGTTACAGTTTCAATTCCAGTATAATAACTGCTCCAGCTCCCATATGTCAAACCGTTATCACTAGAAACAACATAACGCCACTTATCTAAACCCGAACCTCCACTATCTGTAGGTGTTATAGTTACTGTTACGCTATCATCCCAACTACTACTATTTGGTGCAAAACTTACTAAAGGTAAAACTTTATCTATCTTATATGGTCCAAAACACTTAATTATAACATTACCTGCTATGTCTGTTGCCTTAGCCCACAAATACCAACTGCCAGTAACTGGCTGCGTCGTGGCTGAACTATAATTTAACCACGTGCTAGGCTGTATAGTATTACTCGAACTCCACACATACTGCTTAGTGGATAAACCTGAACCACCTGTATCAGCATAAGTCAAATTTACAGTTACATCGGTATGTTCCCAAATGCTCTCAGATGGATTTGCTGTAACAGTAGGTAATGTTTTATCTATTTTATATGGTCCAAAGTATTGCGTATTAACATTGCCTACATTATCTTCTGCTCTAACATGTAGATACCATATACCTTCCTCAGTCTGTTTTACCGGTGCTGTATAGTCAACCCATGCGGTGGGTACAGCTGTACTTGTGCTCCATGCATATCGCCTTGTAGATAAACCTGAACCAACTGCATCGCTATATGTCAGAGTTACACTTATATCTGTATTACCCCAATCACTACTTGCGGGAACAGCTATTATGGTAGGTGGTGTCTTATCTATCTTATATTGTCCGAAGTATGTCGTTATACTATTACCTGCTCCATCTACTGCTCTAGCGTGCAAATACCACACTCCATCTGCAGTTTGTGTTACCTGTCCTGTGTAGTTATTCCATACAGTTGGAGTTGTGGTACTCTTAGACCATGCATACTGCCTAGTGGGTAGACCAGAACCTCCTGCATCAGTATAAGTTAAAGTTACAGTTACATTGGTTTTGCCCCAATCTCTTCCAGATGGACTTGCGGATATGCTAGGTAGTGTCTTGTCTATCTTATATGGTCCAAAATAATCTGTCATAACATTTCCCGCATTATCACCTACCTTCACATGTAGATACCACGTGCCTTCAGCGGTTTGTGTTACCGGTGCTGTATAGTTATTCCATGCAGTTGGGGCTGTAGTGCTCGTAGACCATGCATACTGCTTAGTAGATAAACCTGAACCACCTGTATCACTATAAGTTAAAGCTACAGTTACATTAGTATTATCCCAGTTCCTTTCTTCTGGACTAGCAACTACAGTGGGCACGTTCTTATCTATCTTGTATGGTCCAAAATAGTTATATACATAATTACCGCCTTTATCTTCCGCTTGAACATGTAAATACCAACTACCTGTCGCACTCTGCGTTACTTGTGATATCGGTGCTGTATCAACCCAACCTGTAGTTGGTTTACCTGTTGTAGTAGACCATGCATACTGTACACTGTCTAATCCTTTATCATCTGTTACAGATATATTAACAGTTACACCCGTATTTCCCCAATTACGTGATGTTGGATTTACTGATATAATTGGTGGTGTTGAATCAAAATAGGCTGGGCCTATATATTGATATACACCTCCAGTATAGCCCCTATAATGCTCAACCCAATAAGCAATAAAATATTTACCGTCTAACCCTATAACAACAGATTTATTATAATTATTAGCATAACTTATAGTTGAATCTAATAAAGTATCTACAGCAGCATCAAAATTACCTTGCTCTAAATAACTTGTAACAAGGCTATTACGTGAAATTCCTGAAGCTGTCCAATAAACATAATCTTTCCCTGGTAATGGTGCTGGAAGGTCATCTCCTGAAATATTTATTATTTCAGGATGGCTATCAACGCCGCTCAAATACTGCCAAGTCTGATATCGGTCAGACCCTCCAGCTCGAATAACATTATACTTATCACCAATTGCAGCAGCTGGTCCAAACAAGCCTTCACCGCCTAAGATTATCAAATTTTTGGCTCTCAAATCCTCAATTCCCTGAACAACATTTGCCTGCAAAACTGCTGCATTATCAACTAAAAAAATCGGATAGTTGTCATTAACACTTGCAGCACTTTTGCCATCTGCCATATCAGAACCACTTCCAGTTGCTGTCACAACATATAACGTATTACTTTGTCCAAAAACTTCTCTAGCAAATTGAATACTTTGTGCCGATCTTGACGCTGAATTTTGATTATACACTTGCTGATATTGAAAAAATGGTCCATATAATGAATAAAACCATTTTGAAGTACCAAATGGATATATAAAATACATATATGCATCATATGTTGCTGATGCCCCAAAATAACTTCTTTCTATATATCTCATATCAATTCCTGGGTACAACGAAGCACATGAATAATAATCTGGGATTATACTAGTACTGTTTATAGTGTAAGCTATAGAAGATGGTTGACTTGATGCATATGGTTCCCAATTTGGATTAGGTATCTGTGCATTAGCAACAGTTGTCCACAAACATATCAAACTAAAAACACACGTAAACAAAACTAATTTTATATTTCTTTTCACCGAAATCGGCACACATACTTTACTCTCACTGGAATTAAAATAAATGTGCCTTTCCCTCCTTTCGTATTTAACGAAATACTGCCGAGAATGTTCACCAATTTATTGAGGGTAGTTGAAAGCTAATAGCGGCCACTTTATTCGTAGTGGCCGCCAACCCGGACCGATGTTAATCACCTACGCTTATTTTGCTTAAATTACTAAAAACGTTAGAGAACAGACTGGATATCTGGGTTCTGGTGGTAGGTGTTATGAACAGCACAGCTCCTACTACCAGCGCTATGATAGCTATCCACTCGAACATATCAGCCGCTTTCCTGTTTGATATCAATTCCTTAGCCTTATTCGACACAGCTATATATATCTTCATCATTTGTTTCATCACCTCCTTTCCCCCTGATTGTCCGGCGTTGTTTCCGCTTCTTTCCTTGGCGCTTTTAGGAATTGGTAAAATCCTGCACTTTGCCGATCATGTTATTCCATATTTCTGATATGGCAGTTTGGACATCGGGGAATACCAGCGCTACTACCAGGGCGACTAATCCCAGCGTGCCCGCCACCTCAACCAAGTGGCTGACGGCTTTCTTGTCGGACAGCAATTCCTTAGCCTCGTTCGACGCAACTATATACGCTTTCAGCATGGTTTTTCTCACCTCCTATAAAAAAAGGCCTCCTCATTTTGAGGAAGCCTTTCCGGTTTTTCTTTGGATAACGACTATGGCCTGTCTTCGATCAGCTGCGAACTGCTGGATTGTACTATAGTGCCTATGTCTATGCCGTTCATGTTGAAATACGCATACTTGGGGAAAGCATATTTGACGGTTACCGTAACCGTGTCGCCACTCGATCTGGCTGTAACGGTAGCCTTGCTGTCCCAGTCATGCAGTATGCCTGAACCGTACTTGTTAGCAGCTTGTATAGCAGCATTGACAGGCGATGCTGAACGCACACCCGCCCGCGCCCCTTCAAACGCCGCGTTATTAACCGTTGTCTGGCCTATGCCGATTATGGTCAGTTGGGCCATAGCTATCACAAAAGCCATTATGAACGGCAGCAGCACTATGAACGTTATCGTACTTGTGAACCCGCGCTTATCACGGATCAGTTTCTTAAGTCCGGACAATTGTTTATTGCCTCCTTTCGAGAAAAGTTATTGACCCATTGCACTGAAAAACTTGAGCAGGTCGCTAAGCATCGGGTACAGTATTATTACCAGATAGGGCAGAACATACCCCGCCATGATAGGTAGTATCATGGTGTTTTCCATGTTATTTGCTTTAGCCATGATTTGTGTTTCCAGCCGGGTTTCCATATTATCTCTTATCTGTTCCAACCCGTGGATCATTTCGGCTGTTGTTTCGCTTCTGAAACTTAATATGCGCGCTACGCGTTCAAAATCAGGCGACAGCGTCTTAGCCGATACTTCGGTTAACGCTGACTCGAGCGACGAACCGGTAAACAGCATATCCCTCAATTCTTTCAGGAAAGGAGTAACCACACCGCTTTTTGTATCGGCTATATATGATATCACCTGTTCAACCGGCATCTCTATAGCCAAGCCTTGGATCATGCTGTCTATAACTGCCGGCAACTGGCTCTCGAATTTTGATTTATAGGTGGATACTGCACTTCTGTATCTGCCTATGGTGTATGCCATTACGGCAACTGTCATCATAACCGGGCCTATAAGCCCCGCTCCCGATATAATACCGTATACCATAAGCAATACGGCAGCTGCCGAATATGTGAGCAAGGCTGCTATATATTCGTATACGTTGCGGGCAGTGAATCCCAGCAATCTGATGCCGCCCGTTGTGCCCGGTATGGCAATATCCACCCCGCCTACCGTCTTTATAGTACGATCCATAGTTGACAGCACATCTTTATCAATATATTTACCGGCTACCGATGCGGCTGTTTTAGTAAACGGTATGCCGTGTTCTTTAACTTCTTTTTTAGGTTTAGCCCGTGCTTTTGCAAAAATCGCCAAATTAAGTCAGCTCCTTTTCTACTGTTTTGTTATACCGTCTATCTGTTTCATAATGATATAGGTTGTTATGAACAGACTGGCGATCACGTATATTAAAATCATTTGGCCGGTTCCCGTACTGAGTATAAGGTCTTTTGTCTCTGCAGAGCTTAGAATGGTGTAAACTACCATAAGCGCTATAAGCCCAAGCATGGCGAAGGCGGCACCTTTCGTTTTGGACAATACCGCGTGTATGTTCATACCGCGTACCAGTTTACGGTTTATCCTGTCGGCTGAGTGGTCGCATACATCGGTTATATCGCTTTTGGCCATACGTGCGAATATGATGCTGTCCACCCATTCGGATATGCTGTCTATATTCGTTTCGGTTTTAAATTGTTTAAGCGACTCGTCGATCGGTTCACCCGACTCCACTCTCCGTATAAACGCGTCAAGATACTGCTTGAGCGGTTGCCCGGCATATTCCGTCACCGATTCTATGGCTCTGTACAGATTTGGGTTAGCACGCAGGTATACCGACACATCGCGTGTAAAAGCTCCGAATTGTTGTTCCAGTTTATAAATCCTGTTGCTGCGGCGGTTATCAAGATACATCATCGTCAATACGATAATCAATACATCGAGCAAAAACCCGTATAATATATTGCCCGTTATGCCCGCTGCGGCGATCACGCCGGCCATAATGTATAAACCGTATATGATAAACATATCCGGGTCCATACCCGGTATGAGCTCAGCAGCCGCCATAACCAGTTTGTCGTTTGTCTCGCCCAGAAAGGCGAACGGCTTGAACTTATCCGGCTGCTTGCGTATCAGCATTCGGTTTATCCGCCTGCGCAGCTCATAATCCTTATAATCCTGATACGACATAAAAATTAACATACATATCATAACCGCAACAGCGGCTAGTATTGCTACAATCATCAGATCACCTGATTTCCCTGGTCACTTATCATCTGCGGCAGCATGTCGTATGCCTTTTTGATTACCTGCGTCTTCCGGTGAACACGCATCTTGCGCATAATGTGGTAAACGTGGTTCTTGGCGGTGTTCTTGGATATTAGCAGTTTATTTGTTATTTCTTGATTGTTTATCCCGTTGATGATGCATAACAGCACTTCTTTTTCGCGGGTAGTGAGTTTTTCCGGCACGGTTCTATACCTCCTGTATAAATATCTCTTTCAACACTGAAATAAAATCTTCGTATTTCTTTATCTCGGCTTTTAATTCTTGGTTTTCTTTTCTCAAAACCTCTGTTTGATTGCCGTTGGCCATGCGTTTTTTTATGGTTTGCAAAATCGCGTTTAATTCGTCTGTTTTATCAGCTGGGTTATCGGTCTTTGGCTTATCGGCGGCAGCTGTTGGCTGTGCCGCTGGGAGCTTTGCGTTATTCGGTTCCGCCGTGTCTGGTTCGGCCTGCGCTAAGGCTTCGGTTATCCGCTCGGAAAGCAATGGCAATTTAACGGGCGAATAAAATATATCCCTGATGCCGGCTGCTTTCGCTTCGGCTATAAGCTCGGTGTCTTTGTTATCCGCCAGAAACATTATACGCCGGTTTTCTGCCGGTGTTATCAGCCGGGCTATTTCGCCCGGTTCTGTGCTCTTTTTAGACAAAACCAGTATATCGGCTTTTTCGCGATCAATTGTTATCCGATCGGCAAATTCCTCTTTGAGAGGTTCGTCTATCGCTTGTATCCGCGTATCAATATAGATTTTTTTCATAAAAAACATCCCTTCTGTATACTTTTTTTAGTGCGTCTCTTAAAACGAAATTGGCAGTTCGACTATTTTGCCGTCTTCTATAATATATTCCAAGTTATACGACCCGTCATCGTTTAAGCCGTGCACCTCCGCTAATTCTTTTATTATCCTGCCTGTGTTGTCACCCTGCTCATTTTCCAGTATATCAAGAAACACCACTATATCCACTGCGCCTACTATAAACTTATGCAACATAAGATCGTCCATGCTGGGCTTGAAGTCTTCAATCAGCATCTCAAGCCTCTGCAGGCCCAGGTACGTACTTGAGGCGTGTATGGTTGTCATAGACCCCCTGTGGCCCGAGTTCAATATTTCAAGAAACTCATATGCCGCTTCTCCTGTACGTATCTCGGTTAATATTATGCGGTTCGGGTTGGCACGCAAGCAATTCCGGAGCATATCCACCCAGGTTATGGCTTCCGCCTCGCCTGATGCTTCTCTGGTTTTAAGATAATATACATATGTCAATGGCAGTACCATCTCATGCGTGTCCTCCAGCACGGCTACTATGTGTTTAGGCGGGAAATAATAAGTAAGTGCATTTAAAAATGTGGTTTTACCTGACCCCGTTTGGCCTATCACTACAATGTTCTTGCGGTCGGTTACCGCCTGTTTAAAATAGCCGATTATTTCGGGTGTGAGGTTTTGCATGCCGGGGGCCAGTTCCGGTAATTGTTTGGTGCCGTATGTGTGCTTGCGTATGATGATGTTAGGCCGGTCTGATACCGGCGGTATCATCAGAAGAGCACGCGAGCCGTCGTACAGCTCAGCGTCGGCATAAGGATCTGCCACATTGACTGTCTTGCCAACGCCCGCCGCTATCTTGTCTATTATCCTGCGGACATCGGCCTCATCGGTAAAACCTGCCGGGTCGTCTTTCTTTTCTTCGCGCTCTACATACATAATCCTTGTTCCCATAACAAATATATCCGTCACATCAGGGTTTCTGAGATACTTTTCAATAGGCCCCAGCCCGTATAATCTGTCATATACCAGTGTGGCATATTCGTCTACCCGCCCCGGTGTGTCTAAAAGATACGGATGATGGCTCTTGAGATATTCTTCCGTATATTTTGTAACCGCCGCCTTAATACGTTCGGTATCAAGAGGGCCGCCTGATGCCGATAACACTGCTGTACGCACATATTTGAGCATATCGTCCATGTTGGTTATGGCGGCTTCCAAATCGATATCATCCACTTTATTGATTTCCTTTATACGCTCTGTTAACGGCATAACTCAATTATCCCTTCTTATCCTATATTTCAATAGCTGTCACCTGAACGGCTTGCTGTATTTTTTCATACATAGTTTTGATATGTTTTTCCAGCCGGTTGTCTTTATGGCCTTTCAGATCTTTTATGAACGGCACTTCGTAAAAAAACGGTAACCGGTTCTGCATTTTATCTAAAAATTGTATCTCTTTACCTTTCTTCCTGTTCACCACAAAGAAGAAGTTTTTGGCCTGGTTTATGTTGTTTACCATAATCCAGTCGAGAAACCCGTTTATACGGGCTGCCACGCGGTAGTCGTCTTCGGCTATAAGCAGAACCGCGTCAGACCTGTTTAAAACGTCTATGGCACGCTCGATAAATCCCGGTTGTATGTCGACTAATACCACATCGTATTTTTCTTCAACCCGCCTGACCATACGGTCGAATTCGTCACGCGGTATACGCTCATGCGCATCCGGGAAACCGCCCACTATCACGTCGTATTTTGCGTCTTGCGGGCGTTGCACGTTGTCCGCAAAATTGTATTTGGTTGCCATAAGAACGTTCTTTGTTATGTCAAGGTCAAGTATAGCCGAGAAATCTCCCGGTGAAAAATCGAATTCTATGATACATACCGATTGATTTTGCGATATTACCTCAGCAAACCCTAATGCGAGAGTGGTTTTACCCACCCCGCCTTTAGGTGAAAATATTGAAATAAGCACTGTTAATCTCCTTCTTCCTTATTTTGAAATAACAATAGCATACTCGCCTGCCGTAATATTAACTGCCTTGACAGCCGTATCTTTATCCGTCTTTATAATGGCATACTTGATGTTGCTGCCTGTTGAGTCTGTGGTTGTTATCACACTGTATACCGGCAGGTTCTCTATTACGTTTGTGTTCTCCTGAGGTTGTTCGGCAGGCGCTGCTGTTTGGTCCGTTGGCTGTGTTTCGGTTATGGGTTGCTGTGCTGCTGCAGTATTCCCCAGGCATACCAGGTTAATTTGGTTGCCTTCTCCTATCATGGCCGACAGTGATTCCGGCAGCTCAACCGCAATAAACGTTTCATTTTCTTTCAGCACCGGTTCCTGTTCGGATAATGCATCCCTGAATATTATATCGCCCGGTGCACGTGTTACCGCCGCTGTTTTGCCTATAACATCGTTGACATCCGTCATAGCCCCGCTCGGGATAGCTGTGTTGGGCACCTGCATGGTATCCAGCATGGTTTCCTCAATCTTCATGCCGGCGTTGATTGTGGTTTTAGCCGTCAGTATACCGGTTGTACCCGTTGTTGATGTGAAATATACATATACTATGGCACCCACGATAAGCGCGGGTAGTAATAACATTAATAATCGTTTGCTCCCTTTCAAGAAAAAATCTCCTCTCAAATCAAATTATTTGCTGTATAAGTATCTGCTCGAGATCCAGCAGCATTTCATTTATATTTTCTTTGTTATTAGTCTTGCCCATAAGCCGGAAGATGCCTTTAAGCTGTTCTTTGGCAATCTCGGCGTTGCCGTTCCCGTCCGGAGTAACCGCAGCCGCTGTCTTGGTTACCGGATCTTCAAACGATACCCGGCTGCGCAATCCGAGATACATCTGCGCCACATCGGTAAACCGTGCCGGATTCTTATACCTTTGTGCTATAGCATCGATTGTTACCGGGTCAAACACCAGGTCGTATATGCCCAGCGCGAGAGCATAACCGATATACGGTGATTTTTCATCGCCTACCAACAGTATTACGCGCTTATTGTCACGCCGCAAAGCGAACAGAAAATCCTTAAGCGGTATTTTAGTTTCTATATTAGTCGATGTTATAACCGTATCGGCTTCTTTTTCCTCAAGCAAATAATCGGCGTAAAACCCCTGTTTTCCGTTTACCGCATCGGCTACGGCCTTATCCAATTCTTCCATTCCTGTATAAACAATTACCATCACGCGAAGCTCTTCCTTCCTTTATTATTTTTTGTCCTGTAAACATACAAAGAACTGTTTCCTCTGAGAAACTCGCGAACATCATCGGCCCGGCCGGTACGTTCCAGTTCGGCTATGTGAGCTGCCACATCAGCTTTATCCCTGTACAGGAGGGCAGCTATTAAAGCCGGCGTATAATTCCACTCGTCTATCATCTGTACGATGAGCATGTCTGTTGTATCGCTGTATGCCCGTATCGGGTGTGTCGTATCCGGATTCTTGCCCTTATGCAAGACTGCTTTTCCCTTGCTCAACTTAAGACCTCCTTAGCTATTTTTGTTGGCTGTCGGCCCTTTGGACGAATTAATTGTATAATTGTTGACGTACAGCCATGTGATGTATACACTACATACCGCCGCTATAAAGCCGATAATATTGTCCAAAAGCGAATCACCTCCTTCCAAACGCTGCAAACAGTACCAGTACCGTAACAGCCGGATTAACCTAATGCCCGGAAATACTCTATTTAGCGACTATGTCCAGTTTAGCTGCTGTTGTCCCGATCATTTTGTGTTGGTTATCATATATAGTGTAGAGTGCCCGGCCTTCGTATCTCCCCGGAGCAATATTCTTTGTTATAGTGCAAAACTCAATTTTCTCTGAGGGCTTTAATACAGGCGACATGTATATATTGAGCGGTTCCTTGTATGTTTCTATTAATCGGCCGGTATGATCTTTCCTGGATATTAGCTGTACTTCAACTACACACGATAAATCGTTTGGTTTGCCTCTGGCTTTACCGGTATTCTGCACGCGCAGATTCATTTTACCGTTTTCGATTGTTGGTGTTAAATTAAGATTGACATTAAAATATGCCGGTTCAGGCGGCTTAACCTGATTATTAGTGAATTCAGATGCTGTTTTATCTGTATTATTGTCTAGAGGGACTGTGCTTTTAGGTAAAATCAAAAAAAGCATTAGTATAATGCATCCAATAGCAGCCAGTATAGGTAATTTGCTATACTTTTTCTGTAATATGCCTATATATGAATCATCATCAGTTTTTACATAGCCCAGCAGCTTATCGTTTCTTGGCTTATCAGATAATACCGGGATATTGTTGGTTATATATCCTACAATGTTTTCTTGCGGTTTACTGTCCTTGTTCTGTTTCCGGTCAGATTTGTCGCATTCCACATATCCTATAACACGGCTGTTGTCATCCGGCAATTTATCTGTTATCTGATATAAACGGTTGCTGATAATTAGGCTGTGTGCGGCATCTTTAATGTTCGTTTTTGCTAAACTGATTGTCTTTTTATCGCTTGATACAGCCTGTTTTTTTAACGGATAATAAATCATTATTTGTTCTCCTCGCCCAATAATTAAATTAAGAGAAATAAGAGAAAGGCAGTGCTATAACTATGCACTGCCTTACGCAAAAAAAGAAAACAAAGTTATTCCGCAGGTCCTATCTCTAAAACCATGTTATATTTAAAACTCTGCCCCGCAGTATTTGGCCATGCTTTACCATAAAGAGCACTGCCAACCAAGGGCAACGTGGACGCCTCAGGTGTTCCTGCGTCCAAAGTGCCTAACACTTGATTTGGTACTGATAAATTTTTCCCATTTATAGATATTGCTATATTTGATTTCGTTTGTTCAACAGTCAAGTTATCCCAATCAGTAAAAGCATTATCAGCTACTAATGCCGGTGCTTGCACATAGCCTGCTGCTATTTCTTCCGGTGTTAATACTGCCGGCTGTGTGCTAACCATTGTAACTGTTAATGGTTGTGATGCCCTCGATACTATCTCGGCAGATGCCCATTCAATACTACGGTCTTCTTTTATAGTAAAATTTAAGGATACCGGTACATCCACATCAATATCATTAACTGATTCGACTGTGCCTATTATACTGACATCGGATGTTTGTGTAACCCCTTCCGCCAGTACAACTGACGAAAACCCCATAACCATTATCACAATAAGTGTTATTGATATAAACTGTTTCATAAAAACATATCCTCTCTTTCTATTGCATCTCAATCAGCAATTCAACATTATACTGAATATTTTTGCCAGCCATATTTCCCCAACTCTTTCCATACTTTGCTGATAATGCTAAATCAAGGTCTTTTTCACCATTAAAAGCCGATGGGATTGTTCCAATAAGCCCTGATTTACGGTATAAACCAACTCCATTTAATATTAAACCGATTTTCGAACGAGTATCTGCTTCTCCCAAACTAAGCCATCCAGCATCGGTATATGTGGCCGGGTCTACCAAGCTTGGTGAGTCGCCTACCGTAGATACATTATTTATGCTAACCTTTAATGGTGCTGCACAATGGGAAACCAATTTAATTACAGGAGCCTTAAAAAGTCTATTACGATCTATAACAAAATTAATAGATATCGGAACATCCACATCCAGCGTTGTTATAGGCTCTATATTTCCCAGTATGATTACATCATACTCACCATCTCCTATAGCCATATATGAATAATCATCGGGGTCTAAAGACGCATTATCCAACTGTTCTTGTTCCTCTGGGCTAATAACATCATTCTCACCAACCATAATCGGCAACTTATCTATAAGCTTATTTTGACTATCAACCAACAATATTATCGATAAACCTGCACTCTGCGCTTTTACTTCTCCAGTATCTGTAATACTTACACTTGCTGGTTGCACCATACTGCGTGCTACAAATCTATATGATGCATCAGCAGGGTTTAGATTAGCTACTTGATAACTTGCCGTTTCTCCAACTTTTAAATAGTTAACAGATTTATCAACTATATTTCCTGTAACAATAGATGGTTCATACAACGCTTGTTCATCTCCTGATGGGGGATTATTTTGACTTACAATAATGCCATCATGCGGTAAAGAAAAATACTGACCTAAAGAGCCTGACATAGAATAATCATCGCTCCAGCTTGCTAAAGTATCTCCTGGCTGTATACTTACAAATCCTGATGTTACTGGCTGATTACCACCATTTGTTATTTTTACTACTTTTGCACCATATACATGTTCAGTGTTATCTGGAAATTTAGCCATTAAGCCTACAGCCGCAAATCCATCTTGAAAAGCCTTTAATTTGCCAGTTGAATCTATAGATGCATTATAATTTGTTTCACCATTGGTATCATATAAATCCTGAACAACCCACTTATACTGCAAATCTGGATTACTTACCGTAGCTGTAAAATTTAATTCTTCGCCAGTACTTAATTCATAAACACCTGTTAAAGATTCAATATCAACGGTTACTCTAGTATCTGTGTCCATAATATTTTGGGGCAAACTTTTATTATAACCACTAGTTGATGGCACAACCCGCTTAGTAACATTGCTTAGATGAATCATATTTGCTAAACTGCTTTGCGAGCTTGTATATAACAATAATATCGGTTTTGTGGTACGGTCAAGAGTACTATCTGCAAAATACGAAGTCGAAATTGCACCTACAGGAATCTTAATAATACCTGTTATATTTGTGCAATCATAAAATGCATATAACATATATATTACTTTGTCTGGTATAGCAGGTAATTCTGTTAAAGAAGTGCATTCATAAAATGTATATGACATATTCGTTACAGTATCTGGTATAACAGGTGCTTCTATTAAAGAAGTACATCCAGCAAATGTATACACCATATTCGTTACAGTATCTGGTATAACAGGTGCATATTCCAAAGGCTGCATACGAAATGTACTATCCATGGTCGATACAGGTTTCCCATTTATACTTGCTGGAACCTTGCCTACTATCCTGCCATCTACTATGTCTCCTAAATACCAAGCCAACCCTACTGTACCTGTACCATTGTTAAGCACATAATACCTCCACAGTCGTGCATGTTCAGGCGTCATTTCATTGCCATCCGTGTCTATCCATACATCACCTTCTGCATAATATAGCATTGTTGGGTCAGCAGCACTAGTAGTTCTTACCTCAACAAAAAACATACCACTCAATAAAACGGTTATGCATAACACATATGCGAGTAGTTTTCTACGGTTAAAATGCATGCTTACTAATTTCCTTTCTAAAATAATTTAACCTGCACTTTTTCTGTTTTTTAATAATTACTAATATAAACCGCTCTTATCGCGGAAAAAACATTCAATGTTATATCACCTCCTTTCAAACGCTGCAAACAGCACCAGTACCGTAACAGCCAGATTGGCAATGATACTGCTGCTCGGGATCCCTAATATGTGCCTGTGGCGGCCAAACGGCCAGAACAGCTTAACTCCCGACGGGTTAAGCATATCCAGCACAAGATGAGTAATGCATCCTGTAGCAACTGCATACCCTGCTTGAGGGTTATATAAATATACCGGCAGTGAAAATACCGCCAGTCCGATAAAAGAGTGCATCCAGCCTCTGTGCCCGCCGCCTATTACCGACAACAGCGGTATTTTGCTGCCGAGCATCGAATGAGGCGTATCGAGATCAGGAAGCAGAGCCCCCGCACCGGCCGCTATCATACCTGCAGGCGTGCCGGATAATATATAACCGGCTGCTATCCCCGCTGCAAGATGCGTGTATCCTTTCAGTTGAAACACTTCCTCTCCATTTTCCCCTAAGCCAGTTGACCAAGGCTAAGCGCTTTCCGACTTGCTGCCGCTACGGTGTAAATATGCAGATATTTGGTTGCACAGACGTCTATGCTGAATTTTTGTTCGGCTTTCTGCCGCGCGGCCTTACCCATCTGTTCTTTTTTGTCTGTGCTTAAAACAAGTTTTATTGCTCTTGCCAGTTCATCAGGATTAGCAGGCGGCACAAGTATACCGCATGATCTATCTATCTGCTCGGCAATGCCTCCTACCGTTGTTGCAATAACCGGCAGACATGAGAACATAGCTTCAGTGACTGTAGTGGGCAGGCCTTCCAAAAGAGACGGTTGAACGTACAGATCCGCTCCGGAAAGCAAATCCGGTATGTCTTTTCTTTCGCCCAAAAACCTGACACGATTTGTTAATCCCAGCCTGTTTGCCTGGCTTTGCAGCATATCCCTTTCAGGGCCGTCTCCTATAATACGCATTTCCCACGAAAAATCGCGCAGCTTGGCCAGCGCATCTAAAAGATAATTGTATCCTTTCATGAAAATATTTACCCGCGGAGACTCGCTACTTTAGTTGCGAGAGGAGCGGGTTTCTCCTTTCTTTGTCGTATTGCCAACCAGAGTTCCTTTGCAGAACTTGCATATATTTCCATGATACCCCTTGACAGAGACAATTGCCCGTACTGTCTTTGATGTCGAAGTACCCACTTGATCTTACAGCAACGCGTCCTGTAAAGTTACCCTGATATTTGCCATTTGGTATGTTAGCTTTAACTATATCTCCTGTTTGGAACCCAAAGTACTGCTTCCGGTTTTTACGGTAGCCCTTTGGGAAACCGTATTTGTCTGTCCTGCACATCTGCCTATTGCCTCTTCCTATGGCTGACCATATTGAAACATATTCTGTTGAAATTGTTATTTCATCAGATGTGCTGGCGCCGACAAAGCATGCATCATAATAATGCGTTTTAGGCAGTTTGTGCGCTAGTCGCTGTTTCTTTGTCATGGCACCCGTGCCGCATTCAACCGGCAAACCAAACTTTTTCAGATTGTTGTACAATGCCCATCTGGTTGCATTCATCATTGCAGCGTCTTTAAGCGGTTGTTTAGCTTGTTTTTGTATCTCTGGATAGCCGAATTCTTCTGCTGTCATATTACCTTTCTTTTGGTTACATTTATGACAAGCTATTGTTAAATTGCTTATCCTGTCAGTGCCACCTCGGGATTTAGGGATTATATGCTCTACTTCCAGCGGTACATTCTCTTTGCCGCAGTAAGTACATTTACGCCCCCATTTCTCAAGCAGGTATTCTTTAACCTCATAACCAAACAATTCTCCATGCTGGTACTCCACATCGTTGATGTCCGGGTTTTGCATTAACTGCGTATCAAACTTAACATGCTCTGTACTGATTGCTGTTATAGGCAACAACTTACACAGTTTTGTTACGCAGTTAATCGTCTGATTAACTCTGGCCTGTAACGACGGAGGTAAACGCTTTTCACGATACCCGTTATCAACATAGTTCCTTGCTTTTTGGCACGGCCTGCAATATCGGCTGCCATGTTTTGCGTTTTTACCACATGCAACGCATTTTGCAGGATGCCTGTTGTTAAAACGTGCCTGCCTGTATCTTGTCTTGCGGTTACGTCTACTACTTCTCAACGCACGTCTGTCTTTAAGTTTTTTCTTAATATTGGATTTATGATGTATTTCTCCTAACCATATGGCCTTAGTATCATCTGCCAAAACAGCTACACCTGTCGCTTTGCTGCCAGGGTCAAGTTTCAATCTTAAGGATTGCAACTGACTTTCTTCTTCCGTCCTGTCTTTAAGCCGTATTGTAAACGGTTCTTTTTTGTGGACAACTGCTCTGCTGCGTTCAAGCAACAATCTCGCTCTTTTCTCTGAACATGGCATTAACGGCTTCTTGTGTTTATCTAGTACAAATACCATAATTTTCTCCTTTCGGAGCCCCTTACGGGGCTAGTAACGCTGCCTTCCGGCAATCTCTCCGCGCCAATGTTATATAAGCTTTTTGCGCTTAGCACACTGCCCATACCCTCGGAACTGTTTAATGCTGAGCGATAGATCTACGGACTGGAGAAGCATCCATAGGTATCATGACTTATATAACGTAGTCAGTTAAGACTTAGGCTGGTCAACCAGGCTCTTTTACAAGCCTACCTCTTTAGAGGTGGGTAGTTGACGCCCGCTAATCTGCCGACGGATACGATGACGGGTATTGAGTTACGATCTTTGTGTTTGGTCGGATAAATCGTTTTATCCAAGCCATTGTATACTACCGAGGAAATCATATCATCGGGCAGTTCAACTGCATATTCTTCAAGAAAAGTCCGCATCTGCCCGTTTGATACGAAGACTACCCAATCAGCAGCTTCTATACCGGCTATCTCGGCCCGTCTGATATTGTGCCATATGGTGCTGCCTTTAACTAGCGAACCGTCAAGGAGGGTTTCCTGAGCTAGTATGTTGTGAACGGTTAGCACAATCGGTACGTCCGGGAACCTCTCTCTTGCCAGTTTAGCCGAAAAAACATCATTCGCATGTACTACATCCGGCTCGGAATCGAGATTGCTCAGGTATTCCCAAAACTTAACGCTGTTATGTGCATAATACCGCTCCCCCTCTCTTAAATCTCCGGGCTTAAGCGAGACAATATCAGCCCTATGTCCCATATCCGCATATTTGTCCTGCATTCGCGTGATAAACGTTGAAACGCCGTTAGTGGCCGGGTGGACCCAGCCGATTGAAATTAGTATGTTGATTTTGACCCATCTCCCTTTCTCGACCGTTTATATATAGAAAAAATAAAAACAGGGCCCGCAGGCTATCAAAAGAAACGGACCGAAGTCCGCACTAAAGAAAGGAGAACCCTGCGAACCCTGAAATATTTGAACGGATACCCGGCAAACTTAAAAGAGGAAAGCGGAAACCTTCCGTTTGCCTCAAAAAAGAAAGGAGAACCCGGGCATCCGGACAAACCCTATTTGGGAGTGACCTGCGACAGTGGATTAATCCATCTGCTGTTGGTCCACTTGCCTATCGATATGCCGAAGTGCAGGTGCGGGCCGGTTGACCTGCCGGTTGTCCCGGCTAATGAAATCTGTTGACTCTGCTGCACTGTCTGTCCTGTTGTGACAAGTAATTTTGAATTATGTCCATATAATATATTATACTGACCTGACTCTATTATTACAACATTGCCGTAAGCATCGTTCCATCCGGCAAATACCACTGTACCGTTCGAGGCGGATAATACGGGTGTTCCTTCCGGTACGGGTATGTCTATACCGCTATGGTCAGCCTGTTTGCCGGTTATCGGGTCGGCTCTGCCGCCGAAATACGATGATATTTTCGTATGCCCCGGCAACGGCCATGATATGCCGGTTGTTATACCGATTGTTTTATAGCTGTCGGCAGCCGCCCATATCTTTGATACGTATTTTTCTTCGGCTTCGGCCAGGCGATCGTTTGTATACCCGCCATAATTAGCCAAGCCTTTGAGCGTCTGTTGTTTCCATATTTCGCTGTTCCAATCCACTGTTATATTCCCTATATGGCCTTTTAACAGCGATGTGCCGGCTATAACCTGAGCACGCGGGTTATCACGGTCAGCCACCCTGTCAAACCCCAACCGTTCGAACAGCCCGCCGTCTATGTGGAACGGCATGATCTGCATCAGGCCGTATGCGCCTGACGAAGCGTTACGGGCTAGCGGATTAAAGCCTGACTCGATCTTTATAACGGCAGCAATCAGCCATTCCGGTATACCGAATTTTTGTGACGCCTCTTGTATGGCCGGTATTATATCTGCAGGTATACCCGTATAATTCGTATTACCCGGCAAAGAAATACCGGTACCGTAGCCGAGCAGCCAATCCATACGCTGCTGATTATTTTCAAACCCCGCTGATGCTTCTAATACGGACTGAATCACTATATCCATATCGCTATCGCCCAGTTTTAACTCCTCTTTGAGGTATTTTTTCAGCCTGGCATATTGTTCGCCTATCAGTTTAGTTTCGAGCGGTTGCATATATGTTGTCCGCGTATTACCGCTTGTATTAGTTACTTTTTTGTAAGTATAGCTGTATTCACCGATTATACTATCGGCGTGAGTCAGTAGCGTATCGGTGGATTTGTCGATTACTACCCACTCGCTCCATGTCTCCCCTGTTTCCGGGTCGGTAAATGTTTGCAATTGCTCGGTTATCCTGTCAGCGGTCATATACTCAAAAAACGGTTTCATATCTTCCGCTGTCTCGTTTATTTCATCAACGGTTATCTTTGTATCGGTTGCCGTATTCTTAAACGTTATAACCGACCATACCTGGCCTTCGGTCAGTTCCAGCATGGCATCTCTGCCATATGAATCGTATTGGCTGCGTGCATTGGCTTTTTTAACTGCCTTGGTTATACATTCGTCGGCTATCTCGCCTTCCTCGGTTTCTATATCGCTGTGATCAGTAGTCAGCTGCGCGTATATGACGCTTGTGGCAGTAAAAATTAAAACAACAACAACTACAACCGC
Organism: Mahella australiensis 50-1 BON; assembly: GCF_000213255.1. Lineage (NCBI taxonomy): Bacteria > Bacillati > Bacillota > Clostridia > Mahellales > Mahellaceae > Mahella > Mahella australiensis. The sequence goes on from NC_015520.1 coordinate 2,575,955, forward strand.
GATTATGATCGGCAGGTATGGGGCAAGCATCTTAAGTATCAGCTTTCCGCCTGCTTTAACCGCCTTGCCGCCGGCTTTCTTAATACCACTTGTTACTGCTTGTTCGGCTTGTTTTGACTTTTGTTCCGCATTATCGGGCAATTTAAACACCTCTTCCATAAAAAAAGCCCTTCCTGTTTGCGGGAAAGGCTTTTGTAGAGGGCAATCGCTTATTTGAAGTTTTTATAGACATCCAGGCTGTATTTGAATGATATACGCTCGGTTTTGGATGTGTCTACGCCAAGGTGGCCAAGCGTTGCTATCCCGCTTGCGTATATCCGTTTATTGCTGTACCATACCTGCAGGTTTTCAACAGAAATATTGTTATTTGCAAGCGATGTCAGAACCCTGTTCCTCGCATCATTAGCATTAAACGTAACATTTTTGTTGTCAACCGCTATTGATTTGCCCCGGGCTATGGTCAATCCGTCCTGTACGGCATTGTATATCTTCTGCCGGCTTATGCTCAGCTGCGTTACGCCCGTAAAGTTGATCATCAATATACCGAATATCAGGATTAGCACACTGATGAAAATCATGACGGCATCACCGCGTTTATCGCTTTTTAACCTGCACAGCGGCCTACCGGTCTTTCTCAGTTGACGGTTCGCTGCCATGTTATAGTCCCCCAAGCATTACGGTACGGTACGGTTTTAATGGGGTATACTTCGCCGTGCTGATTATCCGGCAGTTCTACAAACCGGCCGTTTAACGTGTTAACCGGCGCGTCTTTGAACAGATCCAGCGTAAGCGGGCCCTCGTTTGTTTTTACCGTTACGGAGAAGTATATCAGCGATTTACCCGGTATACCCGCTTTGGTGTATTTGAATTTGGCCCAGAATGTGACGCCGCTGCTGCCTACACCGCCGGACAGTATCCTAAACTCCACGGGGCTGACTGTCATCGTGCCGTTGTTCTGGTACCTTGTTATCAAATGGTACGGCTTTTCAAGCTTCGTTATCTTTGAATTAGTGGTCAGCGTAAAAGTCAATTCAACTTCAAACGGTTTCCATGTTTTGGCGTCCAAATTTTTCTCGGTATACAGATAGTCACGGGTAAACTCAACATTAGCTGTTGTTACTAGGGGAGGCTTCTTCGGAGGAAAATCGATATCTTCGCTAGGGTCGGTCACATATATGGTATACGTTTGCGTTGTTAGAGGGTGCACAGTCGGCTTGCCCCTCGTTACTACCGGGGGATCCTCCGTCTGCGGAAGCCACACCAGATCAGTACCGTTAGCCGTGATGTGTTTGTACATATTTCGTGTGTATGTGTGTTTCTCGGTCACCTCCACGTCTTGCACCCACTGTACCGACTTGACGGTGTAGTTGCCCACAGCACTGAATTTTACCGTTGTTCGTGGCCCTGCCGTCCGGTTGTTAGTGTTTGGGGTAACCATGGTCATGGCTCCTAAGCCCGCCGTTTTAGTCCATTCATAATATAAGACTTTTCTGTCAGTATATGTCTTGGTTTCCGTCGTTGTTTCTGTTTCTCCCGTAAATATCCAATCGTCTACAATATAATTTCCGCTGCCGGCGGCCGGGTCTCCCTTATTCCCGCCGCCGCTACCTGAGCCTCCGCTGCTTGAGCCTCCGCTACCTGAGCCACCGCCGCCACTGCTACCCTTTTCCGTCTTGCCGGGCGTGCTTTGTTCGTCTTTATCAGTTTTTGCCGGGTTCGGCTTTTGGTCTTTTTTGTGCTCAAGCTCTACTTCTTCATCAGGTTTGGCGTGCTTAGTGTTGTCATCATCGTTATCTCTTGATGCAAAGGCCGGTACCGCGGTAAGCGTCAGTATTATCACTAAAGCGAGTAATACCGATAAACTCTTTTTCAGCATTATAAAAAAACACCTCCGTAAAAATAGTAAAAAAAACAACCCCTCTCCGGGGTTGGGCAAAACTTGTTATTCGTCTTCAATAGGTTCTTCAACGTATATTTTCCACTGACCGTCTATCTTCTTAAGCCACACGGCCCAGTAGCTGCTGCTAACATCTTCTTTAACAGGAGCGATATTATGCGCTCTTACTTCCACTTCGGCATATGCATAGGCGGGGTTCTCAGGGTTTTCAGCTACTTCTCCAAAGTCCGGTGTGGTAAACACACAATATTTGACCGTTATGCCGTCAAATTTGCTTATTTCTTTTACCCTCACTACTCTTTCTTTTCTTGCCGGCGCGTTAACCTTGGCATAATTTTCGGCTGTTTCAGGACACATATACTTTTCACCCTCATGACCGGTGAACGTACGGTAGTCGTATTCGTTCTGCGCTCTGTTGTATGCTGTCAGCATTTCTCTGATCGCGTCCATTTCCGGTCCGTATTTCTTGTCTAATGCCGCAATTGCCGCCTTATCTTCTTCGGTTAGTTCGGTTTCGTCAATCTCTTTGGCCGAAGCAAAGTATTCCTCCAAGGTGGAATCGTTAGCCGCTTCTTTATCCGCTTCTTCCGCGGCTTTCCTGGCCGCTTCTTCCTCGGCGGCTTTCTTCTCCGCTTCGGCTTTGGCCAGCTCCTCCTGCTGTGCCTTCTCGGCTGCAAGCGCCGCCTGATGTCTGTCGTATGCGTACCAGCAGCCTATGCCGACCAGTGCTACGGCTACAACAACTACTACTATAAAGATTTTGTTTTTGAACATGGCTTTTGCTCCTTTCTTATGACAATTTCCGCTATTCGACTTGATGCTGTTGCCTGATGAATTGGCGTACACCTTCTACAAACTTCTCGGCTTGTCGCATTTGACTCTCTGCCTCTTGTTTAGCTGCATGGAAAATTACATCAATGATTCTCTCTTTCATAAAGCTCTATGCCCTCTTTCTCAATATTCATGGAAAACGGCAGTACATCTAGGAATTGCCGGTATTGATCAAGATTTTGCAGGAATATAGATACAACAATATTATATTTTAAAGATAAATCAACTGTTATATCAGTTATTAAATCATCTACACTTTTAATATAACTGTCGTCCCCGTCAACTAATGCTATTATATCTATGTCCGAATCACTTTCTTGAGAAGCACGAGCGTAAGAACCATACAAAACTATGCTTTCCAATTTTTCTCCCAAAACGGCTTTGATATTATATATAATATCATTTATAAGTTCGGGAGACAGTGAAGTCTTTTTGATTACTTGTTCTGTTCCGTGCAACATGCCTTACATCTGCTCCTTTCTTTTCTTCTCATATTATACCATCTCCGCTTGGAAAATACAAAAAAGCAGCACGACACAGCAACCCGCCGTACTGCTTTTCGATTGTATTCCTTCTTATTCGGCTTTCCCGGCTATACGCCTGACCTCATCTATGGACAGGCCGGTGTATAAAGATATTTCTTCCACCGTCAGACCGTGGCTAAGCATATTCTTGACAAGCGTCCATTGGCCTTTTTCTATGCCTTTCTCTATGCCGATTTTTTCCCTTTTCTCAAATTCTTCTTGAAACAATCTGTCGATATTGGCTGACATAGTCTCCGCCTCTTCTCTATTTATCTAATGAATCGAATATCCACATCAATCTGTGGTTGGCTCCATACCCTATCTGCTGTAATAACAGGCAGATTCATATGTCTGCCCAGAGCAATGCATGCCCGATCTCCCAAAGATAAGCCGAATTGTTTTGTTATCGAACGCAATAATCCTGCCTCATAGGCCAGTTGCCAATCAAAGCTTACAACTTCGATATTAAGCAGTTCAACAATCACCCGAATATCTTCGGCAGTTATACCAATATCATCTAACTTCGACACCAATTCAGCAAAATTAACAGAACCGATAATGGCCTCCTCCTTAATTGCCTGCCTGACTATATCAGCTCCTGGTTCATCGTTAATTAACGCCAATACCGCAGAAGCATCCAATACCCAGTTGCAGGACTTACTCATTTTTTGCCTCTTTTCTTCTTTCGACTATTAATTCTTCTGATAAAATCCGATTTGAGCGGACGTATTTATGCATTATCTGTTGAATACGCTCAATGTTTTTATCCCGATCGGTATCTATCAGACTTTTAAGATAAGTTCTAGCTTGAGAAATTTTTTCCTCCGGTAATATCTCTATAAGTTGAAGGATCTCTTCTTTGCTATCTTGAACTGACATAACATATTCACTCCTTTCCTCTTTATATAAATTTGAGGATGACCGTGATGGCTATGCTCGCTACTCCCAAAATAACGGCGGTGACAAGAAGGTTATACAGCGAATCTATCCTTTTGTCCTGCGTATAAAACTTGTCGGTAAGTTTCTGCTCTACGCTAACAATTTTGTCGGTTAACTTCTGCTCTACGCCATCGATCTCATCGGATAAATTGCTTCTTTATAGCAATTTGATAAAGCCAATCATCGCCGCCATACCAGCTATAACAGTGCCAACCGTCCACATGAGATTTTTGGACAAGCCCTTTTGGATATCCTTGATCTCCGCCGTCATATCGGCACGCAGCTCCTTGTTCTCTGCTGTCATATCGGCGCGCAGCCCCTTGATCTCCGCCGTTAGGTCAGTGCGTGTTCTCTCGGTGCTGGTACGGACTTCCTTGATCTCCACCGTCATATCGGCACGCAGCCCCTTGATCTCCGCCGTCATATCGGCACGCAGTTCCTTGTTCTCCGCCGTCATGTCGGCACGCAGTTCCTTGATCTCTGCGGTCATGTCGGTACGCAGTTCCTTGATCTCCGCCGTTAGGTCGGTGCGCAAACCGTCTATTTTCTGATCCAGTCGATTCAACCTGTCATCGATCCTGTTAGGCCGAAAGTCTATTGGTTCCTCGTAGTTATATCCGGCAGTCTTTTCTTTTAGTTCGTCTTTTTTCCCTTCGTCCATGGCTTTCGCCTCCTCAATCATATTATATCACTTCTCCTTCCCGTTTTAAACATAAAAAGGCAGCACAAACACAACTGGCTTGTACTGCCTTTTAGTCCTGTTTCTCCTTGTACTTTGCCGGCAGAAAATGTCCGGCATCAACATAACGCCCCTGCTTAGCATGGCGTTATTTGCTGCCACCCACAGTAGTGGACCCGCATTAGGTTGCGGCGTTGGACAGCTCGGGCCTCCGAACTTTTAGTCCGTTATCCCAAACATTTTTTACATCTATAGTATACCACGTATTTCTGATTTTGCAACAGCTTCTCCGGGTCGCTGTTTGCCAACGCAAGATCATGAAAATATTTACCCGCGGAGACTCGCTACTTCAGTTGCGGGAGGAGCGGGTTCCTCCTTTCTTTGTTAATTACAAATACCATAATTTCTCCTTTCGGAGCCCCTTACGGGGCTAGTAACACTGCCTTTCGGCAATCTCTCCGCGCCAATGTTATATAAGCTTTTTGCGCTTAACACACTGACCATACCCTCGGAACTGTTTAATGCTAAGCGATAGAGCTACGGACTGGAGAAGCATCCATAGGTACCATGACTTATATAACGTAGTCAGTTAAGACTTAGGCTGGTCAACCAGGCTCTTTTACAAGCCTACCTCTTTAGAGGTGGGTAGTTGACGGGCGAGGTCCCGTGTCCGGGCATGCCGGATACTGACTCTTCTCCCAGAAATGGTTCTTGCCTATTTCCGAATCGCTAAGATTAAAATAATTGTATGTTAAGACATTGTGCCCATCTGAAGTTACCGGGTCGTCCCAAGTGGTATCCAAGTGATAGTACTTGCCGTCAATCTTGACTATATTCCAAGCATGACCTCCCATGGTTATGCCGTTGTTCGCGTCGCCTGATACTATTATATTTTCTATGCCCGCCATATTGAGCAACAGGCTTGTCGCTTCGGCATATCCTTGGCATACCGCCGTATTCTTGACCAGCGCGCCGTACGCGTCGTACGATTCCTGCGGGATGGTATTGTTGTCATAGTTTTCCTTATCGTACTTTGTATTATTAACCACATAATCATGTATCGCCTTCTCTTTTTGCAAATCCGACATCCCCGGCTTAACTATTGAGGATACTATATCTTTAGCCTTGTTGTATAGTGCCAGCACTTCCTGTGCATCAGGGCTGATCTTAGGTTCGATGCCGTCGGCCACCGACTTCAGCAACTGTTCGGATGTATATATTAATCCTTCTTCTATGCCCGACAATTCAATTTTGACGGGAGTTGAATGCATTATTTCGTTTCCCTCATCATCTTCAAGTACAATTTCGAACCAGTATGTGCCTTTATATTCCTCAGATATAAAAGTGTTTGCCGAAACGGTCTGAGTTGTTGGCTGATAGGTAGAAGCACCCCCCAAATAACTTACGGGCTGACCATTAGGATCTTCTTTTAATCTGACGCTGAGGAATGTATACGGAACAGGTCTTTGAAAGCTAAAATGTACCACATAAAGCGGATCCTCTGCCCCCTCGATGTCTACCGTTACGTTATAAAGCTCCACCGTATCGCCCGTGAACAGACGCTCTACAGCTGTTTCGGACACAACGTCGGTTCCCCCGATAACCGTGATCATATCGCGCGATATTCCTTTTTCTTTTGCAAAAGCCCTGACTTCGGGTTCTACGCTGTCCTTTGCCGCCAGCAACAACACCGGACTTTTTTGCGCCGCTAAAGGCGCGGTGGATAACGCATCGGCAAAATCAGCGCCTGTTACCATAAATATGCCGTTGTTGGCAGTTGAATACCGTTTGGCTATGTTAAGCGCTGTTATATATCTGTTATCGCCGTATATTCTTTTGGCATGTATGCCCATGTTTTGTATCTGCGCCGCCGCACTGTTGCCCACCACATCAGGCCCGCCGATTATATCGACTTCTTTAATACCAAGTTTCAGCAGAGCATCGGCCGTTGCTTCCGGCAAAATATTGTTATAGGCAAACAATATCGGCCAACCGTTCTTTGCCGCAATTGGCGATACTGCCAAGGCATCCGGATAGTCAAGCCCTGTCGCTATTATCGCCTTGCCACCGGTTGCTCCCGTTATCTTTGCTATCTCGGCTGCCGTAGCGGCACGGTCATCGCCGTATACGCGCTCGATGCTTATACCGTACTTGTGCAACTCGCTTACCACTGTATTCGATACCACGTCCGGGCCGCCCAATACATATGCTTTTTGAGGTTTGAGGCGCTTGATTTCGCTTGTTATCGATGCGGGGATTTTGTCTTTTTGTACAAGCAAAAGAGGCGCATTAAACTTATATGCCAGCGGACCGCCTGCCAATCCATCGGGGAAATCATCCCCGCACGCAATGACCACCGTACCTGCACTGTCCCAACCTGCTTTGCTTATTTCCGCACAGGTGGCATACCTGTCGGCTCCCGCAAGCCGCGTGTATGTACTTTCTCCGGCAGCCGACACGGTTACCGTACAGGCAACCATGACGGCTATAACAACTATTATTGCAATTATTTTCTTTTGCATGATAAAGTTCTCCTTTCTTTTTTTCTCTACGATTACGTTGTTAAGGAATAATGGCTGATGATTGACTGTTGTTGTCTGTGACGCTGTTCCCGGGTACCTGCAGCTTTATCCACAGCTCAGGCAACCCGATATATAACGTTTCTCCGGTTTTAGGCGAAACCTTATCTAGCAATGGCTCGTACCTATCCCTTCGTATAGCGTCTTCTGAATCCTCATACACAACCCCCTTTATTGTAAAATTGCCCATCGCATCACGTTTATGCTTGACGCCGTTAACGTTGACCGCCTTTGGCTTATTTTTAACAATAAAATAATTGTATTGATACACAAGCCTGGGTTGTTCGCCATACACAAGTACAGTATCTTCCGCATCGAGTTTTTCCAACAGATATTGATCTCCGATTTCTCTGTATACATAATAATAGGCTTCCCCACCAGCGATACTGTATCCCAGCTTGAAAGGCTCAGCGGGGCTATCTGCCGTTGTATTGTTTGGGCCGAACGATTTGATACCGGACATCTCTATTTCTGCCGTTTGAATATCGCAAGCAACCGCCGGAGCCACTGTCTCGTACCATATAATGGATACAGAAACGATAGTAAGAGCGACGCCGGCAACTATGCTTGCGATTCTTAGATATTGACCGATCGCGGTATCATAATATATAAGCCAAAATATAATGATGACAAGTATTATGGTTACACCGATTAGAGGCAAAGCCAATCCTATATCCAGTTGCATATCTATGATGATACCGACAATAGCAGCTGCCACCAGTATTGTTAATATGGTTAACAATATCTTTGCTATATTTTCAATTCTCATTTTTGCTTTTTCTCCTTTCTTTTTTCCCAGCTATATAAATATTAGCATATACATTGCCGGAATGGCAACTTAAAAGCGGGTGTTAAGGTCTCATTTTATCCAGGCTGTCAACCCTCGAGTGGTAGTTTATCGTATCGGCAGCGGCATTTAATCCGCTGAATGCCGTTTTGCTCGCTACTTGTACGCTCCTGCCTGCTGCCTTGATATTGTTTCTTAATCCGCCGCCTTGTACACCGACCGCCTCGTTCCACGCTTTACCTACGCCTTTTATACCTTCTTTGTTCTGCAATGATGTCGCGATAGACGAGCCTGCCATAGCAAGCGGTGTTCCTACCGCGCGGACTGCCGTGCCTGCCAAACTGCCAAGACCGGATGCCAGTTGCTGGCCTGCCTGGCCTGCCGGTAAAGCCGCTACCGATGCCACGCCGTGAGTCAATGTTTGTGCTATATTGGCAGCTCCCTGCACAAGCCCAAGACCGGTTATCATATTAGCGCGGGCATTGCTGACTGAACCGCCCATTACCGGGCTGTGCACTCCGGGCTGTTTCGGTGCCGGGTTTGGTGCAGATGCCTCTCCCGATGCACCTGCCATACCATCAGCTGCACCCCCGCTGCCGACAGAACCCGATGCACCCGCCATAGACATCATGCCTGCCGCAGCAGCTGCGCTTGCTCCGGATCCTCCTGTACCACTTGCTCCGGACCCGCCTGCCGCGCTTGCGCCGGCTGCGGCTCCTGCTGCGGCGGCACCGGCGGCACCTTTGCCTAAAGCTCCCAATACCTTGCCGGCTGAGCTCATACCACCGAATTGAGCGGCTACCGTTTTGCCCAGTGTGGGTAATGCGGCTACCGTACCGAGCATACCCGCCACTTTCGAGGAAGCCCCGGCTTCGTCAAACCCGGACAGCCTGATCCACAGGTTCTGCACTGAGTTTCTGATCATTTCCGAGATCGGTATAAGCACCATGGCGCATACCAGCGTACCGCCGGTGCCCATGTATGGTGTAAACTGCAAGAATATCATGAACACAAATGCATATGCCGTCTGCATAAATATATTGCTTATTATCTCACCCATCCATATACCGGCCGCACTCACGCTCTTCTCTATGGTCCACAGCGCGGCTACAAACGGTGTGAAGATGTACAGCACGGTTATGGTGAACATGCGCATGAAAAACATGATGTTCAGCCGGAACTCGAGAAATGCGAATAACAATATGACAAACGCGGTTAACAACGGGCTGCCGGTTTTTATATTGCTTATCAGGTTATCGGATAACCCTATCGTGTCGCTTAACGACGAGCCGTTGCCGATCATGCCGGAGATACCCATCACTAATGCATTGTTTACCTTAAGCAGGGTCTTTACAAATGCCGGTGCGAACAACAACAGTATACCGGACAAGGCCAACCGCTGTATGGCATCGATCGCTTCCTCTCTGGCTCTGGGTCCTTTGGTGCCGGCATTTATAAAACGGAACCCTGTTATGATAACCGATATAAGAAGTATCGGAAACGCCAGTGTTTGTATACGGGTAAACCATGTGTTCATAGCCGCATCCCAATCCGAGCTCATGATGACAGGATTGGTTATCAGGGCATCAACAGTTTCACCTTTATTGAAGATTAGCGTATCCAAGTCTTTGAAATCCAGCAATCCGCGGCCGAATTGCTGGATAGCCGTTGCCACTGATACTATTACCTGGGCAAGTATCTTCTCGAAGATATTGCCTTCCTCGGCATCAACGGCAGCCCGGGCAGCTGATACTGTAGAAGTAGCTTGCTGCTTGGTATCACCTTCCGCAGCCGGTTTTTCAACAATTGCTTTATATATATTATTAGCCGATGCATAAGCTTGTTTATAATCGCCTTCAAATCCGAGAGACACGAATTGCGTCTTGCCGTTTTTTGTGGTCGTCACGCTCATGCGCAATATACCTTTTTTCGGTTTGGACAAATCAATATCTTTGGTTTTAACTGTTATTTTGCCTTTATCGGATCGGGCTTTTACCGCATTAATTATCTGTGTAACATCATCTGAAGTAAGCATAGCATCAGCAGGTCCCGCGCTTAAACTGGCCAGCATATAAAAATCAATTGTTATATCGTCATCGTTTCTAATCAGATTAATCGCTTTTGTCAGGTCCGGATCAGCGGCTGATGCGGTAAACGGCAATAATATAACTATCGCAATAATTACAACGGTTAATATTTTCTTGTATTGCAATTGATATCATTCCTTTTATGTTTTCCTGCGTTTTCCGATAAAGTAGCCGAGTAGCCTTCTCCTTTGCCCGGAGGCGCAAACCCGACCGGCAGTTGACGCGGTTGTTTTTTTTGCGGTTTGCTCTCCTTCCCGGCAACAAAGCCCACAGCCGGGGGATGCGCTTCCATTTTGCGAAGGCGCTTAAGTTCTCTGGAATACGCTATATCGGCCTTGATTTCTTTTAAGTCCAGCAAAATCATTAGCAACCACAAAAATACTGTCATTGCGATGTATAACCACAGCCACGAATTAAAATGCAAGGTGATATCGGTATGATATATTGTGTCGATAGCAATGCCTACCACATACGACACAGGCAAATTTATCAACAAGCTTTTAAATAAGCGCGGCGCAAAGCCCATCATAAGGCCAAGCCCCACAATTCCCAGCACATAATACAATATATATACCGGGTGATCACCCAAAATGTGAGCAAGAAGCATTAAAAATAAAAGTTCCATTTTTTATTCTCCTTTCTTTTTTTGCCAAACACAGCCTACTTGAATATTTTCTCTATATTCTCGAACGTTTCCCTCAACAGACCCTGCATAGCGGCATATATCTCATTAACCTGCTGCATTAGGAAATAGATCCCGGTTGCCATTATGCCGAACAGCGACGCAAGTTTGAACAACACGGCCGGGAATGACAAAATCAACAAAACAGCAGAGACCGCGACACAAAACACGGTGAACCCGGACGGATAAGCCTGTGCGATCTTAACCAACCAATCTGATACCGGCATTTTGACTGCACAGGCTCTCTACGTGGTGATATACGGCCATTCGTACGGTACCGGTTCCACCTTGATTGCCGTTACGTTGCCGTTCAGTGAAAATACAGTTTCACCCGGCAGAAACGACGACAACAGTTGTTTTGCGCCTTCGGCCAGATGAAAATATTCCACTACTTTATCTACCATATCCGGGTTTTGCCGCATCAGAAACGACGTGTTGGCTGAGTTGATAACTGCCCGGCCCTGTTCACAGCTTAGGAATTCGTCTATGAACTGGCTGCCGATCAACAGGCACGCGTTGTGTTTTCTGCCACGGCGTGCCAGCGTTTCGAGAAACTCCGCCGATTCTTTGTATCTGACGAACGTCCAGCCTTCGTCAACCGCTACTATCTTCTTTGCGTTCCGGTGTTTCTGAACGAAATTCTGCCAAATCCAGGTCAGCAGCACGAAATGAGCGTATAATTTTGTGAATTCGTCTGTGATGGCAGACAAATCAAACCCGACTATGGGCGCATCGGTATCCATGGTGCTGTTACAATCAAAAAAGCCCATGGATCCTGTTTTAAGAAACGGTTTTAAAATCTCGGATATCTCGCTTGCGTTAGGTTTAGCCGCCAGTGACTGCTGTAAATCCGACAGTGTGGGCATAGCTTTTTTCACACCGCCTATCGCGTATGTCCCGTCATCTACCTTTATCCCGCCTTCGGTATACAGACTTTCAACGTGTGTATCTATGCCGCGCTGCGAGTATATCTCCTGTACTGCCTGTTCGATTGCCACTATTTCCTGTGCGGTAAGTGCCCTGCCCATGAAATTCTGTGATATGGTTCCTAATAATGCCCGGATATCGGCTACCTTGTCCATGATCGGCACGTACTGTTTATTACCTGTCTCATCCGTATCGGGTTCTATGTCAAGCGGGTTTATGCCTGCGCTTCTGCCCTGGCGGATAGTAATGTATTTACCGCCCAGCAGGTCTTCTATGCTTTTTTTATACTCGCCTTCCCTGTCCAGCACAGCTATATGCGTGCCGGTAAGGGCACTCTTATTGAGTATGGTCTTGATACACACCGACTTGCCGGAACCGGGGATCCCGAATACCGTTATATGTTGATTGTTAAGCAGCGGCGGTCCTATGAACGAATCGAGAAACACGGGAGCTCCCGTAAACAGGTTACTGCCCAGGTATATGCCGGACGGGTGGGTCATGTCGGGATTGGCTATCGGGAAAAAGGATATCAGGCCGCCGGTTGTCACGTTGCGCCTGAAGCCGCGCGGGGGGATCGTATTTATTGGTAACGCCGCTTTTAATCCCTCCACTTGCCTGAACGAGAGACAACGCACCTGGGTTGCTTTCCGTGCCAGGACGTCGTTAACCGCAATACACCTGCGTTCAAGTTCCTCGACCGTTTTGCCGTACACAGCTATTAATACTGTTACATAATACATACGGTCACGGTTGGTCTGTATTGCTGCTCTCTCGGATTCCAAGTCGCTTAACATCTCCTGAAGTTGCGGCAGGTGGAGTATATTACCCTGTTTTTGCTGTATATCGTACATAGCAGCCGTTTTAACAACCTGTTCATTCAGCTTTTTTATGACCAGGTTATCCGGTATGCTCTCCACTGACACGGACAAGTCTATCTCCCCTGCTGAAAATAAATCATCCAGCCAACCGACATACACGTCTCTCGGATATACCGATACCGCATATACGCGGGCATAACGCCCTGGCCCGAGGTATAACATATCGGCTGTTTCTTCCAGCGCATCCGATATAAACAATGATTGTAAATCGATTGAACCGTTGTGCAGATCAAAGTCATCCGATTTGTCTGTATTTGAATGTTTTTTACCGAAAAGTTTTATCAAATTATCTCCCTCCCGTCAACATACAACTCGAAAGCACCTGCGTTCACACTATCCGCAGGCTTTGCGGATGATCCTCTGTTAAGCCTTGAGTACAACATGTTCAATATCTCGCTTGAGCTAAGCCTGCGTGCCGGTACTTTAGCGCGTTGCAAGCCTGCTATCACGACACTGCACCTGCGGTTGAGTTCTTCATATGCTTTTTCCACCGGGCCGTCATATGACACTATTATATAATTTCTGCGGACATATACCGTTCTTGATTTCATCATATTGTTCAAGAAGTTAACAGCTTGCTCGGCATATGTCATCAGCTTCGTATTGTTGCTTGCCGGCGCATTTTGAGCTATATCGTTTATGGCATTTTGTACATCGATATAATCCGAGGCGGCGTATAACTGTACATCGAATGATAAGCTTAAAGCTGCCTGTATCAGTGCGTTTTCCACTCCGTTTTGTTCTTCTTCGGACATCATTCGGAAATCAATAGCTCCTACGCTTATGACGGCGGAATACCGTCTGCCTTTCAGAAATATGACGCTGTCCCGTATATCTTCGATATCCCATATATCTTTCAAACTGGTCTTTGATTTGCCGGATTGCGCTGTTTCCCCCTTTTCTCGAGCCGACACCGGTCCGGATTTGCGGCGTATATCGTCTGTCTGCGTGTAATACCATACTCCGCCGAGTATAACAATGCTTGTTACTAATGCGGCTATCATCCAGCCCATCAGCTTTTCTCCTCTCCAAAAAAATACCGTTTATTCCTCAGGTGGAATTTGGCCCATGTCAGCGTATACAAGTCAAATTGCACGCCGTTTACCTTCAAAAAAGCAAAAGCAAGCATAATACCCGCAACTGCTACAAACCCCGCTATCCTTAACACAAACGGCACCGGCACCCAAAACAACCTGATCCCAAGAGCGGCAATAAAGAGATACAATACCTGGCGGATAGATAAATACCCGCCGAATATCTTATCTTCTTCCTGTACTTCAAACGGTATATTGAATGTGCGCATACACCTATTGTCCCAGCTGGAATATGATATTTGCCACTGTCAGCGCCGTACCGAGCAGTATTGATCCGCCGGCTATCCACGGCAGCCCGGATATAACCTCGCTGCGCTTGTTCGGGTTATTGTGCTGTGCCATTAGCTTAAGGGCTATCAGCACCACACCGCCCAGTATGAACACAAACCCGATAGGCCCGCTGACTTCCATGATTACGTCTACAACCTTTTGTTTGACTGTTTCCAGACTGTCCAACTGAAAAACACCTCTTTCTTATTTGAAAATTTGTTGTATTCCCGCCAGCAAAGACATAATGAGCGGCAGGCCGTAGTATATTAAAAGGCCTCCCACCGCCGCACCTATACCGCCCGCACCGGCTTTTTTGATGTTGGACGAGTGCGTGATTCCGCCGGCAATCACCAATATAACAGATACCAAAAGCGACAAAACCGCTATCGGTACTATTACACCCGCTATTGAGTTAATGAGCATTACGACCGCCTGAGATACCTTTTGGGCAAATTCGCCTGCGGATACCGGCTCAGGATTGGTCGGGATGTCCGGGGCTATTGTTGCCAACACAACTGGCAATTTTTGAAACATTTTACATCACCTCACCTCTCACAAAAAAATAGCCCTCAGCTTATTGCTAAGGGTTCCAGTCAGATGTTTTTGTAGTATATAATCTTGTTGCCGCAATCTTGACAGTCAACGACAAACCTGAACATTCCTATATCCCGGTGGTTCGCATCTGCCAGTGAATATTCACGTATTGGCGAGAAATGCCTGGTTCGACATAATGGGCAACAAGCTTTGCCGCCTATGTATACAGCCTCCAGGCGCCTGCTTGGTTTGTTGCTGCGATTTGAGGCTTTTCTGGACATATTAAAGATCCCTTCTTTCTTTAACTGCAATACGAACGCCGATCGAAATATTCCTGCCTGCGGTACCATTTAGCATAGTCGGAGTACCCGTAGCAAGTGATAACGGTTGCTTTGGCGTTTTGAACTTCGGCTAGAATCTCAAGCCCGTTATACTTGAGCACATATTCCTTATGCGGTCCGCTATGCTTGGTATATATGACCTCGCCATGCTTAATAATCTCTTTGATTGTCTCAGTTATTTCGCTTTTTGGTGCTTCGGCATCGACGCGGTCATAATACCGTTCGTATGCATGCGGAGTTATGAACACACTGTTAATCCGTGGTCTTTGTATGGTTTTCTGCATAACATATTCTCCTTCCAAAAAATATCTCTACAAAAAAATAGCCGCCCCGGCAAAAGCCGAAACGGCGGAGTACAGCAACAATTAGGAACAAAGCAAACTACAGAAGGGGATCGGGCATGCTGTATTTGCAGCATGCCCAAAAAATGAATCAGAGCGGAAAAAACGGGATACAACAAAAAAGCGGAGTCATATGACTCCGCTCTAATTTATCTTCTTTTGGATTTTTGGTTGAGCAATTTTCGCTACACTACCTGTGGGTATAAAACGACCATATATAAGAGACCTTTTCTCTCATATTTCTTAGTTTTCTATATTGCTATCGGAAAGTTGCCGCCCGACTAGCTATTTTTAGTACAGCACAGTTCGGAAAGCTACTGCCCAATAGATTAATTTTAGTATAGCACATACGATTTTAGCTTGTCAATACTTCCGCTTGCTATTTTTTCTTGTGCCGATGTTTTTTCTTTTTCTTTTTGCCGCCACCAGGCGGTACCGGCTTATCATCGTTTCCTATTGCCTGTTGTTCCGTTTCGGAGTTCCATTCTTCGGCTTTAGTTTTGTCCTTAGCCTCTTTGGCAAGATTTATCCAACTAGCCGAAATACTCTGAGGCAGGTCTGCCGGTCGTACAGCCCATTTTTTAAGACTATACGTAAATCTTTTCCCATCTTGTGACAGGTCATATGCGTTTCGGTTCAGCATGACGGCTTGCTCCGGGCTCAAACAAGTGCGTTTTGACATAGATACGGCGTTCTGCTCTTGGAGTTCCAGCATTTTTTTCTCAATCACTTCTTCACGGTATTTTTCCAGTTCGCTATACCTCGGATCCGTACGCAGCGTTTCAACGACGTCTTGCAGGCTTATGCCGAAGCGCTCCGCGGTTTTGTATTCGCTATACCGGCCATAATCATCATCAACACATTTCATACGCCAGAAATATTCGCATATTGTCCGGCTGCGCTCATCCTGATCTTTACCTCGTCTTTGCTGTCGGCACCTTTTTGCTGCTTCATTTTTTCTTTTCTTTTCTCTATCCGCATTTTTCTGCCTGACACATGCTATGGTCCGTTCGTACCGCACTGGATCGTTTTTAACGATGCCCCTTACGGTATTACGGGATAAGTTAAACTCTTCGGATAGTACGGATATGTTTGTATCTCCGCTGTAGAAGCGTTTCCGCACCGCTTCCTTAACCTCATCGTCGATCATATTTCGACCGCTCTTATTCATATTGATACCCCCTATCAAATTTGCCATATATTCTTTCCAGAGCCCTGTACACCGCATCAATGCTGAAAAACAAAAAAAGCCGGTACATACCGGCAAAAAGGCATAAAGATACATAGTATCTTTCAACCCTCCTGCTCGGTATTAATACCGGCTTTTGGACAGCGTTATAGAAACGCTTTTCTCATTTTTTATTTTTTGTAAATTGCTGAAAAACAAAAAAAGGCAGCACAAACACACTTGGCTTGCATTGCCTTTTCGACATGTCTATTCCCAATTCTGCCGCAACAAACAGCAGAATCGTCTTTTTGTTTTAGAAATTAAGCATACCCCAGAAAATGGGCATACTTCCAGACAGATATTTCTCCTTACATTTCTTTTTTTAAAACAAAAAAGGGCAGCACAAACACATTTGGCTTATACTGCCTTTTAGATACAAATCCACCTTGTTTTTTTGCCGGCAGAAACGTCCGGCGATGACGTAGTCGCCCCTACTCCCCGTATGGCGCTACTTGCTGCCACCCACAGTAGTGGACTCGCATTAGGTTGCGGCGTTGGACAGCTCGGGCTTCCGAACTTTTAGTCCGTTATCCCCCAACATTTTTTACAGCTATATTATACCAGAACGTTTATTTGCATGCAAGAAAAATTTTTGTCCTACCCATAGGTGAAGCTAGGGGCTACCGTACTTGTTTTGGTTCCCGGTGTTGCTCGATATATTTGCGAAGAGTTATACCATCGTTTTGTGGCACCCATTCGACAGTTTCCGTACCGTCCGGGTTTTGGACTGTGCACAAATGCAGTTCAATGATACTCATGCATTCAAATTCAGCTTCGTTGCCACGCGATTCCAATATACCGCCGGTTATCTGATATCTCTTGCCGCGGATATCGCCGGATTCGCACTGCAGAAAATCATCTTTAATCCTTTTTTCTGCACTCCGTTTCTCTATTGTTTCTGCTACGACTCGCTTAACTTCGTCTACCATTAATTTGTGTTCAACCAGGTCTCTGGCCGCCGTTTCGGTAAATATAAGCCTTACGTGCATAAAGCCTGCTCCTTTCTTTTAAAAAAATATAGGAGGTAAGATTTCGCTCCTACCTCCTATATTCTATCACTTTGCGGTAGTGCCCGCAAAATTGAACAGGCTTTCTTGAACAGGCACCCACACCTCAGCATCATCCTGTTTGGTTGGTACCATATCCGCACTGTCCAGCACCGTCATAATGTCTATACTTGGCTCATAGCGGCAATGGAACTGTGCCACAAATGATATGCCCTGATTGCCGTCATGGACAACAACATATTGGTTATCCTTGACGGTATCGCCTAAGCCGTCTTCTGCCCCCTCCAGAGCTGCTATGACCGCTCCCGGCAATACTTCTCTCTCAGTGCAGCGCTTTATCGCGTGCTTGGAGAAGTACACCGCGAAATCAAATCCGAACAATGATATGTTATATATTCCTTTCATGAAAATTTCTCCTTTCTTTTTTCAGTTGCAGGCGCTCCAGCCGCAGCTGTAGCATGTTACACATCCGCCTTCGTGTGCTAATCTGTCACCGCATTCCGGGCAAATACCGTTATAAACCAGCAATCGTACCAGCTTTTGCCCGTCTATTGTGCCCTTCTTAACCTCTTGCCACAATTCTTCCAGTTGTTCTTTAGACATTTGTTTTTTTCTCCTTTCTTTATTTCGCACCGAATATACGTTTCAATAACGATACCTTCCTGCCGGTTATCTCTATGTTTGCACCCGACAGAATGGCATCATCTATTCCTTTGCCCATACCGGGATGCCAGCAGGCCGTTGCGGTTTTAATGCCGGCTTTCTTCAGAGATGCGTGCAAATGTTTTATGGCTTCTTCGACATGTTCGTTCCTCACGAAATCCATATCAAAAGCCACTACAGCTTCTTTTATACCCATCTGCTTCAGCTGCTCGGCTAAACCTTTCGTGGCGTTTACCCCGGCTACACCTATAAACGTATGGCCGGTTAAAAATGATGCCACATCGGCTTTAAGCGGTCCTTCTGTGATCCATACTTCATCATCAATACCGTACGATGTATGGACCCAGCTTTTAGCCGACACGCTGTTGTCTTTATCCGGCATGGAAAACCAACGGTATTTGCCACCGATACCCGGGCTGTCAAGCCTGACCTGCATACCCTGTATACGACCTTCCACGTCCCGAACGGGTATGAGATAACCTGCACTACCGTAAAAATCCCAATTGCCGTTATCATCCGTGTAAAACCCGGGGACGCCTTTAAGCATATGTCCTGTCTGTATTAAAGCACGGCAAATGCTTTGGCGTGCCGCCGCTTCCTGCGGTACGGAACGGTATCCGCGGGATATGATCTCTTTTACGGTAAGCCCGCGCCGCCGCAGATCGGCAGTATGGTTAATATACAGCTCGAGTTTTTTCAGTAGCGCGGTATACGTCTCATCCCTGGTTTTTATATCCGCCGTATCCGGTACATTAACGACCGAAGGTTTGACTGCTGTGTGCGATACAGGAGCATCGTTTATAAGCTCACGGTATGCTTCTTTTGTGTCTATACCGGTCGCTTTTGCATACAGGCCGATCGCATATCCCCCTATGCCGCAGCGTGTGCAGTAATACTTATCCTCAACTATATTGAGGTACAAGTGTTTATGCCGCTTATCGTTACTGTCACCGCAAATAGGGCAACGTGCAACGTACTCGGTTCGGGTCTTAGGCTGGGGTGTCAATCCCAGCCTGTCTGCTACGTCCAGTATGTGTATTTCCTTTATGTCGCTCATAGACTTCTACCTCCAATCATGTAATGTATGACGTTTTTGTGCCGGATATCGGCATTATACGGCCACTCAGGGACAAACACCGGCCTACCGGCTTTCAGCAGTGCCCTTATCTCGGCCGGATTATCTTCTATGTACACGTCAGCTTCTACAAGAAGCTTGTTGTGTACGTAAAAGACCGGGTATACCAATTCGTATCTTGCCAGCCAGTCTTCTGTTATTTTCGATAGCGCCGGATGCCGGGTTGTGGCAAGTACCACTTCGGCTTGCATAGCTGAAATATACTCTGCCAAGCTTAAGGTTTCAGTTATCGGTTTAGCTTTGACCATGGCGCTTTGCCCGTCGTAGCCGAACCAAAAGTCCTCATTTAGCTTTTTGTTGGGGTATTTATCTGTACAATATCCCATTCTTTTCAGTTCCGCATTGGTGTTTGCAAGAGTATTGTCGATATCAATGCAGACTATTTTGCCCGCGGTACTGCGCAGCAAGTGTACAGCGCTGTTTAATTCTTCTTCTCTCACTATTATGTCAACCTCGCGCATATGGCACCTGCTTTCTACAGCAACCCGGCTGCATGCATACTGTAGTGTTTTTTATAGCCTATGATTATGCTGTCTAAGACTTGTATGCCAAGAACATCCCCCGCCTTGGCAACCTGTTTTGCCGTGGCAATATCGTCGCTGCTGGGGGTGGGATCTCCACTTGGGTGGTTATGTGCCAAGATTATTTTTGCCGCATTAACCAAAATAGCTGCTTTGAACACTTCCCTCGGATGGCTCACGGTTAAATCCAAGCATCCGATTGAGATTGTGCTAATGCCGATAACGGTATTCTTAACATCTAAGAATAACACGGCAAACATTTCCCTATCGGCGCCGACGAAGTATTCCTGTGCTATTTCGGCCGCATCGGTATCGTACAAGACGCGGCCATAGTTTTCTTCCCTTTCTCTGACCAGTGCAACCTTGTATACGGGCAGATATCCTTCCATTTTTTCTTTCTCCTTTCTTTTTTAGAAAAATAAAAAGGCAGCACAGCGCATAATACGGCTATACTGCCTTTTTGTCTAAATTTCAACTTATTTGTTTAATCGTATGGGCAAGATGTAATATAAATATTCCTGCTCTTCTACTGGTTGCACCAGGATGGGGTCTGCACTCGAACCGAAGCTAAGCACTATCTGGTCATCACCGATTACAGACAAGACATCGCTCAGGTACTTTCCATTTAGCCCAACCTTTGCATCTTCACCTTCACAATCTACCGCTATCCTGTCACTGACCTTGGCAATATCAACAGATGTGTTGAGTAACAGGTAATTATTCGTCACTTCCAATTTGAGAAGCGTTGAATTGCCTGCCTGTGCTACTGTAACATCTCTACCCACGGCGGATCTCATATCTTCGGTAAACAGGGTCATCCGGGATTTGCGGTCTTCCAGCGCTTCATCGATTAGTCCTTTATAATCAATGTATTTGCCGTTTAACAACACGGCGGTAAATATAATTCCCCCGTCGGCTGTGTTAAACCGGATAACTTTATTGCCAAGACTAATCTTTACGTCGCCATTGCCTACCGGCAATATCTTTGCGAGCGTAGCAAGTGATTTAGCCGGTATTATGGCCGTACCGTTGTAACCCGCCGTGTTTGTTACAACACTGCATCGTTGTGCTATCCGGTAGCCGTCAATAGCGGTCATAACAAGGTTGGTGCCTTCTAATTCCATTGCCACACCTGTCAGTATCTCTTGGGCGCTCTGGTCCGGTGCTGCAAACAGCGATGTGCCTTTTATCATGCTTTTGAGCACATCTGCCGGAATGCTAAATTCCGCACCGGTTTCAACAGCAGGCGGAGACGGGAAATCTTTTGCCGGTAGCGTTGCCAGCGTTATTTCTGATAGCCCGGCTGTTATAACCACGTTGCCTTGATTATCAGTTTTTATGGTTACCGGCCCTTCCGGCAAACTGCTAACTATATCAATCAGCAGCTTGCCGTTCGTTACTATGGCGCCCGTCTCAGTTACCTTGGCCGCTTTTGAGACTGCGATGTGCGTGACAGTATTTGTCGCATCGGCCGTCAGCATATTACCGGTTGCCGATAACTTAACACCTTCCAATACTGGCAATACGGATCTGGTTGCCAGCGCTTTGCCTGCTGTGGCCACTACTGTTTCCAGATTGTCCTTTTCAATTTCTACATACATTTTTTATTCCCCTTTCTTTTTTTGAAAAAATAAAAAAAGAGGTCTAAATACTGATTTGTATTTAGACCTCTTTCTCCTTACTTTTTTGCCGGTATTTTCGGTTGGTTAGTGTCTTCCCGCAGGGTATGTAAGACACAGGCCAAAACCTTGTCGGCATATGCTGCATACACGCATTTTTCAGCATGTACGCAGCTTAAGCATTTGTTTTGTTGCATAAGCCTACCTCCTGTTAAAACGGCAGATCTTCTTCCTCGGATATACCGAGGTCGGTAAAGCCGCTCAAGTCTGCCTCAGGTATTGGTTCCTGTGCAGAATCAGAATGCTGTGGCCGGGCTAATAACTGAAGCTCCTCAGCTATTATCTCAGTCGCATATCTGTTGCGGCCTTCCGTATCCTGCCATGTCCGGGTTTGCAGGCGGCCAGATACGGCTACCTGCCGGCCTTTTTCGCAGTATTTTGCAACTACGTTCTCGGCCAGCTTCCCCCAGACAATAACCGGCAGAAAATCAGCGTCCGGTTGCCCTTGCTGTTTAACCCTGCGGTCGACAGCAAGGCGGAATGATGCTATGGATGTGCCGTTTTGCGTCTGTCTGATTTCCGGATCGGCCGTTAACCGGCCGATCAATACTACTTTATTCATAGGATAAAACCTCCTTAAAAAATTAAAAAAACAGCCTAAAAGCTTTCTTTTTTTGCCTTTAGACTGTTTTCTTCTTACCTTAAAATTTAGGACAAGACGGTAAACATTATTTTTTCGGATTTGCTTCTTTATAGCAGTTTGATAAAGCCAATCATCGCTGCCATACCGGCTATAACAGTGCCAACCGTCCACATGAGATTTTTGGACAAGCCTTTTTGGATATCTTTGATCTCCGCTGTCATATCGGCACGTAGCTCCTTGAACTCCGCCGCCATATCGGCACGCAGCTCCTTGTTCTCCGCCGCCATATCGGCACGCAGCCCCTTGTTCTCCGCCGCCATATCGGCACGCAGCCCCTTGTTCTCCGCCGCCATATCGGCACGCAGCTCCTTGTTTTCCGTCGTCATATCGGCACGCAGCTCCTTGATCTCCGCCGTTAGGTCAGTGCGTGTTCTCTCAACGCTGGTACGGACTTCCTTGATCTCCACCGTTAGGTCAGAGCGCAAACCGTCTATTTTTTGATCCAGTCGATTCAATCTGTCATCGATCCTGTTAGGCCGAAAGTCTATCGGTTCCTCATAATTATAAGTCTCAGCTTTTTCTTTAACTTCTTTATTTTCTTCGCCCATGGCTTTCGCCTCCTCAATCATATTATACCACTTCTCCTTTCCGTTTTAAACATAAAAAGGCAGCACAAACACACTTGGCTTGTACTGCCTTTTAGTCTCAAATCCAACTTATGTTTTTTTGCCGGCAGAATGTCCGGCATTAACATAACACCCCTGCTCCTCGCATGGTGTTATTTGCTGCCACCCACAGAGTGGACCCGCATTAGGTTGCGGCGTTGGACAGCTCGGGCTTCCAAAACTGTTTCAGCTTTGTTATCCCAAACAATACTTTACACTTGTAGTATATCATGCTTTCTGAATTTTGCAATAGTTTTTTTATATTTTGCTATTATGTACAAAGATCCCATTAGTTGCCTTACTCATGAATAAATTTACCTTCTGTTCTTTTCTCTTTCCTGTATTTTTGCTTATCCTTTTCTCTGCTCATCCAAAACAATTCGGATATGTCCCTGAACAACGTTTCCTTATCGTCCTCCGGCACATCATCATTCATAAAGAACTGGTCAATATGTTCTATAAAGTCTTCATATTGGCTCAAGTCGCGTTTTGTTACAGGATATCTTTGGGCATATTCTTCGGGAATATACGAATTAGGTACATTGATCCTGCCGATAAGATAGTCGGCAGATACGTTAAATATGTCTGCTAATTTTTTGGTCAGTTTAATATCCGGCTGCCGGTTTCCTTCCTCAAGATCATGATAATACTGTTCCGAAAGGCCTAATTTCTCGGCCGTTTCCGCTACAGACCATTTCCTTTGCTTTCGCAGTTCTTTTAATCGATTTGCTATCTCCATTGCGGTATTGTTATCAGAGACAATATTTGGTTCGTCTTCCCCCAATAAATAACTTACAGTAGTGCCAAGCACCTCCGCAAGCTCGCTTAATCTTTTTAAAGAAGGGTTACTCCTACCATTCTCAATATCACTTAAAAAGGATATTGAGATACCGGCTTTCTGCGATAAATCGCGTAATGTCAATTTTCTTTGTTGCCTTAACTGTTTAAGACGCTCTCCAACGGACATTAAAATGATCCTTCCTCAAAATATTTACTCTCAAAAACGAAACTTTCCGTAAATATTAAACTGCTTTAATTATATCGCAAAAATCAGAAAAGTAAATTACAATATTTACGTAAATCGGAGGAATACAGAGATTGTGTTCGTTTTATACGTAATAATCCTCCTTTTTAGCCTTTTTTGCCACTATTTGCGGTTTTTTGGAGTTTGATATTATTCCGGTATAAGCGTAAAATAAACGTAGATTTTGGAGGTGGAGATTTTGCTGGGAACAAAAATAAAAAAACTGCGTATTAACAAAAAAATCAAACAAATTGAGTTAGCGAAAGCAGCCGGTATTTCAAACTCGTTTCTTTCGGATATAGAAAATGGCCGGACAATGCCTTCTTTGAAAACATTGTACAAGTTAGCTGACGCCTTGGATGTCAGCATAACTGTTTTCCTCGAAGACGATTCATCTTATGAATTCGTACAATAGGCGGTGAAAATATAATGGGTGGTTGGATTAAACTACATAGAAAATTAACCGAGCATTGGATATGGGACGACAAACCATTTTCAAAAGGCCAGGCATGGATTGACATGCTGATGATGGCCAACCATGACACCAACAAAATTTGCATTGGTAATGAACTTATAGAGGTTCAGCGCGGTTCTTTCATAACATCCGAACTCAGGTTGATGGACAGATGGGGTTGGTCCAAGAAGAAACTCAGAGCATTTCTGACTTTGTTGCAGGAAGACGGCATGATAATCAAAGAGAGCAACCAAAAAAGAACCGCTATTTTTATCGTAAATTATGAGATTTATCAGGAACAAGGGACTACAGAAGAACCACAGAGGAACCGCCTTACGGACGATGATGGAAAAATAACGTCCAGAAAAGGAACCACAGAGGAACCGCCTGAAATCCCGCAAAATAAGGAAGAAACGGAGGTTGCAGAACCACAAAAGAACCACAGAGGAACCGCTGAGGAACCGCCAAGGAACCATGAAGGATACACAAACAAGAATAATAAGAATGATAAGAATATATATATATATTCATCGTCTGAACAAAGTTCAGACGAACCAAACCAAACCTGTAGTAAAGGTCAACAACCGAAAAAACGTGAAGTACCGGTATTCACCGAGGATACCATACAATACCAGCTTGCATTGTTTATGCGCCAATGCATACTTGAAAACCTGCCTGCCGCGAGAGTACCAGATCCCGCCCCGGCTACGCTTAAACACTGGGCATACGATATTGACAAAATGATCCGGCTGGACAGCCGCAGCCCTGATGAGATCCGGGAAATGATCGACTGGACTCACAAAGACAACTTCTGGTATGCAAACATATTAAGCCCAGGTAAGTTGCGCGAAAAGTGGGATACTTTAACCGCTCAAAAAATGCGAAAATCTAAGACATATCCCAAATCTGCCGATAACACGGTTTTTGATTACGAGGCAGCAAAAAAGAGCAAGTATGGATGGTGATTTATTTATGCTTGATGAATTTGTGAAATACAGTATTAACAAAAACCAGCAGGAAGCCAAAGCGTTAATGATTAAGCAGCGGCAGGAAAAAGTATCTGAGTTGTTGATTCAGAGCGGACTCGGCAAACGTTTCCAAAATAAGACGTTTGACAATTTCGTTTCTGCTGGCCAGCTCCGGAACGCTCTGGAACAAGCTACGGCTTTTGCAGCCGGTTTTCCTGCTGTAAAAGGTCTGTTGCTTACCGGGCCTGTGGGCGTCGGCAAAACGCACCTTGCTGCCGCTATAGTCAACGAGCTTACTAAACGTATGTATGTTGTTGTGTTCGGCAACAGTATTAGTATTATAAGCCGGATAAAACAAACTTATGGCAAAACTGGCGAGAGTGAACTGGATATAATAAATGCTCTGACAAGTGTGGACCTTCTTGTTATTGATGATTTGGGCAAAGAAAAGGCCAGCGACAATACCAGTGCTATATTATACCAGATTATCAACCGGCTGTACGAAGAAGAAAGGCCGGTTGTTATAACAACTAATTATACGTCAGACATGCTGGCTAACCAGCTTGGGGAAAGAGGCCAAGCGATAGTATCGCGGTTAACTGAGATGTGCGTACCAGTGATAATGCAGGGGATCGATTGGCGCATAAATCACGAGGAGGGTTAGAGAAATGACTGTTATGATAGATGTAGAGGTATGGGGCAGTAAAGAAAACAGCAAAGCGATAATCCCCAACTGCTGGATATGCAAAGACAACGGGCTGGTAATTTATAAGAAAAAGACTAAAGACGGTATATACGAGCATATTGCTCATTGCACTTGCCCGGCTGGTATTCCTTATCACTATGACGGCAGAGAATGCAAAACAAATAAATCCGAGTACTATATACCTTCTATTGCGGATATAGCGGATCCCGCAATGATTGCGAAAGATAACCTGGCCGCTTTTTATAAACAAAACAAAGGCAATGATGATATTATGAAAATATTGCAGCAACAACTGGCTAGTTAAATTTGTTTCTAGGGAAGACCTAAAATTATGAATAAAACAAAAATTGAGTGGTGTGACTACACTTGGAATCCGGTCACAGGCTGCCTGAACGGTTGCGAATACTGTTATGCCAAAAAAATAGTGCAGCGGTTTCAAGGATGGACAGATGATGACGGTTGGACGCATTATGACGTTCTGTTGCATAAAGACGAGCCAATTCGAGTACTGGATCATCCTTTATACGTGGCATATGAGAACACAAAAGGCAAATTTCCGCAAGCACCGTATCCGTTTGGCTTTAAGCCCACATTTTATCGTTATCGCCTTAATGAGCCTAAACAGGTTAAACATCCTGCTAAAATATTCGTATGCAGCATGGCAGACCTATTTGGGGATTGGGTACCGGCTGAATGGATAAATGAAGTGATAGAAGTAGCAAAGGAATGTCCACAGCATACATTCATGTTTTTAACCAAAAATCCGGGCAGATATTTTGAGTTTGAGTTTCCTGAAAACTGTTGGTTAGGCGCTAGCACAGGAGATAAGCCAGATGACAAAACGAGCACAAATCCGGATGGTACGTTTATTGTATCTAACGTACATTCAGTAGCAGATATTATGCGGTTTCTACCCAGAAGTTTTATATCTTTTGAACCGTTGCGTTGTGATGCAGCAGCAGACTTGAGCCTCGATTGTATCAGTTGGGTTATTATAGGTGCTCAAACAGGTCCGGGTGCAATACTGCCAAAGAAAGAATGGATACAAGACATAATTGATGTGGCAAGAGAGGATGGCGTTCCGGTGTTTATGAAAAACAACCTTAAAGAAGTATGGGATAAAGAATTGATCCAGAAATGGCCTGTACTAGTATAAGTCTTGCTACGAATGAAACTTTCTGCTTTCTTTTCAAAAAACAAGAAAGCAGCCGGTTTTTAGCCACTTTCTATAAACAAAATAAAGACGATGCCGATGTAATGGGAAGTTCAGCTGATATTGTTTTCGATATAGTATTGTTACCGATGGCTTAGCAGAAAGCCTCGCCGCTTGTGGCAGGGAGAAGTCAATGAGAAAGAAAGCCAACATCGGTAAGCTACTTTTAATATTTTCTACCGATGTTGGCATATTTTATAAACAACTGATTGTATGTCGAGTATAAGTACCGGAGCTGAACCTTTGCATGGCTAAAACCAGACACTACTGTCTATTTATATGCAATAGATGAAAGCATCTTCTTTCTTGTGAAGGACAGAACATTTGCTGGTCGTATGTTTAATATTGGGATAGTTTTGGGCCAGCTGTGACGCTACAGCACCTATATGCGATGCCGGTTCTTTAAAACCACTGGATTTTTCATAACGGTCGAGATAACTTTTCAGTGTCTTAATAACATTTGATTCCTGCAAAATTTCAAGGATCTCATGGCTGGTTAAAGTCTTACCTTGGTTTTGCTTTAAGACGTTAATTATCAACTTCTCCATATCATGGAGGAGGCCAATATTTGCCAAATAGTTCAATTGAAACATAAATTATACCCTCCTTTCTTATCAATAATGATTTGTCGTTTATGTCAGCGAGCGAGAACCTCCGGCCAGCCGATTTTTGTAGCATGTCCGGCTTATTACGAATGGATTGACCTGGTGTTAGTATCTCTCCTGACTTTTATCATAAATAATAATACTATCCGCTAAAACTTCATCTTTAATAAACCTTGATATATCTCGATAATCCAATATATCAACATCTTTGCCTAATACTTGCCTCAATGCATCTTTGGTCTCTAAATATTTTGGTATATCAATAATATCTGGTAATGATACCAGAATATCGACATCACTATCAGCTTTTGCTTCTCCTCTAGCGTATGAACCAAACAATGCTATCCTTGTAGCGTCTAATTGCTTTAATCTGGGCACTATAATATTTCTAATTTCTTCTATTGTATAAACCTTTTTCATCATAATCTATACACCTTCTTAATGACATTCTGACTTCTCCCTGCCACAAGTGGCGAGGTTTTCTGCTAAGCCATCGGTAAGCTTGCGGTAACCGTACGGATAGCCATCAGAGTATATTAACTCACTTAAACGCTCTTTTACTTCTTCATCCGATATTTTATAACCATCATAGGTGAAAGAATAACCAGGTACAGGCCTGCCATGATGCTCGTTTTTATCATTATAAGGCAGGCCTTATACCCTTGAGCAATCTACTTGTTCGCTATTCCAACTTTGTCGGTTACCGAGGGTTTACCGCATCTCTTAACTTCCTTAGCACAGCTAATTCAAATTCTTTCTCGCCCAGAAGTTGCTTTAGCGTGGTATTCTCTCGACTTACACTTCGTAAAATAGCTATTTATGCCTTAAATTCAAAACTGATATTATTCTACCTCTATATTTCTCGGCATAGACCACCGCCATATAATATGGTAAAGCATCCGCCTTTTCTATAGTATCCACCAGCACAGGTTCTATCTGCCCAGTTAAATTTACATAGCCTTTTGGAGTCAATACAACATACCTATTTTGTTCTAGATATCTTAAAATACGCGTATCCTGTTCTTTCCCAAGCTCCAGAATCGATTTTCTTTCTCCCATATATTACGCCCCCTTCAAATATCCCATTTCATCCAATTTATCTTTTGCAAGTGCCTCTGTATACAAGGAAATCAAATCCATAAAATCTAAAGTTATCATGCCAAACATCACGTCTATGGCCTTAACCTGTTTATTCTTAAAATTAATACTTACTGGCAACAAATTCAACCTCGTTGCCAATTTATAATAAAAATAAATATCTTTCGGTGCTTTCTTTCTAAACATTTTTATTCTCCTTTCTTAATACAATTCATTAAAACTTGCCTGCTCTCTCAAGTAGCTGCTTTAACAAAGCATCTTGGTCTTTAATACCCTTAGGATACTTAGCTGCATCCAAAAGTGTTATTAATACCATCGGTGCTCTATCCAACCGCAATCCTGGAATTACTTCCTCTGGCCCAATAAACTCTGGTTCCGATATTCCTATAGCATACTCCTGCCGATAAACTATTCGTACTCTACGTGGCTTAAATTCAATTGAATTTATATTTATTATTATAGCCAACCGCTTACCTTTAGATATATAGAAATACGCAGGATATTCCATATTGTAAAATCCCCTGTAAGGTATTTCTGGCTCTAAATTATAAACATCCCGAAATTCTGGCGCCATTCAATATCACCTCCATTTTACTAATTTTATCATATCTTTTCATACATTGCCTTTCCACCATAAGCGGATTTTTTGCCTATGAATTTTACATTTGGATACTGGCCGTTTATCACGGCTCGATAAAAATATTTACCCAATCGTTGCCTTTGCCCATTCGTCAAATCTCGCCAATCAAGACCAAATAGCTCTTGCAGTAAGAACTTTTTCTTACTTGGCAATTTGTCTAATGATTCTTCCAGAATTTTCTGAATTGTTTCATCATCAACATAGTTTTCCACCTCCTTGAATACGATCCCATCATTTATACACCGTTGAACACACCGCTTGATGAATTCACTCAACGATATGCCGTTTTTTATAGACTCACGCTTTATCGTCTCACTGAACTCATCATCAAAATCGATCGTGATCCTCAAAGTTTCTCACCTCTTTCTTTGCACAAATATTTTATTTATGCAAATAGTATATCACACTTTCTGAATTTTGCAATAGTTTTTTTTAAGATAGAGGATAAGGCTAATTCCTAGCCCTATTCTCTATGCCTCCATCTCAACCACAAGCGGTGTGGCTTTCTGCCAAGGTATTGGTAACACGGGTTAAAACTACCATTAGCGCCGCTTAGATCAGCTGTTTTACGAACCATATATGGGCAGGCATACGCTAATGGTTAAAGCTAGGGGCTACTGCATTTGCTTTGCCTTCCGGTGTGGTATAATATATATATATATATAATATATTAAAAGGAGAAAATATATCATGTACAAAAAAACACTTGCTCTAATTGCGATTTTCGCCCTTTTATTAACGTTGATGACAGGCATGGTTACTATGCCGGCTTTTGCAGCAGGTACTTATCAACGGCTAGCCGGTGCCGACAGGTACGAAACATCAGCAGCTATAAGCCGGAAAGGCTGGGAAAGCACCGATGCCGTAGTGATAGCCTGTGGCGAAAACTTCCCGGACGGGTTAGCAGGAGGTCCCCTGGCATACAAATATAACGCGCCGCTTCTGCTCGTACAGAAAAACCAAATTCCGGTACCAATTTTAAAAGAAATCCAGCGTCTCAAGCCGCAAAAAGCATACATATTAGGCGGGCCGGGCGTAGTGTCTGACAGTATTAAACAAACACTGGAGGATAAAGGCATATCTGTTGAGCGCGTATATGGTGTTGACAGAACGGTCACCGCAGCTGAAATAGCAAAGATTATAGGTGCTCCGGATGGCAAAGCAGTGATAGCATCCGGTCTTAACTTCCCTGATGCGTTAGCTGCCGCACCTGTTGCAGCTAAGAACGGCTGGCCGATACTGTTTGTTTCAGGTTCGACTATCCCGACTGCTACTAAAGATGCACTAACAGCACTTAATATAAATCAGGTTGATATAATAGGCGGGATCGGTGTTGTACCGTCAGATATAGAAGTTAAGCTTATTGAGATGGGTATGGATACCAAAAGATTATCCGGTTATAATCGTGAGCTTACATCACTCGATATAGCCAAAACGTATTTCGAGCCGGGAGATGGCATAATATTAGCCACAGGCCGGAGTTATGCTGATGCGCTATCAGTATCACCATTTGCTGCTAAAATTGGCCAGCCCGTTATTTTGTGCAGTACAGATTCCGTTGCCAGTAAGATCCGGACAACAGCTAAGGAAACCGGATTAACAACCGATGAAGTGACAGTGGTAGGCGGCATAGGTGCAGTATCTCAAAAAGCTGTAAACAAACTATTTTCGCCGCCGGATTCTCAAATTGTAAATTATGACTGGGATTTAACCGAAGCCGTCCAAAACGGTATGACTCCCGTATTTACCGAACAAGCTTCTAAAATAGAGGCATATTATAATGCTGCACAGAATATACTGTCGTCAATAATCGTACCAGGGATGTCTGACTATGAGAAAGAGAAGGCAATTCATGACTATATAATTAACAATACTAGATATGATATAGAGAATTATGACAACGATACCATCCCACCGGATTCATACAGCCCATACGGCGCTTTAATCAATCACGTAGCAGTATGTCAAGGATATGCCGAAGCAACGGATCTGCTGCTTAACATGGCCGGGATAGAGAGTAAGGTAATATCTGGCGAGGCAAACAACGGCGAAATAACAGGAGGTCATGCCTGGAATATAGTTAAAATCGACGGCAAGTATTATCATGTGGATACCACGGCGGATGATCCCGTTTCTTCGAGTGGCAAAAACATTTTGAGATACGATTATTTTAACTTAAGTGATGAGGAAATAGGCAAAGACCATTTTTGGGATAAAGAGAACTATCCGGCATGTCCCAAGCCCGGACCACATCCCAAATATGACAACAGGAGATATCCGACATCTTATTAGTAAAAAGCCTCGCCATTTGTGGTGAGGCGAAGTCAGTCTTTTATGTTCGCAGTAGCCGCTATTAACAGTAGCGGCTTTGTTTTTTCTCTCAGAACCTCTTGCGCCTTTTTTTACCTTACATGATAAGAACAATAACGCAATATAATAACACATGATAATTAAGCTTATATTGCATTTTAGAGCGTTTTTTGCTCTGATTATGCTCTAAAAAGGGGGATTATCCCCCCTTAAAAACGCATGATAATATTTTATCCGCCTTTTTGCATCGATTATGTTATCATAAACCTTTCGTTGCTTCTGACTACTCTCCGCCACTTGTGGCGAGGCTTTCTGCTAAACCATCAGATTCCCAGCTTAAAATACCAAAATACTATAGTACTGTTATACTAAAGTACTAAAGTATTATAGTACTATTCAAGCTATTTTTGAATATTCACAGCACCTAGCATTGCTATGTATTGTTCCTGACTACTCCCCGCCACAAGTGGCGTGGATTTCTGCTAAACCATAGGTAAGGGTTCCATTATGTTTTGCTATGAACCGGAGCCTGCATACTTGACTTATGTATAACGATGTTATACAATATAGTCAGAAAGAAAAAATGAATAGAGGTAACAAAAATGAAAGCAACGCTAAAACGCGGCATATGGCCGCTGGGCGGATGGCATGAAGTTATAATACATGCGGATAAAATTGCGTGTATGATGGTGGATAACGTGGAATGGAGCATATATTTCGTCCAGCACGATATTTATATCGTTGCACGGACGGAATACGGCTACTTCGGCCCGGAGCGAAACTATTCCGAATACGAAACATTCGATGGCCTGCCCCGTGGGCGGCAGGAAGTGGCGGGATACATCATCCCGCTTGAACTAGTGGATAGTGCCTTTGATGCACTATTCCCGATATGCTAAAAAATACGGCTTGCCGGTGGCCGTAAATACCGGTAATACAAAAAATAGGAGGTAGAAAAAATGGTAAAAGTTAATGCTTTCTTTGTGAACGACAGTCATGATATAGAACGCTTTTTAAGTGATAGCCGAATTGTCGGGTTAACTGATGCCCGGCTTATGCAGATGGATTGGGATGACGGAGAGGGAACCGCCCTCATAGTGAATGACAGCGTACTCTCACGATTAGAAGAAATCGCGGAAGAATACGGCATAAAGTTAGTATAAAAAATACGGCTTGCTGGTGGCCGTAAACGTCGGCATATAAAAATATGGAGGAATGAAAAATGGCAAGAGAAAAATTATTCGCTGTCAGAATAGACAGCGATATATATGAGCTGTATAGTCGTTTATGTAACAAGCATGCAGCTACTGTATCGTCTATGACGAGAAAACTCGTCGAGGACTGGACAAATGATGAATTGTGCAGTATTTTGGACGACATATGTGTGCTAGAGCTAACTTCGGCAGAGCTGAAAGATGCTTTGCCTGAAGTATACGACAATCTGCTGGCCATGTTGTCCGGATTTGCAGCTGATCCGGACAACATGGTTACAGATGAAAACGTGGCTATGTTTGAGAGTGGTAAGTATATTATTGAGTTACTATTTGGTGAGGACGGAGTAGCCTACACCGCCGGGAAAGATACTCAGGAAATAAACAACCAGCCACCATGGGCTCATGATACATGGAACGACTTTTTAGCAGCCGCTTCAAAAAAGTGGCTGCTAAAAATAATAGAATAAAGAAGGAGCGTTAGATATGGTATTATGAAAATGTGGGAATAGGAGCTTTTAATCTCCGGATAGCATTAGAGAAGAATAAAAATAGAGAATAAATTTTTGCACTTGGATTTAGACACGTGTAAATGCCCCTAGATTTGATTTTTTTGTGTGAGAGGTATAAATACATTACCTCTCTTATTTTTTTGCGTTGTAGGGTAATCTGAAAAGCTTATTTAGAATAAGGTAAGTATATAGGAATTATTATAGAAACCTTTTCCCTATTTCACTATCGCTCAATAAGGAAAAGGTATAAAAAGCAGGACATAGCTACGCTTCGCTTTGCTATTTCCTGTCTATGAAAGGGAGTCTCCGCCCATTTGTAGCTTAACGAGCTGGGTGGTTTTCTTTTTCTACTTTTTTTTGAGACTGATTACTGTTATGTTGATCGGCTTTAACTTGTGCTGCGGTTATTTGGTCTTTTATTGATGACATTGTAGAAGTGGTATTTTCTGTTACAGATGGCGCAGCTTCTTGTGATGCTGTATGTATTTGATGTAATTCTTCTAACATAAGATTTTCAAGCCGCTTTATATCTGGAAATACTACAGTTTTACCTTTGCGTATAAGCTGATGAAGTTGTTGCATGTTGGAATGTACTTCTTGTGCAATAGAGTATTTTATAGGTACAGGATTGCCATTTCTTGTGTGAATATGATCTATATACTGGTCAGTAATAGGAAACATATTTTGCAGTAAAAAAGCTGATTTTCTTCCATCGAACTCACCCAAAACGATCGTAAGACATTTACCATATTTTGCAACTTGCTTATCGTATATAGCCTTATATTTTGCTATTTTTGTGCTCATAGGGACAACCCATAATAAACCTTTGTTTTTTGGATCTTCCATACAAAGGTAAGTTGGCCGATAAGTGCCATTTTCTTTATTTTGCATTAGTTTATCATCTTGCACTTTATCAAAATAAGCATCTTTTATATGGTAAGCATAGCCTTCTTGAAACTTCATAAATATCACCTATATGAGAATATAGCCCTATCAAAAGATAGGGCTATATTCTGTAATTTTCGAGCCGTTCACTTGTATAGCCGCCAACGGTGGGCGGACAATATTTGTCGAGCCGTTCACTTGTATAGCCGCCAACGGTGGGCGGACAATATTTTCGGTTTTTTAGGTATCTCAACCTTGTATTATTATTATACGGGATAAATCAGAGTATGTCAAGATATTTTAATAAAAAATGCATAATAATAATACAATATAATATATCTTATATTGCGTTAATTAATATAATATGGTATAATTAAGGCATAAAGCCGGGCAAAACAAAAAAAGAAGGGAATCGATAGCGATGCTGGTAGAATATGCGGATTGCTATGCACTGAATTTTGTTAACGGTGCAGATCTCCGAAACACTAAAGAATTTGATATTGATTTTGATTTAGTTAATGGGCGCAAGATAGAGCTTGAGCTTTATGCGCGTCAGAAAAAAGACGGGACGTATAAGGTAGTAGAAGTATTATTCGACAAAACCGCAGACGAACAGGATATCATAGATTTAAGCGGGATATACTGGTATATCATAGGGAAAGGCTACGAGAACAAGAAAGTGCGGCCGATACTTAACATATGGGAAGACGGTGATTATTATATAATTGCTTCGATAGATGGATGTGCGACAGATACTGTCAAGCATATACAGCCCCGGCCGGTATGCTGGTGGCCAAGCAAAGATGCATGGCAAGAAACGGCCTTTTGCCGACACTTCCTGCCAATCAGTGAAGTCAAAGCCAATTTTTATACCTATGACCAGTTTGCTAAAAGGAACAGCGATATACCATATCAGAATATCGGCTTGGAATACGCACGGCAGATAAGGAACCTGCGCAGCCAATTGCAATACTGTAAAAAAAACCATCTAGTAGCATCGTTAAAAGTAGTAGACGTAGATAAAGCCCAGAAATACATTCATGATAATAGGTTGGAAGATAACGAACAAACATGGGCATCCCTTGTGACAAAAGACGATTTGTTCATTGATATGCCGGATATATATACCGAAACAAACATCGTGTATACTACTAAAGAAACGGGAAAGAAGATAACCATAGAGGCCCTATCATACTACCCCGCTCATCCGGCTGATATTGATTGTATTGTCGCGGTAGAATATCTGGACAAGGTTAAACGCATAACCAAGTATTGGCTTAATCCTCTTTTTAATACAGAATCTTTGTATAACAAGGTGTTTGATATGATCTGTGCCGCTGCGGCTAAAGCAGGGATCACCAAAATAGAAGTCATACAACCGGGCATGTCGTTCGAGTCATGCCCGCATTGCGGAGAATTGCTGATATAGAGGAAAAGGCAAAGCAAGGAGGTAATTTTTTTGGGAAAGAAGAAACACCGGTCGGGTATCAAAAGAGACAATTATCAATATACAGTTAACGTTGACGGTGCATGTGCCGGTAATCCCGGGCTTATGGGCATAGGCGGGGTTATTGTCAAAAGCGGCGAAACGATACATAGTTTCTCCGAAGCCAAAGGTTTCGGCACAAACAACGAAGCTGAATACCTTGCCGTCATAACCGCTTTGGAATACATGATTCCGCTATGTCCCGAATCGGTTATAATAATATCCGACTCGCAACTGGTGGTTAACCAGATAAACGGCATATACGGCATCAACTACCCACACCTGGCAAAGCTTTTTAACAGGGTCCAAACCCTTATTAAGCAGATCGGTTGTCCTGTTGATATTGTATGGGCTTCCAGGGAGGACAACAAAGAGGCTGATGCTCTTGCCAGTGCGGCAGCCGGTATGCCAATGGCTCCTATTTCGGATAACGGCAGTATTAACCTTTGGATACCCGATCCCGACTATCGGCCTGATGCGAACAAACTGACCGAACTGCCCGAACTTAACTGGGAATGCGAAAGAGGTATAAGAGATATTGTACGTATGGGCGGTAAGGCAAAATTCGGAGAGTATGCAGCATTGAGGACAGGCGGGTTTGACGGATACAGCAAAATCGATACGGAACTGCTAAAATACTACATATCTGTCCGGTTTGGGCAAGATGCGGTAGACTGGCTTGTCGATGCGGTCGGCGAGGAGACCGAATATGCCCGGAAGGTTTTCCGCTGGGCGGCAAGAGGGCTTCCCCCTGATATGGCTCTTAAGAAGGTATCGGTAGATACCGAGATAACAGCTAATGCTGTCAATAAAAGGAGAGTAGTGTCATATGACTGATATTGAAACTAATGCTCTTTTGCTTTTGCAAGAAGCTGATAGAAGTATAGCGGTCGCTTCGGCTCTGATCCTCAATGAAAGATGTGCTGATATAGTGGTTGATTTATGCAATCATGCCGTCAGATGCAGTAAAGCGGCCTATAACATATATACCGGCTTGCAACTCGAACAAAAAGAGTCGGAGACCGGACCTGAAGAAGCATTTGAAAATGCCAAAACAGCATTTTATGCCGCTGTTAAGGCGATGGGGGAAAGCAATGTTTGATCACCTTGACGAGTTCAAAAATGAGCTGCTGCGGCAGGAGAAATCACTTCATACCGTGCGGGCTTATGTATCCGACGTAACCGAGTTCATTAAGTGGCTTACGGATATGCTGGGAACAGAATATTCACCTGATAAGATAACCAGTGTAGATATACAGGAGTTTCGCAGTTATCTGCATAATATCAGGCAAAACAAGCCGACCAGCGTAAACAGGAAGCTAACTGCATTAGAACAGTATTGTTCTGTCTTGGAATCTATGGGCATAATTAAAAATAATCCGGCAATCGGTGTAAAAAAGATGCGGTATCAGAAACAATCGCAGGTTGAGGCATTGGACAATAAAGACCTTTATAAGCTCAAAAGAATGTTTTATATGGAAGCCAATAAACGGGATATAGCCATATTTGAGCTTATGATAAATACCGGCTTGCGGGAAGCTGAGGTATGTAACCTGCAATTGAGCGATGTAATCGTGAGCGACCGGAAAGGCACAGTAATCGTAAGATCGGGTAAAGGCGAGAAATACCGTGAGGTACCGCTTAATATTGATGCCCGTAAAGCTATCACAGCCTATCTTGAAGTACGGCCGGACCGCGGCAATTACCTGTTTGTCAGCAATAAGTCAGATAGGTTGTCGGAAAGCCAATTGTACAGGATAATACGTAAATATGCCGATATGGCAGATGTGAATGTTTATCCGCATAAGCTCAGGCATACCTTTGCAACTAAACTGCTGCGTGACGGTGGTGTAGACCTGGTAACCGTTAAGGAACTGCTGGGCCATACAAGTATAAACACAACGGCAATTTATACAAAAGCCAATAAACAGGATATGGAAAAAGCTGTTGAAAAACTTGAAACATAGAAGCAAACACTTTTCATTTTGCTAATAAGGCTAATAAGAAGGAGACTTTGTTATGAGGATAGCTAACTTAACCGAAACCGTGCAGGAGTTTGTACGGCAGCTCCCGGAAGGCGTCATACATATAAAGGACAGAGGCCACTATAATTCATGGATAGAAAAACACATTATGCCGGACGATAACACGTATGTTATAGTGCGAGTATCGTATTTTGAAAACGGCGGCGTATACAAGTACCCGGCTGATGCTATAACTATAGGCGAAAGAAACGGCTCAGTGTATGTTGAGGCCGATCCCGATACCGCTACAGTGCTGGTAGACCCGGAGAACTATCTTGTGACTATGGATGACGGTAGCCGCGGTATACCGCTTCGGAACTGTAAAGCATATTATGATGCCATAGATGCCACAGGATATGTCAGTGAAGATGACTGGCATACGATTGATAATTTTTACCACATTGCTTGGTGAAAAAAGCCGCCGTATTAGACAATGTTAATCCTAATACGACGGCTTTTTCAGTTATGCCTTAATTATTATCATTTCTTATTGTTTCTATAGACATGAATATTCTCCTTCCCGTTTTAAACATAAAATAGTTCAAAAATTGGTATCATGCTTCCGTAGCCATCTCGGGTACAACTGCCGTTACACGGGTTAATATCTCATCTACCGCTTTTTGTATCCTGTCTGCTGAGGCCTTAATCATCTTAATAGCGTTTTCTTTGCCCCAACTGGAAAGATACCAAAAAGAGTAGCCTGAAGTATCCAAGCCTAATGCACTGCATACCGCATATGCAACTGATTCGGCTTCGAGTTCTCCTTGTTTTCTGCTTATGTTCGGTACTTGGCTAGCGTGCAGAATACCATGCGCCCATTCATGGATAAGAGTTTTAGCTTTCTGTGCTTCTTCCAAACCTTGAAGTATTTTAATTTCCTTGCTAACCGGGTTAAAAGTACCATTGGCACCGCTTAGATCAGCTGTTTCACGAACCATATATGGGCAAGCATAAAGCAATCGCTCATATAAGCCGCTGTCACCTGAAAGCTTTTGTATCGGCAATTCGGGCAATGGGTTTCCGTCGGTTTGGCTGACATCAAATACATAAACGATGCGGAAACCGGTTATTATGCGTTCTTTTTGATTTTCAATGCCGTTGTCAGCCGGAGTATTGTTCATGGGACCCACAGACAATACTGTGGAATATGTCTTTATATCACGGACATTGACTTTGGCATCAGCTTTTGCTTTTTTTATCATCGGCGCTAAAATAGCTATGCCTTTCTCTCCTTTTTTGACGTATCTGCCCTGTGCTTTCCAAGCGTTGTACCCTGCTACCATTGTGGCATCAGGTTTTTGTGCCAGGATGAGCATAATATTTCCATAGCTGTAGTTTGGCAACCGGGACATAAGAGCTATATACTGTTTCCAACGTTCATCATCCAAACATGCTTCTATGCCCTGTTCTATTTTTTGCAACGCCTCTGCTATGTTTTCTTTTGACATTTTGTATTCTCCTTTCTTTTTTGAAAAATAAGAAAACGACCGGTTTTTGGTCGTTTTCTTATAAAAATCTAAGATGTTACTTTTTTGATGGCCTGCATAACGTCAAACGGTGTTGGTATGTGGTTCCATGATGTGCCGTTGGTATGATCCGGAAATGTTGGATCATATAAGCACACTGCCTGCCAAATCGTTGTACCGTCTCCTGCTATTATGATACGGGCTATATCGTCCCAAGTATCAGGACTAGGTTCAGCAAAGAAACGGCCTATCTTTTTTCGGCACTCTGACGATATTGGCTCGTTATATATGTTACGGCAGCTACCTAGCATTGCGCATCGCCTCGAATTCTTCACGGCGGATAAACTTGCAGAAATCAAAAGAAACACCTAAAGCATTACCTATGGCATCTATTCTTTCTTTGAGCCATTCCATGTCTTCTTCCGTTGAATATCCGAAAGGTGCAAGCGCTTGGCTTATCGGCTCAAAGCTTGAAAAATACCGGATATCACTTAATCCCTGCAAGGCTTTGGCTAACGGAGTATCGGCCTCACCGTCCAATATTATTTGGAGCACATACCTTTCATTGAAAAATTTGCCTTCGATGTCGGTATTGATGCAGCAGCTTCGGTCATCGCTTTCTGCTTCAAGTACATACTTAAGGCCATACAGCTCGGCTATAAGGTCATACAACTCAAACATTGGTCTGCCATAATCCTCTGTAATAAGATACAGACCATGTTCATTAATTTCAATATCGTCTATCTCGTTCCGGCAAATTTTCCCCGTATCTATGCCTTTGTATGCAAAGAAATCGGCCAGCGAACATTCGTCAACCGGCCTTGCTTCCAACATACTGCAAAGGTCTTCACGCAAGCGTACTATATTGTCGCGTTCGCCATAATACTGAATATTGTTAATATACCAGTTCATTTTGTTTCTCCTTTCTTTTTTAGCAAGAGGCCCAACCAAAAAATACATACTCAAACCTCCTGTTCTAACTTAACAAGCAAGTTGTTTATAACCTCTTGCTTGTTAAATAATAGAGCGTATCTGCTGGCAGGCATATAAGCGAATTTTAATTCGCTATTATACGCAAACAGGTCGGCCTCTGTGCCTCTTGCCGATGCAACCACAACCGCCTGTTCAGTCCTGTAGAACAGCTGGTGCCGAGTCCATTCCTCTATGACAGCGTCAGACGCGAATAGAGGATTGACGTTCGATACCTTGTCGATCACGCCGAACCTGTTGCGCTGGAAGTACGTGCCTTTGTACTGCTCGATATTGAGCATCATCAGAT
Source organism: Mahella australiensis 50-1 BON (assembly GCF_000213255.1). Classification (NCBI taxonomy): domain Bacteria; kingdom Bacillati; phylum Bacillota; class Clostridia; order Mahellales; family Mahellaceae; genus Mahella; species Mahella australiensis. The sequence goes on from NC_015520.1 coordinate 2,616,707, forward strand.
GCTCTGTGATAACCGAGCAGTCCTCCAGCTGCGGCTTGATTATATGAGCGACAAACCGCTCATAATTCAATCCGCATCCAAGCTCATGGTTGAATACATATACTTGGAGGGTATGAAGTGTCAGATTGCTGTCGTAATAAGCAATCTGCACTTTCTTGTTTCTATCTTCTATATCGGTAGTATAGCTATACAGGCTGTTCAGCCTGTATACCAGGTCCGACGCCTTACGCTCGAAGTACAGCGCGACTATCGAGCCGTACTGTACTACAACTACAAACGGCTTGACGCTCCAGGCGCCGCCGAATGTGTCGCTGTCGATCCAGTGCTTCTGGAGCCACTCGCTGTTGGCTATAGGCGCTAATGCCCACACAGTGGCGTCCTTCACTGGTATCGGCTCCCCAGGGTTGGTGCAATATTTTGCATCAACCCTGTAGCGTCCCAACTCCAATATATTTGCGTCACGGGCTATACGCCCGTTGCGGGATAATCCCGAACGGGAAACGTAGCCTTCGGTTCCTCCGTACATCTCATGAATCTTCGCATACTGATTGCCATAGCAGTATGCGGCCTGATTCTCTACGTCCAATATTACGCTGGCATCTCCGCCAGCAACAAATAAATCCATCATTTTCGTTTCTCCTTTCTTTTTTAGCAAGAGGCAGCATTATTGCTGCCTCTTTTTTTTATTCTACTATAAATTTATCCGGCTGCTGTTCTACTTCAATACCCGACACAACTTCGCCGGTATCGCGGTAAACAGCCTTCTCTCCAGCAATAGCAAGCTGCTCTTTGATACTTGCCCAGTCCGGCTCTTCTTTAGTTCTAATATAAGTCGGCTGGTTATTACGCAGCCACTGCAGTAGTGTTTCGTTATCGCGTCTGAACACCGGCTGCTGTTTTTTGACCTTATGCTTGGTTTTTTGGCGTTCTCCTTCAATCCAGCGCTGAACCTCGGCTATCTTCTCAGCTGCCAGCCGTTCTTTGCGTTCCAGATCGGCTCTAGCTGCTTTGATTTTGGCTATAGCCCAATCAGCAGTCAGATCGTTGGTGATACGCCATTCCTCATTACCCTCAGTTTCATCGTCCGGAAACAGCAGTGTTTCCGAGGTTAATGTATCCTGACTCATATCTCCTCAACCTCCCGTATCCCTACCTTGTTGTAGGGTACTTTATCGGACGATGATGGGCCGCGTAAGGCCCAATACATACCGACCAGCATCTGTTGGTCAATGGTTGCGGCGTTGTCATATAACCTGGCAAGAATATCGTCAGCACGTTGAGAGTTAATCACTACCGTCCTGACGTCTATCTCGTCCGGTGTATCCTCCAGCGCTTCGTAGAACTTTTTGATATCCTCTAAGTTCCTGATTTCGATATCGGGGAATTTTATCAACCTCATTTTTTATTTCTCCTTTCTTTTTTTGACAAAAAGAAGCCTAAATACAAGTTAGTATTTAGGCTTCTTTCTCCTTGTTTTTTGCTGGTTTGTATCAAAAGTGATAATCCAGTATGCCACCAATATAATATGGCACACCTTCTATTAACTCTCGTACAAAATCATCAAACGTACGCCAATATTCTTCGTACACATAAAACCCGTATTTATGATTAATGAGCTTACTGATTTCATAGGTCGACAGGCCGGTGATGAAATTTTCGAGAGTTAATTCTTCCACAATTTTTTTCAATTTTTCAAACCTAGGCTTAAAGTAAAATACCTTAAAGCCCGGCAGAAAAATTATACTTTGACCGTCATACTTGATATAATCAGATGGTAAACTGTCAATAAACCATCTTATATATTCCTGGCGGTCAACTTCGTCAGAGACATAATCGGCAACACTGCCGACGAAGCTGCCTTCTTCAAAGTCGTACTCGCTGATAAATTCATTTTCCGATATAGGTGTTTCCCCCAGCTGAACGATCAAGCTATGCATAGTATTTATTCTCCTTTCTTTTTTTTAGCGCTTAATACGTTGTTATATTGCCATACTGCGCTCGTATTCTTCTCTGCTGTCGGCTATGACCTCGTCAACCGTTTGGACAGCCTCGTCAAGAGTCATGCTGTTGCGTGTTAAGTCCCCGCGTGTACAGCATTCTATTTCTTCCCCGGATTCCGTATAGATATGAACCCGATGGCCTCCAAACCACACAAACACAAGGCCTAATTCTTCATTATATTTTGCATACCCTCCATCGGTAAAATAATCAAGCATTTTGTATTCTCCTTTCTTTTTTGTTGGGAGCAGTATAATCCCGCTCCCGTTGCTAATTTTCAGTTGGCTGTGTCGGCTGTTATGACATAATCCGGCACCTCTCGTTTTGGATCAGTGCCGTCTTTTAACCTGGGACATAACCCCAGACCTCCTATTGATTTCGGATGCCGGCGGTATGCATCACGGTGGATGCATTTTTCTTTGTCCGGGCAATCCGGACAATAACACCTGTCTACCTTCATGATTATTCTCCTTTCTTTTTAGATGACAAATTTCAGTTGGTAATTGCCGTATTTTCTGGCAATCCAATGCAGAATGTCATTGCGGGTTATGATTCCGCCTTCCTCAGGCAGAACAGCGATATATTCCTGTTTGAAGTCCTGATGCAGAAAATCTGCAACTTCTGCATCGACAAACATTAAGAGGATGTTTAACGACAAATCGGCCGGACCACTGCCATTGTACCCCCACTCGTAACCTGTCGTGCTGTGGCGTACCTGTCGATGCGGCACGTTAGTTGCCGGTCTGCCGTCAATGCGTTTCAACACAATATCGCCGTTACCTATATTTTTTAAGTAGATATCGGCGAATTTCTCCTGCCTGACTTCGGTTTCCTGCCGTTTCAAGTACCGGCTATAACAGACAGGACCCATGCCCCTTTTTGCCGATGACGGATTTGTAAGCTTACGCCCACATACAACACAGTTAGCCATTTTCATCTCTCCTTTCTGATTGTTAGACACAAAAGGGCAGTTAAAAACACTTAAACTGCGCCTTAACTGCCCTTTTGGTCTTGATTCTCCTTAAGCTACTTCAATCCCTTTAACTTTTATTCGTCCTTTGCCTTTCTCTATAAACTCGTGACCGTTTATAGAACGGCAAAGGAATTCTATTTCCTCGCCTATATACCCGTCTATTTCAGCAATAAACAGGTGGTCCGGCGGGAAAATAACCGACTCACCGGTATCCAGTACAACGGCTAATAGTGGACTGCCGTTTTTGCGCTGGACGTTTTTCATGTCAACCGGAGTACCTTTGACCCAGTGCGGGCCGATGATGTTCTGCGTTGGAGCTGCAGCTTGCGGTACCCGCTCTTGTGCCATTTCTGCGGCAGTGTGCGGCGGTTTTTCTTCCGGTACAGGCTTGCCCGGTTTAGGCGGTCTTGGCGGTTTATCATCGGGCTCATTGCCGGCTGACATAACCTCATCGGCACTGGCAACGCCCGTACCGATAAGGCCATACCCCAGGAAGCCCAGAGCGCGGCCTACAGCACTTGTTTCAGCGTTTTCAATGGGATTGGTTTTATCAACCCCACTATTTGCGCCGATTTTCGCTGTTGCTGTAGCTGAGCCTAACAGCTCCGACTGAACCGTTGCCCTCACAAAGCCGTTCAGCACTTCAGTATTAATATTAAGCGCTTTTTCGGCTTTACGGTGTTCATCGCGGGCCCAACGTATACGGCCATCAACGGTCATGTAAGGCAATGAGATAGTTACATATACGGACCCATCTTGAGCCTGCCACATGCCGATTGCCTTACCATCCGGTGATACCTGATATCCCCCTGCTGACTTACCCAGCTTTACGCTTTGTTTAAGCAAAACAATAAAACTGTGATATTCAGCAGGTATACATTGGTACGCCTGTCTTACCTTTTCCTCCGCAGCTGCTTTTTCCGCAGCCGCTTTTTCTACCCAAAAATCAGACATAAGCATTCTCCTTCCTATTTTCTTCCCAATCTTTCAGCCCTGCCTGCGCCCAAATAAGTTCCTGTAGCTGGCTGATGCGCCATAAGATATACTTTCCATACGGGCTGCCATCCGGATATACGTCGCAATAGACGTTATAAACGTTGGCAACAGCCTGTAAAAGCTTAGCTTCCGGTGCAGGAGTAGAGATTCTTACTTCTTCCTGTTGTAACATTTTTTATTTCTCCTTTCTTTTTGGGAAAAAATAAAAAACGGTCTAAAAGCTTTCTTTTTTGCTTTTAGACCGTTTTCTTCTTGCTTTTTTTGGTGGAGCTGCGGGGAATCGAACCCCGGTTCCGGGTTGTGCACATCGGCTTTTCACCCGGTCGAAACCTTCCAGCCCCTAAACAAAAAAGGCAGCACAAACACACCTTTGGCTTGTACTGCCTTTTAGTCTCAAATCCAACTTATACTTTTACCGGCAGAAACATCCGGTTTTAACATAACGCCCCTGTTCCTCACATGGCGTTATTTGCTGCCATCCGTATGATACGGACCCGCATTAGGTTGCGGCGTTGGACAGCTCGGGTATACAAAACTAATTTAGCTTTGTCCCCCTCACTCTTATTTTACAGCTATATTATACCACATATTTTTGATTATACAACTGCTTTTTTTGATAAAAATTATGGACTGATGTGTACGCCCCGTGTCATATGCAGATGCCACATCCTGCGTGTATGTTGTGCTGTCATATAAAAGCTGTATAGTGAACGGTTTGCTCTGAACTACACACGCTTTCTTCTGTTTCAGCAATATCCTTACCCTGTCATGCCGTTTTGTCGGCATGAGCGGTTGTCCGTTACTCTATATAACGTATACCATCTTTCCACCTTTCTCAAGGTAAATACTCAACCATACAGGTTGGTAGGTCACCCCGGCTTGATACAGCCCATCAGCGTCCGGGACTGGGAGTGGCATCCCGGAGTGCGTAGCCGTATCAGCCAGCCTGTTCAACTACCGCATCCTAAGATGCAACATAGCAACCACGCGGCTGTATGCTCCTCAATTTATTGAGGAGTAGTTGATTCCCAGACCCAGCGAAGGTGCCAATTACCGTCGGCAGAACGGTTTACCCATGCTTGGCTGGGATAAATCTCAAACTCTTTGCCCTGCCGGCCGGCAAGAACAAGATATCTTTTCTCATCTTCGGCAAGCACATCAAGCACAAACCAGCCGTCAACAACAGCTAATCCGCGACGGTATACGCGAGCTAACCAAACAGGCGGAATAGTAACAGTAATAATTGTTTTTTTCTGTGTTACGGCCATACCGCATATGTCCGGCTTACCAATACGGATCCGGTCAGTGTTGCCAGGCCATTCTTGACGTTTGTATGCACACTTTCCCAGTGTTGCATATGCCAGTGTTGTTGCCTTTTCTACAGTACGCGCAAATATCGGCGTATCGAGCGGATCACAATTGTATTTATTCCTCAATCGTTGCCTCCACTTTTTCATTCTTTTGTCAAACGCCGGGCGTAGCGCAGGCGGCAGTGGTGCCCGGTCTTTTTGTTTCCACGCCTCAAGTATTGCAAGGCAGCGTGGAAGCTCACCGCCAAGGGCTCCAAGAACACGCTCGGTTATCAGATCAGGATGGTCGTGCAGCACTAACGCCCCGCTTTCTGTCAGGGTTATGGTATGCATGTGCCCGCTGCACCGTACCCGGCATCGTACTTCTTCCATTGTTTTTACTCCCCTTCCTTTTTAACTGTTACTATGCTATTTCCCCTCGAAACCCAGCGAAGGTGCCAATCACCGTCGGCAGAACGGGTAATAACGGCTGGCCATAAGTTAACTTCAAACCCACGGCCTTGTCGTCCTGCTAAGACGGTAAACCCCTTCTCATCTTCGGTAAGCACATCAAGCACAAACCAGCCGTCAACAACAGCTAACCCGCGACGGTGTACGCGGGTAAACCACGAAATGGGAACAGTAGCGCTGACGTATGAATTTGTGCCTGTCCACTTGCCATTTTCACTCCGTACCTGTTCGGAACCGCCACATATATGCGGTTCCCCGACCCGGGCACAGGCAATGTGGTTACCCCCTGCCCAGCGGCTTTGAGACCGCCGATATGCGCATTTTTGCAGTAGATCCTCTGCTATCTTTTTAACCCGTTCTTCCGCACGTGTGCGGAATGAAACAGACAAAGGATCTATAAATGTGTTCCTCATCACCCGTTCTCTTGTCTTTTTCTGTGCTTCGTTAAGCGCCGGGTGTAGTACAGGCGGCAGTGGTGCCCGGTCTTTTTGTTTCCACGCCTCAAGTATTGCAAGGCAGCGTGGAAGCTTACCGCCAAGGGCTACAAGAGCACGCTCGGTTATCAGATCGGGATGGTCGTGCAGCATTAACGCCCCGCTTTCTGTCAATGTTACAGTATGCATGTGCCCGCTGCACCGTACCCGGCATCGCACTTCTTCCATCTTTCATTTCTCCTTTCTTTTTTTAGAGAAATAAAAAGGCAGCACAAACACAACTGGCTTGTACTGCCTTTTAGTCTCAAGCTCACCTTTAATTTTTACCGCCGCAATATAGGCATATTCACACCTTTGCTGACAATTAGGCTATTTTAATAGTCTTTGCCCAGGCCGGTGCTTCTTGGTCGCTCATCATGCCAACTATTACTTTGGCTTTTTGTGGCGGTATGCCGGGCCATGGTGTATAGCCGTCAGTAAGTACTATTACAACCTGCGGTCGCGGTTTAAGCTTTAATGCCGCTTCTATTCCGCTGCCCATATTTGTACCGCCTCCGCCTACCAAGTTCACCTGCTTTACGTTAAATACTTTTTTGCACGTGTGAACACTGGCATCTGTGGCTAGTACAGTGACTCCACGGGACCCGCAGCTTTTGAGTACTCCTGATACCTCGGCTAACGCTTTGGTTAGCATATCGTTTGATATACTGCCCGATGTATCCACCACTATAGCCACCTCGGGTATTGGTTGGCATAGCGACGGGAGTATTATTTTGTTATCACGAAACTGCCCTTGCCGCCTGTTTGGCCTGTTGTAACTGTAGTCTACAGTACCGCTTACCTGTGCTACAGCGTTTCGTACAACAGATGCCATCTCACGCCTCCAGTCTACCTTAGGCTGTAGTTTGGCATTTGCCCAGCGTACCAAGTGCGCCGGTATGTTGCCACAACTTTTTGATGCATGGATTATTTGCACAGCGGTATCCCGGCGTATAAGCTCCGCTTCGGCTTGATTTATACCATTGCTCGAGTCAGGAGGATCGTCTTCCCATGACTCCTGCTGACCTGTTGCGCATGAACCGCATCGGCCGGCACAAGGCGCCGGTGTTTGCATTCCGGTCTTGTTCTCATCAGCCGGGTTGTCGCACACACCAGCTCGCAGCAATGAGATATGTTCCGCCTTAGCTTCTAAAGCAGCGTAATATTCTTCTGCCAACAGGTTGTCAGGCTGTCTGATACTGGCCGGCGTAACCGGATTCTCAGGCAGTTTCACACCTTCATGAATCAAATCGTCGTTTATTTCCGCATCTGTCGCGATATTTGCGATAGTGTGATCGAGATTTTTCATTCGTGAAGCATGATCCCTGATTAGATGGCAGATCTCGTGGTAGAGCACACCGGACATTTCTTCTGCTGTCCAGCGCTCAACTACCACCGGATCGTAATACAGCCGCCAGTACTGGTCTACTGCCATGGTTTCCAATCCCGGTTTCTCGACCGGATGAAGCGCCAATGCAGCGGATGCCAGGTATGGACGCTCTTTTACTAACCGCAGGCGAGCAGCCTGCAGGTCTTCCGGCATAGGCATTACATCAAACCTCCCTTCTTAAGTAGCGGGATAAATTCCCGTACCTCTTTTTGCGGTAACGGGAAGTTCGACTTCCGTGCTTCTACTAAGACTTTTGCAGCAGCTGCTGCAATATCTTTTGCGCCCTGTTCAGCGGCTTGGGCTAGTATCTGCCATGCTGCTATCCACCGCTTTTCAGTCAATTTATTGACTGCCGCCACTACAACAGCGGTTAATACGGCGAATGCCTGGTCACCACGGAGCGGTACCTGAAATTGATCGTGATGTTCCAGCAGATACTCCGGGTCGGGCAAATCCAACGCTTTCTTCCACGAAAGAAATTCGAGCGCGGGACCTGTACCGACACAGCCGGACAGGAGTGTTGCTTCTGCTTCTTCGCCTACATCAACGCTTTCTGCTGCTGCCAGTAGGCGTGCAGCCATGTCCCAACTCCGAGGGCTGGGCCAAGCTTTGCCGACCAGACTATCCTCATTAGGCATTTGAAGCAGCAGATGTGGCCTGTGCCGGATAAAAGCCGCTATCGCAGCTTTTGCCTGCGGTATTTTATCCTGCCAGTCCTCTGGCAGTTCCGGCATAGGTTTATTTTTAAACCCGCTTACCATGCCGTTCACCCATTCGGTAGGATTTAATTCCCAATCCAAATGACAGAATCGGTTAGCAAGCGGTGCAGATAATTCCCATCCGCCTGCAGCCTGCTCTGGCGGATTGGCTGCTGCTACTATGGCCACTTCGGCCGGTAGCGGTTGATCGCCCACCACTTTATCTAACACTACTCTCAGCAGAGCGGCCTGAACGGCTGGCGGCGCAGTTGATATTTCGTCCAAAAACAAGATGCCCTTGCCTGCTTGAGCTAGGCGTTTGGCCCAGGCAGGAGGTTCTAGATGCACCCCGTCATCTCTAATAACCGGGAGCCCGGAAAAATCACTCGGTTCCCTTATAGACGCTATAACGACTTCAACGGGCAGACCCATTTGATCCCCCATCGCCTGTATAGCGGACGTCTTGCCCGTTCCTGGGGCTCCCCATAAAAGAACGGGTACTTTCGTTTGGATGGCTATTGCCATCGCTAATACTTCTTCCATTGTTTTAATTCTCCTTTCTTTTTTAACAATCATACATGACACCATGGCTATTGGTCTTAACCCAATAGCCGCTATTGCTGCGGCCTTCCAGTTCTATTGGCCGCCGTATGTTTGTAGTTGCTTCTTTATATGCCCGGCGAGTGGCTTTTCTCATTAGCCTCTTCGTACGGGCATAATTTTTTTGAGACAAATGAGAGTTGTGCTTAAATCTTGCCAGTTTCATTTTTTCTCCTTTCTTTTTTGAAAAAATAAAAAACGGTCTAAAAGCTTTCTTTTTTGCTTTTAGACCGTTTTCTTCTTGCTTTTTTTGGTGGAGCTGCGGGGAATCGAACCCCGGTTCCGGGTTGTGCACATCGGCCTTTTCACCCGGATGAAGCCTTTCAGCCCCTAAACATAAAAAGGCAGCACAAACACACTGGCTTGTACTGCCTCTTTAGACCTATTCCTTCTTCATCTTCACCGGCAGAATGTCCGGCATTAACATAACACCCCTGCTCCTCGCATGGCGTTATTTGCTGCCACCCACAGTAGTGGACCCGCATTAGGTTGCGGCGTTGGACAGCTCGGGCTTCCAAAGCTGATTCAGCTTTGTTATCCCACACAATACTTTACACTTGTAGTATATCACGCTTTCTGAATTTTGCAATTGTTTTTTTAAATGAATTATAACACGACATAGCTTGAATAGTACTAAAGTATTTTAGTATAATGTTACTAGAGTACTTCAGTATTTTAAGCCTAAAGTATAAAAGGAGCATAGTACTATGCTATTTATTGGTAAAGAACATAGGAGGTTTTTTAATAAAAAAGTTCCGTCTTTAGACTTTAACACCATATTCAGGAAACCAGCGCAAACACGTGCTTTTTTGTTCCAAAAATACTTTTAAAAACTTACTGGATCAACCGCAAAAGGTATCTGTGCGATCGTCAACGAAATTTTGAGCCACTCGCTAATGAAATTTTGAGCCACCTTCGCTAACGAATTCGTGAGCCACGCGCTAGCGAAATTTTGAGCCACCTTTGCAGGATTTAAAAGCAAATCTTGCAAAATAGCTCATTTTGCTTCTCTTTTTCAGCCCGAGGCAGGCTAACCAATCGAGTTCTACGATTTCATCGGGGGAGCCGGTCAGGTAAAAAGCGGGAGGGATAAATTCCCCAAGGCCTAACCCGCCAAGTCTTTATGCTCACGCTTTTTACCGGCGCTTGACAAGACCGGGTCCCAAAGGGATATAATATTTTAGGCGAGGGTTGGGCTGTTTGGATTTTTGCTTCCCTTCCGTTGCCCTCGGTATTTTTTGCCTATCCATTTGGGTGGTCTTGTCAAGAGAGACCGGCGACTCCCGAGTGCTAGACTCTGACTCTATCCTCGCTGGGCTGCTGCTTGCTGCTTGAACCGGTATGATGTACCGTTCATATTGAGTATGTGAGCCCTAAAGGTTAAGCGGTCTACCAGCGCTGCTGTCAGTACGGTATCTTGAAAAAATTCTACCCAACGGGAGAACTCTAAGTTAGTGGTTATCATTACGCTGGCTCTCTCTGAGCGTTCGGATAAAACCTGAAACAAAAGCTCCGAATGGTGCTTATTGAAGCTCAGGTAGGAAAGCTCGTCAAGTATGAGAAGATCAATTTTAGACAGTTGCTTCTCTATCTTGCTCAAGCGATGGTACTCCTGAGCTTCGGCCAGCTCGTTAGCCAACTGGGCCGCTGTGTAAAATCTCACCTTGTATCCGGCTTTGCATATTCTCATGCCTAAGCCGATGGCCAAGTGGGTTTTGCCGGTACCCGGGTTGCCTATCATGATGACATTCTCCCGATTTGCTACAAAATCACCTGTAGCCAGCTGCCAGACCAGTGCTTCTTCGACATGCTCCAACGCTTTGAAATCAAACTCATCCAGCGATTTAGCGAGTGGAAAGCCTGCTGCTTTAATCCTGCGCTTTAGCTGATTTTCCTGTCGTGTAGCCACCTCGTTGGCCAATAACTCGCATAAGAAATCCTCATAGCCCATGCCGTCCTCTGTGGCGTGACGCATAATCGGTTCGTATTTGGCTATGGTAGGCAGGCGAAGCTGCTTGGCATATAGGCGTATAAGTTCCTTTTTGGGATTTATCTCACTCATGGTTCTTATCACCTCCTGCCAAGAGCACGTCATAAGCGTTTAACGATACCTCTTTAACCGATACATCATTCGGAAAGGGTATAACATTATCCACGGCACCATTATCGTCGCTATCGGTTAATCTGCTCCTTAAAAGCTCAATGGTAGGCGATGATATATCCAATGCTTTGATCTCTTTTAGTATGCGTTCTGTGCCATAGTCTACCACCAGCCTGAGCAGTTTCACCATATCGCGGTTACCTGCCGGCAATCTTTGTCCCCATCGCAGTATTTCCTGAGGTATATTGGCTTGCTTAACTGGTTTAGCATTCAACACCGCTCTGGGACGCTTCTCCAAAAGGTCAATGTAATGGCTCAACTGATACTGAACAGTATTTGCCGTATAGCTCCTAGGATAGGCAGCCACATCCTCATTATGATAATATATCCTGACCGTTGTGCCGTATCCTTTGACGGTAACATTCTTGCCCACCAAATGAAGAGGGACCGAATACTGGCTGCCGTCAAAACGCACTATGCCAAATTCATTTACACCGGCAGTAACCTGAATGGCAGTATCAAAGGGATATAAGGGCAACGGTATCAAGCTGGCTCGTTCGGTCTCATAGCCTTTACCCACTGTTTGGGAACGGCCCCTTATGGTATGCGAGCGGTACTTTATGCATCTATCCAGTATTATCTGATTTAGCTCTTCTATGCTATCGACGTGCACAAGAGGTACCAGTACATTGCGACGTATATATCCTACCAGGCCTTCTACCAGTCCTTTTTCATGCCCCTCTGCCAGGTTGCAGTACTCAGTTGCAAAGGCATAATGGGCCTTCAATGCCATAAAGCGCTGCTGTTCTTTAACTACATGGGTACCCCAGCCTTCTTTTACAGCAAGCCGGGAATTGTCGAATATCTCCTTTCTTGCTACGCCGCCGAAGTATTCAAAACCGGCTCTATGGCCTTCCAGGAAAGATTCTTCATTTTCCCTGGTAAAAGCCATGACAAAGATATCGCAGCTAAAGCACAAGCGCATACAGAACAAATGTACGGTTTGTTTTACGCCTTTTATATATACCTTAGCCGCTCCCCAATCCACTTGGACCGCTTCACCGGGCTCAAAGGATAAAGGGATATAGGCGTTATTGACGTTTTGCCGCAGTTGCTGGACGTACTGCCTTACAGTGGACTCTCCGCCCATAAACCCTTTTTCCTCTACCAAACGGTCATAAATCCTTTTTGCCGTATGCTGCTGCTTTTTGACGTTCTCTTGTTTATCCTGTTCCAAGCAGGAGTGGATAAACTCGATTACTTCCGTGGTTAGTACCGGGGCAATCCTTCCTTGGTAAGGTTTGCGTTGCCCTGGCATACATGCACCTTGGCAATACTTTTTGACAGTATTGCGTGAGATACCCAAACGCCTGGCAATCTCCCTTTGCGAGCAATGCTCTACAGCATAAAGCTGACGAATTTCTTGATATAGATCCACTTCAATTGTCACACTCCTTAGCCTCCTGTATCATAAGTTTTTCATGTCTATAATACAGGATTTCTAGTCTTTAGTGGATCAAAAATTCGTTAGCGTTTGACCTGTTTTTGGCTCACTTTTATTATAGCGTTTATAGTATCTGGATGATGCAACATGCTAAGGCTTTGAGTAAGGTTCGTCCGGCAAAGAGGGGCAGGCTGACAGATATCTACTCATGTGCTAAGTCAGGAACCCCATAATTCGTTAACTCCCCTGTGTGTATTAAATTAAACTTTTAGGGTGTGTAAATAATCTTGTGTATGGGGGCTTTTAGCCCCTTTCCGGTAACAGGTCAGTTGTTACGTTTCTGTAGCAACCGAATACTTTTTTTGTAATTACTGCCAACTCCCCTTCACACTTTTCGTTTACCACTTTGAATATCTCTTGATAGGTGTGCATTATACTTTTTCTCTTTTAAATTTTTAAAAATATTGGCTCGTATTTGCCACCTATAGTTCTAAACCCATCACATCCTATCTTTTCCCGAAATTCAATATTATGAAAAATTCTATTGTCAGAGTCCTTAAAATTCATATCTAAACACTCAAAAGGAATTAATACTTTAATTAGCCTTTTATTACCTAACTCAACAAATTGCCAACTACACTGCTGTAAATTAACAAATTGTACTTGCAAACTTTCATCTTTCGTAATGGTAATGGTCCTACTAGGTATAGCATTATCAAGATTATTATCTATAAATAAAACAAAAAGATAATAATTGCCTAATTGTTCGTAAATATTATTGTCAATGATTACATTAAGATATAAACTTGTATTATCACATGTAAACATATATTCAATATCCCATTGCAAAGATTCTATAAAAAAATGTCTATATGTTTTGACATTAGTCAACGTTGCAAAGGACTCTTTTTCTACTTTATCATGATTATCATAATTCCTTGCATTATAAATCTTCAATTTGGTGAGCTTTACGAACTCTCGTTTTCTTTCTTTATCATTAAAAAGTCTGAAAACAAAATCACTTTCCCATGCATTTATACTTCCATCACTATTTCCATTAAAATAGTATGTAACTTTATTGGGGTTAAAAGACTCAATAATTTCATTCGATATTACTTTACCAACCATTCCTGTCATACATTTTAAAACATAATAAATTTTATGGGCAATTTCATATTTATTAGATAATGAATTAATTTCAGTCCAATTTAAAAAATCGCCATGCTTTGAGATAAACATACATGTATCGAGTATATCTCGTAAATTCGTTTCATGATTAACTCCCCATTCTGTTTCAAAATTTGTAAAGAAATTCGAGCACAGATGGAGGAATGTATAAGTTAAATTTAATGTTTTTATATCAATCCCATTAATACTAATACTTTGTACATTTTCAAGAAAATCACCTATATGCTTTAAAGGTATAGCAGATGAGGCTCTCTTTATTTCAACAAAGATGTAAATATTATCACCGATATCTTTAATACATTGAAATTCATGGAAATCCGATCCATATTTAAAAATTGGTTTATCTACTGTATTATATCGATTCGTATTTTTATCAAAGCTTATTTTCTGTAAATATCCAATACTATTTAACAAGTAGTACATTTTCTCCATATCGGCTTCTTTTACTAAGAGGTCTATATCCACAAACTGTCTGATATATATGTCATTGTATATAATCTCGGCTAAAGCGGGACCTTTCAACAAAATAACCTCAATGTTGTTTTGTTCTGCAAGCTTGAGAATCCTATCTAATTCAAGCATTCTAATATTAATTTTTTTAACAATATCATAATATTTTTGATCATAAAAAGCTTGGTACTTAATAGGTATATATTTGCTAATAGCTTTATAAACAATTGGGAACACTTTATGCCGGAGTGAAATTTGCAACAAATATTCCCAGTCTAGTGCTTTTATTATTGTGTTATCTAACTCTAAATCTTTTTGCTCTAAAATACTTTTAGTAATTTTAATCAGTATTTCTTGCTCACGTTTCATGTCTATCATTGATTATCTCCCCCTCTATTTCCAACTGTTGTGTACATCTTAATTAGGATATCTTCGATTTTTGGGTCTTTAATCGAAAAATCTATAATATCATATATACCCATAAGCATTCGAATTACTTGAGCTGCTGTATACTGCTTTTTGTTAAATGAAGCATATTTTTTGCTATTTTCACCATCAGACAACTTTATACCCTCAACTTCGAGAATATCCTTATCATCGCTTCCATACTTTTGTCCATAACTAAACTCTATAATGCTTTCTTCTGAAAAGTTGGTTTTAAACTCCTCTACTTTTCCGTCATACAGGATTTTTCCTTTATCAATGAGTATAAGTCTGTCACATATTTGTTCGATATCATCCATATCATGAGTTGTCAGAATTACTGTTGTCTGCCGCTCTTTGTTTATTTGTCTTATAAACTCTCTTATACGTTTTTTAGTGAGCACATCCAGTCCTATTGTAGGTTCATCCAGATACAAGATATCCGGATTATGTAGAAGCGCGATTGAAAATTCTGCTCTCATTTTTTGGCCAAGTGACAATTGCCTAATAGGACGGTTTATGAACTCTCCCATGTCTAAAATATCCGTATAAAAATCAACATTTTGTTTAAAGATTTTATCATCAATTTTGTACATCTTTTTATAAAGATCAAATGTATCTATCATGGGCAAGTCCCAATATAGCTGGCTACGTTGACCAAACACCACACCAATATGCATAGCATTTTCTTTTCTATTTTTTTGAGGAACGATTCCCCTAACCAAAACTTCTCCAGATGTAGGGTAAAGAATTCCGGTCAATATTTTGATAGTCGTGGATTTTCCGGCCCCGTTTGGCCCTATGTACCCTACAAGCTCGCCTTTAGCTACTGAAAACGATACATCCTCAACAGCTCTTTTTATTTCAAATTCACGGTGAAAAAGAGATTTAACAGTATCAAAAAAACCAGAGTTTCTTTTATAAACTTTAAATTCTTTATACAAATTCTTTACTTCAATAATAGCCATCTTTGTTCCTTCCTATCTCAATATTTTGATTTATTTTTCACCCTCGTTCTCAGAATTTCTTTAGATTTCTCCAACTTTCATCGGTTCTGAAAACGAGAGTGTTTGCCATATTACGGATATTTCCAATTGGACCTTGACATTTAACCGCTGGACTTTTTTCGTGGACAGCATAATAAGCAGCTCTATCGGTACATGCTACATGCAGCCATTTGGTGCTTCCTTCTGAACGTATACCGGTTTCGTCGAGATGCGCTATTTCTGAGTCAATAATACTCTGCTTGATCTCTTCTACAGGGCCTTCTAATCCTTCATAAAGAGCGGTTGCGGCATTTACCAGTGTCCCTTCACTGACTTTTTGGCCTGTAACATCTCGATCCGTTTCAGCTGCCCTTTCCAATGGCAACAGCTGATAGTATGTAAGATAATTCATCAATGCACACATATTTTGACCATATTGTGCCGGTTGAGTCACCTCGGCCGGGAATTCCCTCTTATATACCTTACCGCATATTGGACATACTTTCTCATAGGTCACATATTCGGTTACTTTAATCTGCGGTTCTGATATATCAAATACCTGACGGGTTCTTTTAACAGCCCCAATATCGGTTAAGCTGCATCCGTAATCGCAGGTGTCCGCTACTTTGTATTCGATAATTTCATCAGGATTCTGAACTTTCTCCAGTGTTTCACCTTCATGACCGGGTTGGCCGCCGCTGAGCTTGCCGCTCTTTTGGCGGGTGTTATACACAGCTTTTTTGTATCCATCTGATGATGGCGGCTTGCTGCTGTTGTCGCTGTTTTTGTTGAGCCTGGCTTCAAGTTCAGCAATTTGTATTTCTTGTCTAGCATTAAATGCTTCTAAATCTACAATCTTGTTATTGAGGCATATGATGGTTCCATTTAACAAATCAATGTGTAAGCTCATATCTTTCACCATGACTATTACCGCATCGATGTCTTCATCGTATGTCCTAATGATTTTTGATTCTGATTCATCCATCTCTTAATCACCGCCTCAAATCATAATCTTCTATTCCATCATAACATAATTCCCGACGGTTTGATTGTCAAAATTTTATTTTACAGTTTTGCTAACGGCTGAGTAGTAACTATAATTTAATAGTAGGCTACCCTGAAAACCTCGGAAGATGTCCAAAATTCCGTGGAATTTGGAGTAGCGGTTCCTGCCTCTAAAGGTATATAATATACTTATATCAGAGAAACAAAATGAGGAGGAACCGTTTAATGGAAGTATATCACAAACTAAAGTAGTTGACAAGGGATCTTTCACCTCAAATTATGGCGGCAGCTTACCCTAACATTAATCAAGAACAAATAAATGACCTGCTGCAAGCTGTCAAAGAAGGCCTACTTGCCTTCTCAGTAACCGTTGGCCTTAACGTTATTAAGGCCATGATGGAAGAAGAAGCAACCCAATACGTGGGACCGAACGGTAAGCGCAACCCTGAGCGCAAAGCGTATCGTCATGGTAAAGAACAGGGACAGGTAGTATTGGGTGGCCGTAAAGTCAAAGTAGAACATCCACGGGTCCGCACTATTGATGGTAAGGAACTGGTGTTATAGACATATAAAATGTTTCACGATGAAGATATATTAGGCCAAATGGCTATGGAACGCATGCTATATGGCCTGTCTACCAGGCAATATAGCAAAGGGTTAGAACCCGTGGGAAGCTCCTTGGATGCAAGAGATATATCTAAAAGCACAATAAGCCGCCACTTTATTGAGCGCACAAAAACAGCATTATCGGAGATGTTAACCAGGCGTTTAGATAATCTAGATATAGTGGCTCTATACATAGACGGCGTAGTAATGGCTGATCATACAGTAATAGTGGCTATGGGGCTAGATAGCGATGGATACAAACATATACTCGGTTTATGGGAAGGGGCTACGGAGAATGCCACCGTTTGCAAACAACTATTAGCAGATTTAGTGGATAGAGGGCTATGTAGCGACAAAGGGCTGTTGGTTATAATAGACGGTTCAAAAGCCTTAAGAGCTGCTGTTAGAGATATATTTGGACAAAAGGCTTTGGTCCAACGTTGCCAGGTACATAAGAAGCGTAATGTACTGGACCATTTACCCGAAAATCAACATGATTGGGTTAAGCGCAAGCTGGATAAAGCATGGAGCATGGAAGACGCTTCGAGGGCGGAAAAAGAACTAAAAGCATTGGCTAACGAACTGCAGAGAGACTATCCAGGGGCGGCAGCCAGCCTTTTAGAAGGTTTAGAGGAAACCCTAACAGTGAAACGTCTAGGGTTATCCGATTTATTAACCAGGACATTGTCTTCCACCAATCCGATAGAATCGGCATTTGATATAGTACGCAGTTTAAGCCGAAATGTAAAACGGTGGAAGAATGGTGAACAGGTGCTAAGATGGAGTGCGGCAGGGCTATTGGAGGCAGAAAAACACTTTCATAGGATAAATAGTTACAAAGACATACCGATCTTAAGGGAAGCGTTGTCTCGGAAGATAAATGGGATAAAATCCCATGAAGGAGCATTAGCATGAAATAATAAGGTAGGATGCGCTACAGAAATTCTACGACGTTTGGGACAACCTCAACCTCGCCGATACAGGTAAAAGATATAAAAATACTCCTTTACCCCAAATATGTATGGTATATTCAGGGGAACTGCTCGTTTATCTATATTTACAGATGCTATTATACAGCTGCTTCTTCAATGCTTACTTTATACCCCAAAGCCTCAAGGCGTTTCAGTGCTTTGCGGGCAATATCCTCTTTTCTCTTTCGGTCAAAATAATCTGCGCCCAAATCTTTATAAGATGTATTGTCTTTTATAATATGATAGGCAATAGTTAATATTGTATGGCCGACTGCTACCGCTGCCCGATTACGGCCTCGACAGGCAGCAATCCTTTTATATTGGGCTGATAAATAAGTATCCTTACTTCGCCCCGCTGCTTTTGCACACTCAGCCAGAGTACATCGCAGAGTATTGTTCCCTTTCCTGGTCTTGCCACTCTTCTTCTTTCCAGCGCTTTCATTGTTTCCGGGGCACATTCCGGCCCATGATGCGAGGTGTCCTGCACTCGGAAATACACTCATATCAGTCCCGATTTCAGCTGCAATATCGTACCAGTTCCTTCAGTTCCCGTTGCTCACGGCCTGGAATATAGCTGCCCTTAAGCAACCCATGTCTTAGCAAATCTGCGATCCATTCCGCATCCTTTACATCAGTCTTTCGCCCAGGCATCGCCTTGATATGCTGAGCATTAACCACCATTGCCGGAATCTCTTCTAGTTCCAATAGATTATGTACCGGCTTCCAGTAGGAGCCTGTGCTTTCCATGGCAACCATTTGGCATCCTTCGCTCTTGATCCAATCAAGCAACGAAAGCAAATCATCCGTTACAGTTCCATACGTCTTTATTTCTTTCCTGCCATCGGATATGACGCATGCAACTATTTTGTCCTTATGGACATCCAACCCACAACAACGCTCGTATATTACTTCCATTCTAATCGCACTCCTCATACGGTTGTAATATTCGGCGCAGCTTCCTGAATATCATTAATCTACCCTGCGTGCTCACATTAAAGTGGCAACAATTTGTGGTACAAGCAGGAAGCTGAAATCAGTCTTGAGAACGGGCTTAAAAGCACTAAGAAGACTCGATCTTCTTCACCGTATCTACAGTATACAGCGAAACTAGGTGGTTTTCATCCGTTTGTTGGTACAATGTTAGTCGCATGTATGTCTAAATACACAGGAATTTTTTAAATTTGCCTATCGACTGAGTAGTAACCATTTATGAACCAGTACTTTTATAATTCCTAACTCCAACAAAAAAGAACATATAACCCAAAACAAACAATATACTGCCAATTACTACCGTCATGTGAGCAAAAAACGGACTAAATCCTAAAAAATCACTTTTTTGCAAAAAGTATTGAGACGGATAAAAATTGATAAAAGCAACAGGAAAGACAAAGGTAAGCATTATTTGTATCCATCTATCATAAATCGATATCGGATATCGAATAAATTCATCAAGCGCCCATCTGAACGATGACAGTGCATCTGTCTTAACAATCCAGAATGCAGGAATGTTAGAAAACATAAATAATGCAGAATGAATAAGTGCCGAGCCAATAATAATTATGATTAAATAAAAAATATTCACAAAACTCATTGAAATATTGAGTTTTATAATACAAATGATCATTGCAGTTACAGTTGAAATTAGATTTCCTAAGTAACCAGTTGTAAAGCCTTTAAAACAAAGATAAAAAAATGGATTAAGTGGTTTTGTCAACATTTCATCAAATGTTCCCATTTGTATGTGCTGAGATAACATTGCAAAGGGGTTAAACATAAAAAATCCCGCCAGAGCGTAAGATGTAGCATCCATTGAAAATAAAAACAGCACTTCATACGCTGACCAACTTAAAATGCTTTCAAACTTGTGTACCATTAAATATACAACAATTAGATCTGCTCCCCATCCCATCATCTTTGCAATGCTATGAGCCCAAAAAGCCCCCGGATATTCAGTAATACTTTTAAGCTTTATTTTTATAAAATCAAAATATAAGGACATGTATTCCATGCTCTAACCTCCCTGAACAGTAACAACTTTCCGTGCGAAATACCATGTTATGCATTCTAAAGTCAAAAGAATCAAAAACCAGATTATTTGAAATAAAATAATAAACAATGCTTCTTCAAACGTGGCTTTCCCCATAAATATATTGATAGGCTTAAATATAAAATATTGAAACGGCAAAAAGTTGGCAATTACTTTAAGCGGCTCAGGATAAAACCAAAGGGGAATATATGAGCCTGAAAATAGAGTCATGAACGACCGAACAATCCAACTGATATGGAAATCCGTTTTGGTCCAAAATGCAGTAAGACCCATAATGTATTCCATTGTTGAATAGAGAATGATTGCCATAAATAGCGAGGGCACAAAGAGCAGCCATTGATAAAGCTGAGACGGCAATACAATCCCCCACATCATACTCCCAAGTACAACTATTGGAACGACAAACACAATGACGTTGAACAAAGCACCGCCCAAGCAATCAAATATAGCACAGAATTTTAAATTTACAGGTCTTATGAAATCAATTGAAATAATGCCGCTGCTCGCTCTGCCTGCAACATATTTGCTTACAGGAAGGCGTACTATTGTTGTCACAAATTGTACCATTAATACATATGTAACCATTTCTTTCAGCGAAATGCCGTCTATAATACCTTTTCCCCTGTAAAGCGCAGTCCATATATTTACTGTAACAAAGAGATAAATAAACGAAGTAAATACATGTATGGTAGTATTAGTTCGATAAACAAACTGTTGTTGGAAACTCTTTTTCAAAAGTTCAATATACATAGTCAGAAATACCACCCCACTTTGAATTCCGCGTTGAATGTGCTTTTTTAGTTACTATTCTACATGACTGATGTCTGGCAATATGTTAACCGTGATTATGCCAAACTATATTGTTGTGGAAATACCCACCGCTCTGTCAGTAACCACTGCTATAGGAATAGTATCTCATGATGCAATAAATAGGGCTTTATCGGCCATAGGGGACGATTTAACGAAGATCATCATGAGATACTATCCCTCTGTCGGCTTCTATATAAGGTCCATGATATTGGAGTTTACGAACTATGGTAGCAACACCTGGGTTTTGAGAAATGCCATATGCGGGATTATACAAAGCTGCAAGGGCATTTAACCCTGGTGTTTATCTCCTATATGTTTGTCGAATATATGAGGATAATTCATAGATTCGAGACTATAGGAGATACCGTAAATTACCTCAAATCGACTTCCGAGATAGAAGTCGGAGATAAGGTATTTACAGTATATACTTCCCTCAGCAAAGGCAAATTTGTGCCAAAAGTTATAGGTGAGGATAGCATAAGAACAATCATCTTCGAAAACTTCGCAGCTTAAAATATTAGATTTTCAAGGTTCGTCAGACTTTTGCGTAAGTCCTATATTCTATTCTATTCAGTCATTCCCACGTCAGAAGAACTTTTTGGCCATAAAATATTTTTTCCCTTTATACAAATCCACATAGTCTATTAAAATTGTCATCAAATCGCATTTTTCTTCAAAATTCATCCTGTCGACATCATATG
This sequence comes from Mahella australiensis 50-1 BON, assembly GCF_000213255.1. Lineage (NCBI taxonomy): Bacteria > Bacillati > Bacillota > Clostridia > Mahellales > Mahellaceae > Mahella > Mahella australiensis. The sequence goes on from NC_015520.1 coordinate 2,638,327, forward strand.
TTAGGATATAATCCAATCCCTTATCGATACTATCAAGACTGGTGAAAATATTATCATTCGCCCAGACGGAGTTTATCAGCGCTTTGGAAGCATCGAAACATTTATCTAAATTTCCCGCATCCCAGTAACCGTAATAAGGATTTTGATTATGGATGATAAACAGAATCCCTCTGCCAATATACTTGACATACTTTTTGTTTGGAAGCAACGCACGCAAAGCATCTGACGTCGTTCCTACTCTAGAACGCGGCTTCCCAATTTCATGCCATCCTCCGTCTTCCTCCTGCGTCCTCAGATAAAAGTTTGACAGCTTATCATACCAGTAAGCCGTTTCCCCCTTTTGGAATTTTTTATCGGATCCGTTCTCATAATTCAGTGCATAGTACAAACACTGTAATATATAATGGTTCAGATCCAGTATTCCATGTTTTCGATCAGAAGAATTTTTTTCCACCCAATATTCATCACCATCTGTCCGCAACAGGTAATCAATGCCCCTTGCTATCGAGTCTTCAATAATCTTAACTGAACTTTCGTCGTTTCGCAATCGGTCAATAGTCCAAAACAACAGCTGTAATGCGGTTGCCGTTATGCCATAAAGACCCTCAGAATTCGATTGCAAGCTCCCCCAGCCCCCAGATGGCAGCTGTTTTTCGAGAAGTTTTCTGTACATTTTGGATATGTGCACCGTATCATTTACCTGTAAAACGATTCTGAATATATGATTAAAAATATATTGAGGCACCTTCATCGCATTTTGATAATATTCCTCTAAAAGCGACGGATAATAATCGTTTATGATTTCCATGCTTTTTTTATACAATAATTCGCTCATATGCCACCACCCATGCATTCATAAAACTTCACCGCAAATTCCCTAATATCGAAGCCGATTTTTGCAGTAAAATACTGTATCCGGCTGTTCATTATTTCGTTTTCAGCCAATCCATTTCTTCGTGAAAATATATGCAGCCAGTTCGGATGTTCATTGTCATCCTCGAATAAATAATCATATAAACCGACTGCATGATCGTTGTTTTCGATCTCGGAACAGCAGTTCAAATCCAAGCTGCAGGCAACGATCGCTGAAACTTTCACTGGTTCGATACACACGAAATCGGATAATTCTTCAAAAGAAACATTCAGCTTGTTTCCAACTTTTTTTGCCTGACGCAGGCAATCTAAAAACGCGTTGTCTTTATAGCTGTCAAATATAGCTTTATAGGTGCCAGTTCCTATCCGTATGGTGCTGTCGACTGATATCACATCTATACATTCCGCTTCCGGATTGTATTTGAGCAGAGACCGGTCGTTAGAAATGATTTTAGCCGAATGATTATACGCTAAAAGCGATAATAATGCCGTGGTTTTTCCACTACCTTTCGAGCCAATGAATAAAACCGCTTTCCCTCCATAATCGATGGCGGAACAATGCATTTCCACGTACCCTTGACTGAAGAAGTATTCCATTATTATACTCTTTAAAATATAGCGCGGTATCCACGATTTCAAATTGGCAAAGTAACAATCCAGATAATGAAGATCGTTTCGCTTTTCTACGATACAATCATCTTCATCAAACAAGTAGGTATCCTTATCTTTCCCCTGATAAAGCTGTGCGGTTTTGTATAAGTCCTGATTGCTTCCGCCATGGACAACGATCTGTTTCGGTTGGCCACTGAGAATGTTTCTCCTTTGGGCAATTACATCTTTGGAGCAGAGCCATAAATTGACTGTAAATAGCTTTTGGTATAATCTAAGTTCTTCCTGAAGTATGAGGCCAGCAATATGAGGAAGGGAATCAAAAATCGCGCTCATAAATGTTTCGGAGCAATTTGAGCATACTTCGATACAGGAATCTAAAACACCAAGATAATACTTTCTAGACATATGGATCACCCTACTTCAGACTTTCTATTAATTTACTTATTTTTGTTTTTGGATCCAGTATTTTGCTGATCGAAATCTCCTTGTTTATTGATTCAATAATATACGCAGCGTATTTCGATAAATCAACATCAACAAGCCATTCCCTTGCGATATGTTCCTCTTGTCGGTATATCAAATTTGAAACAAATATTTTGTCAAACAAATGGTTTCTATACGCCACTTCGAAACACTCATATCCATTCGTAAACATTCCAAACGTAATGAACGCGAACACTCTCTTGGCACCGCCTCTCTTAAGCTCAGTAAATGAATCTATCAACGACTCTCCCGTATCCATTATGTCGTCCACTATGATAACGTCTTTCCCAAATAAATTGTCACCCAAAAATTTGTGGAACAAAATTGGATTATGTCCCTCGGTCACATGAGTTGTATCCCTTCTTTTATAAAACATCCCAATATTCAGATTCAGTGACTCGGCGAGTTTCAAACATCTCTGAATTCCTCCCGCATCTGGTGCGACCACTATCATTCTAGAAGGATCAATAGAAATATCGCCCACATTTCTTACCAGCGCCTTCATCATCTGATAGTTGGGATACAGATTGTCAAAGCTGGTTAAGGGAATAGCATTCTGAACTCTGGGGTCATGAGCATCAAAGGTTATTATATTTTTTACACCGAGGTTCTCTAGTTCTCTTAAGGCCACGGCACAGTCTAGCGATTCCCGGCAATTGCGAGCATGCTGCCGTGACCCATAGAGCATGGTCATGATCACGCTGATCCTCCACGCTTTTCCGTTTATCGCCGATATTACCCGTTTGATATCCTGATAATGGTCATCAGGACTCATGTTCGTATCTATTCCGCGCATTTTATAGGTAATAGAGTAGTTGTAGGGATCTGACACGATGTAAATATCTTTTCCTCTTACCGATTCGGTGAGTACTACCTTTCCGTCACCGCTAGAAAATCTTGGATATTCCGCATCGATGATAAACGTATGATCGGTTTCACGCCACTGTTTTAAGTAAAAATCAATTTTCGAGCAAAACTTTTTCGTACCAGGCATGGATATAATCCCCAAATTACCAGAATATTCACCGTTCATGATTTTACCTCTTCCCCAAGAATGTGACTATTGTGATACCAATTTCTTACTAGATCAAAACATTGATCCTCAAAAATACTGATACCATATTCCGTATAGAGATGGCAGGGATGCAAGGTTCCCGAAGCAGATAGGTAAAAAATCTTATTTGCTGCTAAACATTGATTGTCCAGACTTTTAAAGTAATGTGAACACACGCTGGACGATATATTGACCCCATACTTTTCGGATAATCGCTGTATCTGATTTTCTATTTTATTTTTGTCAATCTGAAGTTCCAGCATTTCTTTATTGAGCGCCCCTTTCCCCCGCGGCGTTATGTAGGCGCACATGATGTTTTTCACACCTATCCCAGCTAAACAAGAAACCGTTTCCTCTATATGCCCGTAGTTCAATTTGCTGAGCGTAGTAATGACTTTCACATTCTTTACCCTTATTATTCTCAGAATATTATGAAGGATCGTATCGTAACAATTCTGTCCTCGGATATTGTTGTGGATATCCGCAGGTCCATCAATACTAGTAGTAATTGAATCCAACTTGTCTATCAACGGTTCGATAAGGGTATAGTCGTAATATAAATTGGTGACAATCCCGACCTTGATTCCCGCTTCCTTCAGTTTCGATACAATATAGTAAAGCATTTTATTCAGTGTGGGTTCTCCTCCGGAAATCGTCACCTTCATCACATCGTTTTTAGCAAGTATATCGACCACTCTATCAATATACTCAACGGTTGTTGGCTCTTCTACCTCTTCTTTACTCGCACAGCAATGTATACATTTCAGATTGCATCGATTGGTAATATCCCATTGTAATCTTATCCCCTTTTTCAATGGAACAAAACAGCAATTCATAAGGAACTCCTTTCTGAACTTATATTTTACAACGGATCATGATTTCACAATCACAACCAAGGATGAAAATGAGTTTGATGTACTTGCATAATTTCAATTATGTGCTAAAAAAGCAATTATAGCTCTTGCCATGAAACTACTTGTAATCATCTATACTATGCTTAAAACAGATACAAAGTATAACGAAAGCTGTTTTGAAGCACGCAGGCTTCAAACAGAGCAAAAGCGAGTTGCAAGAATGGTTTATGAACTTCAAAAACTTGGTTTTGAGGTAAAGCAACCTGTATAATTGAAGTATTTTCATTATACCGCATATCTATCTGGCAAGTATAGACAATTATACTTGCATAGGGTAGTATTGTCCTTTTTAGGATTAATATATTAAATTGTCAAGGAGCAAGCCTTCCAAGAGTCTTTGAGGTCTTGGAAGGGGGTTAAGTTATTTTTTTAGTAATTCTTTATATGAATCCTGCATTCCGCAAGCATATTTCATCACAACCATTCTACGCTACTACACACTTATTATATCATGACGCACCTTAGAGCGCAACATAAAAGAACAAATTGAGCAATTTGCCCTTGACACACCGAATGAAGCAGCTATTGCATAATTTGTCAATAGCGGATTTAAATTGACCCACCCGGGCTTTTTAAATTAAGCATTATCACGCTGACTAGCATATAGCCCGGCTTTTAATCTGTCCTTTAGACGGTAGCTGTTGCCCCTTATGTTAATTATGTGAGCATGATGTAATAATCTATCTAATACCGCAGTGGCAAGCACAGGATCTCCCATTAGCTCCCCACATTCCCCAAAGCCTTTGTTGCTTGTCAGAATTATGCTCCCTCTCTCATAACGAGCACTTATTAGCTGGAAAAAGAGATTCGAACCCAGACCATCTAATGGAAGATACCCTACTTCATCGATTATAAGAAGCTTAGGCCTCGTATATATTCTCATTCGCTTCTCTAATCGGTTCTCTTCATAGGCCTTCTTGAGGTCTTCAATAAGCCTTATAAGGCTGCTAAAATAAACCGATATCCCCTGTGATAGGGCTTCCATAGCAAGCCCTACAGCAAGGCGCGTCTTCCCTACTCCAGGTGGGCCAAGAAATATTACGTTCTCCTCCCGGTGAACGAAGGCCATCGTGGCTAACTCCTTTATCGCTTTCTCATCAATACTGGGTTGAAAGGTAAAGTCAAATTCCTCCAGAGTCTTTTTATACGGGAGCCTGGCAAGCTTCGTCCTTACCTCCATATTCCGCCTTTGCCTTTCAACAAGTTCGGCTTCTAGAAGGTCGTTTAAAAAATCAACGTACGTACTGTTTCGATGCTGAGCCTTCTCAAGTAGGGCATCAAGGAGGGACGCTGCATTTGAAAGACCTAGTTCTTCAAGGTGAGTCCGAGCTTTTTCAAAGTCTATCATGCCCTATCTACCTCCAGAAGGCTTTCATAAATCCCCAGAGAACGCTTCTCTACTTCCAGGAAAGACGATTTAATTGCTATTGGCTTAGGATAAATCATGCCCTCAGCTTCTTTAAGGCCTTTATACTGATCTTTGATAAAAACTATACTCCTCGAACGGTAATGTTTTTCGTGGGTCGCTATCACCTTTCCTTCATAAAGGATTTCAATTTTGCTGTTTTTATCCCTTACAATCACCTCTTTCCCGCTATACTGCCACGGCACACCGTACCTCACACCGTCAAAGCTCAACAGACCATCCTTGTGAACCTTTCTTACTTCTTCCATGAATTTTTGGTATCTATCAGGGGCAGGCAGGGGTTTAAGGTTTTCTTTTTCCAAGCGGTCAATAGGCCTTTCGCCAGTAGTGCCGTGTATCCTCCTGTTTTTCTTTTCACACCACGCTATCGCCTGACGGTTTAAATCACCGTAGTCTGTAAACCTCCTGCCCGCCAAAAAGTTATTTTTAACAAACCCTATACTGCTTTCTACCTTGCCTTTAGTCTGCGGACGCCGTGCCCTACATACCCTGGGAATAAATCCAAGAGTAGCACCACATCTTCAAATGTGGAATTCCATATCGGCTTGTTGTTCTCATCAGTGCCAAGTATTACGGTTTTCATTCTATCAGTGAGCACTATGTCAGTTACTCCGCCAAAGTATTCAAATCCGTGGATAAGACAACGAATGAAAGTATGAACATTGCAGCGGTTTGTAAATTCCACGTATATGGCCCTGGAATAACCCAATACCATGGCAAAGATATAAAGTTTACGCATTTCACCGCTCTCTTCATCAATGTAGGTATATTCACTCCAGTCAACCTGGGCTTGTTGGCCTGGTTTGGTTTCATAGCGGCACACAGCAGGAACCTGTTTGGTAGGCCTGAATGGCCTTACATAGTCCCTCAAGATGGTACGGCCGCCAGTATAGCCCTCCTCTCTAATCCTTTCATAAATAACCTCACAATTGAATATCCCTGAATTTATCATCTGTTGAATAGTATCCTTGTAGGGATCAAGCTTTGAACCCCTTTTAGGATGCGGTTTCCTTTGAGGGATACCGTATGCTCTGAGGTATTTTCTCACAGTATTTCTTGAAAGACCGGTTTCTTGAGCGATTGCGCGAATACTCTTGCCCTTTGCTCTTAATTCGTGTAACATGATAATAGATCCACTCCCTAGCATTTATTTCCCTCCGATCTTTTTATAGGATTAATCAGAGGGATAATTCGCCAGGGGGTGGGTCAATTCCTTCTCGTTATTCCTGGGTCAATTATACACCGGCGGTGACACTTTGTGAATTCGCCTGGGTAATAACCCGCCAAAGGAAATCGTATCTCTGTGCCTGGTATTGGAAGATTAAGCAGCGTAAAGGTCCTAAAAAAGCAATTATAGCTCTTGCCAGGAAACTACTTGTAATCATCTATACTATGCTTAAAACAGATACAAAGTATAATGAAAGCTGTTTTGAAGCACGCAGGCTTCAAACAGAGCAAAAGCGAGTTGCAAGAATGGTTTATGAACTTCAAAAACTTGGTTTTGAGGTAAAGCAACCTGTATAATTGAAGTATTTTCATTATACCGCATATCTATCTGGCAAGTATAGACAATTATACTTGCATAGGGTAGTATTGTCCTTTTTAGGATTAATATATTAAATTGTCAAGGAGCGAGCCTTCGCAAGAGTCTTTGAAACCTTGGAAGGGGTTAAGTTATTTTCGTAGTAAGGAGCAAGCCTTCCAAGAGTCTTTGAGGTCTTGGAAGGGGGTTAAGTTATTTTCGTAGTAATGTACAATAATGTCACTATATCGTGCATTATGTTATGCCTTAACTCTCTTTAGGCTCTCTATTGAAAGCTATGCGGATTATGCTGGAAATATATTGAATTTCCAGTTATTTTTGAAAACTTTCCATATAATCGGCCGTCAGATCATGTAGCATCTGCGCATCAATTTTCCCCGTGATTTTAATTTTTCTAGAATTCCTCCTCATGATACAACTGATCAGGTATCCATCACTGGTAATTCCCAGAATGTTTTTTCCCGCCATACACTGCTTGTTGTCACACACTTTACGTATATTTTTCGTATTTATGATGATTCCTGTGACAGGTCGCAACCGCTCAATCAACAACATGATATCCTTACATTGGGCATCTGTCAGTAGAACGCTTTTTACATAGTCAACATCATTTGCTATATCTGCAATAATATTTGCCACCGCAATTGAGTCAACGCGTAATTCCTCTGCAAGAGCTATGATCTGCTCAACAAATGGATAATTATGGGAGTTTAATGTGCAGATCAGGTGAACCGCGATCCCTTGGAAGACCAACTCCCTAATATTCTGAATTACCTTGTCAAAGTCATCTCGGCCTCTGAGCACCCGATACAACTCGCGATTGTGAGCGTCAAGCGACACGGAGATTTCCGAAACATACTTCTTGAGATTGCTGATTTTCTCTTTATCCAGCAACGTGCCATTAGTACACAAATCTACGCAGTATCCTCCTCGCTGGATCATATCCATAATTTCAAAAATATCCTTCCTGAGGAATGGCTCCCCCCCCGTCAAAATGATATCTTTTATCTGAAGTATTTTTAGATTATCTAGTATTTTCTTGACGTCCTCAATGGTTATATTGTTGGTCCCCTTTGCATGACAAAATGGGCATCGCTGATTACACATATCCGTTATTTCCCATAAGATCCTATACTTGTTTTTATCGCCATTTCTGAAGCAGCATGACAAATCGTAACTCATAATAATCCTCCAAACTAATTGAAGCCCTGTACAAGTGTGCCGACAAAACATACACGCTAGACGCCAAAGAACATAGTGGGCAGATATCCATGATGGATCGACTGGAAAGAATCAACTTTTGAAATTCGAACCTTGAAGTCCGGCACATAATTCTCCGGCCGATATAAACAATACGGGTCCCTGCTATTGAAGGAACCATACCACAGATATCTTCTGTCATACACTCCTCCACGACATTTGTCCACATACCTGCACTGTGCGCATTCGGCTGGCGTATCAAACTCGATACCCACGTTCGTTGAATCTATTTTGCTCAGCACATGGTTCTCCAGTATATTGAATTTTCTGAATTTCTCTTTGAGCAAATAGGTGGAAGGTGTTATGCTTCCATCTGGAAGGATGCGTAGGCTCTGAAGCCCGGACGGGTCAATTTGCTCATAGTCATCGCATAACACGGAAGCGAACAATGGATCATCGATGGCGATGATTTTATGATTTTCATTAATCCATTTCAATGCGTCTATTATTTTTGAAAAGTCAGCGATAAATCTTTTTGAATGGTCATTAATGCCATCCGTAGGCCTGAATATATTCAGTCGCAGTTTCGAATGGTATGCCTTAGCTATATCGAATAGTCCACTGATGTTTTGTATCTCAAGAGTTAAATTTGTTCCCATAAACACTATGGTCGATATTATACCATTCGTTTCACAATATGAAAGCGTTTTGATAGCCAATTCATACGCAGAATCAAACCCCCTGAACGCATTGTGTTTGGACGGTATGCAGTAATCTAGTGAAACATCAATTTCCGAAATACAGTTTTTTACAATTCTATCGAATTCGGCGTTCTCACGGACCCTCTTTACCAGATATCCGTTTGTTGTAAGTGCCTGCCGAATAAACGGATAATGGGTGCCAATATAATCCACTAACCTAAACCAGTCGTCGCTAAGCGTGTTTTCGCCAGTACCATAATTGATGCTATTTACGCTATCGCAATTCTGATCGATAAAATTCTTCCATTGTGAAAAAGAAAGCTGCTGCACTTCCTGTCTCGTTTTTTTGCTGTAACAAAATTCACATTTCATATTGCAGCTCGATATGACACCCCAGCCGATGTTCCATTTCATAACAAATCCCCCTATCTCAATATTTTGATTTATTTTTCACCCTCGTTCTCAGAATTTCTTTAGATTTCTCCAACTTTCATCGGTTCTGAAAATGAGAGTGTTTGCCCTATTGCAGATATTCGCATTCGCTGCCTTTTAATTATTAGGTATTTGGCATAAGTGGGATTGTCAACCCCGAAGCCGTCAGGGCACAAAAAACTTGCCTCATCTATTTTCTTGCCTGATACCCAGGCAGGTTTTTGTACGGGTTGACAAGACTGCATTGTCAAAGATAATTCCCATAAGGCAGCATATATCATTTATTTTATCCGGGTAGATAACCACCTTTTTGTCCCCCTCATTAACCCTATCATGCCTCACATTCCTTCGTACTATGTAGGAGGACCGGTGGAGGCTCCTTTTGCTCGTATGCAGGGTCTATGCCCTAATGGAGGAAATTCTGCCTACTCCACCCGGTTCCCCTCTTTTACGCGGCCTGTGCTATTTGTTGCTTTCTTATGCTTCCCAACACTTCAACTGGATCGTATTTCTCTTTTTTTGTACCCAATGTATAGAGAAGCCGTATTAGTTTTATGCTTATTACCAGTGAACTACATCGCCAATTTATTGGCGAGCTTCGGATTCCCGATGAAATGATGTCCATTCCATCGGTACATCTCCAGCGTGTCCAACGCCACTACTGCTGGGTAGGTAATACCTACTCTCCACAGATACTTTAATACGCGGCACCTTGAATATTTTACACAGCAAAGGATTACTTGCTGCAACCGCCAAATATTCAGTTTACAACGTAGGACATAATGTACTGTAGCTACCTTGCCATTTTGCGCAACATGTGAATATACGGTACACCATTCCACATGGCATACACCTGTGTACAGGCTACAAGACTACACCTTGATTATACCATAATATGTTTTTGATGGCAAGCAATTAATGCCCAGCGAAAACGGCTCTCATCTCTCCAATAAATTGGAGAGGATTCCCGCCGCACATCCTAAGGCCTGCTCGTATAATGAAGATGTCCAAAATTTCATGGAATTTGGAGTAGCGGTTCCTGCCTCTAAAGGTATATAATATACTTATATCAGAGAAACAAAATGAGGAGGAACCGTTTAATGGAAGTATATCACAAACTAAAGTAGTTGACAAGGGATCTTTCACCTCAAACAGAGATTTCGCATCTTTTCCTCAATTGAAAAAGTAACTTCCACCCCTATCACATCCAATAGTGGAAATTAATCTTACAAATAAAAGGATAGACCTTAATTATACAAAGTGTTATACTATATTTGGCATTTGTCCATACAGTAATACCTGCCTGTATTTGAGGAGGTTTTGTTATGCCCAAGTCTAAACATCTTACTCTCAGTGAAAGAATCACGATTGAAAAATCACTTAATGATTCTATGTCATTTAAGGCAATTGCTAGATTACTCGACCGTGATTGTACTTCTATTGCTAAAGAGGTCAAAAAACATATCGTATACAGAAAAGCTGGCTGTTACGGTAAGTCATTTAATGATTGCATACATCGTTTCGATTGTCAGCATTCCTACATCTGCGACAGCTCTAGCTGCAGAAACCGCTTCTGCCGGTTTTGTCCTAAATGCTATACAGTATGTCCTGATTATGGGAAGTATGTATGTCCCCTTCTGTCTAACCCACCTTATGTATGCAACGGTTGCAGTAACTTCAGAAGCTGTACTCTTGAGAAGTCCATGTACATTGCAGCTGAGGCTCAAAAAGAGTATAAACTATGCCTTTCTGAGTCGCGTAAGGGTATTTCTACTGATGAGCAAGAGATCTTACGTCTGGATAAAATCATCACTCCCCTCATCAAAAAGGGTCAATCCTTACACCATATTTGCTCTAATAATAGGGATGCTATTATGCATAGCGAGAAGACCATTTACAACTATGTTAATTGCGGCCTCTTTGCTGCCAGAAATATCGACCTGCCCAGAAAGGTAAGATACAGGCTCAGAAAGAAGTCTGCCACCAATTTCAAGGTTGATAAATCGTGTAGGATCGGCCGTACTTATGATGATTTCCTTGCTTTCATAAACGATAATCCGGATACCTCTATTGTTGAGATGGATAGCGTGGAAGGCTCAAAGGGTGGAAAAGTGCTTCTGAGCATACATTTTACTGATTCTCAGTTTATGCTGGCTTTTATTCGGGAGGCTAACACCTCTCAGTCTGTTATAGATATATTTGACAACCTCTATTAACGACTGGGGCCAGATACCTTTCGGGAACTCTTTCCGGTCATCCTCACTGATAACGGTAGTGAGTTTTCTAATCCTTCTGCTATCGAATTCGATAAGGACGGCAAACGAAGGACACGTATCTTTTACTGTGAGCCTTCCTGCCCATATCAGAAAGGCGCTGCAGAGAATAACCATGAGTTAATCCGGAGGGTTATCCCAAAAGGTCATAGTTTTGACATGTATAAGCAAGAAAACATCACCCTTATGATGAATCATATCAATTCATATGGCAGAAGGAAGCTAAACGACCAGTCACCGTACTCGGTATTCAGCTTCCTTCATGGAACTGATGCCCCCAAGAAGTTAGATGCGGACTATATCTTACCAGACGATATTATCCTAAATCCTACACTTCTGGGAGCATAAAACTAAATGGGCAGGTATCGCTGTTAGGTATTACAAATGCCGTTATATAGGGCTCTGTATAGGGTGGAATTTACTTTTATAAAAAAAGCGGTTATTTTTCACCTTCTATTTCCTATACCCAAAAAACGGATAAAACCTGCTCGTTTCACTAATAATTATATCAAATCTACCACAAAATAGTAGAATTAAATGATTCTCATTTCAAAAAAATTACCCTGACCCCTATGCTAGTGGAAGTTAATCCTACAAAGTGGACGTTACTTTTTCATTTCACCCTAAAATGCCCAGTACCGTTAATTAATATCCGTTTCATGAAAATATTTACCCGCGGAGACTCGCTACTTGAGTTGCGAGAGGAGCGGGTTCCTCCTTTCTTTGTCGTATTGCCAACCAGAGTTTCTCTGCAGAACTTGCATATATTTCCATGATACCCCTTGACAGAGACAATTGCCCGTACTGTCTTTGATGTCGAAGTACCCACTTGATCTTACAGCAACGCGTCCTGTAAAGTTACCCTGATATTTGCCATTTGGTATGTTAGCTTTAACTATATCTCCTGTTTGGAACCCAAAGTACTGCTTCCGGTTTTTACGGTAGCCCTTTGGGAAACCGTATTTGTCTGTCCTGCACATCTGCCTAGTGCCTCTTCCTATGGCTGACCATATTGAAACATATTCTGTTGAAATTGTTATTTCATCAGATGTGCTGGCGCCGACACAGCATGCATCATAATAATGCGTTTTAGGCAGTTTGTGCGCTAGTCGCTGTTTCTTTGTCATGGCACCCGTGCCGCATTCAACCGGCAAACCAAACTTTTTCAGATTGTCGTACAATGCCCATCTGGTTGCATTCATCATTGCAGCGTCTTTAAGCGGTTGTTTAGCTTGTTTTTGTATCTCTGGATAGCCGAATTCTTCTGCTGTCATATTACCTTTCTTTTGGTTACATTTATGACAGGCTATTGTTAAATTGCTTATCCTGTCAGTGCCGCCTCGGGATTTAGGGATTATATGCTCTACTTCCAGCGGTACATTCTCTTTGCCGCAGTAAGCACATTTACGCCCCCATTTCTCAAGCAGATACTCTTTAACCTCATAGCCAAACAATTCTCCATGCTGGTACTCCACATCGTTGATGTCCGGGTTTTGCATTAACTGCGTATCAAACTTAACATGCTCTGTGCTGATTGCTGTTATAGGCAACAACTTACACAGTTTTGTTACGCAGTTAATCGTCTGATTAACTCTGGCCTGTAACGACGGAGGTAAACGCTTTTCACGATACCCGTTATCAACATAGTTCCTTGCTTTTTGGCACGGCCTGCAATATCGGCTGCCATGTTTTGCGTTTTTACCACATGCAACGCATTTCGCAGGATGCCTGTTGTTAAAACGTGCCTGCCTGTATCTTGTCTTGCGATTACGTCTGCTGCTTCTCAACGCACGTCTGTCTTTAAGTTTTTTCTTAATATTGGATTTATGATGTATTTCTCCTAACCATATGGCCTTAGTATCATCTGCCAAAACAGCTGCACCTGTCGCTTTGCTGCCAGGGTCAAGTTTCAATCTTAAGGATTGCAACTGACTTTCTTCTTCCGTCCTGTCTTTAAGCCGTATTGTAAACGGTTCTTTTTTGTGGACAACTGCTCTGCTGCGTTCAAGCAATAATCTCGCTCTTTTCTCTGAACATGGCATTAACGGCTTCTTGTGTTTATCTAGTACAAATACCATAATTTTCTCCTTTCGGAGCCCCTTACGGGGCTAGTAACGCTGCCTTCCGGCAATCTCTCCGCGCCAATGTTATATAAGCTTTTTGCGCTTAGCACACTGCCCATACCCTCGGAACTGTTTAATGCTGAGCGATAGATCTACGGACTGGAGAAGCATCCATAGGTATCATGACTTATATAACGTAGTCAGTTAAGACTTAGGCTGGTCAACCAGGCTCTTTTACAAGCCTACCTCTTTAGAGGTGGGTAGTTGACATTCAACTTTAACGGTATCTTTAGGCACATACAGCTTAATCTGAGGACTTAACGAACTAACGTATAATGTTTCCTCAGGTTTAAGCGAAAGCTTTTCTGCCAGCGGCTTATACTCTGGATTATCAGTATTATTCTTAACAATTGCATATGTTTCCCCATTAACTTCATACCTGAAAAGCCTATCGGGTTTATATTTCACTCCATTGATATTAATTGCCTTCGACTTACCCTTAACTACGAAATACTTGTATTGATACACCATTCTTGGTTGGCTATTATTTTCTACAAGATAGACCTTTTGAGCATCGAGTTTGTCCAGCAGATATTGATCCGCCCCGGTTTCTTTATATACATAATAATAAGGGTGCTCACCGATAAAACCATACCCGATCCCAAATACAGCTGTCCCTTTGCCTGATATCTCGTTTCCCAGTTCCATGGATTTAATATTAGCTACCTTGATTTCTACTGTTTGAATTTCGCAGTTAGCTACAGGCAATGTCAGTTGATAAATCAGAATAGCCCCCGAAATTATTGTAATCACTATTATAATTGTGGCCATAACCAAGAAATCGTTTCTCATAAAGCTTTCTCCTTTCTTTTTTTTGAAAAATAAGGAGGTAAGATTTCGCTCTTACCTCCTATATTCTATCACTTTGCGGCAGCGCCTGCAAAAAAGGGTAATAAAGACAGCAATTGCAACATTATTGCTGTCTCCAGACCCAGCGAAGGCGCCAATTACCGTCGGCAGAACGGTTTACCCATGCTTGGCTGGGATAAATCTCAAACTCTTTGCCCTGCCGGCCGGCAAGAACAAGATATCTTTTCTCATCTTCGGCAAGCACATCAAGCACAAACCAGCCGTCAACAACAGCTAATCCGCGACGGTATACACGAGCTAACCAAACAGGCGGAATAGTAACAGTAATAATTGTTTTTTTCTGTGTTACGGCCATACCGCATATGTCCGGCTTACCAATACGGATCCGGTCAGTGTTGCCAGGCCATTCTTGACGTTTGTATGCACACTTTCCCAGTGTTATATGTGCCAGTGTTGTTGCCTTTTCTACAGTACGCTCAAATATCGGCGTATCGAGCGGATCACAATTGTATTTATTACTCGCTCGTTGCCACAACTTTTTCATTCTTTTGTCAAACGCCGGGCGTAGCGCAGGCGGCAGTGTTGCCCGGTCTTTTTGTTTCCATGCCTCAAGTATTGCAAGGCAGCGTGGAAGCTTACCGCCAAGGGCTACAAGAGCACGCTCGGTTATCAGATCGGGATGGTCGTGCAGCACTAACGCCCCGCTTTCTGTCAGGGTTATGGTATGCATGTGCCCGCTGCACCGTACCCGGCATTGCACTTCTTCCATTGTTTTTACTCCCCTTCCTTTTTAACTGTTACTATGCTATTTCCCCTCGAAACCCAGCGAAGGTGCCAATCACCGTCGGCAGAACGGGTAATAACGGCCGGCCATAAGTTAACTTCAAACCCACGGCCTTGTCGTCCTGCTAAGACAGTAAACCCCTTCTCATCTTCGGCAAGCACATCAAGCACAAACCAGCCGTCAACAACAGCTAACCCGCGACGGTATACGCGGGTAAACCACGAAATGGGAACAGTAGCGCTGACGTATGAATTTGTGCCTGTCCACTTGCCATTTTCACTCCGTACCTGTTCGGAACCGCCACATATATGCGGTTCCCCGACCCGGGCACAGGCAATGTGGTTACCCCCTGCCCAGCGGCTTTGAGACCGCCGGTATGCGCATTTTTGCAGTAGATCCTCTGCTATCTTTTTAACCCGTTCTTCCGCACGTGTGCGGAATGAAACAGACAAAGGATCTGTAAATGTGTTCCTCATCACCCGTTCTTTTGTCTTTTTCTGGGCTTCGTTAAGCGCCGGGTGTAGTACAGGCGGCAGTGGTGCCCGGTCTTTTTGTTTCCACGCCTCAAGTATTGCAAGGCAGCGTGGAAGCTTACCGCCAAGGGCTACAAGAGCACGCTCGGTTATCAGATCGGGATGGTCGTGCAGCATTAACGCCCCGCTTTCTGTCAATGTTACAGTATGCATGTGCCCGCTGCACCGTACCCGGCATCGCACTTCTTCCATCTTTCATTTCTCCTTTCTTTTTTTAGAGAAATAAAAAGGCAGCACAAACACAACTGGCTTGTACTGCCTTTTAGTCTCAAGCTCACCTTTAATTTTTACCGCCGCAATATAGGCATATTCACACCTTTGCTGACAATTAGGCTATTTTAATAGTCTTTGCCCAGGCCGGTGCTTCTTGGTCGCTCATCATGCCAACTATTACTTTGGCTTTTTGTGGCGGTATGCCGGGCCATGGTGTATAGCCGTCAGTAAGTACTATTACAACCTGCGGTCGCGGTTTAAGCTTTAATGCCGCTTCTATTCCGCTGCCCATATTTGTACCGCCTCCGCCTACCAAGTTCACCTGCTTTACGTTAAATACTTTTTTGCACGTGTGAACACTGGCATCTGTGGCTAGTACAGTGACTCCACGGGACCCGCAGCTTTTGAGTACTCCTGATACCTCGGCTAACGCTTTGGTTAGCATATCGTTTGATATACTGCCCGATGTATCCACCACTATAGCCACCTCGGGTATTGGTTGGCATAGCGACGGGAGTATTATTTTGTTATCACGAAACTGCCCTTGCCGCCTGTTTGGCCTGTTGTAACTGTAGTCTACAGTACCGCTTACCTGTGCTACAGCGTTTCGTACAACAGATGCCATCTCACGCCTCCAGTCTACCTTAGGCTGTAGTTTGGCATTTGCCCAGCGTACCAAGTGCGCCGGTATGTTGCCACAACTTTTTGATGCATGGATTATTTGCACAGCGGTATCCCGGCGTATAAGCTCCGCTTCGGCTTGATTTATACCATTGCTCGAGTCAGGAGGATCGTCTTCCCATGACTCCTGCTGACCTGTTGCGCATGAACCGCATCGGCCGGCACAAGGCGCCGGTGTTTGCATTCCGGTCTTGTTCTCATCAGCCGGGTTGTCGCACACACCAGCTCGCAGCAATGAGATATGTTCCGCCTTAGCTTCTAAAGCAGCGTAATATTCTTCTGCCAACAGGTTGTCAGGCTGTCTGATACTGGCCGGCGTAACCGGATTTTCAGGCAGTTTCACACCTTCATGAATCAAATCGTCGTTTATTTCCGCATCTGTCGCGATATTTGCGATAGTGTGATCGAGATTTTTCATTCGTGAAGCATGATCCCTGATTAGATGGCAGATCTCGTGGTAGAGCACACCGGACATTTCTTCTGCTGTCCAGTGCTCAACTACCACCGGATCATAATACAGCCGCCAGTACTGGTCTACTGCCATGGTTTCCAATCCCGGTTTCTCGACCGGATGAAGCGCCAATGCAGCGGATGCCAGGTATGGACGCTCTTCTACTAACCGCAGGCGAGCAGCCTGCAGGTCTTCCGGCATAGGCATTATATCAAACCTCCCTTCTTAAGTAGTGGGATAAATTCCCGTACCTCTTTTTGCGGTAACGGGAGGTTTGGCTTCCGTGCTTCTACTAAGGCTTTTGCAGCAGCTGCTGCAATATCTTTTGCGCCCTGTTCAGCGGCTTGGGCTAGTATCTGCCATGCTGCTATCCACCGCTTTTCAGTCAATTTATTGACTGCCGCCACTACAACAGCGGTTAATACGGCGAATGCCTGGTCACCACGGAGCGGTACCTGAAATTGATCGTGATGTTCCAGCAGATCCTCCGGGTCGGGCAAATCCAACGCTTTCTTCCACGAAAGGAATTCGAGCGCGGGACCTGTACCGACACAGCCGGACAGGAGTGTTGCTTCTGCTTCTTCGCCTACATCAACGCTTTCTGCTGCTGCCAGTAGGCGTGCAGCCATGTCCCAACTCCGAGGGCTGGGCCAAGCTTTGCCGACCAGACTATCCTCATTAGGCATTTGAAGCAGCAGATGTGGCCTGTGCCGGATAAAAGCCGCTATCGCAGCTTTTGCCTGCGGTATTTTATCCTGCCAGTCCTCTGGCAGTTCCGGCATAGGTTTATTTTTAAACCCGCTTACCATGCCGTTCACCCATTCGGTAGGATTTAATTCCCAATCCAAATGACAGAATCGGTTAGCAAGCGGTGCAGATAATTCCCATCCGCCTGCTGCCTGCTCTGGCGGATTGGCTGCTGCTACTATGGCCACTTCGGCCGGTAGCGGTTGATCGCCCACCACTTTATCTAACACTACTCTCAGCAGAGCGGCCTGAACGGCTGGCGGCGCAGTTGATATTTCGTCCAAAAACAAGATACCCTTGCCTGCTTGAGCTAGGCGTTTGGCCCAGGCAGGAGGTTCTAGATGCACCCCGTCATCTCTAATAACCGGGAGCCCGGAAAAATCACTGGGCTCCCTTATAGACGCTATAACGACTTCAACGGGCAGACCCATTTGATCCCCCATCGCCTGTATAGCGGACGTCTTGCCCGTTCCTGGGGCTCCCCATAAAATAACGGGTACTTTCGTTTGGATGGCTATTGCCATCGCTAATACTTCTTCCATTGTTTTAATTCTCCTTTCTTTTTTTAACAATCATACATGACACCATGGCTATTAGTCTTAACCCAATAGCCGCTATTGCTGCGGCCTTCCAGTTCTATTGGCCGCCGTATGTTTGTAGTTGCTTCTTTATATGCCCGGCGAGTGGCTTTTCTCATTAGCCTCTTCGTACGGGCATAATTTTTTTGAGACAAATGAGAGTTGTGCTTAAATCTTGCCAGTTTCATTTTTTCTCCTTTCTTTTTTGAAAAAATAAAAAACGGTCTAAAAGCTTTCTTTTTTGCTTTTAGACCGTTTCCTTCTTATTTTTTAGATAAAACTGCGGGGAATCGAACCCCGGTTCCGGGTTGTGCACATCGGCCTTTTCACCCGGATGAAGCCTTTCAGCCCCTAAACATAAAAAGGCAGCACAAACACACTGGCTTGTACTGCCTCTTTAGACCTATTCCTTCTTCATCTTCACCGGCAGAATGTCCGGCATTAACATAACACCCCTGCTCCTCGCATGGCGTTATTTGCTGCCATCCGTATGATACGGACCCGCATTAGGTTGCGGCGTTGGACAGCTCGGGCTTCCAAAGCTGATTCAGCTTTGTTATCCCAAACAATACTTTACACTTGTAGTATATCACGCTTTCTGAATTTTGCAATTGTTTTAAAAAAATGTTATTATTCTATGATATTGGTACTCAATTGAAAATGTAAAAACCGCTGATTATTGCATTTAATCTATTAGTGGCATATAATTTTATATAGAATTAAGGATGAGAGAAGAAACGGGAGAAAAAAATGGATATAATAATCATTATATTGGCTGTTGTTTCTGTTGTTATGGCTATTGCTGATTTAGTTGGGGCTGCTGTTACTTTAAAACCATGGTTTTATCCTTTAGATTCTATTATATTAATATTTTTTGCCATCGATTATTTCTTTCGTTTATTTACCGCTAAAGATAAAAAGGATTTCTTTAAGCGTAATATCTTTGATTTAATTGCAATTATTCCATTCGGGCCGTTATTTTCGTTTTTCCGTGTATTCCGCATATTCAGATTGACCAAACTTGTTAAGCTTTTCAAAATAGTTCGTTTTATCGGCATAAGCGGCAGATTCAAACAAAGAATCGACGCTTTTTTACATACCAACGGATTGATTTATGTTATTTATATTAATATTGCGTGTCTATTAGTCGGATCTATAGCAATATATATAACTGAAAAAGGTCTTACTGTCCAATCATTCGGAGACGCTGTGTGGTGGGCGTTTGTAACTACTACTACTGTAGGCTATGGCGATATTTCTCCTAAAACGGGTATAGGCCGAATTATTGCTGCTGTTCTTATGATGTGCGGTATAGGATTAATTTCTATGCTTACAGGAACTATCGCTACTTATTTTACGGCCATTGCTAATCAGGATGCTAAAACAAAAAAGATGGATGAATTAAAAACTATTGCTGATATCCTCACTGCTGAGCAACTTGATGAATTGATAAACTTTGCCAATAATATATCTGCCCGAGATAAAATTGTGCAGTAATCTACATATTGATCGCCGTCACATTCTCATCATTTTACTGTAAAATATTTATAAGCTAATAATTGAAATCTCATGCTTTTCCTAGTTTCAATGGTATATAGTTTTATAGCAATAACATAATTTAATATTTCATCTTCATCTATAAAAATCGTTATTCTTCCTCGATCATTTCCGACAGATAATTCTGACAATAAACCCTCCACTGAACCTTGTCAAACCCGTTTGGCGGAATAGAATAAAACTCAAATGCGGCTTTTTCTCCGGAGCGCACCTCTTTTGCATACCATCCGGCAGGCCATGTAGTTTGCTCGTCTATCTTAACATCATCGGCATATATTTCCAATACTATAATAGGTGAATATATTACGGTATCATTATCATTGGTTGCTACCCCTGTTATTGTTATTACGCCATCTTCGTATTCTGCTTTTGTTTTTAGCAACACCTTTCCTGTACGCGGCGGCATTGACGGAAAAAGTTCTTCGGGACCGTAATCTTTAGGTTCAGGTTTTGCAGTTTCAGGCGGCATCGTTTTGTTTAAATACCAATTGCCTATCATTCCTAATACTATAAATACTATTACCGATAATATAAAAGTTAGACAGCCATTTCCTTTTTTTCTCTTCTCCCCGGGAATTACAACCTTACTCATTCGCAATCCGCCTTTATATTATTGCCTTGTAAGCAACATAAAGTCATGTTTAGTTATTTCCCTTGTACTTTGTACAAACCATGACCATTTTTTAGAGGGATCACGACCTTGGAATGCATCCAATTGTTCCCTTAAATCTGCGTCCAGAACGACCGGATTTTCGGTATAAATATTAATTGATTCTAATTCAATAATATACGGGTATTTGTCGCTTGGGCCTATTAGAGGATGAGTGCCTTTTGCAGGAGGCGATTTTACCTGCGCATGAGCAATTATACCCTTCCCGGCAGCATAAAAGCATACCCCGTCTCCTTGTTTGATTCTTCGTAATGAAGAACGCTCGCTTGTTGCATAAACTTTAGCGTCGAGAAGCTTTTCTATCCATTTATCAGCACTTTGATCGTCATGCGATGCACCCAGCGCAAGATAATATTTTGTATTATCATTTTCAGGAGGTTCGGGATTCGGTTCATCCCCTTCGTCTGGAGATTGTACTTCTACATCAATCTCTTGTGCAACCAAAGAAGATATTAATTCTACAAGAGAATCTATTGTAGGCCCCATCGGTTGTAATACGGTTAAAACCGCTTCATGTGCCATTTCATAATCCGCTAACAATTCCGCTAGCGAAAGAAGTTTATCAACTGTAATAATGCGTAATTTATCAGTGCGTTTTTCTGCAATAATAGTGTTCTCCAGTTGTTTTATCCCATAATCGTTGCGGCCGATAACATAAAGACCAAGAGCATGATCCCAATCCGGTATTACATGCTCGGATATTAATTTGTCTATATAGCCTATTAGAGTGGAAGTATGAATAGTATATACATCACTGGTTTTAACCTCTATTACTATATAAAGGCCGGAAGGCGATTTCCATATACCGTCATATCCGATTTCCCCTTGCACACCTCTATATCTGCCAAAAGTTACACCAAAACCGAGCAAACGGCCTAAATGATTGACAAGATCCTGCAAGGCTTTATTATACTGATCTCGGGAGTACGCAGGCATTCTTCCATATAGTCGCGCATATCGCCTATTTGAGTCAAGTTTTCAGACAAGAAAGTCCGAAACCGTTCTCTCGCCGGATTTTGTCCTTGTGCGTCATCAAGTTCTCCTACCAGCATTAATACTTGCTTCAGTGGTATTAGTTGTTCCATAAAATATCTCCTTCGTTATTATTGTGGCGGGCCACACACTTTACAAGGCGTATACCCCTTAGCTTTGGCCTCTGATAATTTTATCGGGATTTTGCTTTTTTTCAAGTATCTGCACCCATCTTTATGGTATTTTTCCCCCGAATCAGTGATATAAACTGTCACATCATTTTTAGATGGTTGCAACGGTGCAGGTGTTACTTTTTCTTTAGATGGCGCAGGTACAGGTACCACAACCGTTTTATTCTCCGAGCCGGAAGATGATTTGGATGCGGTGCCGGAGCTTACGGGTGGTGCCTGAGGTTTAACCGGCGATGCTTTTTTGTCTATTTTTATCGTGTTCCCGTCGGATGTTATTACGATGGTTCCGGCTTCATCTGTTCTGTATATTTGTACTCCGGTAGACGCTAACCCGGCTAGAGTTTCCGGTGCCGGATGCCCGTAACTATTGCCTGCCCCAACACTAATCACTGCGTATTTTGGTGATACTGCCTTGAGAAACGCAGGTGTTGTTGAACTGTTGCTGCCGTGATGACCTACCTTGAGCACATCGGCTTTGAGATTATATCCTTTAGCCAGCATTTCCTGCTCTGATACATCTTCCGCGTCGCCATCCAGTAAAAAAGATGTCTTGCCGTATGTGAGCTTAATTACCGCTGAATAGTTGTTCAAATCGTCATAACTGCTGCTGTTGGGTGCTAGTATATCCGTTTTTACAGTCGGGTCAATGTCTATGGACATACCTCCTTTGGCCGCCGTTATTTTTAAACCCTTTGATGCTATGGCATTTAGTACATCCTCATATGTCTTTGTTGTAGTAGTGGCCCTTGGCATGTATATCTTCCCTATCGGGAAGGCGTTTATTACAGTATCCATGCCTCCGATGTGGTCTTCGTGCGGATGTGTACCCACCAACACATCTATTTTCTTAACATCTTGGGTTTTGAGATATGACAGCACGGCATTACCGTCTGCGTTATTGCCGGCATCAACCAACATCGTTTTTCCTTTTGGCGTCTGCACCAGTATGGAATCGGCTTGGCCGACATCTATAAAATGGAGTTTTAACACTGAATTGGAAGATGTCTCCACCATAGTTTCAGTTGCCGCCTGCGGTTTTTCTTCCGGTACAGGTGTTACTGTTCCGGGTTGGTCTTCAGGTTTTTCTTCCGAGACGGGTTGTACTTTCTCAGATTCCGTCTCCGATACTGGTTCGGTTTTCTGTGCAGGGTTAACCTCCTGCTTGTTCGCCTGTGTTTGTATTGAAGCGGTATCCGTCGGCGCTGCATCAGGCATGTTGGCTAATCCAACCGTTGCCACAGCAAGCGACAACACAAGCGGCAATAACGCTTTGGTTAGCGTAAGACCTTTCTTCTTATGTCGAATTACGTCAACAAATGAGAAGAAAATAAAAGGTGCGGCTAAAAACAATAAACCCATACCCCAACTGCTTGTGAACATAAGTAAAGCAATTAGGTAATACAATACAGCTATTATCTTTTTCCAGCGCACGTTAGACCTGAAACCAGGTATGTATCGTAATATATTCATGACCATATCTCCTCTGCACCATTATATCACTGCGTATGCATATAGTAATAACATTACCTCACATATTTTATCGGCAAATTCCGTTTTCTTATTTCATTCATAGCTTTATCATAAACCGAATGGCTTAGATA
Source organism: Mahella australiensis 50-1 BON (assembly GCF_000213255.1). Classification (NCBI taxonomy): domain Bacteria; kingdom Bacillati; phylum Bacillota; class Clostridia; order Mahellales; family Mahellaceae; genus Mahella; species Mahella australiensis. The sequence continues at coordinate 2,661,749 of NC_015520.1, forward strand.
AGCCGTGTTAAACAGCACTACGTCAGCATTATCGAATACTGCCGTATCAAAGTTTTTAGCATCCGCGCTAATAAATATAAAATCAGGATATTTCTCTTGCAGCCGCTTTTGCCACCTTTCTCTGCCACCTATCACTATGCCGCGATTGTACTGCTCCGATATTTGCTCTGTTCTTTCGATCTCTTCTTCTTGACTGAGATTGAATACGAACTCTCTTAACGCAAAAAGCTCTCGTTCGTTCAGTTTAACTTCTGCAAGCTGTTCCTGCAAGTTTTTAACTTGGTTTTGCAGGCTGCGTATTTCGTCTTTATAAGCCGCTTCGGCTTTATCATACGCTTCTTCAAGCCGGTTTTTTAGTGTATCGTTTTGTATAGACAAGAATTTATTTTGCGATTCAAGCTGCGCGATTTTGTCGGCTTGATTTTTCATCTCAAGATACATATTCTCTTTGTTGTTTTTAAAGAAATATTCTTTAACTTCTTTATACGCCTTAATCAGACCTTTAATTATAATTCCTGGTATAAGGAATTTTATCGTTTCATCCACATTCTGGTTTTTATATATCAAAAAGTACGATGCCAGTATCTCGTTGATATCCCTGTCGGTATAATCAATGTTTTGCAATATGGTTGTGGACAAAAGTTCAGTATCAAATAAATACGTATAAACTGTAAATACATCTCTGATTTCTTCATTTTCTGACATATCGATATCCATATACCCTTTGATAGGATATTTAGCATCATATATGCGCTGTTTCAATGATCTCGCCTTTTGCTTAATCTCAGGACTTAATGTATTCCACGTAAACCTTGTACTGTCATCGAAGTAAAACCGTTCGCGCAGTACGAGCATACTTTCCAGCACTCCCAGGGCATGGTTATTAACCACTTCTTTGTTAAATATATGAGCAAAGAAGTACAATACGGCTAGTTCGGAGTTTAGCTCATCATCCGTCATTCTATCTATATCCAGATAATTGGCAACATATTCCTCAAAATCAACTTTGTCTGCGTTGTTTAAATAAGCATAAACCTTTGGCCACCCCTCCTTCATCACATTTATAAGCGCATCTGTCACTTCCGCATCTTCTGTCGCTTGTGCGTACTCCAATATCCCTAATGCTTTGCGGGCATATTCTTCCTTGTATATGTCACCATCCTTTATAATCGGATGGTCATAGCATTTTGATTCTTTAGCGTATTTATAAAACACATCTTTGTGATTAGAATAAAGCCTGTCAACATCTGCCCGTATATTCTGATTGGTGCCGAATGCTTCTACCAAAAACGGCAATAAATTTATCATTGTTCCCATTTTTTTTGCTCCTTTAACACCTCTTCCACTGATTTGCCGTCACCATACAGCCACTCTTCATCGTATCTGGTTATAGTTATTATTTCTATCGGCTGCGGCACAATAGTATCCGGTATTATTTTATACCAAAAATACAAATCGCCTACCCTTTCACCGTCACGCATCGGCACCGTCCATAATGCTCTATAACCCGTTATGATTTTGCTCCAATCGAGTTGACGCCACAAGTCTATTCTTTGCAGCAATGCATCTGTATCATAATTGGCAAATAACGACTTTATTACAGCATCGGTATACTTTTTTAATGATACATCCCCTGCTATAACTATTTCTGTATCATACCCCACATCTGTTTCGCCCTCATCCAACGGTTTCCAATAATCTTTCAACACCCAAAATCTTTTATCGAGTAATAATTCAACGCCTTGATACACATCTTGCGGACGCCCCGGAAGTATAGTTGTATCAACTTGAGGTTCGCCCCATATATCCGGATCGGCAAATGTGTCGTCATGCACTACATCAAGCTGCAAATTCCACCGCCCTCCGCTCGGTTGTATCCATGGCACACCAAATTCCAACGCTTCTAATCTCATTTTATTCCGTGTATAAAGTCTGTAATCTTCCGGCGACAAACTGTTTTCAGCTATAGTAAATAATTCCTTATTATTTTTCATTTGCCGTTCAAGCTCGACATCTACGGTAGAAGTAGCATCTATTATAACTTTTTCGGCACTTTGGTCTACAGGATGCCCCATAATAAATGCTATTACGGCATCTATATCTCTGGTTATCCCGATAGGGATTTCTTCAAATTCAAACACATCTTTTTGCGGAGTATATATTGATGAAAATAAAGGGCGTTGTATATGTGGTTCATCTTGTGATTGTTCCACTCCTGCATCTTGCAGTGCCGCATCTTGTTTTTGTGATATTTCATTATCCTGTAAAACAATATTTTGTTCTTGAGGAGCCGCCTGTTCTGCCACATCTTGCTTATGCGCATCACCTGTCATGTTTTGTTGCGTATCTGTTTTATCTTGCTTTTGAAGCGTTAAGGTAACAGCGTCTTGAGACGAAGATATATTGTTTTGTTGAGCCTCTTTTTCATCCTTGACGACCGCATCTGGTACTGTGATCCTTGGTTGATTAGCTAAACTTGTGCCAATAAAAGTACCTGCTACAGCCGCCAGAGATATTAATATTATTGGCATTAACTTCTTCATTCGTATCTCCTTCTAACCACCCAATATTATTATTTTATTATAATTATACTGCATAACGCATAATTTGCAAAGAAATTTTTTCCTCTTTTCCCCTCGCGGGAGTTCGACAGTTGTAGATGAATAAAATCCTTACAAAAGCTGAATTTATCATGTTTTCTTGTCAAAATTTTTTGATTTTTTTGTTGTATGGTGTTGTATTTTTTATATATCCGTGATATAATAGAACATATAGAGAGGATGGCATACGCATGAAATTATACTATGATAGAAAATCCAAGGACCCTACATATTTTATCCAGATGGGATTCCGCAATGGCAAGAAGACATCAACCAGGAATGTCAAAAGAATTGGTAAGCATTCTGAGCTATTAGCAATTTCCCCTGATCCTCTTGCTTATGCCAAGCAAGAGGTACGCAAGTACAATGAGGCTTACAAAAGCAATAAAGCTGAATTAAATATAAAGATCGATTTTGATGAGAAGTTATCAGCTACCAATTATGTTGCCTCCAAGTCAACCCTCTTGAATATCGGTTATTTTGTTCTGCAGAAAATCTATCAGGACCTAAAGATATCGGATTTCTTTAAAGATGTTCAGATGGATAGCAAGGCCACGTTTAGCTGCAATGATATAAATAGGTTTCTGACCTTTGCCAGGATATTAGATCCTAAGTCTAAATGGGGAACATTCGATAAGCTGGATACATATTTTGAGCAGCCATCCTTTGAGTATCAGCATATATTACGCTTTATGGACATATTGGAAGATAATTATGATAGTTATCTGGAGCATCTTTATTTAAACAGTGAAAATATCATGCCCAGGAACACCTCTGTATGTTATTTTGATTGTACAAACTATTATTTTGAAACCGAGCAAGAAGACGACGATTTTGTAGATGAGGTAACGGGTGAGATACTGAGAGGATTTCGCAAGTATGGACCTTCAAAGCAGCATCAGCCCAGCCCTCTTGTGCAGATGGGGCTTTTCATGGACGGTAACGGGATTCCCATCTCAATGTGCATTAATCCTGGTTCTGATAATGAGCAAAAATCCGCTATACCGCTTGAGAGAAAAATCACTAAGATGTTTAAGGGAAAACCGTTTATCTATTGTGCGGATGCTGGGCTTGGTTCTCTTAACATCAGGGAATACAATTCTTTCGGTGGAAGGACTTTCGTTGTAACACAATCCGTCAAGAAACTCTCAGAGACACTGCAGCAGGCTGTATTCAATGATTTTGGGTATCATAGGCTCTCAGATGATTCCCTTGTTACAATCCACCATATGAAGGAATTCGACCGATTCAATAAAGATAACTTGTCTTTGTACAACGATGTAGCTTACAAGGTAATAGATGTCGACAGTGCGGTAGATGTTGGCCTGTATGAGGAAAGAGTATTCAAAAATGGAAACACAAAAAAGGTAAAATCCAAAGCAATTCTTAAGCAGCGCATCATCGTTACCTTTTCCAGAAAAATGATGGAATATCAGCGGAGCATAAGGAATGCACAGATTGAAAGAGCTAAAGACATCATTGAGCATAAGGCTGTGGAGGATGTGAAAAAGGGGCCGCACGATGTGACTCGTTTCATAACGAGGATATCGGTGGGAAAGAATGGTGAAAAGGCTTCTGATTATTACAAGCTCGACCATGCCGCCATCGAAAGGGAAGAAAGATATGACGGGTACTATGCCGTAGCAACAAATCTTGAAGATAGCGCAAAATCAATATTAGAAATCAATTCAAGACGCTGCAAGATTGAAGATTGTTTTCGGGTATTAAAAACCAACTTCCGTGCCAGACCGATTTATCACAGGAATCAGAGTAGGATAATAGCACACTTTATGATTTGCTATACTGCTTTATTGATTTACCGGTTATTAGAGAACAAGCTGGATCAATACAGCAAGCATTATACTACCGAAAATATTCTGACAACGCTGCAGAACATGAATGTTGCAGATATGAATGGTATGTACTATATGGCAACATACACAAAAAGCGAGGTGTGTACTGCTTTAAACAGCATATATGGCATGCGTCTGGATAACAAAACCCATGCTCCGAAGGACTTGAATAAAATAATCAAAAAAATTACCAAATAGAGTTCCCATACAACATTTTTATAGAGCTAAAAAAGTCTTAGAATCCGCTAAAAATAGCGGATTCCATATGTCATATTCTCTTGCAACTGTCGAAAACGGGATTATATAACATATAGTTATATAATGCAATTAAAAAATTAAGCGCTCCTTCCCATGGCTAAAGCCAGGGGCTACCGCGCTTGCTTTGGCTTCTGGTGTAAATATACGTATACCGCATGATATGGCCGATTGGCTAAGGGCTTTTGCAAAAAGTCATGATACTACCGTATCGGCTATATTAACCGATTATATAGCATATATTCGCGAAAACTATGATTACCGCCGGTGCGGGAACTGTTCGATGTATGCTGCACCAACAGCTGGAACACGCGGCCAGTGCATGGGCAATAACCTGCTTTCCGAACCCGATCCTGAACGTGATGTATGCCGGTATTGGAAACCCAAAAGCGGTATACTGGCTCGCCTTGAGAAACCCCGGCCGGTTTAAGAGCCGGCTGCTTTGCTTTCTTTTAACCCCTCGTAGAAGGTACATATACATAAATGAAGTTTTCAGGCAGCACTCGGATTCTTCCTTTTAACCCCTCACAGAAGGTATGTATACTTATAAAAGCAGCTATTCGCGGTCGCCTTAAGAAGCTCTTTTTAACCCCCTCATAGTTGGTATTTGTACCCGTTGCTGACTTCTCCCCGCCACAAGGCGAGGCTTTCTGCTAAGTCATGATGTGCAATAGCGCTCTTTGGCCAGTATTTCGATAACAAATGCTTAACTATTCTATTAATTGGACTGCCGGCTCCTCGCATTCCTCGATAAAACCATTAATAGTTTCCCATAGCTTTTTATCAAACCGGGATTCGGGTGTTATAACCTTAAATTCGCTGTCCCAACCGCTGCCGATTAGCGTTATGCCGGGACCGCTGCAACGCGATAGGGCGGTATACAACATATTGCGGCTGCATTTGCCGGCTTCCGGTTCTATAAATATCACATGCCTGCTTTTGCCCCCTTGGGCTTTGTGTACTGTCATGGCATATGCCGGCTCTATATACCATAAAAGCTCTACCTGATTGTATTCGGCTGTTATTTCCCCGACCGGTGTTTTATACCTGACTGTTATAACTTCGTCACCCAATGCTGTTATCATACCACGAGTACCGTTAAATATTGTCGGCCGGTTACCACGTTCTTTCTTGATTGTCTCAAACTGTTTTTTTAATGCTGATGGTATGCCGGAAACCGTGATGTCTTCATAATCGTTTCTTATCGCGATCACGGGGTCTCCAACGCTTATCCTGTCGTTAGATGGGTTTATAGCCTGCTTGAGTTTTTGGTTCAAACAAATAGTGCCTTTCCTTATGTTCCCCCTGTTGCGCGCTAAAACAAGTATGTCATCGTACGGCACTCCTGTCCGTACAAGCTCTGTCACTGCTTCTACAGCTTCATCTGCTGCATCCTGCCATGACTGTACTTCTATAATCTTTATACCATCATTCGGCTCAAGATACCCGGTATCGCGCAGTATATTGGCTGCATAATTTATATTATCCTTCATACGGTAGCTGCTTTCCAGGTCAATATGTGCTATGTCGCAATCTTTTGCTGCCCTGATTAACGCATCAAATACCCCGCCCGGCCCGATAGGCGGAAGCTGGGCTGGATCTCCGGCCAGCACCAGTTTTGATGTTGGCTTTATAACTGATAAAAGCGCTGAAAATGTATTAACTGTCATCATACTCATTTCGTCTATTATTATCACTTCGGCAGGTTCTTCTGCTTTCCCGGATAACTGCTGATCGAAAACACTGCCGTCTATTATGCCGGCATATCGGTGGACAGTATAATAATCACTGCCGGTTTCCGCCGCAACACGCTGGGCAGCTATACCGGTCGGCGCAAGTACGGCATATTGTATACCCGTCATTTTTAAAGCATATAATAACCCTTTTACTGCGGTGCTTTTGCCACTGCCAGCTTTACCGGTAAGAAGAGTTATTTTATGTTCTGCCACTGCTTTTATAAAGTTTGTTTGTTTTCCATCCATCGGTGTGTTAGCAGCTTTTCCCCATTCATTCGCAAATGATATTAGCTTATCTGCATCTATAGATATAGCTTCCTTTGTTTTTAATATCAATGCTATCTTTTCTGTGGCGGTTTTCTCCATAAAATATACCGGTGATATATATACGGCTGTTTTGTTGTCTGCTGCGCCGACTGAATCTCCTTTTTCCTGAGTTAAAAATTTTGATTCGTATAATGCCTGGGATATCGTGTTTAGATCTGTTTTCAGGTATGCCGCCGCCCTGGAAACCAGCAGTTTCCTGTCTATATATGTACTGCCATTTTTCATTTCCGCCATGCAAATACCGGCAAGACAGCCTTCTATCCTTTTTGAACCGGGTATTATATTAAAGGTTTTGGCAATACAGTCACAAATATGCAGCATATCGGTTACCCCAATATCCGGTATTCTATGCAGTATCCATGGGTTTTGCAGTATCAGTTCTTCTACAGTTTTCCTCTGCCTTGCAGCTGTGCGTTTAAGCTGGTCTATTATATTTATCGCATCAGTTATATCCAGCCCTACGCCACTTTTTATAAACATATTGTAGACATTCAGTACCTCGGAATCCCGGATTATGGTACTTAATGCGGAAAAAAGCTGGTAGGCCATATCTTCACCGATTGCAGATGCTATTTTATCTTTCGCATCTTCGTCGGTATATAGTTCATATACCGTATTTACGCCAGCAGCCTCTATTGCTCTTTCAATTATATCCTGCGATATACCTAAGGCCGCTACATCAGTTGCAGCAATTTCCTTTACTATACCATTGGCTTTATTGACTATAAAGGTGTTGTCCTTGCTAAAGTACCCCATCAGTCTCACTGCCGTATTATACCTGATCGGCGGCATTATGCCTGCCAATGCTGTAAAATTGATTTCTTGTCCGGCATTATTCCCTCTGGTTATATATACTTTGCCGGTACGCCTGTCTTTAGACATTTTTGTTATCTTGCCATAAATATACATTGTTCTTTAGAAGCCTGATCCTTTCGGCTTTTCCTCCTTTTTGCTTTTTTGTTGCCATATGCATTTCGGCTCGGATTAATTTGCCATATTTAACACGATAAAATGGCCGAATATGCCTAGTGCAACTATATAGGCATCGCCAAAATCCGTTCTGTATATACTGAAAAACAGATAGTTGGACAACTTAGTTGATGTATGCAGATAGTTGTTAATGATACTTCTGGATACTAATCCAGTGATTGAATCTAGAATAGAATTTGGATCCATCTCTTGCGCCATTTCTTGTTCAGCTACATCCTGTGCCCAATTTATATAATCCTGGCGTGATGGATTTGTGAAAATAGCTATCAGCATAACTGCTATTATGCATAAGATAAAAATATTAAGTTTATTCATTAAATTATCATATCTCCTAATTAATAGTTATTGTTTTTATATTGTAATGTATATATCTCCCATTCCCCAGGCTTTCTTCATACCAACCCCGCATATGGATGCGGCCTCGAGAAAATATAATATTAGCAGTTTTAGCTCGGGCGGTGTTGATAGTTTAAATTGCAAATATACTTTGCCTTTGAACCCTGTTACCATTAACTCTTCAGTCAGTCGGTATTTGCCTTTTTGTAAGTCTGTTGCTGTAAACCGGATGTATTTTAAAATATCACTTGTTGAAAATTCGGGACAGCCAGGGATAATCCTTCTATAGCTTTCTGTTATACTTTTTATAAACACCGGCCCATAAAACTCCGGCACGTATCCGGTATTGTATTTAAAAGCCGTAGGCGTCCGAAATTGTATTGTAACACCTTTTAACCCGTAAAGCGGGGGTAATTCGTTCTGCGGCAGGTATATGGGCTGACCAACCGTGTGAAATCCTTTCGTTTTAAGCCGCTCGGTCACCGTGTCTGTCGGCAGCGCCAGATATGAGGTTATGGCAAATCCGTTCATGTTAAAATCTTTTATCGCAAACGGCGGCGCTTCTTTTGCTTCGTGCGCTTTGTTAACCGTTTCTATGTCACGGAATATATCATATACTGTAGCTAAAGCATTTTTGGGGTATGGTACGTGCCCCTTTACTTGAATCTTTACAGCTTGCGGCCGTGGATACGGATAACCTGTCATTGGTCTTCACCTTCTTCCGATATAGTATCAGGTTTTTTGTTATGTTTCAATATCTCTTTTAAGACTTCTGCCGGTTGTTTGACAGGCCACCAGTGCCAGCGTGGCGATACATAGCATATCGTCGCTTCTTCATAGTCCCAATATGGCGGTTTATATGTTCCTCTTTGTACCGGCCAGCGAATATCTCCTTCTATTTCGTCAACGGGAATATTCCGAGCCGGATAACCATCTTCCGCTATTAGGCTGTAGTCCTTTGACGGTTCAATTGTTATTTTCCTTACTTGGCCGTAACCCGCATTTGCACGCACACCTATGCCGCGGCCTATGAGTTTTTCCAGCGTGTGTTTAACTGCCTGTCCGTCTCCACAAAAGTAAAAGTATACTTGTGGCGTGTCGATTAAGTGGAGATATCCGGCAGATGATTTATATACCCCTTGGCCGTTCCTTATCTGTTTGTTAAAACTGTCGGGAAATAATACGCGACCGTAGTCCAGCCATGTCTGTGTTCCCATCCATGGTTCTCTGTATACTTTGGCAGGTGGTTTTATCATCATGGATGACGCTTTATATATCATTTTGGTTTTTCCCCATTTCTCCAGCGGTAGTTCTATGTCTTCCGCTGTTAGTCTGCTGTAATCAAAAGACCTGGCTTCTTCCGCCATTATTCTGGTAAGCAGTCCGTCGAAATGGATCGGGAATATCTCGTTTTTGTTGGCCGGTATCGCAATCGGTATATCAAGATATACCGTTACAATATAGTTTTTATATAACATTTATCTTTTTTATTCCTCCTTATCGCTGCCGACTTCTCCCCGCTACAACCGGCGGGGCTTTCTACTAAGCTGCGGGTAATTCACCTGTGACAGGATATCTATACGCAATGCGTGGAAGGATTATGTATGTCTTCAGTATGGTTTTTAACCCCTCATAGAAGGTATCTGTACAATCCGAGCGCTGCCTGAAATTTTCATTTATAGTGAACTTTTAACCCCTTATAGAAGGTATTTGCACTCGGCGCATCACACAGCAATTTACTTTCCCATTCATCTTTCAACCCTTCATAGAAGGTATCTGTAACAGCGGAGATATATAGGCACCTAATTCGTCAAATACTTTTAACCCCTCATAGAAAGTATTTGTATCTAGTCGTCCTAAGTAGGAAGCAAATGATGGGTAAAGCTTTTAACCCTTCATAGAAGGTATCTGCACCAACATCGGCCTATAAGTATTCATCTTCATCCATCTCCCTTTTAACCCCTCACAGAAGGTATCTGCACGTGCGAGTGCCCAAGAAGGCGTTGTTGGAGTGGCTACGACTTTTAACCCCTCACAGAAGGTATCTGCACCGGCATAAGGAGGTGTTCTCAATGCAGGTAGCAACAGCTTTTAACCCCTCACAGAAGGTATCTGCACCCGTTAACAAATGCCTGTCTCATGCACAGTTGACAGCCTATATTACTCTTTTTTGTCGTCGATGTCCAATAACGTATTTTTGCCGGTATATCGACGACATCTTCTGTTTATTGAGAAGTAGATGACTCCGTTAATGCATCGTCTCCCGTACCGTTGTTCTTTTTGTTCTGTTTGTTCTTTTTGGTATCACTGGGTTCATTTTGTAAAATGTTGTCCAGCCCCAGCAGTGTTTGTTCTATCTTTTCTTTGTTGCTTTGTATGCTTTCCCAAAAAGGCAGGCCTCGTTCCCTTATTTCGTCTTTCTCAGTTTTTGTTCCGTTGACAAGAACCATTGCATCAAATTCGCCGCATCCTTTTGCAAATGCAGCGCCTAAAAAGCCATCATCTAACAAGGTGCTGAGAAAGGCATAATAACACGATTCTGTTAATGGTGACGCTGTCGGTTCATTCAGCACTATGCGGCTTATCAGGACAGTCCCTATGGGCATAGCCTGCATACCGTATATCATTTGCCCCGATGCACTCGATTCGGTTTCATCGGTTAAACCTCTGGTGCCCTCTAATGCGTGCCGTGCATACATTATGACATTGTTGTTTATCGCTTCGTTTAACGATAGCAGGTCAGGATATACATCCGGGTCTGTATTCAGCCCCAGTTTGTCCATAACCTTGCTGTGGATGGGCAGGGTTTCTTTTGTGACCGGCAGGCCAAAGCCTACTCCCATGCGGCCACCTAAAAAATGCCCTTTGTAACTGCCTCCAAATAAGTCTATGAACGGCAGGGTCTGCCTTAGCTCGGCATATACGTTCTGACCTACCGGTTTGGCTTTGGTATTGCCTGTAGTGCCCCCCGCCAGTATGAAGTATATGGCGTCTAGCGGTAGTGTGATGTCATTTAACTCTTGCAGCATTTTGTATCCTTGTACCCTGCGTTTGGAACAGCGTATGCTGTTGCCCGATACGGCCGGCAGCTGAATCAGCTCTCCGTATGACGTGATAAACGGTATCTTCCGCAGTTCAGTTATGTTGCCGCGTTTTCCCTCTCCCTGTACGTCCGGCGTACTGTGCGCCAGAGGTGATCTTAAAGTCATTACGATATCGGCTTTAATCATGATTTGTTACTCCCCTCTAAATATGGCATTGTTTTATAAAGTTTCCCTGCTTTAAGATCAGCCAACCAAAAAGCTAAAGCCCAGTATGGATCGGCCAAGCATAAATCGCGGAATTCCCGGATATAGAGCTCGTCTTCGTGCTTTTTCAGCGTTTCTGTCAGGTCAAGCAGTTCTGTTGGCTCAAAGTCTACTGTATATATTTCTTCACCGGCAGGGCTTATTTTGATGTATTTGCCGGGTGTGTTGGATGCTATGCGTATCTTACGATCCCTACCCATTATCAGGCCCGCTCGCACGTGTTTGGCTGAATATGACACAGGCAACACAAACGGGTAGTTCGTCCGGACATATGTGAATGCTATTGTCAGGACAAAAGGCGGTTCGGGCAGGTGTGCTAAGGCGTTCATTATATCCTGTTTCTCCACGAACGGCTTAAATCCCGCCGATATGGACGCAATAAATCCTTTGTTCAACTTAAGATTGCCTCTTGCGCTTATGGCGCTGCGTAGATATAAACAGGCTCCGCATACTTGGTCGGAATAAAAAGCCCGCACGGTGTTTTCACTATTCCAATTACCCCATTCGGACTCGCTGTGCTTTCTTGAGCCGCCTATCAGCGGTCCGCCACATATCCTGCATGTCCCGGGCTCGGTCGTTATGTCACCTGTTCTGGATATATATATTACCTGAGTGGCCGATAACGGTTTCCCCATTTCTGAACCTCCTTTTTCTGTTTGGCCTTTAAATGTCGAGTATTTCTACCATTCGGCCTTCTTTTTCACGTGCGGTTTGTACTAATCCTGCCGGGATTTCGATATACTCGCCATCTTTTGTTTTTATCATGTTGTCAGTGCCGGGCAACTCGTCTAAGATATAATATTCCGCGTAACTGCTCTCGTTCTGCCACCGCGACCAAACCCGGCGATAAACGACGTATTTGCCTTTTTTTGTCAGGTATAATTCCCAGTCCACGCCCCTATCGTCACGGCTGTTGGTTTGACCTTTAAAAAGCGTCATTTCTCCCAGACTTACGCCTGTAAACGCCACTTTCTTTGTATTGCTGTCCCCATGGTTGGGCCATGTGCCTATTTCGAGGATTATTTCCCTCATCCCTGAATCTTCTGATTCTTTACGCCTGACATAATCGCGTACCGCATCGGTTATGATGGATGATAAGCTGTCTCCCGCTATCTCGGCCGCACGCTCAAATATCGGCATATCCTCTTCTTTCACGTATATTGTTTTGGTCGGCATGTTCTTTTGCCACTCCTTTTTATATAATATACATATAATATGTTATACATATAATATAACATACGTATACGATTTGTCAATAGTTTTTTTGCCAATTATATCAATCCCGAATACTTCTCAAACAAATCCGTTAGTTTCTTGATGATCTTTTGTTTTCTCACGGTCCTGTCATCGCTGAAACGGGATATGGGAGGCATGAATCTGTCAATAGCCGTACCGGTTGTTTTAAGTATTCCATCCCGGAAAGCGTTGTTGATAAACCGGCGGGCTTCTTCAGGCTTTAGTTTTTCTTCTTCTATAATCGCCTTTATATCCGCTTCTTTACGCTCCTGCAAAAATCTATACCATTCCTCGTCTATCTCGGTTGAGGCATCAACTTGATCAATAAAACTGTTAATAACATCTTTCTTGTTGCGGAGTTCAATGCTGGAATTAATGGCTTTATCAATAGTTGTGCGAATGGTTTTATCTGTACAGTTGGTTTTTTGGTATTTGGCTACAAGCTTAAGAATATAATCAATGTTTACCTCTATCTGTTTAACTAACTCTATCTCAAAGACTACGTCATCATTGATAGTTTCTTTATTACCTTCGGCACTTTTCCTGTATTCCTGATACAGATCAATATAATCGCTTTGATAATCCTGAAATTCCTTCTCGGATAAAATCTCTTTCCCGGCAAACTCGTCGAAACAAGTCAGAATATTTATAAGCCGAAGGATTGCCCCATATAACTGTATAAAGTCTTTTTGAGCCGTTTCTCCAATAATCCGTTGGCCACGGGGATACTTTGTTATAAGAGTCTGAATTAATTCTTTGTAGCCCGGCTTATGCTCACCTTTATCGTCATAACCGTTATAATATTCGTTGAATGTTTTTAACAGCACAATACTGCTTGCGTCTTTATTGCCGAATAACGCAATGGCTTGGTCTGTTTCTTTTCTCAAGTCCCTGAAGCAGACAATATTGCCATAGGTCTTAACACTGTTCAAAATACGGTTTGTTCTCGAAAACGCCTGCATAAGCCCATGCTGCCTGAGGTTTTTGTCTACCCATAATGTGTTTAGGGTTGTGGCATCAAAGCCCGTCAGGAACATATTGACAACAATCAACATGTCAATCTCCCGGTTCTTCATACGACGAGAAATGTCTTTATAATAGTTCTGGAACTTGTCCGGGGAAGTATCATAATTGGTGTTAAACGTCTTGTTATAATCCTGGATAGCCTCTTCAAGAAAATCCCTGTAGCTTTGGTCAAGGTTTTCCATACTGAAATCTTCGTCAGGCAGCAGGCCGTCCGGTTCTGCTTCATTAGCGCTATAACTGAAGATGGTTGCGATGATCAGGTTACGGTTCTGTTCCGATATCTGTTTCTTAAACTCTTTATAATACTTGATTGCCATCGGGATAGATGCAGTGGCAAATATCGAGTTAAATCCGGCAACCTGCCTTATCTCGCGTTTTTCTATTGTCTGTTTGGGGGCTTTTTTATCCGGTTCATCCCATTTCGCAGAGAAGGTATAATAACTGTTACGCTTTGTCTTTTGGTCGAAATGTTCGAGCACATAAGACACAATCTCGCTGATCCGCTGCGGATTGGCTAATATGTTCTCGCGGTCGATGGTACGGGGCAGTTCGTCTTCCGTATAACCGGGCACCTTAATGGTGTTTATAAAATCTATCATAAACGGCAGAACATTCCCGTCATTAATGGCGTCTACAATAGTGTAAGTATGCAACCTGTCGCCAAAAGCCTGTTCGGTTGTACGGAGTACCGGGTTGCCGTTCGGATTGGAGTTTACAGCAAAAATCGGTGTTCCCGTAAAACCAAAGATATGATAATTCTTAAAACTTTTAGTGATAGCCCGATACATTTCCCCGAATTGTGAACGGTGGCATTCATCAAAGATTAGCACTACCTGTTTCTTATAAATTTCATGCTGTTTGTTCTTACGGATGAACATATCCAGTTTTTGAATAGTGGTTACAATGATTTTATATTCGTGAGGGTTTCCCTTTTCATCCTTGTCTTCCAATTGCCTTTGGAGAACCTTTGTAGACGTATTACCGTTAGCAGCTCCCTTTTCAAAACGGTCGTATTCTTTCATAGTCTGATAATCCAGGTCTTTACGGTCAACAACAAACAGCACCTTATCTATGCCGGGTAAGGCAGATGCTAATTGAGCCGTCTTAAAGCTGGTTAATGTCTTACCGGAGCCTGTCGTATGCCAGATATACCCACCAGCTTGGGTTGTACCCATTTTCTTGTAGTTGGTTGATGTTATAATGCGTGATAAGATACGTTCCGCAGCAGCGATCTGATAAGGACGCATTACGAGCAATAAGTCCTCAGACGTAAAAACACAGTACTTTGTTAAGACATTTAAAAGCGTGTGTTTGACAAAGAATGTTTTAGTAAAGTCCATAAGATCGGGGATGATCTTGTTATTTGCATCCGCCCAAAAGCTTGTGAATTCAAAGCTGTTGCTTGTTTTTTTGCTTCCCGGATATTCACGGCGGTTTTGCTCTTTTATATGGCAATCCCTTGTGGTGTTGCTGTAATACTTTGTATGGGTACCATTAGATATCACAAATATTTGCACATACTCAAATAAACCCGATGACTCCCAAAAACTGTCGCGCTGGTATCTGTTTATCTGGTTAAATGCCTCACGGAGAGCAACACCGCGCCGTTTTAACTCCACATGAACTAACGGCAGGCCGTTTACGAGGATGGTTACATCGTAGCGTGTTTTATGTTTGCCGCCCGTTTCTTCGTACTGATTGATAACCTGCAAGCGATTGTTATGGATATTATTTTTGTCGATAAGATAAACATTCTTTGTTGTGCCATCTTCACGTTTTAGATTCTGGACATAGTCGTCCTGAATTTTCCTTGTTTTTTCAACAATCCCCTCGTTGATATTTGCAATATGCTCTGAGAAAAAATTTTCCCATTCACTGTCAGTAAAGGTGAAGCCATTAAGCATTTCAAGCTGTTTCCGCAGGTTGTTTATCAAACCGGCCTCATTATGGATTGTCAGATATTCATACCCTTGCGAAACCAACTGTTGGATGAATTCCTTTTCAAGCTCTGCTTCAGTCTGATACTTGCCTGAGCGGCCGCTCTGTTCCGCTGTGTATTCAGATACAACCGTTGCTTCGTCAGTACTGGCAATGATGTTATACATGCTCATGCGGTTGCCTCCTTAAAAGATAAAAGCTTATCCCTGTAATATTCATACTGTTTTTGCCGTGCTGTAAGC
The DNA here is from genome assembly GCF_000213255.1 of Mahella australiensis 50-1 BON. Lineage (NCBI taxonomy): Bacteria > Bacillati > Bacillota > Clostridia > Mahellales > Mahellaceae > Mahella > Mahella australiensis. The sequence continues at coordinate 2,677,596 of NC_015520.1, forward strand.
TCTGCTGTAAGATCTGTTGTAAGCTCTGTTGTAAGCTCTGTGAAGTTGTCTAATATGCGGACAATTTCCTGCTGTACAGGCAGAGGAGGGACGGGAATAATAATATCAACAAGCTTATCCGGTGTAACCTCTATCACCTTTGTTCCGTGTGCAAGTTTAACCTTTTGCTGATAGAACAACGAAGAAGATAAGAAATATACAAGATACTTAGGATTTAATAAATGATGAATAATGGCCGTGTGACCACCTACTGCTATTTTCCCTTTCCCAAGCCATGCGATACATTTGCATACGTCATCAATGTTTTCACTTGTAACCGCCATGACAATATCATTTGTTTCAGCAAACTTCTGCTTCTTTGCTGTTTCTTTGCTTATATAGCTTATGGTTTTGTCTACAAACAAGTTATAGTAAGTGTGTATCTGACCATAATGGATGCAAGGAACTTCGCCATCTGCCACACAGTCCTTTTTCTGGAAGTTTCCACCTCTCGAAATAGTTGCAACGTCTCCAAGCTTCCTGTATTCCACACCATCCGGGCAATATTCAGCAATCAGTTTGTCTAACTTACTCATTTTTGCCCACCTGCCGCTACCTTCTTGAAAGATAAAAGTTTATCCCTGTAATATTCATACTGTTTTTGCCGTGCTGTAAGCTCTGTTGTAAGCTCTGTTGTAAGCTCTGTTGTAAGCTCTGTGAAGTTGTCTAATATGCGGACAATTTCCTGCTGTACAGGCAGAGGAGGGACGGGAATCGTGAACTTCGAATATCTGCTTATCCATTGCCGTTCGTGCTTTGAAAAGTCTGGTTGATAGCGAGTGTTGCTCATTGCGTAGTAAAGATAACGGAAAACGGCAATGTTTGTATTCTTAGGTGTCAATATTTTTATTGCTGACGACTTTACTTTAAACTCAAAATCAACCCAATGTAACGATGTTGTGAAATCGTCAAAGATTATCACGGGTTTTTCTTTACTTGCACGATACAAGCCATCGGTTTCGTCTGTATAGCCAAGGATAAACGACTGTCCTGCCGTTAACACGGGTATCTTGTAATTGTTATCGTAATCGGTACTACTAACGATGTATTTGGTCGGCTGTTCGTAGTCGATAACCTCGGCAAAAGATACATATTTTACTCCATCCGGGCAAAGCTCCTCAATTAGTTGTTCTAACTTACTCATTATTCCACCTCAATTTCTGCGATAATTTTGTCTATTTCATATCTTAATACCTGCTCTCTGGCAACAATTCTTTTTATCTCAGCATTAAGGGCAGTAATATCAATTTTTTCTCTTGTGTCTTCTTTTTCTACATATGTCGAAACAGACAGGTTGTAGTCTTGTTCAGCAATTTTACTGTTCGGTACGAGCTTAGCCAAATACTCAATGTCTTTTCTGTCTTTAAATGCGTTAAGGATAGTCTCAATATTTTTCTGCGTCAGCTTGTTATTATTCGTAGCCTTGACAAATTCCTTTGAAGCATCAATAAACAATGTGCTGTTATCCCTTTTAGACTTTTTCAGTACCATAATGCAGGTGGCAATGCTTGTGCCATAAAATAAGTTATCCGGTAACTGAATAATGCAGTCGATATAGTTATTGTCGATCAAGTACTGCCTGATTTTCTTTTCTGCGCCGCCGCGATACATAACGCCGGGAAAACAAACAATAGCTGCTGTCCCGTTTGCCGCTAGCCAAGCCAGACAATGCATAATAAACGCAAGGTCTGCTTTGGATTTGGGAGCTAATACTCCCGCCGGCGCGAAACGGGGATCGTTAATTAAAATCGGATCACTGTCGCCTTTCCAGCTAATGGAGTATGGCGGATTTGATACAATAGCTTCAAATGGTTCGTTATCCCGATGCTTTGGGTCTGTTAATGTATCCCCAAGGGCAATATTGAATTTGTCATAATCAATGTCATGCAGAAACATATTGATCCTGCACAGGTTGTAAGTTGTGATGTTGATTTCTTGGCCGAAGAAACCAAGCCGTACATTGTCTTTCCCCAGGATTTTAGCAAACTTTAAGAGCAAAGACCCGGAACCGCAAGCAGGGTCATATACTTTATTGACTTCTGTTTTACCCACCAGCGTAAGGCGGGTAAGCAGCTCAGAAACCTCCTGCGGCGTATAATATTCACCACCGCTTTTCCCCGCATTGGACGCGTACATACCCATCAAATATTCGTAGGCATCGCCGAAAGCATCAATGGTATTATCTTTATAATCACCTAGTTTCATTTCCGCAATAGAATCCAGTAACTGAGCCAGCTTTTCATTGCGCTTTGCCACAGTGCTGCCCAGTTTATTGCTGTTGACATCAAGATCGTCAAATAAGCCCTTGAAATCTGGTTCGCTTTCTGTTCCTTGTGCGGATGCTTCTATATTGCGGAAGACCCGTTCCAGTGTTTCATTCAGGTTTTCGTCGTTCTTCGCACGCGCTCGGACATTCTCGAAAAGCTCGCTGGGCAAGATAAAAAATCCTTTTGCCTCCACTAGATCTTCCCGTATCTTTTCTGCTTCTGCGTCGGATATCTTTGCATAATTAAATTCCGGCCGGCCGGCGGCCCATTCGCCGGCATTAATGTAGGCGGTAATGTTTTCTGATATGTAGCGGTAAAACAGCATACCAAGAACATATTGCTTGAAATCCCAGCCGTCTACACTCCCTCTCAGGTTGTTCGCTATATTCCATATGGTACGGTGTAATTCTGCACGTTCTTGCTCTTTTCTGTTATCTTCCATTCTCTTTTGTTCCCTTTCTCCTTCCATGCTTTGGGTCTGACTCTATGCCTCTGCTTATTATGCGTATAATATAATATACATATAATATTTTGTCAATTGGTCTTTGCCTTATGCTTTGTTATCGAACCTTTTTGCCATGTTTCTGCCTATATTAACAACTCTCTACAATGCGGGCAGGAAACGGTGGTAATGGTAAATTGGAGATAAGCAGTTCTTGCCCCTGTGTACGCACTTTGGATGCGCAGGTATAGTCCAAGAAAAACGGCTGATATTGAGCGCCAGTATTACTATATAATCCGCAAATAAATGGTGCATCATCATAGCTGATAATCCAGTCAAGGCGATGTACGTCACGGACATAATGAGCAAGAGCTATATGGTCTTGATTCGTATAATAGTGCCTGTAAATCTCTGATCCTTTTTCGTAGTACGGTGGATCGAAATAGGCAAAACAGTTTTGACGTAGGAAACGGGCGTTTTGGGTTCGCATAAATTGCAACGCATCATTGCAATTTACTTCAATCACATCTCTGTACGCTGATAATCGAAGTATGATTTCAATAATCTTTGCTTTATTAAAGCGACAATCAATACCGTATCGAGATGTTTGGTTTATGCCGCCGATAGGATTAGCCTTAAGGATTCCAGAAAAATTAGTTCGATTGAAAAATAATCCTGCAAAGGCCAAATCCAAAAGGTCGGCTTGATCTAAAGAGACGACCTCTCGATACTGATTTTGTTGTTGCCATGTCTCAATAGTAATTGGCGTATCTTGTATCTTATTGCATAAAGCATCTGTGTCTCTAAAAACACACTCCCAAAATGCATAAAGCAAAATATCCTTTTCACAGAGTACTAAGCCGCCAATATGCCCCCGCTGGAGCAATTCAAGACCAACCACAGCACTCCCTGCATAAGGCTCGAAAAAAGTACAGCCTTGAAGGTGATTCGCATCCAAAAGAGCATCAATATAATTTACCAAAGATCTTTTTGCTCCGGGATAGCGAAGTGGATTTATTGTTTCTGGCACAAAACCACCCCCTATACAATTAAGTTTATGATTCCTTGAATAAGCGCATACATGCCACCAGCCGCAATTGCCTCTAATGAATCTGCCGTAACATTAATGTTGCCCGGATAGTGTATGTTTGCATTCAAAAAATCACGATGCGTTGCAGCAATAACGCGGTCATAAATAATAATCATACCTTGATCAGGAAAAACGGTTGCCTTGTTTGTATCAAGATTTATGAAATCTTCCATAGTTTTGAGCGTAGGCAAAGCCCCATTTCTTAGTTGGCAATACGCCCCCCAAAGATTGACTTGCATCAACCGGAGACGTAATGCCTGTTCATAAACAGTTCTCAGAATCATGCCCGTGGCAATCGGAAAAGTTCTGTATGCTTTTTGTCTGCCACAGCTTGTATTAGATAAGGCATAAAGTTCATTTATCGCATACAACAAACCTTGATGTTGTTGATTGGTAGGATTGAGTTTATCACGCCAACTTATCGTTTCAAAAAACGACCTTGGAGGCGGCCCACCGGGGCGAGGTCCACCGCTTTGATCTCCATTATCATCACCAGTATTCCCGTCCTGCCCAACTGCACTACCTCCATTGGCACCGCCTTGTGGAGGATGTTCTCCATTGCCACCATTTGCGGGCGGCTGCTGAGTACCATTCGCTCCTGCTGCAGCACCATCTCCAGAAGATGTATCTCCATCGTTTGGAGGACTGACATCTATACTATCCATGACGGCCTGTAAAAGAGGGCGAATTTCTTCTATGTCGGACAGAACATTACGGGTTGTGATTCTCTCTTCTACAATAGATTTCTCAAAAACCAGTTGAGTAATCTGTTCAAATAGTGCTGGGGGAAGTGCGCTGACAGTATTAAAAGTATCATCATAAGAAATCTTAAGGAAGTCTTTGGGATTTACTTTCATACCGACAGGATATTCAAACTTTGCCTTAAAGATACGCCAAAAAGGATCAATTTTGAGTACGATAATTTCCTTATCAAAATCTGGATGAGCGGCACAATATTTTTTGTAAACATTGAAGAAAAACTTATAATCACGGATGTCCTCTTTAATGTCTCCCTCTTTAATGCCGGTAATTCTTGATAGGTTTTGCACGCTCTGTCCATCTCCATCATTATAATTAGCAGCAAAAAACTGCTTTTTTGCGAGTGGCTTCCACTCTTTAACACCTTGAATATGACGCTTTGTCATCAGATCAAGAGCCGAATTCCTATCAGGTAATACATCAACTTCAATGCGGTGGCAGTTTTCAAGTATTTTTGCGGATGTATGTGGTATGCGATGAGCAAACCCATCGGGAATAAGATTACGGGACAATAGTAGTTGTAATGAGCAGGTACGGCGATTCCCTTCAATAACAACATACTTTTCGTTTTCCTGTAAAACAACTATCCTTTCACCGGGCAGTAAACTGCCATACTCATTAATAGCTGCCGCGAGTTGACAGACATCTTCATATGTAACCAGATATTTTCGAATGTCCACTTGTTCTCGTCTTGCCAAGATAACAAACCGGGGATTTTGAGTATCTAATACTAAATCCAAAGGGGATATGGTAATTGACATAAAAAATACTCCTCCTCAAGCATAGAATAAAGCTTATTATAAATATACCATATTATATCGAAAAACAGAAGAGTTTTTTGTTTCTTCGGGACAAATTGGAGATTGTAATATTAAATGTCGTCCTAAATAATGGCAATCCCATATAATGTATCGTACAATGTCCGTAGTTGGTGGACGTCAAGGGTGAGCAAAGCGAGTTCATCTTGACCCTTGACGTCCATACACTATATATCCTGGTGTCTTCCGGTCTGTTATGCTAGGCCGGTTGCCTTCCGGCGAGGACGGGGTTTGGGGTAGGATCCCATCGTTTAATTATCCGGCTATTTCGTCAGGTGTCTTATAACCCAGTATCCTCCTCGGATAATTGTTCAGCCATCTTTCTGTTCGCTTTATCTCATCGTTACTCAATTTCCCTATCTCTGTTCCCTTGGGCACAAATCGCCTTATCATTTTGTTCAGATTCTCGTTCGTACCCCTTTCCCATGTGCTGTAAGGATGAGCATAGTATATTTTTACCCTCTGTACTCCTGGGCTTGTTGTAGAGCGCTCTAAGCCCTTAAAATCCAAAAATTCGCTCCCGTTATCTACGGTTATGGTCTTAAACTTTTTGCAGAATTCTTTCCCATATTCTTCTTCGAGGGCATCCATTGCCTTCCCCACAAATTCTTGCGTCTTAGATGGTATCTTGATTATTATCTCTTGCCGACTCTTTCGTTCGCTTAATACCAATAATGCCGCTCCACTGCCACCCTTTTTGCCCAATACACAGTCCATTTCCCAATGCCTGTATTCTTCCCTTTTCTCAATATCTTCAGGCCTTTCTTCAATGCTAGTTCCTTTAAGGTTTTTATAGGCTATCTTAACCTTTCGATAGTCGCCTTTCTTCCTGTATTTCTTCACCTATTTCTTCACTGGTAAGTCTTTATTGCTAATATTAGCAAATACTCCTTTGTCTAGGTAATTATATAACGTCTTCGTACAGATACTGGCTTTAAATTTTAGGCCTTTAGCCTTTATTTCCCCAATCACCGCATCCGGTGAGTATTCGTCTTTAATAATTCTATCTTCAATATACTGGGCCAGTTTATGATCGTTGCCTATTTTTAGATCAGGCCCTTTATTTTTGCCTTTTTCGTTGTGTATTCGCTGGCCGGCATCGGCGCAATATTGATCGCGATAGGTTAAATCGCTATTGAGGAGCTTAATAGTACCTCTTTTTACCTCCCTTTCAATAGTTCGTTTATGGCAACCAAGCTTCAGCATTATCTCTGAAGGCGCTTTCCCATCTTGTAACAATGTTTCAATTGTATACCGCTCACGTTCTGTAAGATGTTTACCTTTCCTCTCGTTGATGTTATAATAATCTTGGCTCATGGTTTACTCCTTTATAATGTTTTTGGTTTGTGTACAAACATTATACAACGGATTTGCCATGAGCTGCAATTTTTTATCCCTTGCGGCATTTTATTTTACAACTTGCCACCCTTGACGTCCATACACTATATATCCTGTTGTCTAAATTATCAAACATATTTGACTACCTTCTTTAATTCATCCCCACCACAAGTGGCGAGGCTTTCCGCTAAGCCTGGCTGTAAAAATATTTCTTTCCGTGAATTACATCGCCAATAAATCGGCAAGTTTCGAATTGGCGATGAAACTATAGTCATGTACTACTTGTCTTTGAATTCAAACAATATGCCCATGTTTTTTGCCACTTCCCCTCCTCTTTTTGGATGGACAGCGGCTTGACCCCCTAATTTCGGAGATTATGCACTAAATGCTTCGATATTCACAGTATTGCTCATGAATGCTTCATAAAACTTGTTTGGAGCCATGTATTTTATACTGCCATGCCTTCTTCTTTCGTTGTAGTATCTCATATATTCCGTTATAGTTGCATATGCCTCCATAAAGCTGCTAAACTCGTATCTGCTGTAGCATTCATTCTCCAGTATAGCATGAAATGATTCTATGTGAGCGTTCATATTCGGCGTTTTAACCGGTATCCTTTCATGCACCATACCTAATTCCTCCACAATGTCGCCAAAGACCTTAGAAATAAACTGCGGGCCATTATCTGTCCTTATCTTAGGCAGCTCCATCCCCTTTCCAATCCCTCTTTTTGCTAATGCGCTCTTAAGCACTCTGCAGGCATCTTTGGCCGTACAGGATAAACCTAGATGATAGTCTATTATTGAACGGTCAAATACGTCTATAACCGACAGCTGGAAGAAGAACTCATCTGTACCTGCTATATAGCCGTATTTAATGTCCATTTCCCAGAGTTGATTGGAACCATCCACTGTATCCATTTTAGCTAAATGTTTAGGATGCCTTGAAAGTATTCTTCGTTGAGGCCTTAAGATCCCCATCTCATCACATAGTCTGTATACCTTTTTATGGTTTATCGCCATGTTATAATCCTCTTTAAGGCATACTGTAAGCTTACGGTACCCATATGGGAAGCCGTCACCCTCGCTAAGCTACTCCTTTATTTGTTCATCGGATACCTTTCGGCCGCCTTTGTCCAATGAATATCCGGGTATTGGCCTGCCATGTTGATTATCTTCAGCTTCTTGAGCTGATTCTTCATGTTCTACGGATGGTTTATTCTGTCTGCTAATATTCCCGTAATAAGTGGATGGTGTTAAACCGACAAAGTCCAGTATAAGGCAAGCCCTATACCCCCGTGCAATCCACTTGCTAGCTATTTTAACTTTGTCGGCTACCGAGGGTTTACCGTATCCCTCAGTTCTCTTAAAACAGCTAATTCCAGCTCTTTTTCACCTAGAAGCCGTTTTAAGGTAGTATTTTCCTTGCTCGTGCTCTCCAGACGCTTTTCGATCTCCGAAAGCCTCTTAGCCTCATTTCTGGGCAAAGGTTTAACAGAACCCCTCTTTTTGGTGGCGCTTATCCAGCCATAGATTGTATTTGAGGATATGTCGTGCCTGCGGGCCACCAGGGATACATTTCCAACATCATTGCATTCTTTTATCACTTGTTCCTTGAATTCCTGACTATACTGCTTTTGTGCCATATTTCATTTACTCCTTCCCTAACGCTATTTATATGTTATCATATACAAGGACTTTATCCAAGTCCGTTAGGGGGCTAGATAGGAATGAAGATGCTGGTTGATTATATCTATCAGGAGAAGTACACCAACAAGGTTAAACGGCTGATGAAAGGCGCCCACTTCCGCATCCCTGCAGCCGATATACACGACATCTACTATGTTGATCGCAACCTTGATCGGGAGCAGCTGATGGAATTGGCCACGTGCCAGTTCATCTCCAATTGCAGAAATGTGACATTCCAGGGTTTTACCGGATCGGGGAAGAGTTTCCTGGCTTGTGCCTTAGGTAAGGAAGCATGCAAACATGGCATCCGAACCTGCCACATCCGCTTCCCAGATCTTTTGCTAGCATGGGAAGAAGCGAAGCAGGAGCAGTACGATGTCTCCAAGTTATTGAAAAAATACAGTGCCTGCACGCTTCTGATCTTGGACGAATGGCTGATCCAGACACTTTCTGAGGAACAGCTCCACTTTATTTTCGAACTAATTGAGCGCCGCTATGATGAGGGCTCAACAATATTCTGCACCCAATACAAAAATGAGGATTGGCATGCCAGACTCGGCGGCGGCATCCTGGCTTATTCGATTCTAGACCGGGTGGTTCACCGAACAATCCGTGTTTATTCCGGTGACACAAATATGCGAGAGTTCCTTGTCACCCACAACCTATAAATGTTCTGATTTCTGGGCCTGTGGTGTGCCTTATGCAATCACCGTGGGTAACCGGTATCCAATGCTGTATCCGCAGTATCTATTTCCGTACTGGCAGTATCATTACTGTGAACCGCCAGTACGGAAATCATGAAATATTCAGTTTTTTTTAATACTATTATATTCACTGCCTGTAATAAACCCTCTATTATATGCTTCTAATAATTTTTCTTTACATACATCTAAAGCTACTACCTCTTCGATAAACTCTGTACCTTGATTAGAAAGTACCTCAATTAATAAATTTATTAGTTGACTTACTAATGTTGCTTTTTTTGTGTTACCGTCTATAACTGCATACATCTCTTTACATATCTGCATACACTCAGTATCATCTATTTTTATTTCATTGTTCATTTCTATACCGCCTCCCAACCTTAAGCTCTATTACATCTGTATGCTGCTACCTATAATTAAACTTCACGCCTTCTTTTAAGAAATAGCAAAACCTGCCACACCTTTACAAAAAATAAGCTAGATACTCATAAATAGAATACCTAGCTTGTAAAATACCTTAACAATTATAATAACACTTTCTATAAAACTTCTATAAGCAACTATTTACTCTAACTAAAACTAAAAACATAATTTACCATTAATAGTAATACTTCAGTAACCTGCTCAAACCAGCTTTTTTCAGTATCCGAACTCTTTGTGTCAACTTTATCATTCTCTATTTCAGCTTTATCATCACCTAAATCACTTTCATCTATTTTGCTTTCGGTTTTAGTTGATACCTCTGTATCCTCTTGCTTGTCCTCACTATCAAAAGTATATACTTTCTCTGGCACATTAAATGAATACGTGTGTATATACCACTTATCTGTATCTATTAATATCCGTATATAAGTATATACATAACCTAATTTAGTATAATCAATTGTACAATCACTATTAAAATCCTTCCAATCTGCATTATTTATATCATCATTAATAGGCACCTCTGTATAGGATATAAAATATTGCTTTTTAAGCTTACTATACTCACCAAAATCATATTTTATCCTAGCACCTTTCTCGCCATTTGGTAATGGTAACACCTCATGTGTCAACTGCTTAAGCATATCCAACACAAGTACCACCACTGGGTCAGTTTCTTTTACTGTATCTTGTACAGAATCTGTAACTAGTTTACTTCCATTTGCAGTTGACTTACTTCCATTTGATGTGGTTGACTTAGAAGAACTACTTGATTTTACATCCTGCTGTGCTGAGGTTTTATCTTGTGCTGGAGTTTTATCTTGTACTGGTGTTTTGTCATCTGATTCCTTCTTTGGCTCAGTAACTGGTTTACTAGTAGTTGGAGTATTAGCTCTAATCCAAGCTGGTATTTTTTCTGGATGTTGTGTCAAATCCTCATTCATGGTAAGCTTATTATTAACAACTCCATATACTTCTACTCGATGCGTCTTTATATTATAAACCGCAGCTATATTAACATTGTCTGGTGCTTGATTTGCAGCCTTATAAAGTGGATAAGCCTTAACTGCCTTAAAATAATCTGACATACGATTACACGCAACATTCCACTTATCATAAGGAGATAAAGTTGCTTCATAAATTGTACTCAAGTTAAACTTCTGCAATGCCTTACTTACATATATTCCCCATATTGCTTTACTTGGTATAAATGAAAGCAAAGTAACAGTTACATCATACACATGCTCTCCATCAGCTGCAGTCCAATTAATATTATAGTACATTTCTATTGATACGTTTTCACTATCGCCAGAATACTTTCTAACACGATTCGTAACTATCACATCATAAGCCTTACCAGCACTCCCACTAAGTTCTCCGTAGCGAGCATCTTCTAAATATGCCACATTATTAAATCCATCTAAAGTCTTATACTTAACTAAACTTTTAATATTAAATGGAATCTTTACATCTGAATCTAAATTAAATATAAAATATTGACAACCATTTGCATTCCACTTAGCCAAAGTTGAACTAGCTGCACTTGCACTTACACCTCCAAATAAACCCACCAGCAACGCTGCTATTATTAATGATGAAAAAACCTTTTTCATATATCTAACACCTCTTTGTACTAATTTGAGTACTTTCGGAAACTCCGAAAGCCCTTGAAACCTACGTTCTAGGCTCGACTGTTTATGTCTTACCTCTAACATTCACCATATATACCCATCTTTATTCCCAGGTATTTATTACCTGCAGCTCTTACCTGTCCTTTGTCCTTTAAACTTGATTAAAAGTTTTCTTTGCATTTTTACCTATTATATCTCATTTATGTCAGCATTCTATTTTGACTTTTTCAAATCCGCCCAATAATTGAATTGGTCTAGTAGACAGGTCACCGTTTGGCGTCACCTTCCGGTGCCTGTCCCTCACAGAACCGTACGTGCCCTATTTAGGTATATGGCTCTTCAGAGGAACTTTGGCTTGGATTTCCACCTATACCTTTACATTTCTGTACCCAGCTTCTTTGTGCTCCAAGCGCACTCGCTGTTTCCTTGTAAAGGAATGCTCTCCTGTCCGCTCCTTCCCTCCACGGTCATTACTCGCCTCTTCGGTATTATGAGCGAATCCGACTTCTGACAGGCCTTTGGTTAGCGCTCCGTTTATAAAACGTTATCGCTTAACCTACCTTTGCGGAGCCTCTCAGACCTCCCAGGTACGTGTGTATTACCTTTATATGTTCGCCACGCTCTCCGACCCCGGCGGAACCTGCATGCTCTCGCGCTATCGAGCGATACATTAATGCCTGCTACTACTATCAAAGCATCGGCTTCCGCATATCAGTCTAACGGGGCTCAATCGCTTCACACTTTCGTATTGCAGCTTTCATACTCCCATGCCTACGCTTAAAACTAGCCTCGCGGCTTCGGCTCCAAGGCTTGTACCGGCTGTTCGCTAAACTTTACCGGGTTGGGTCTTTCACCCAACTATATTACACACGCCGAACTAGCGCACGATAGTTTGCCTGAGAATCATCCTGAACGTGTGTTCGAAGAGCTGCTTGCACGCTCTGTTGTCGATGATTCAATGAAATTGGGCATATTGGGCAATCCTCAATGTTTTGCTGTAGCGGCGGATGGTACTCCTTTTTATTCTGGCGGTAATCCCGGAGGTACCAAGGTTTGCGATTGTAAGTCCCCCAGGCGTTATTCTGATATGGACGCACGCTGGGGTTGGAACAGTTACCGTGATCAGTGGTTTTACGGCGATAATCTCTTTTGTATCGTTGCTGCTGACAGTCCTTATGATCTCCCTGTCTATCTGCGCATATGTCAGGCTTCTCGCCATGATAGTGTGTTATGCATTTTCGCTCTATCTGAGCTGAGAGAGCTTTATCCTGATATGCGTATTGCTGAGGTTATCGCTGACGGTGCTATGGATAATTACCCGACTTATGAGCTTCTCCATAGCTGGAATATCACTCCGTTCATACTGCTTGATTCTAACGCTAAGGCTAAGTTCTCAGGTGAGCTGCCATCGGGTGTTTTATGTCTTGATGATAAGGGTAATCCCGTTTGCCCTGCCGGTATCCCTTATCAAAACTGTGGTTATTCGCATCCTAAGGGTATCAAGTACCGTTGTTGGTTTGCTTGTAAATGTACTGATTCGCCTTATGGCAGAACCGTTTATCTTAAGCCCGGGGATGATTTAAGGCTTTATCCGCCGGTACATCGTGATAGCAAGGCTTTCCGCAAAAGGTATAAGAGGCGTACTACTGCTGAGCGGGATAACAAGAGGCTGTTTATCGATTATGATATTGAGGCATATGGTAGCAGGAGCTCTAAGATGAGGTTTGCTTTAGCTACCATGGCTGCGATAAACATCCACTTGGATGCATGGCTTAAGTTTACCGGCTTCAGTATCATAGACCTGCTGGATATGGATTCTGCAGCGGCATAAACAGCATATAAGCATAAGCAGTAAGGCATTAAACTGTATACCGAAATCTGCCTGTATTAGGTGGGTTAGCTTTGCTATGCCCTTTTTCAGCTTATTTTTGAGCCAGTCACGCAATTATGAGGTTGTCAATGTACAATTATGCCAACATATGGCATGCCGTGTTAGGCTTTGACCTTTCGTCAACCATTGTTTTTATGCTCTATAGCTCATGCTGGAAATTTGTTGAATTCCCAGTTAGTTTCGAAAGTACTCTTATATTATATACTTAGGCCAATTTGTAGTGCAAGTTTTATGCGATTTCCTCATGTACGGATATTAGCTCCGTATTTTTGCATGTTTTTAGCCTGTATAACTTTCTCCAAACCATTGAAATCAGTGTCCTGCCGCTGTATCATACCCGCTACCCACTTGTTCTTTTTTACAGACGATTCGGGCAGGGGGTACTGCTCTTCCACCGCTTTTATAAAAAACCCCACTGTATTGGTTATGTTCTCTGCCTGGCAAAATTTGCCGAAATTAGCCGCATAATACCTTATACGTCCTTCCCCGCAATGCTCAAGCAGTTTGGTTACCGCTTGCTTTGTGATTTTCCCGCCCGTCGCTCTTTCTATCACCTCTTTTATCTCTTCAACCGAGCTTTTCTCTTGGCCCTCCGGAATCTTTTTTTCGCCCGATTCTTGACAACCACTCCCGTTTTGTGCTACCATATCGGTAGTTGAATAAATTTGTGGTTGTCGACGCGGCTCTGTCAGTGTATTTGGCGAGCCGTTTCTTTTTTGTGTCGGTTCATCTCCTGTTGCTCCTTCGCCAACAACAGCATCGTCAGTAATCCTGTATTTGCTTTCAGCATGGTCTTGGCTTCGTGAAATCTCATGAACAACAACATCGTTATTGGTTCTCGTTCTTCTGTTGTTGTTGATATCATTATTGTTAAGATCATTATTAGTATTATCTTTATTTAGTAGTGGCGGGTTATCTTGAATTAGGTTTTCTTGATCAGGAAAACCCGGAAGTAGGTCGGATTTTTCTATTTCCGGATTTTCCGGAAGTAGGTTTTCATCTTCATACGGCACCTCTGGCACCTCATAAACCGTATATTCCCAACGCCCTATCCGGCCGTTGACATATATACGCTCGCGCTTGACATATTTGTACTTGATTAATTCGTTCAATCCCGAATAGACCGAATCGCGCCCATCGGTGGATTGATTAATCAAATCCGATATCATTACTTTCCAATCGTCCGGTCTGGACATCAGATATGCATGCAGCCCTTTCGCTTTCCAGCTCAGCCTGTTGTCGGTGAATATCGTCTTATTGACGATTACATATGGATTACTCGCATCGTGCTTAACCCTTATGATTGTGTTGCTGTTATTTGTCATCTTTATCAATTCCTCCTCGTTTTTTCGGTATATTAAAAAACCGGAGGCATCTCGTTCTTTTTTTCAGATGCCTCCGGGACTTCGGTTTTTTAATGATGCGGTTTTTTGTCTGTACTATTGTTCCGTTTCTATATTGCCGTTTCGCATAACATAAAACGTGACCGGGTCAATGGTGCAGTACCTTACCGGTATATTTATATCAAGCTGCTTTATGCTGTTTATATCTTCTACTGCAGCTATTATCCGTTCTACATGCTGCGCACGGTTTATTGCCGCGCTCATCATGGCCTCTTCTCCGCTTTTTATCAGCGTTACGTCAAATGTCTTATTGTGCATGTAAAACGTGATGTAAAACGGGAAGTCCGCTCTTAAGTGCCACTCAATGTCTTTCTTGAAGTGTATCAACACAGCCATGGCTTTGATCATGTTCATGTCCGGCTGATGGCCTACGTAGTACACATCCCCGTCTTTTTGTATACGATGGGTATGAGTTATCCTGTCTAACAGCTTGTCCGAGGCCCCGGTAAAATCTTTGATTTGCCGGGCTGTTACGGTCCGGTATTCTTGTATGAATGATATTATGCGTTTTTCTCTGTCGGATTGTACGTATACCATCTTTACGACCTCCTGATCAATCTTACCAGGTTGCCGTATATCCTTCTTTTGTTCATGTTTATTTCCCGCACCTTGACCAGCACTTTATTACCGGTTGCTATCTCGTCGCCTGACCATGCCGGATTGGGGCACAGGACAGATACTCCCTGTTCTAACTCCGCAAATATGCCGAATGGCGGTGTTCCTGTTACCGTAGCCAGGTATTCGCCGCCCAGCTTATATTTGTTCGGCACATGATCAAACGGATCAGGTTTGGCGTCTTTCAGCGATAGTTTTACTTTGGGTTCGTCTCCCGTCAGATCTATTTCTTTTATGACGGCTTTTACCCTGTCTCCTATCTGTACGTAATCACCCGCATTGCCTACATATCCGTAGTCTATCTCGTTCCTTGCTATCCGCACTTCCAAGCCGTAGCAGTCTACTATTACAGAGTTTCTGCCTACACCAACTACACGGGCACTTATTATATCACCTGCTTTGTGTTTCGGCAGTTCCAATGTACGCCGCAGCTCCTGTGCAGCTTTGCGGGAGGCGGCTACCACGCCTTCTTCCGTGTCTATGCCGTACACGATGAAGTCTATCTCGCTGCCTATCATAGAGCGTATTACCTGCCAGTCTTCTCTTACACCCATCTCATCGGCCGGGATTATTACTTTTATATCATTGCCGTAAAATACTACTCCGCAGTTGCTCTCTTTGCCGTTTAGCTTGTACTTCTCAATTGCCGATAAAATACCGGTCAGTATCTTCCTGCTCTGCCGCGATGCGTATATGTCGCGCCAGCTGTCATTTACCAGTATAGTTTCTGTTATTGCCATGTCGTTTTTTCTCCTCTCTTATTGTTTGTGTTACCAAAATTTATTATTTTCATGCCCTGAGCCTGCATCGAGCATGGCTGGACTCTCTGATACCGGCGTGTTGTCACATGCCCATTCTTTCTCTGTAGCTTGTTGCGGTACCAGCTTCTTTGCCAGAGGGTGTTTTGTGTAATCCATCTTATCCAGCAGAAGCGGTCTTTGGCCCCGCAGAGATAATATGGCTTTCTCCGGGGGCAGCCGTAATATCTCGTCCGCGTTTAGCAGATTGCGTTGCGAAGTACCGTATGAAATGTCTCCAAAATCAAACATGCCTTCCAGTCCGGCTTTCTTGCGTGTGTTGATTGTCCTGACGGTGCTCTTGCCCAGCAGATCCGCCACAAATTGCGATGTCATCACATCCGTTGCTCCTAAAAACAGTCTGCTGTCGCAGTTGCCTATTATCTCCTGCCATGCGTCGTTCGGATACCTGTTCTTCAGCTGCGCTATGTTCTGAAATATTATGCTGGCATGTAATCCCCGCGACCTCATGGTGCTTATCTTTTTGGTAAAGTCCGGTATGGATCCGATATTCGGAAATTCGTCCAGCAGAAAATATACTTCCTGTTCTCCTTGCCCGCCTTTCGCATCCGCATATCTTGTCAGTTTCATGAACAAGAATGAGAAAAATAAGCCGGCTAAAAAGTCGTATGTGCTGTCCGTATCCGGAAATACCGCGAAATATGCGCATTTCTTCTTGCCCGGTAATGTTATGTCCATATCGCTCGTATCAGTCAGCCGTTGTACAAGTTTATTCTGGAATACCTGCAGCCTGGTGCCGAGCCCTATCACCACACCGGTTCTCACCTTATCGTTTGCCTGGGCATATATGTTGTACGGCATCTTGGCCGGATGGGCCGTGGGCAATTTTTCGAAGATTTTGTTTAGCTGTTTCGGATCAGCTGCCGCTAGCATACCGTATACCGATGCCAGATGCCTGTCCCGAATCGGCATTTCTCTGACCACGTACATCACCAGCGCCTTAAGCAGGTTCTGCTCCGCCCTGTCCCAGAACGGATCGCTGCCTTTTGTCCCGGGCATCTTTGTATTGGCTATTACTACTTCGGTGAATGTCTGCGCGTCCGTATCGTCCGTCACTTCCGCTATCGGGTTCCATCTGTCCGAGCATGTCATGGCTACAAGATTGAACGCTTTGACGTTATATCCCGATTGCCTCAGAAAATTGCCCGTGTCGCGCAACAATTCCCCTTTCGGGTCGGTTATTACCATGCTGTGCCCGCAATGCGCTAATTGTAATATGTTTGTCCTTACATATGCCCTGGATTTCATGCTGCCGCTTGCGCCGAACACCGCCACATGACGGTTCAGGTATGTCGTATCCGGCAGGCTGACCGGCCGGCCGTCAAGCGTGCCGAATATTATCCCGTTCGGCCTGCCTAAGTTCAGTATCTTCTCTGCCTCGCTCTTCGTCATAAACCCTGCCGTTCCATGTGTGCCGACTTCCGGCAGGTACTCTATACCGTTTTTATCCCTGTACGAATAGGCCATTATCCCTATGCCGCCTAATATGCCTAAACTAATTATCAGCCACGGTACGTACAGCCTGTCCTCCACCAACACAGCCAGACATAAAAACGGGTCTTTGTACAACGTCATAACATATGACAGATCCGGCAGTTTGCCTCCCGGAGCTTCCGCGCTTGCTTCCTTCAAAATGTTGTACCCTTCTATAAGCGGTACGAGCAGCCATATACTGATGAACAGATATGCTGCTATACCCAGGCCGATTAACCATACCTTTTTGTAGTTAATTTCTCCCATCCTTAATCTCCTTTCACCTAAAGCGATGCAGCAGTACTTTCCGTTTCCTCCCTTCCGTCAGATTCGCCGCCGGTTTGCAAAGGTATCTCCAGTGCAGCCGTCATCGTTTTCGCTCTCATGCATCGTTGTTTACCCCCTCTCCGTCAGTTCGTGTAGTGCATATGTAACATATGTTGCTTACATGTAACGTTTATTGTAAGTAACATTATACAGCATATGTATCATATAGTCAACAGATACGAAAATAATTTCGTATCTGTTGACTATATGATACGAACGATGTAAAATTACAATAGAAGGGTTGGTGAATCTTGTGGCTGAATTTGACAAAGAAAAGTTCGCCGAATTGCTGAATACCGCAAAGGGTAATAGAAGCATAAGAAAGTATGCTGATGACAGCGGAATCAGCCCGGCTCATATATCACGGCTGCTCAGAAAGATAACCAAAGTTTCCCCCGAACCGGATACTATCAGAAAGCTGGCAGAAGCTGCTTATAATAACGTAACGTATGAGGACTTCATGATAGCTGCGGGCTATATTGATGCTGCTCCATCGACCAGCCGCGATAATATTCCTTCTATTCCTGCAGAAGATATCGAAAAATACAAGATATCAAGACGGGATATTAAGCAATACGAAGACGTAATGCAGCATACACGTGCCTTTTTCATGAATGACAAGGTTTCAGACGAAGATAAAGAGCAGCTTATGTACAGTCTCATGGAAGTCTTCCTTCACAGTAAAAAAATAAATAAGGAAAAATACGGCAAAAAACAAAAAAGGATAATAAGGAGTGAGGTGTATACCGCATGGTTAATATTCGCATCCGAGTGAAAAACCTTATACGCAAATACGATACGAGAAATCCGCTGAAAATTGCAAAAGAAACCGGTATACAGGTCATCTACTGGCCATTTCCCGATCAGACCAAAGGATACTCGGTTAAAATGCTCCGTAATAAGTTTATAGTTATAAATAGCCTGCTGGATGATGTAAGCAGAGAGGTAGTGGCCGCTCATGAACTCGGCCATGCCATATTGCATTCATCCTGCGATACATATTGCCTGCGTGAATATACTTTGTTCCCCATAGGACCGTATGAACGACAGGCAAATATTTTTGCTGCGGAACTGTTAATCGATGAAAAAGATCTGAATGAATACATACTCTGTAATATGTGCAACGAGGACATTGCGTCTTGTTTCAATGTCCCTGTTCAACTTATCGAATATAAGCTGGAATCTTTACGTTAATGTTATAGATCAAAATTATTATAATGGAGAGGTGCCCAATGAGAGATTATTCACTTGATGACGGTGCAGTATCAAACGCATTGAAAGATGAGCCGGAATTACTGAAGTTTTAGAATAATATTAAAAATACAAATAATTTTTACCTTCATCTTACTCTGGATGATAATAGTGTTTTAACTCCAAAAGATATTAAAACTGTTATTAGTCTTATAAAATCTATTGAAGACAGAGAAGGGCAAACATCCGGCGCACCAAACAGATATTAATAATAACAACATTATTTACAAGGAATGAGATAATATGCAGTATTGTTTGTACCTTAGAAAATCAAGAGCCGACCTTGAAGCAGAAGCCCGGGGTGAGGGCGAAACCCTTAAAAGACATGAGCAAATATTGCTGGAACTGGCAAAAAAGCTGAACCTGAACATAACAAAAATATACAGAGAAATCGTCTCGGGCGAAACTATCGCCGCACGTCCTGTTATGCAGCAACTCCTTGTCGACGTTGAACAAGGAACGTGGGACGGCGTACTGGTCATGGAAATAGAACGTCTTGCCCGCGGTGATACTATCGACCAGGGTATAGTCGCTCAGACATTCAAATATTCAAACACTAAAATCATCACACCCATGAAAATTTATGATCCTAATAATGAGTTTGATGAAGAATATTTTGAATTCGGTTTGTTCATGAGCCGCAGAGAGTATAAGACCATAAACCGCAGGCTTCAAAACGGACGCATCTCTTCTGTTAAAGAAGGCAAATACGTGGGGAGTATTCCTCCGTATGGCTATGTTCGCAAAAAGCTCCAAAATGACAAAGGCTATACGCTGGAGCCCCTTCCTGCACAGGCTGATATCGTCCGGCTGATTTTTGAACTTTATACTAAAGGCGAATTGCAACCGGATGGGAACTATAAACGCCTTGGTACCAGTCTTATTGCACGAAAACTTAATGATTTGCATATCCCACCCGCAAAAGCCGACATATGGGTTACTTCTTCTATACAAAGCATATTGCGCAATCCCGTATACGCCGGTAAAATACGCTGGGATTGGCGACGGACGGTAAAAAAAATGACTGACGGACAGATAGAAAAAACACGCCCCAAAAACGGGCCTAATGAATATTTGTTGTTTAATGGCATCCACGAAGCACTCGTGGATGAACAAACATGGAACCTCGCACAGAAATTTCTTTCGAATAATCCGGCTAAACCTGCGCCTAAGGGTATGCCCATCAAAAATCCACTGGCTAGTATAGTGGTATGTGGCTTTTGTGGCCGCAAAATGGTGCGCCGGCCTTATAATAACAGTGAGCAGGCCGACACCCTTATGTGTTATTCTACCGCATGCCCCAATGTAAGCGCTCCGTTACATCTTGTTGAGGAACGGGTGTTGCAATCTCTGGAAGAATGGCTAAAGAACTACAAAATTAAGTGGAGCACAGATAAAAATAAAACTGCTGAAACTACCCAGTTGGAAATTAAAAAGTCTGCCGTTAATAAGCTGAATGAACAGATCAAAACTTTGGAAAAGCAAATGAACAGCCTGTATGATTTGTTGGAGCAAGGCGTTTATTCAACAGACGTATTTTTAGAACGTTCCAAAGTTATCAACGATAGACTCGAAAAAGCACAAAAAGACCGGGATGCTTTGCTCGATGACTTAAAACTTGGCCAAAAGATGGGGGAAGAGAGTATTGCCATACCCAAAATCGAGAAAATCCTCGAATTGTATAAGTCTACGGATGATCCCGCACTTAAAAACAAGCTCTTGAAAGAGGTGCTCGAGAAAGCGGTTTATACAAAAACCGTTAACGGGCGTTGGCATAATAGTCCCGGTGATTTTGAACTCGTATTATACCCCAAATTACCCAGATAGTTTATCATTGATAACATATCGGCACCAAAGAGCTCGCCCATTTTGAAATGATAGGCTCCATGGTATATCAGCTCACAAAAGACGCCAGCATAGAACAGATAAAGGCCAGCGACACCGGTGTCTATTATACGGATCATGATAAGGGCATATACCCCAGCACCGGCACAGGCGTGCCCTTTAACGCAGCCTATATACAGTCCAAAGGCGATCCGATGGCTGATATACACGAGGATATGGCTGCCGAGCAAAAGGCGCGGGCCACATATGAGCATCTGCTCGATCTAGCCGATGATCCGGATGTTATGGACCCGCTTAAATTCCTGCGTGAGAGGGAAATAGTCCATTTCCAGCGTTTCGGCGAGGTAATGGATAAGCTGCAGGAATACCTCGACTCAAAGAAATACTTTTAACACACAGCCGGTACTCGCTTTAACGAGGCCGGCTGTTTCTACAACGCTTTTTATCTAGGGCTGTTCAGCAAACTTTTGCACCCTTTCCCCGAATCTCGGGCTAGCTGAACTGCTGAAAAATAGACCACCTATCAAAGATAAACTTCGCTTCTCCGGATCTATTTAAAACAGCTAAATTGTAAGTTAACCCTCTTTATCCTCGGTTTGACGTCTAGCTTTTAGGCCGTCTAAGAGCACCGATATAGTTTGTTTTTCTTCTTGACTCAAGCTTTCTAAAGCTATTATCTGCGAGGCAATATAAGGTCCTATCACTTCTTTTAGCTTGTCGTCAATAGTTTTTTTTGCCGGATATCTTATATCAGTACGACCCATAAGGTAATCTATCGACACGTTAAAATAATCAGCGATCATCTTTTTAATACTGTCATCTGGTATGCTTTTATCATGCTCATACAAAGATACAGTAGATTTTACTATACCAAATAGTTTGCCAAATTCTTCTTGAGTCATGTTATGTTCTTTTCTTAGTTGTTTTATACGCTGGCCCAAAGTCACCATAATTTCACATTTTACCTCGCATTAAGTATAATTCAGCTTTAATTATAGCAATTAAAGCCGGATTATAGGCTGTGTTTAAGAAAGATTAATTATTTATAATAAAAAAGCTTGACAGTCGAGTATAATTAAACTATAATACATAAAGAGTTTTACTTATATGCACATAATGCTTCATAAGTTTAAGCATGATAAACTCGGATGCCTTTAGACATATTATAAAAGATATACTCATATATTTTTCGTGTGCATATAGTTGGGGGAGGATGAGAATATGTAAAATACTAGACTAGCAGAAATAAGAAATCGAATACTAGCAAAGGAAGGTGGGAGAGCTCGAGTGCTTGAAAATACATTTACAGAAAGAAAAAATACATTTCGCGAGAACAAGGTAGTATGGAAAAATAGAAGAACAGGGATTATGTTTATCTTGCCGTGGTTGATCGGTTTCGCTATTTTCAGCATATATCCTATAATAACATCTTTTTATTATAGTTTTACTGAATACAATATACTCAAACCACCACAGTGGATAGGCCTGGGTAACTATATTCAATTGCTTAACGATGATCCGCTATTCTGGAAATCACTTTATAACACTTTGTATTACGCTGTATTTTCCCTGCCTTTAGGCATGGTAGTCAGTCTGGTACTAGCCATGCTATTGAATACCAAGATCAAGGGATTGGCCATATATAGAACCATCTTTTACATGCCAACTATAGTACCTGCTGTAGCATCATCTATATTGTGGATGTGGCTTTTAGACCCGCAAATGGGTATAATAAATGCCGCATTATCCTATATAGGCATAAAAGGACCTGCTTGGTTGGTCGATCCTGCATGGGCCAAACCGGCTCTTATATTGATGAGCCTATGGGGCGTAGGGGGGTCTATGGTTATATATTTAGCTGGATTACAAGACGTTCCAGAAGAGCTCTACGAATCAGCAGAATTGGATGGGGCAACATGGTGGCCTAAAATCTGGCATATAACCTTGCCTATGATAAGTCCCACGATATTCTTTAACCTTATAATGGGTCTCATCGGTTCGTTCCAATACTTTACTCAGGCTTACATAATGACCGGCGGCGGCCCTATGGATTCCACGCTATTCTATTCATTACATCTCTTTAACAATGCATTTAGATACTACCATATGGGTTATGCATCTGCCATGGCATGGATACTATTTATAATCATACTGGCTGCTACCCTATTGGTCTTCAAAACATCAGCGCGTTGGGTATATTACGGTGGTACAAACCAATAAAAATTTATACTGGAGGTAAAATCGATGATACGAAAACGTTATATTGTATTGATGGCATCTTTGCTGGTTATAATTATGGCTCTATTATCCGCATGCAACAGCAATCAGCCAGCTGGTACCAATGAGGATGGAGAAAACTCGTCATCCACAAATAAAAACGACAATTCTAGCAGCGGAAACCCAGAGCCTGTAGAAGTGACCTACTGGCATATGTGGACAAGTGATTGGGGTAAACTTATAGATGAAATAGTAGCAGAATTTAATAAAACTCATCCCAACATCAAAGTTAAGGCATTATCCCTACCTACTGACGCTGAGACCAAGTTCTTAGCGGCGACTACCGGTGGAGATGCCCCAGATGTATTTACCGAGTGGAACATGATCATAGGTTCATGGGCTGAAAGTGGCGCCATACAGCCGTTAGACCAATTTATAGATGCTGATGCACCTGATATGCGAGAATGGATGTATCCTATATGTAAAGAGATAGGTACTTACCAAGGTAAAACATATGCTATACCTATGTCTATGAATGTCTTCATGCTTTGGTGGAACAAGGATATCTTCAAAGAAGCAGGATTAGATCCGGATAAGCCGCCTGAAACTATAGAAGAATTAGATGCCATTCAAAGCAAGCTGTGGAAAATAAACGACCGCGGTATAGTAGAAAGGGTAGGATTCTTCCCAGGTGGTTGGAACTTCTGGATGCCACCATTTGGCGGCGATATATATGATGAACAAAATGATAAGGTTACCCCTACCAACCAAAATATAGTAAAGATGTTCGAATGGTTCCAGTCCTATGTAAAGCCAAAGGAACAAGGTGGTAAAGGATATGATATACAAAAGGTCGATGCCTTTAATAAAAGCAGCGCTAGCCGCGAGAATGCCATGCAACCTTGGCTTATAGGTAAACAAGCTATATGGACAAACGGTATGTGGATATTAGAAGATATAAAAAATTACAATCCTGACTTAAATTATGGGGTTGCATCGTATCCATACCCTAAAGACGGTGGTAAACCTAATTCCAGTTGGATCAACGGGAATTTCAACGTTATACCAGCCAATGCTAAGCACCCAAAGGAAGCGTGGGAATTCATAAAGTGGCTCGCAGGATACGGAGCAGAGGCTGATGCTGCAAAAATACTGCCCAAGGGCGGCTGGATACCGGTATCACCTAAAGTAACAGAGCAACCGGAATATCAGAAGTTCTTGGATGAGGTGCCTGTACGGCGTCAATTTGTCGATCTTATGTCCAGCGAAAACGTTCAGATAACACCCGTTCTACCATATCAACAATATTTAAGCGACCGCATGGCTCAAGCTGAAACCAGGGTGTTGCATAATGAACAAACGCCTTTAGAAGCACTACAGCAGGTAGAGCAAGAGGTAACTAAAGAAGCAGCGAAATATAAGAAATAATCCTAGAGGAGGCAGAGCCTCCTCTAGGTTATAATAGAAAGGAGTTTTGATTTCATGGCAGCAGAGGCAGTTTCTATATCCAGCAACCTTAAGTATACTTCTAAGAAACGGCAAAAATTAATAAGCAATATTATAGTATATATAGTTTTAACCGCATTGGGCTTCCTGTTTTTATTTCCTTTTTTATGGATGGTTACGACATCGATAAAAGCTGATGCTGAAATATTCACATGGCCCCCTACATTGATACCGCATAGCTTTAATTGGCGCAATTATCCTGAAGCTCTTACGTTTATACCATTTTTTACTTACTTAAAGAATACATTGATATATTGTTTTATGACGGTAATAGGAGTTGTATTTTCATGCACCTTATCTGCTTATGGGTTCTCCAGGATCAATTGGCCGGAAAGGGATAAGGTATTTATGTTAGTTTTAGCTACGATGATGTTGCCCTCTCAGGTCACTATGATACCCTTATTTGTTATATTTAAGCGCCTTGGATGGACAGGTACTTTACTACCTCTTATTGTACCATCATTTTTTGGCAGTGCATTTTATATTTTTTTATTGAGGCAGTTTTTTATGACAATACCATTTGAATTATCTGATGCCGCCCGTATAGACGGATGCTCGGAATTTAGGATATTCTGGCAGATTACGGTACCTTTGGCTCGCCCGGCTATAGCCACTGTGGCGTTATTTCAATTTCTAGGAGCATGGAATGATTTTATGGGGCCATTAATTTATCTAAACGATCAGACCAAATATACCATATCAGTCGGACTTCAGCAGTTTGTAGGCCAATATGGAACAAAATGGGGCCTTTTAACAGCTGCTTCTACAGTAGCCACATTGCCTGTAATAATTTTATTCTTCTTTACTCAAAAAACATTTATACAGGGGATAGCTATGACAGGTATCAAGGGATGATAATATATTTTTTGTAGATAAAAAGTTCGCTTATTGATATAATCATATATAAATTGAATATGTTTGGGGGTTATATATATGAGAGATTATACTCAAAAAGACAAGAATGTGTGGATACTTAACTCACCGGACGAAAAGATAGTTGTAAAAATAGCATTAGATGGGCATGGCCAACTCTATTACAATGTACTAAAAGATGCTAAAACAGTATTCTATGATTCTCCTCTAGGTATCAGTACAGACAAGGCTAACTTTTCATCTGAACTATCGTTTTTATCCGAGCGAAGACAGACTATATGCGAAAGCTATACATTAATGACCGGCAAACGAGCTAACTGTATAAACCACGCAAATGAACTAATACTGAGGCTGAAAAAGAAAAACCATATAATGGATTTTATTATGCGTGCCTATAATGATGGCATAGCATACCGATATTTCATACCGCATCATGGAAATATAAGCGTATATAATGAATCAAGCTCCTTCAAGATCCCTAAAGATAGCATAGGATGGGCTCACGAGTTTGTACCCCATTATGAGGGCTTTTATAATTATAGAACTTTTGATGAGCTGTGCAAAATGGAAGCCGGCATGCCTATTTTGATTAAAACGACGGATGATTGTTGGGCTTTAATTGCTGAGGCTGGTGTATATGGCGATTACTGCGGGTCGCATATATTAGGAAGCGGCAACGACGACGGTTTACTTAAAGTAGTTTTTGCTCCTGATCAAAAAAATGAGATTCGTAGTGTTTGTCCATTTTATACACCATGGAGAGTTGCGATTATAGGCACAAAACTTTCTGCCATAGTGGAGTCTGCTTTGATCGAAAACTTAAGCCCCGAGTGCGAACTTATCGACACGTCTTGGATAAAGCCAGGTAGAACAGCATGGTCCTGGTGGTCCGGAGACCCCACGGATGATTACGGTACTGCTACTGGTTATGTCGATTTCGCAGCATCCATGGGATGGGAATATTATCTTTGCGATGCTGGATGGAATGAGGATTGGATCCCGCAGCTTGTGAATTATGCCAAGGAAAAAGGAATTGGGATATGGTTATGGTGTCATTATAAAGATCTGGACACCGATGATGAAATATTTGATAAGCTCGTCCGGTGGGCAAGTTATGGTATCAAAGGAATGAAAGTGGATTTCTTTGAAAGCGACAGTCAAGAAAGAATACGTTTGTATGATAAGCTTGCTAAAGCATGTGCAAATCTAAAACTTATGCTTAATTATCACGGTGCTACAAAACCGGCAGGGGAAAGAAGAAGGTGGCCACATATTATGACAAGAGAAGGGGTATTAGGGGCAGAATATTATAGATGGTCCGATGGCCCTACAGCCGAACATAATTGCACGCTTCCATTTACGAGAAATATTATAGGTGCCATGGATTATACACCTGTAACATTCAGTAACAACAGAGAACAAACTACATGGGCTCATCAACTCGCTTTATCAGTGATATTCGAATCAGGTATACAGCATTTCGCGGACAAACCGGATGGGTATTATGCTATAGGCGAAGCAGCTCAATTTCTTAAGGATTGCCCTACGGTATGGGACGATACAATATTACTGGACGGCTATCCCGGAAAATATGTTAGTATAGCCAGGCAAAGAGCCAACAAATGGTTTCTGGCTTCCATCTGTGGAAATAATATGTCCAGAGATATTGAGCTCAAGTTAGATTTTCTAGAATCTGGCATTTGTTATAACGCAAACATATACAAGGATGGGGATAATGCGAAAAGCATTATAGTCGAACATAATACAGTAAAAGCATCAGATCGCATTAAAATTCAGTTAAACAAAAATGGTGGATGTTGCATAAGCTTTTATCCTACTTCACCAGGCTTATAATTATTTTACGTATAAGGGGCTTAAAGCCCCTTATACGCGTTTCGATGCTCTGAATTGTCCAGGTGACATACTTTCGTACTTTTTAAATATTCTCATAAAGCTTTGAATGCTCAAACCGATATTCTTGGCTATCTGTTCCATGGTCATATCAGTATTCTCCAAAAAATATTTAGCCCTTTCTATACGCTTAATCGCGATATATTCGGTAAAAGTCATACCAGTCTCTTCTTTGAAAATCCTGCTCAGATAAGATTCACTGGTATATAGTTCCTCGGCCACAGCAAGCAGGCTAAGCTGTGAATCCTCAAAATGTTCGTCCACATAGGCCTTGCATTGTGCCACTATATTTCTGTTACGGCCTTTATGTTTCTCGGCCAGAAAGTTTATAACTGCATTGCATATCTCACTTAGCCATTGCGTAGCATCTTTCAATGTCTTAATACTGTTAATCTCCTTGAGTAAAGAGCGAGCACCGAATATCTCTGTCTCGGTATAACCCATATCATATACGGATACCATTATATAGCCTATAAGCTGGATAAAGAATTGCTTAATATATTCATATGACTTATAAGTGGCGAGATGGCTTGTTATGTCCTTCAATGCCATATTCGCTTTGTCGACATCCATGGCCTTTATATATTTAACCAATTCCTGCTCTTTATCGTACGGATAAGTGCTCATATTGTCGGATCCGGGCTCCGCATCCTCTATAAATGTGAGTGAACGGTTGCCATATAGTAAACGATACTTTATAGCTTCCACCGCTTCCGAATAGGCTTTATGCAAGTCATTGGAATCATGATACAACCGGCTTATACCTATGCTTATGGTAAGTTTTATATGCTTTTCTATGCTGTCCATTATTTCTGTACATAAATAACCGAGCGTACGCTTATAATCGAGATAATACTCTGCCTGAGGTAGATTCACCACCGACAATACCGTATAATCCTCCGATGTTACAAAGCCGTCATATTCCGCCTTTATTATCTCATTAACGGCATTTTTCACGCTAAAAACAGCCAACTCTTTATCTATATCCTCCATACACTCTATATCATCGATCTCGATTGCCATCACTACAAAATTACTGAAATCCGCCTTTATGCCGTAGGAACGCAGGCTATTGTTTATATCTGTTATCATAGTATTTTTACCCTTCAATATATCCAATAGCATCTTTTCTTTTACCACAGGCCAAACATTTTTCCATTGTTGTTCCAAATCATTGTTGCGTTGCTGCAACTCACTAAGATAATTTCCTATAGCCGAATATTCATCAGAATGGGAATCTATCGCTCTTATACCCTGCCAAGACGACACTATAGACTTTACTGGTCTATATAGTCTCCGACTTATCAACACCGAGGCAGCAATACCTACCAATATAAGAAATATACTCATAGCTATAATACCGCGCTGTATGGCTGTACTGCCGGCCATTAACGATTGCATGGGCGTTATAACAACGTACTTCCAATTCTGAACACTAGATGGTAAAAAAGAGACAAGACTGGCCTGCCCGTTTATATCATCTCTGAATTCATAGCCTTGTTTATTATTTAACACCTGCGATATATAAGGGTATATGCTCAAATCCTTGCCTATAAATTCTTTATCGGCATCGGCTATAACTATGCCTTCTGAATCCAGCAAA
This sequence comes from Mahella australiensis 50-1 BON, assembly GCF_000213255.1. Lineage (NCBI taxonomy): Bacteria > Bacillati > Bacillota > Clostridia > Mahellales > Mahellaceae > Mahella > Mahella australiensis. The sequence continues at coordinate 2,706,528 of NC_015520.1, forward strand.
TATATTTTCTGCCTCTCATATCCACTGCTGTAAGATGCCATAACAGAACTCAGACTATGCAAATTTATGTTAACCACAAAAGCAGCCCTTTTATAGCTTGGCAAAACGGGCAATTGCCTTACATATGACATGACAGGTATCGTTCCGCCTGAACGAGTACTTTTGACTTGCCTGGGACCGAGCCACAGAACATTGTCATTAACACCCTTCAAATGCCGCGCTATCGGTTCATCCTTAAAGCCCTCTTCGCTGAATCTTCCATTAGGTGTAACGAATACCCCGGCTTGTTTATAGTATATCATGGCGTCGTCCACAACATCGCTATTTGTATTTAAATGGGTAACAAAATCATTGATGTTCATAAGTTTCCTTTGGGATAAATAGTCACCATATGACTCTGGTAGATTTATACCATCGAAAGTCTCTATAACCAAACCATTCTGTATAAAGGAAGTATCTATATCCATCAATATACCATCTATATTCTGCTTAAATACATTAAGCAATGTTTGATTATTTTTTACAGCCTCTTCCTCTATAGATGACAGTGATCTATTATAGGCAAATATGCCGAATATCATAACGGGTATAATTATAACTACCAAAAATGAAACAAATAATCGATAATATGCTCTTCCCATACAGATTTCCTCTCGGTAATTTATATGCATATTCTAATATATTCTATTACAAAAAGCAAACACCCGCCCACCATCATTTTCTTTCGACCAAATTAAAAAATAATGACTCGGCGCGCAGCATATACTCACCGAGCCATTATCCGCAAGCTCATCAGCCTCGCATTTCACGTTATTTTACCAGCGAATAGCACCATCCGCCATTAATTGCTCCCTCAATGCCCGGACATCTATCTGCGACGGCTGCGTGCCCGCTTTTATAGCCATAGCTGCAGCTGTGCCGGCCGCCTGCCCCATAGCCGTACATGCCGGCATGACCCTCAAAGATGAATGGGCTTCATGCGTACTGGATATAGGCCGCCCTGCTACTAATAGATTATCTACATTTAACGGCAAAAGGCATCTGTAAGGTATACCATAATAATCCCCTTCATTCAATGACTTGAGCACCGTTCCGGTTCCGGAGGGATTGTGTATGTCTATATTATAGGCAAAATAGCATATTGAGTCATCGAATTTACGGCCGCTTAATACATCATCTTCGTTCAGCACATACCGGCCCACTATCCGCCGGGATTCCCTTACCCCTATCTGCGGTGCCGATACCTGAAAATATGAATTCTCAAAACCTGGAACATACCGCTTTAAGAAATAAAACATCTCCCAGCATTGTTCCCTGACCTCCATTTCAGCCTGGGTTAGTTGCTTTGCATCGGTGGCATCTTTCATCACTATGCGCGTCGTGTTGAAGTGTATCACATCAGGCTGCATGGTATCGAAGAACAATACATCTTCGCGAGGATTGTGTATCTCTCCTCCGGCAACGGCCTCTTTATAAAGCCTATTTATTTCATTGTTGGAGGGCATTTTATAACGATCCACATTTGCCACCCTGAAGCACATGGTCATCGGCTGGGCAAAGCCATCTTCATCTCTCCCTTTATTGCAAGGTACGCCTGCCATATAGGCTACATCGGCATCACCCGTACAATCGATAAATACACGCCCTTCTATATTATACACACCGGATTTATTAGCGACACGTATGCTTTCTATAGAGCTTTCACCGCTCTTATTCACGCCTTCTATAAAGGTATGCAGCAGTACCTCTACGCCTGCTCTTTGTATCATGCGGTTTAGCACAAGTTTCATAACCTCAGCATCGAATACCGCTTTATTTTTTAGCCCTCCCAATTTATCCAGCTCATCGAGTATCTCTTGAAATATACCGAATATAAGCTGATTTTCCTCGGTATAGGGCTTTTTAGCCTTAAAATAGGTCATAAACGGATTAACCAGGCCTGCCGTGGCCATACCGCCTAAAAAGCCGTAGCGCTCTACAAGCAGCACATCCTGCACGCCGTGACGCTTAGCAGCCACTGCCGCCGCTACGCCGGTCAATCCTCCGCCGGCCACCACCAGATCATAACACTCTTTCATATCCATCACCTTCCTGATTATTCATAAGTATTATAGCATATGTCTGGGAAAGGGTAGTGAAAAGTCAGCTCTTCCCCTATAACCTGCCATCGGCCTTCAGGCTATCGATGATCTCTTTATTTATATCATCGACGTGATAGGTATCTTTCGTGGTCTTTATATATTCATCCCACTTGCTCAGGGGTTCCTCACCGGTTATAAATTTCAACAACATTTCACCCTCATAACGGTTTAGGTCAGCGCCATATTGCTTCCACACAGGCCCTGGTGTAAAGCCTTCGGCTACATTGGGCAGATTGGGATTTTCTGTAGCCGAATCCTCCAGAGACGCGGCATATTCCCCATACTTCCCATACCAGAACAACGGATCCCATATATGCCTCATCTTGCCGTATACTTCCAACCACTCGGCTTTACCCGCTTCGGTGAATTCTATGCTGCCATCCGGCTTTTTATTGTAATGCATACCTTCTATACCATAATGCGTTAGCTCGTAGCCTTTACCATCTATAAGGTAATCCAGGAATTGTATAAGCCTTTTGGGATCTTTTGCTTTTGATGATATAAGGAACACACCATCCATAGAGCGCCTATCACTTTCTAGATAGGCATAACCATCCGGCCCCTGAGGAGGATTGGTAGGGACCCATTTCGCTTTCGGGTCTAGCTGCTTCATATTATATTGCGTATCTAATATAAAATGCAGATTCCAGTTATAAAATGCCATGCCGGTCGAACCTTGGGCTGCCTTATTATTAACCTGCTCGGTTTTGTTTGTCACTATCTCCGGATCTATGAGCCCCTCGGCATAGAGTTTATGCACCCACTCAAGCGCTTGCTTCATGCGCGAATGTTGCATTACCCGTATAATTTCTCCATTTTCTTCTACATAATGATCGCTGGCCGGCACTACGCCAAAAGCCCCAAACAGTGGGCTTAATGCCCATACACCGCTACCGGTATATGTTGCGTTTTTATTTCGCTTAAAAGCTTGAAGCACGCTATAAAAGTCGTCTACGGTCTTAAAGTTCTCAGACCCAAGTTTGTCTTCCCAGCCATCGCCAATGCCCAATTCCTCTATCCAGTCCTGGCGCACCCATAGCTGTTGAGGGTTCAGCACGTTCAAAAGTGGTACGCCCCATACCTGGCCGCTCATCTTAACTAAATCCCAATTTTCTTTGGGTATGATTTTTTGCAGATTGGGACCATACTGAAGCAGATCATCTATCGGTATAAAGGCCCCTTGGTCAGCTAATGTTTTCCAGTCCATACCTGGCATAAATTGTATCAATTCAGGATAATCACCGCCCGCCACTGTGACTTGTACCTTCTCGGCATATTCGTTCATCGGCGGAATGATGACATTAATTTTGGTATTGGTATCTTTTTCGATGATTGGCTTTATAGGGTCATTTTCTGGTGGGAATTCTCTGCCCCAGCTATACATCCAGTCAAACTCGTAAACCTCTTGGCTGGTTTGTACCTCATCGCCTGCTTGTTCTGAAGTCCCCTGCGCCGGTGCCTGTTCATTGCCTGGCTGTCCTCCATTTGAAGAGCAGCCGGCAAATACGGCTAACATCAGACCGATGGCCATCGCCAATGCCAAAAACCTTAAACTCTTCTTCATAAAACATACCTCCATTTTCATTATTTATTCTTTTACTGAACCCAGAAGGATGCCCTGGGTAAAATACCTCTGTAAGAACGGGTACACAACTAATATCGGGACTGTGGTTACCACTATAGTAGCCATGCGCACCGCCAGGCTGGATGCCTTGGTAGTTTCAACTATGTTAAAGACTTGATCAGACGATGCGCTGAACAGTATCTGCCTTAGTACCACTTGTAATGGATAAAGTCGCTGGTTGTTTATATAGATTATGGCATTGAAGAAGGCATTCCAGTAACCTACCATATAAAACAGCGCTATTGTGGCCAACATTGGCAAAGATAAAGGCAGTATTATGCGAAACAATATCAAAAAGTCATTGGCCCCGTCCAATTTGGCTGATTCCTCTAAACTGTCTGGTATTGTAAGGAAATAATTCTTCATTATTATCAGGTTGAATGCGCTTACCGTACTTGGCAGTATAAGCGCCCACACGCTGTCCAACAGCTTCAGGCTTCTCACCACCATATAGGTTGGTATCAAACCTCCACCGAACAGCATGGTAAAGGTTATTATAAAAAGCAATATACTTCTTCCCGGCAGTCTCCTGCGCGATAACGGATAAGCCGTTAGTACGGTCACGAGTAGGCTCAACACCGTACCAACCACAGTAACAAATATGCTTATCTTATAGGCTTGCGGTATAGTATCGGTCTCAAATATTTGCTTATAAGCCAGAAAGTCCAGAGACTTTGGCACATAAAGTATACCTTTGCCAACGTTGACCAACTCCGAAGCCGGCGTTACAGATACCAGTATCACGTAAACAAAAGGGAATAATGTTATTATCGCCAAAAGTATCAATATGACATAATTCATTATGCTAAATACCCTCTCTCCGGCCGTCTGTTTTATCATCCCGCTTCGCCTCCTTTACCATATACCTGATTCTCCCATACGATGTGTGACCCAGTTGGCCGCGACTACTAAAACAAGTCCTATGAGCGATTTAAATAAGCCCACGGCAGTAGCTAGGCTGTATTGCATACCTTGAAGGCCGATCCTGTACACCCATGTATCTATGATATCCGACACTTCATAAACCGCCGAATTATACATTATGAATATCTGTTCAAAGCCAGCATTTAATATATTACCCAGTCTGAGTATAAGCAATATGGCTATAGTGCCTCTTATGCCGGGCAATGTTATGTGCCATGTCTGCTGCCATCGATTGGCACCATCTATTTGCGATGCCTCATACAATTGCGGATCTATGCCAGACAAGGCTGCCAGATATATGATGGAACCCCAGCCTACCTCTTTCCATATGTCTGATGCCACCAGCACCGTCCTAAACCATTCTTTGGATGCCATAAAATATATGGGCTCCCCACCGAACATCTTTATGATATTATTGACCACACCGGTCTGAGGCGAAAGCATATCGGTCAATATGCCGCCTATAACTACCCACGATAAAAAGTGTGGCAGGTAGCTTATGGTCTGTATAGTGCGTTTAAATATCGAGTTTTTTACTTCATTAAGCAATAAGGCCAATATTATGGGTGCCGGAAAGCCCCACAAAAGCTTATAGACACTGATTATAAAGGTGTTCCACAACGTCTGCGCGAAAAACGGCGACTCAAAGGCTTGCTTAAAATACTTAAGCCCGACCCACGGGCTGTCTATTATACCCTGCATGATCTTAAAGTCCTTAAACGCTATCGTCACACCATACATGGGTATATAATGAAAGACAACGAAATACGTTATGCCCGGTATAAGCATAATATATAGATATTTGAATTCTGACAAACGCTTAAAAGCCGTTGCCACACTATTCGGTTTTTTGCGCAAAGCAACCGTTTGTTGTTCTATCAATCATTCTCTCCTCCTCTCAGCTTTCATTCTAACAACCATTGTATTATAAAGTAAATGCTTAGTATTTCTCTTTTAAAAAAACAAGAGGATTGCCTCAAAATCGGCAATCCTCCGTTACATATTCATTATATTCTCATATTTTGACTATCATATTTTCACCTTTTACGCTCACATACTTCGGCTACATTCAGGCCATCTCACCTTCCGCGGGTGCAATTATTGCAATTTGCAAAAGCTTCTTTATAAGTCAGAGCGACTGATAACGCCATAGACCAGATGCACAATACCACCGATGAGCAGCGAAATTCCAATAATAATCGATATTGAGAACCAGGCTATAAACGGATTGAGCAATAGCAACGCTCCTACAATCAAAAGCAGTATATCCATTACAATGGCCGCAGTATACAAATTGGAACTTGCGGTCTTATAGGCCTTTGCATCGATAATACGCCGTATAGCATCTATAATAAACCAGATACCGATAATATACACGAACACATTAATAGCAAAGTCGGGCTGGCTCACCAGTATAATGCCGAAAATAATCACTAACACGCTCAAAACCAGATGAAAGGTAGTCATGTTGTTTTGCTCATGTCTGATATTTTCCGCAAGAGAAACAACACCGCCTATAATTACCGCAATGCCGACCAGCAATGCTATGGCCCTTACGGTGCCGGTAGGATTAGCAAACACAATGATGCTGGCAATTATCATAACGATCCCGATAGCAATGACCAACCACTTTATATCCTTCATGTAAACTACCCCCTTAAAATTTTTGTACTTCCATTTTCATATTATTACAAATTAAGCTATATGTCAATCTCTTTATAGGCATTTATCGCAATTTTTTTATTTTTCGTCTCTTTTTCATGCCGTTTTGCCTTTTTTCGCATGCCCAAAAAACATTATCCTGTTTTAGACCAAACGGCCGTCGGTAATTAAAATATAATCATCGCGCGATGATAAGGCCGGCCTGTTAAATATAACAGGAGGTAGCTATCATGGATTATCAGTTAAAATCGTTGGTAGAAAGAGCAAAAGCAGGGGATAACGACGCTATAGAGGAAATATTAAAAAAGGTAAAACCCCTTATACTGTCATCGATATCCAAATGTCACAGCATTGCCATGGATGACGATGACCTTTACCAGGAAGCCGCTATAGAGGTTATATACAGCATAAAGGATTTTGACGATGAGCGGAATATACCGTTTCTGGCCTTTCTAAAAAAGCGTATATTCTACAGGCTCAAGAACCTGACCCGTTGCGAACAGCTGCTTCTGTCGCTGGATCAACCTGTCGGAGACGTGGACAGCGCCTGCACCATGGCCGATACAATACCCGATGCTGGTCCATCGGTAGAGGATATAGTACAAGTGGACCAGCAGTACTGGCATTTGCGCATGGCAATGGCTGCTCTGACGCCCAAACAGCGTCGCGTGCTCAAGATGCATTATATGCAGGGTATGTCCATGGCTGATATAGCACGAAAGGATGGGCTCCATTATCAGGCAGTGGTAAAGCTCAAAGAGCGGGCACTTAATAATATGAGAATTTTTATGGAAAACGATATATAACAACAATCGCCTTTTTGCTATCTATATAGAGTAAGGAGGTGATAACATGGCAGTAGAAGTAAGGCCCACCGTAACCCGCCTGCGCATAAATATGGATTACGGCACCGATGCCAACGGCAGAAAGCTTACGCGCAGCAAATCCTTCAACAACGTCAAGCCCGATGCCGCTGACCAAACCATATTTGATGTGGCCATAGCTTTAGCCGACCTACAGGAGCATCCCGTAACCGCTATACGCAAGGTCAGCGAAAGCGATCTGGTAGAAGCATAAGGTAATAGCTCAAACAATACGGAATAAGGAGGTGAGAGCTCGTGGAGAATGTGCTAGAACTGCTCTTTGAAAATGCTGCTGGCCGTGCTTTCCGCATAACGTTAAACGATCCGAAACCGGACTTGACACCGGCCCAGATACAAAGCGCCATGGCGCTGGTGTTGAGCAATGACATATTCGATTTAGAAGCCGGCCCTTATACTATAAGCGGGGCCAATATAATAACCACAGATACCACGCCTATAGAGCTGGCATAAGCAAAAGGGTACCCACTGCGGGTACCCTTTTTTGAAAGGAGATGAATAAAATGGAGCAATGGCTCAGTTCAATAGCCAACCTCGGTTTCCCCATAGTGGTCTCTATATATCTATTAGTGCGAATAGAGGCCAAATTGGAAAACCTCACCGGTAGCATAAATGAATTGGCCCAGGTTCTGATACAGTTCAAACAATAAGGCCGGGCGGCGGCAAAAGTCGCCGCCTTAATATTTGCCTTTAGGCATACCTTCCCTGTATTTGCCTCTCGTTTGCACACCCCCTATGCCTTGAGCCCCCGTTATGGTGGATTCTAAAACATCTTTAACCTGTACTATGGTATTTATATCGGTATAAGCTACTTTTTGACATATAAATACCGGGTCCAACGCATGGATCATAACCCGTCCCGGGGAACTGGCAAAATTGGCACCGGCATGCAGCAAGGCTTCGTAATTGGATTGACACGCCCCCGCAAATATAACCAGTTCATCCAAGGATGGTATATACCGCCTCACCCTTTCAACGGTTTCGACAAAGTAGTTTGAATTCCTGTAATTATTAATATCAGCTATATTCTTCTTGTTTTTCCCCATGGCATCGTGTCCTGTTATAACCAATATATCCGGCAAATAGTCCTTTACCAAAGCCGGCACTGTATCCGGCTGTCTGTTTTCAGGTATCAGCTTAAGCACCGCATCGATTCCCAGCCTTTTATAAGCACCCATACACATATCTATATAATCCTCGTCGCTGTCTATATGCAGCACTCTGCCAGGACGTGCAAAGGTATCGGCGCGCATGGCGCGGAATGCCGAACGCATTCGAGCAGCGCTGCCAGAGATGCACTTTCTCAGATACCTTTCGCATTTCATGCTCATTTCCCTGGTATATCGATTCATCATATCAGGCGTTACCTTTATCAAATCATCCAATGGGGCACTGGCTTCTACGCGCATATCTATGCCTTTTAATAGTGCTGTGGGTACCGGTTTATCCAAGATGGCACATATCTTGAATAAAACATCGAAATTATAAGATCGCCTGGCCACTATATCGCCCACTTCAAATGCCTCGCTCATATTACATCAAACCCCACATAGTAGTATATATCACTATATATACTATGTGAGACGAATATACATTGCTACAAATCGCAAGTTGTGGATCTGCAATTCGTAATATGGCAAGTTTAGCGCATGCAATGATATAAAGCCTACGCCCGCTCATGAAATATTGCTGGCGTACTTACAATTCGTTTCGTTTGAGCAAGCTAACGCCGGTAATTCGCGTCCATGCTCAGTGCCGGCTGGTCGGGCGTCCATGCCCGACCTACGCTTGCTCTACGCTGCACTCATTGAGTACGCCTACGCAATATTTCAAGGCGTTCTCCGGCTTTATATCATTTACATCGCTTTATATCGCCCGTTTCAGTCATATATTACGAATTACAGCTGCGGATAAATGCGTTTGCATTTTTATGCATATAAATGTATAATTATAATATTCTATCGAGAGAGAAGGGATGAAATGATAAGGGTTGGAATAATAGGCGCTACCGGATACGCGGGCATAGAGCTAGTAAGACTGCTGTGTGGCCATCCTGATGCCACCATAACCCAAATAATATCGCAAAGCTTTGTCGGCAAAAAGATATCCGACGTCTACCCGCATCTTAAGGGTATACTGGATATTGAGTGCCGCGAATTGAATACAGACGAGCTACCAGCTCAATGCGATGTGGTATTTACATCGTTGCCTCAAGGAACATCCAGCGAGGTGATACCTCCCCTGTATAGCGCAGGATGTACCATAATAGATCTGAGCGCCGATTTTAGATTCCATGACGCCGCTGTATACGAGCAATGGTATAAAATGCCCCATCCGGCGCCGCAATTGTTACCCGATGCTATATACGGTCTGCCTGAGCTGCATCGCACTGATATAGCCAAAGCGCGCCTGGTCGGCAACCCCGGTTGTTACCCCACTGCCACGCTGCTGGGCCTAGCACCCGCGGTAAAGGTCGGTGCTATTGATACAAACAGCATTATCGTAGATGCCAAGTCAGGTGTAAGCGGTGCTGGACGAGCATCCAGCCTGGAATATAGTTTCTGCGAATGCGACGAGGATATGAAGGCGTACAAAGTCGCACAGCACAGGCATACACCCGAGATAGAGCAGGAGCTGTCGATCCTGGCACAAAACGATGTGGTGATATCCTTCACACCCCATCTTATACCTATGAAACGCGGAATATTGGCCACCATATATGCAACGTTAAAGAATGACCTATCGCTCGAAGGCTTGCTGAATATATACGGAAATTTCTACAAAGACGAGCCTTTTGTGCATATATATGAGAACGGAACGCTGCCGTCCACCAAGGCGGTGGCAGGCTCTAATCATTGCCATATAGGCCTGACTGTTGATCAGCGCACGCATCGCATTATCATAACCTCTGCAATAGATAATCTGGTCAAAGGGGCCGCCGGTCAAGCAGTACAGAATATGAATATCATGCTCAACCTGAGCGAAACCGCAGGACTTGCGTTGCCGGGGTATTATATATGAACGGAGGAACGTTTATGGAAGAGCTCATTAAAAAAGCCGGTATATTGATAGAAGCCCTGCCGTATATACAGCGCCTGTACGGTAAAACCGTCGTCATAAAGTACGGCGGCGCCGCTATGACCGATCAAGTGCTTAAGGCATCGGTAATGGAGGATATAACGCTTTTAAAATACATAGGCGTAAACCCAGTAGTGGTACACGGCGGTGGCCCGGATATAAATAAGACATTGGAGCAACTCGATATCACTCCCCAGTTCCACGACGGCCTCAGGATAACCGATGCGCAGACCATGGAAGTAGCGCAGATGGTGCTTATAGGTAAGACCAATAAAGAGATAGTCGCGCTTATAAATAAAGCTGGCGGTAAAGCCATAGGCGTATCGGGTATAGATGGAAATCTCATAGAGGCTGAACAGTACAAGACCGATATAAACGGCAAGCAGTCGGATATAGGTTATGTAGGCAATATCAAGCGCATAAACTCCAAGGTTCTCGAGATTATAGCCAAAGACGAGTATATACCTGTGGTAGCACCCATAGGCATAGGAGATGACGGACACAGCTATAATATAAATGCCGATACGGTAGCTGGCGAGATAGCCTCTGCGCTCAAGGCTGAAAAGCTCATGCTGCTGACCGACGTAGAGGGCATAAAACCGTCAAAATCAGCTGATAACATAGCGCCGGTGCTCACAGCGGCCGAGGTGTATGATCTAATAGAAAACGGCATTATAGACGGTGGCATGATACCCAAAGTGCTGGGCTGCATAAAAGCTCTGGATAGCGGTGTATCGAGGACACATATATTGGACGGACGCATACCCCACTGCATACTGCTGGAGATATTTACTGACCGCGGTATAGGCACCATGATAACAAAAGGCAGCGTGTGATCACGCTGTCTTTGTATCACCAGCCGCTGCTAATTGCGGGGTTTCTTGTTCTAGCAAAGTGTGCAGATATGCTCTGAAATCATCGGCTATGTCCTCGCGCTTTAGCGCAAACTCGACGGTAGCCTGCAGGAATCCGAGCTTATCGCCCACGTCGTAACGTTTGCCTTCGAATTCGTATGCATACATCGCTTCACATTTAAGCAATTCCTGTAGAGCATCGGTAAGCTGTATCTCGCCGCCCGCGCCCGGCTGTGTATGCTCAAGTATATCGAATATCTGAGGTGTTATAATGTATCGGCCCAATATGGCCACATTAGACGGTGCTTGCTCGCGAGACGGTTTTTCGACCAGTTCTTTAACCTTATATATACCCGGCTCTATCTGCATATACTTCAAGATGCCGTATCTGTTCACTTTATCCCATGGCACCTGCTGCACGCCCAGTACCGTTGTCTTATACTCGTTGTAGACGTCTATGAGCTGTTTCAAACACGGCGTCTTGGAATCTATGACATCGTCGCCCAGCAGCACTGCAAACGGCTCATTGCCTATAAACGAGCGGGCACAGTATATAGCATGTCCCAGCCCTCGCGGTTCTTTTTGCCGTATATAATGTATATCAACCATATTGGATATATCCTCTACAAGATGAAGCAGTTCCTCTTTGCCCTGACGCTTGAGTTCCATTTCAAGCTCTACCGATTTGTCAAAATGGTCCTCTATGGCCCGTTTGCCGCGGCCGGTAACGATTATTATATCCTCTATGCCGGAAGCTATGGCTTCTTCTACAATATATTGAATAGTAGGCTTATCAACTATAGGTAGCATTTCCTTAGGCTGAGCTTTTGTGGCCGGTAAAAATCGCGTGCCCAATCCCGCGGCTGGTATTATAGCCTTTCTGACTCGCATATATACGCCTCCTTTAGCTTTGGTTTGTTACATTAAATTTACGCCTTTTCTCAGCTTTTGTCAAACCAATTATTTTTGCAAACATGCGTGCCGGTTTATAAATCGTCGCTTTAGCAATATATTTACCCATGAGCGACATTTTTAGACCATAACAGGGCTTGCAGCTTATAAAAAATATGCTATGATAGAGTATAAGAAACGAATGATGGATAAAATAACATGCAGAGATGGAAGGTAAAGGAATATGGCTATAGAAAAGCGTAGTTCGGATACTATGGGTTTTACTCCCGTACAGAATAATTTCATAGATAATTATATAAAGGATGTCGATGGAGACTACGTAAAGGTATACCTCTGCATGTTGAGGCAATACCTTATAAGCGGTAACATGCCTGATATTAGCGTTATAGCTGATTTATCCGGCTTAAGCAGGGATAAGGTGCGCCAAGCTCAGCGCTACTGGTGCCAGGCCGGCTTTTTCAGCGCTCCCTCGAAAGCGCCGTCGGTGCAAAGCGATATATCGCTCGATGACAGGCCGTCTTACACGCCCACCGAGATAAATGCCAGCATACAAAGCAGCAATGAGATAGCTCTGCTGTTCAAAATAGCTGAAGAAAAGCTAGAGCGCCTGCTAAGCACAAATGATATACAGGTTATATACAGCTTGTACGACTGGCTGGGGTTACCCGTAGAGGTTATAATAATGTTGCTGGAGCACTGCCGATGCTTGGGCAAGCGCAATATAAGGTACATAGAGAAAGTAGCTGTGGAATGGGCGCAAAACGGCATAGACAGCATAGAAAAAGCCGAACAACACCTGCGCAGATTCGAAAAGCGCAATATCGACCACAAGAAGGTGTGCGAGCAGCTCGGTATATATGGTAATCCTACCAAACGTCAAGCTGAGTATATAGATAAATGGTTATACGAGTGGAATATGCCGCTGGATGTTGTGCTGTTGGCCTGTGACCAGACCGTAAATACGCGCGAACCGAGCTTTGCGTATATAGACGCCATACTGGAGCGCTGGCACAACGAGGGAGTATGTACGGTAGCCGATGCCGAGAAGGCGATACAGCGCTTTATAGAATCCAAAAAAGCAAAAACATCCGGTAACAAAAAACCAACGCAGACGCAAACAAAAAATAGTTTCCATAACTTCCCTCAGCGGGATTATGATTTCAAACAATTAGAACATCAGATACAGGAAAATAATTTGAAACGCTTTAAAGGTTAGAGGAGGTATATTATTGGCCAGCGCCAGGGATTATTACGACATATTTCAGCAATATCAACAGCGTAGGGACCGTGCCGAAAGGCTGCTCATAGAACGCAAGGATGAGATCTATAGGCTTATACCGGAAATAGCCAAAATAGACGACGAGATACGCCAACTCGGCATGAGCATATCCAAGGCTATGCTCAACCACGAGATAAATAGTCAACAAGCAGTCGATGAGCTTGAACATAAGCTGGAAGAGCTGCGCGACAGAAAACGTCGCCTGCTCATAAGCGCTGGCTACAGCGAGGACTATCTTTCTCCTCAATATATTTGCAAAGATTGCCAAGATACTGGCTATATAGGTGCCCAAAAATGTCATTGTCTGAGGCAGGCATTGATAGATCGGGCTTATGCACAGTCCAACCTTGGCCACATGCTTCAGGCGCAGACATTCGATACATTCGATATAACTCGCTATTCTGATCAGCCGGTAGATGGTGAGGCCATGACACCGCGCGAAAATATGGAGATGATATACGCGGCATGCCTGGCTTTTGTAGAGGATTTTGACCGTTCACCTGAAAACCTCCTTTTCTACGGCCCCACCGGTTTAGGCAAGACCTTTTTGTCCAGCTGCATAGCGCGTGAATTACTTGATCGAGGCAAGACGGTATTATATCAAACCGCTTTCAGCATATTCGAGATATTACGCGAGTATAAATTCAGCCTCAACAAATCGGACTATATACCCCAGCAATTCGATATGCTGTTAGACGTCGACCTTTTAATCATAGATGACCTCGGCACTGAGCTTAACAATAGCTTTATAAGCTCCGAGCTGTTCAATGTGCTGAATTCGCGCCTGTTAGCCGGTAAAAAGACCATAATATCCACTAATTTAACGTTATCCCAGCTCAACGACGCCTATTCCGAGCGCATTATATCGCGTATAATAGGCCATTATACGATACTGAAGTTCTACGGCGACGACATAAGAAAGCAATTGGCATAGGGCTTTCAAAGGCTCTTGAAGTCGGCATATCTGTCCTGAGCTTCCGTGAGATGGCCGCTTAAATCCGCGAGCTTTATAGGTGGTACGGCAAAGGCACAAACTCATTATTTACTTGGCTATTCAGTATTCAGCTGTTGATAGCGGTGAGATAAGATGGGGAGGCTCGACTGCATATTCAAGCAACTTATTAATCGTTGCGGTAGTAATAGTTGGTATTATGAATTGGAAAAAATGGCCGATGAATGATATAACGTTTACTGCTGACGCATGTGAAGAACCTATTTAAAGCTGGGTAAACATACAAAGATTAGAATAGGAATTTGGGTACAATTTAGCTATTGCTCAATACAAAAAGGCCCGGACGTTTAATAATTATCCGAGCCCATTTTTTCTATATGCACCAATTAGCTAAGATACTTATCCAATTTCGATAGAGCATCGATATCAAAAATATCTTCTGTTATAGCGTCAAGTTGCTCTTTAGATGCCTCGGATATCCTCTTTTCATATTCCGGCGGCAATCCATTCAGTTTCTTGCGCAATTGTTTTATAAGCGTCTGTGCTGCTCCTTTTTCAATACCCTTCTCAATGCCCTTCTCAATGCCCTTTTCAATGCCTTCGTCAAGTATTATTTTATAAGTTTCCGATTCCTGCAAGTTTAACATCTTGTCCACCTCCTTAAAAACCCTTTCTATTACGTCCTTGTTAAATACCAACCCGGAAAATATCTCGGCCTTGAATGCTATCTCTTTCTTCCTGCTTAATTCCATAGGCGCTGCTACTATAGCGTCCGTACACATTCTCAAATATTCGTCCTTCCTCATCCTGCGGCTATCCCTATCCATCAGTGGAAGCAAGGCATATAGATCATAGTATTTGGTTTTTATTACATCTTCAAATTTCGTTGCTCCTATATCTATCAGTCTATACTTATAGTTAAGTTTATTTTCTTCACCAAGCTTATATGTTATGCCGCTGTCCATATTTATTCGGTCCTTGCCCATATATATTACGGCCTGATAAATCGGCAAGCCGTACTTTTCGATAATTTCTAACGCATATCTGAGCATCCTATACGGCATCTTTTTATCATTATCCGATTGAAACTCAAGATGCACCGCCACGTCATTTCCTTCTAGCGCGCACCTGTAGACCATATCGCCGCTCCTTCGCTCAACATGCGTAAATTCTATATTGAGTTCTTCCGCGTTATTAAGCTCTACGCCTATGAAATAGGCCATCATGTCGTCTGTAATGTCTGCAAAAATATTTTTTACGGCTATATCATACGATTGATCCGGCATTTTTCCTCTCCTTATATCAATACTTAAATTATAACGTGAGTAGCGTAGCATGTCAAACAATAATCGCATAAGGGGCGCATAAAGTTATGGTTGCCTAACGAGCTTTTATAACAGTATTGCTCTTCCACTTATCGCCCTTCAGCCTACTGTAATATAAAGCACCTCTCACGAGCCAATCCACAAACATGCCTATCCATATCCCTACTACGCCCATTTTCAAAGGTATACAAAAAACGTATCCCAACACAACCCTAAATGCCCACATACCGATCATAGAAGTAAGCAGGGTATATTTTGCATCGCCTGCGCCTTTCAAACCGGCCGGCAGCACAAAAGCCGCCGGCCACAATATCGGTGTGCTGATTGAACATAGCCTCACAAGCAGCGCGGACAAGTTTATCACATCGGCATCGCGTGAGTATATGGCAACGAGTGGCCTGGCAAATATGAATGAAATGACGCACAATGCCAGCATACATAGCATAGAAACTTTTGTCAAATATAAGAGCGTGTCCCGTGCCTCATCGCTATCACCCTTGCCCATGCTCCGGCCTACCATGGTAGTCGCCGCTATACTGAGCGCATTGCCCGGAATATTGACCAAAGAAAATATTGAATTGGCTATGGAGTTAGAAGCTATGGCCACAGTCCCTAGTCCTACGATAAAAATCTGCGTGATAAGCTTTCCGCCGTTGAAGAGCAGTGATTCAATACCTGCCGGCAAACCTACCGAGAATATGGATCGCTGCATGTAACTATCGATCTTAAACTGCTTGAGGCCGGTCAATTTTATTATTTTGGAACCGTTAAACAATATAAACATTATGATCCCTGTCCCTATGGCACGCGCTATGGCTATGCCCAGCGCCGCTCCCATTACTTCCAAGCGAGGGATAGACAGGTCAATGGAAAAAATATTTATCCTCAAGCCATAGATCAAAACATAGCTTAAAATTATATTGACGATGTTCATAAAGACAGTGACGACCATCGGCGTTTTAGTATCACTCGCCCCGCGCAAAACGCCGCACGCTATAGCTGTCAACGATATTAATGGATATGTGAATAGTGTTATGCCAAGATATGTATATGAATACTGCATAACCCTTTCATCAGCTGCACCGAATAGGAAGTTTATAAGCGGTACTTGAAATATCCATAAAGCCACCGTAACTATGATAGACAGTAAGAGGCCGGAAAATAGAGCCTGCTTGACGGTTTCATTGGCTTCGCGTATCTTTCCTTGACCGGCATACTGCGCCACCACTACCGTACTGCCCACCGCAAGGGATGAGAAAAAGGCTATCAGTATGTTGTTGATTGAATCCACCATCCCTATGGCCGATACCGCCTCTTTGCCTATACGGCTGGCTAATACGGTATTCACTACCCCCATAGACATCACGAAGATCTGCTCCGTAATGATAGGTATAGTGAGCCTGAATACATCGCTGCGTATAACTATTTTACTCATCCCCATGCTTCCTCCCGGCCTGCATAAGCAATAAATGAATGACCTGCCTATATGAATCTTTTGGGCAGGCTATTTTATTATGCTAATACATATCACCACGAAATGCAAGAAAAAGATTCGGCATGAGCATGCTGTTTCTGTGGATCGGCATAAAACTGCCTTCTATCTCTCCTTCCCCAACATATACCACTATTATGGCTATAACATCTGCTTTATTGATAACGTTACATAGAATATTATCTTTATTTAATAAGCATCTCGGTTCAATTTAAAATCTTGAGACGCAGATGTAAATATAGAAAACTGCATATATATAATACATAAAGGAACGTTTTATTAACATGTACTTTGTGGAGTAATTATATTAAAGTAGTTTAAAGGGGCTTTTAACCCCTTCCTTCATAGCTTAGCGCATAAATTAATAAGATAAATGTCTTAAATACGTGGTAACAATACCACATGTGGCATATCATAATATTATCCTTTAATTGCACCTGCAAGTCCCTCAACAAAAGTGTTCTGGAAACAAATATATACAATCAATACTGGAACTATGCTAATCAACGCTCCGGCGGTCAATAGACCATAGTTAGTGCTGTACTGGCCTATAAAACTGGCTAAGCCAGCCGGTACTGTTCGCATAGTATCATCTGTGAGAAAAACTGATGCAAGCAAATATTCATTCCAGGTAGACAAGAAATCCATGATCATTAAAGTTCCTAAAGCTGGTTTACTTAGTGGCAGTATTATATTCCAAAAGAGCCGTGCAGTAGAACATCCATCTATTAATGCGGCTTCATCCAATTCTTTAGGTATTGTCCTCATAAAACCTCTTAACACTAATATGCCGAACGGTATGCCAAACCCTAAATATACGATAAAAATACCTAGATATGTGTTAATTAAATTCAAACGACTCAATGCTATGTTAAGAGGAATTAAAGTAACCTGCATAGGTATCATCATTCCTATAAGAAAAAAGATAAATATCCTGGTACCGCTATTTTTATTGCTAAGCCTAGTAATATAGAATGCTGCCAAAGCTTCAATCAATATACCTAAAGGAACTTTTATTATAGAAATTATGAAACTATTTTTCATATATACGCCCAAATTGCCGTTTATCCAAGCTTTTACAAAATTTCCCCATTGTAAAGTTTGTGGCAAAGAAAATATTGGTCTGCTATAAAAATCTTGATTGCTCTTTAAGGCAGTAATCAAAATAAAAAATATGGGCACAAGCCAGACTATGGATATTAATGTCATAAATATATAAAAAATCACTTCTCCAACGCGCTTTTTGCTCATTGCTATATTACCTCCCTCTAGTCTCTAGCCATATATAATACATATGGTATTATTACGATCATTAAAACAACAACCATTACCCATGCAATTGCCGAACCTATTCCCAATTTAGAGAACATAAAGGACTGTTGATACATCCATGTTGCTAATACCTGAGTACTATTACCGGGCCCTCCGTTAGTCATAACAGAAATTATATCATAAACTTTCAATGAGTTTATAATTTGAGTTGCAAAAACGATCACAAAAGTTTCTCTTAATAACGGTATAATTATGCTAAAAAATGTCCTAAACTTGCCTGCACCATCGATTAAAGCAGCTTCCAAATAATCTTTTGAAATAGTCTGAAGGCCGGAAAGGAACAAAACCATGGGTGCTCCCAACCCTTGCCAGAGCGCTGCCACATATACTGCATATAAGGCTATTTGTGGATCTGACAGCCATGCCTTCGTAAGCCCATGAAGCCCTAAAACTTCTAACAAGCCATTTATCAAACCAAGTTGCGGATGATACATCCAAGTCCATATTAAAGCAACAACAACGCCACTTAAAGTATAAGGGAAATAAATTATTCCTCTATATGCGACTCTGCCTTTAAATTCTCTATTTAGTGCAACGGCTATTAATAATGCTATGCTGACTGTAAAAACTACTGTCAATATAGTCCAAATTATATTGTTTTTTAAAGATATTTGGAAAACATTATCTTTTAAAAAAAGATATACATAATTATCAAAGCCGACAAATTTCATTTTGCCGACACCATCCCAATTATAAAAGCTAATAAATAATGAATATATGGATGGCACTACTATCACAAACAAGTATATAAGCAAGGCTGGTAAAATAAACCAAAATTTACCCTTTCCTGCATTTTCTTTCATTATAGCAGCTCCTTTCTGAAAATATTACCATTTAGGTACTCGCGAAATATAGCTGGCATTGCAATGCCAGCTATATTTTAGTAAATAATTAATGTTTACTGGATAATATAAAGTAAACTAATTATTTGAATTTTTATATTCTTCTACAGCTTGTTGCATAAACTGTGCCGCTTGCTCAGATGTCATCTTAGCAAGGCCTATAGAATCTAATGCTTCAAATAATTTGTTTACAACTTCCTGAGGAAGCGCCTGATCCGTTATGGTAAAAGTACCATATTCATTCATTGAGTCAACAACTTGTGGTACCAATACTAAATTATCGGGCAACTTATTATCTTTATATGGTAAAGGTTGCTGCAACTGATATTTCTCTACAGTCTCAGGAGAATACATAAATTCCACGAAATTCATGCATTGATCCAATTTTTCATCAGACAAATCCGCATTAAATTGTATCATTTCTATAAAAGCACTCATTCTGTTGGCCTCTGCTGTCAATGGCATTTTAAAGAAACCATATTTAGAAACATCTTGTCCATCAGCTATAAGCGAATTAGTTTCAAACCACGGTCCTTCTATATCCATTGCCGCTTTATCTTGATAAAGTAACAACTTAGTATCATTTGGATCTGCAGTAAGGTACCCTTCTGGAAAATAACCTTTATCTATCCATTCCTTTAATTTTGCAAATGATTTTACAACGCCTTCCTGCGACCAATCAGCATCTAAAGTGAGCAACTTATCATGAGTTTCACTTCCACAATACATTTCAAGTAGCTCTTCCCAAATCCTCATAACATGCCATCCATATTTGCCTGCAGTAGATATGGGGGTTATGCCATTGCTTTTTAAAGTAGCTAAAGCTTTTTCAAAATCATCAAAAGTTTGTGGAATCGCCATATTATATTTTTCAAATATATCTTTTCTATAAAACATTCCTAATGCATTTATAACAAACGGGTAACCAGCAAGTTGACCATCTAATGTTGCTAATTCCAAAGCTGCTGGCATAAACTTGTCTCCCCAATTATGAGCCTTGGCATATTCGGTTAAATCATATGACAAACCATTCTCGGGATAATAAGAACCCAAGCTACCCCCCCAATTGCGCCATATATCCGGTAGGGTCTTAGATGAAGCAGCTATTTTTAAATTCTTTTTTTGATCGTCTGTGCTGTTGAAACTAACTTTTATCTTTACATTTGGATTCTGCTGTTCATACTCTTTGATCACAGAAGAAATCGCATCTTGATTACTAGTTAATGTCATAAAACTTATAGTAGTTTTAGCATCACTCTGTGTACCATCCTCTTGCTCATTCGTTGTACCAGTATCAGACGTGTCATTTTGGGTTTGTGTACCTGTGTTCCCGCAACCAGCCATTATTGTAACGATCAAAGTCATCATAACCACACATGCCAATATTTTTCTTAACTTATTATTCATCTTCATACCTCCAAAATAATCATTTATTTCTACCTAGTCATGGTAGATACCGGAACAAGAAATCTTTGTATATCATTAATTCATTCCCAACATCAGCTACAACAACAAAATAATCACCTCCATGATACATTTATTCGAGCACTTCTCTGTTAACGCGTTCATTATAACATCACATTTTATATTTGTAAATAGTTTTTTAAAAAATTTTATTGACATTACTTCTTAAAACAGCTATTATAAGAGTAAATATTGAATATATGTTTATATAAATATATTTAGATTAATGCTTATATTAATAAATCCGCTAGGCATTATTAAATTTTTTAATAATATTTTAGCAGAAAGGAAGTGTTCTATGGATATCGATAAATTGCAAAATAAGGCTGTGGATATACGCAAAGAACTGCTTACAATGATATATGAAGCAGGAGGAGGCCATGTCGGTGGCTCTTTATCATCTGTGGATATACTGGTAGCATTGCATTATGGCGTGATGAGGCTGGACCCAAGAAATCCTAAATGGGAGCAAAGAGATCGTTTCATACTGAGCAAAGGCCACAGTGTAGAAGGATACTATGCTATACTCTGCGATATAGGGTTTTTCTCCAAAGATGAGCTTAAAACATACAGAAAATTTGATAGCAAGCTGATAGGCCATCCTTCTAACAAAGTCCCCGGTGTAGAGGCCAGCACAGGTGCTCTTGGCCATGGCCTATCCATAGGCATAGGCATGGCTTTAGCAGGAAAAATGGATGCCAAAGATTATAAGGTTTACGTCTTAATGGGCGACGGCGAGCAAGCTGAGGGCTCGCTCTGGGAGGCCGCTATGGCTGCAGGCAACTATAAACTCGATAATCTAATAGGTATTATAGACAGAAATGGGCTGCAGATAAGCGGCTCCACTGAAGATGTTATGAAGCTTGAAAGCCTTAAAGATAAATGGACATCATTTGGCTGGCATATCCAATCCCTCGACGGACATGACATAACAGGCTTAATAAGGGCATTTCAGAGCATACCCGTACAAAAAGGCAAACCCCATCTGATAATTGCAAATACCATAAAGGGCAAAGGCGTACCTTTCATGGAGAATGACCCGGCTTGGCACCACAAAGTGCCTGACAGCCAGCAATTAAACATGGCGCTGCAGGCTTTGGATGCTCAATATAAGGAGGTAAGATGACTATGGCAAATTTGCTCGCTTGCAGAAAGGCTTTTACCGACGCTCTGCTTGAATGCGCAAAAGCAGACAGCAGTATAGTGGCCGTCACATCCGATGCCAGAGGTTCGGTCACCCTGGATAAGTTCGCAGCAGAGCTTCCTCGTCAATTCGTCGAGGTCGGCATCGCCGAACAAAACCTGATAGGTATAGCTTCAGGCTTAGCTTTATCCGGTAAAAAACCGTTTGCATGCAGCCCGGCATGCTTTGTATCCGCAAGAAGCATGGAGCAGGTAAAGCTCGACATCGCATATAACAACAGCAACGTAAAGGTAATAGGCGTAAGCGGAGGTGTAAGCTATGGCCCATTAGGCGCCAGCCATCATTCTTTAAATGACATAGCCGTGATGAGAACTATGCCAGGCTTGACCGTTATACTGCCATGCGATGCGCGTGAAACGTCTCAGATGGTAAAGTCCTTAGCAAAATGGAGCGGCCCTGCCTACGTAAGGATGGGTAGGAATCCTGTACCGGATGTCTACGAGGATGATGATATGCCCTTCGAAATAGGCAAAGCAAATACTTTACTCGACGGCGATGATATCACTATAATAGCTACCGGCGAGATGGTAAGGCACGCCTTAAACGCGGGTATAATGCTTAGGAATAAAGGCATACATGCACGCGTAATAGATATGCATACCATAAAGCCGTTAGATGAAGATGCAATACTAAAAGCGGCACAGGAAACCGGCAATGTTATAACTGTGGAAGAACATTATGCTTATGGAGGACTGGGCTCGGCCATAACGGAGTTAACAGCTCAGCGCTGCCCTATCCCAGTTAGTATAATGGCTTTTCCGGATGAGTACGCAATAACTGGCGAGCAGGACCAGGTCCTGAACTATTACGGCCTAACAGCCGATGGAATATATAATACGGCGTTGAATATGCTGGAACAATAAAGGAGAATAATATGATGACTGAACGCTGGGGAATATTCGAATTAACACTAAACGGCCCGCAAACAGGCAACCCTTTTGTAGACGTAACTTTTGGCGCACTATTCAAGCATCAAAACAGGGTTATTCATACGGATGGATTCTACGATGGCGATGGAATATACAAGGTCAGATTCATGCCCGATAAGGAAGGAACATGGGCATATTCCACGTTTAGCAACTGCAGCGAATTGGACGGAATGATAGGAGAATTCGAATGCATAATGCCTTCGGCGCAAAACCACGGACCTGTACGCGTAAAGGATGAGTATCACTTCGCATACGAGGACGGCACGCCTTACCTCCCCTTTGGCACGACATGTTACGCTTGGATTCACCAAGGCGATGAGATGGAAGAAAAAACGCTGGCCACACTGGCCGATGCCCCTTTCAATAAAATGCGTATGTGCGTTTTCCCTAAACATTACGATTATAACACCAACGAACCGGTGTATTATCCATTTGAAGGCTCGTTGGAAGAGGGCTGGGATTTCACCAGATTTAATGTTGAATTCTTCAGGCATATGGAAAAAAGGATAGGCGAGCTTCTGGCATTGGGTATAGAGGCCGATCTGATATTATTCCACCCATATGACCGCTGGGGCTATTCAACCATGGACTGCGAAAGCGACGAGCGCTATCTGCGCTACATAACGGCGAGGTTATCGGCATACCGAAATATATGGTGGTCAATGGCCAACGAATATGACCTTATGCAAGCCAAAAATTTGATGGATTGGGACAGGTTTTTTAAGCTTATACAGCAATGCGATCCATACCAGCACCTGCGTTCGGTACACAATTGCCACACCTTTTATGATCATGGTAAGCCATGGGTGACCCACTGCAGCATACAGCATTCGGACCTAACAAAGGTTACCGAGTGGCATAAACTCTATAAAAAGCCCGTAGTAGTCGATGAATGCTGCTATGAAGGCAATATAGCGCACAATTGGGGTAATATAACGGCGCAGGAAATGGTACACCGTATATGGGAAGGCACTATACGCGGCGGATACGTGGGCCACGGCGAAACCTATGTCGATCCCAATGATATTTTATGGTGGTCAAAAGGCGGGATCCTACATGGTCAAAGCCCGGAAAGACTATCTTTTTTACGTCAGCTTCTGGAACAAAGCCCTCAAGACTTAATGCCCATCGATATAGGATACAGTTATGATGTTTTATATGCTCTAAGCAAGAATGATGAATACTTCCTGGCCTATTGTGGCAGTGGGCAATCCGCTTACAAGGACATAGCATTGTCCGATCAAAGCAGCTATACCATAGAGGTCATAGATGCATGGGATATGACCGTGACACCGTTAGATGGGGTTTTCAGAGGCAAATGTAGAGTTAAGTTACCTGCCAAGCCTTATATAGGCCTGCGCATACGAAAGGTCGAATAACAATGCAGCAAGATAGGCTTATATTGTCAATAGATCAGAGCACATCGGGCACCAAGGCGATATTATATGATAAAAAAGGCAACATTGTGGAAAACAGCTATACCCTACATAGCCAGATTTATCCCAGGCCGGGCTGGGTAGAGCACGACGCTGAAGAAATCTATGATAAAGCTATCGAAGCCATAAAGGACGTATGCGATAAAGCCGGCATAACGAACGACGATATAGCTGCCCTTGCCATAACCAACCAGAGGGAAACCATCGTAGCATGGGACAAATACACCGGCCAACCCATATACAACGCTGTGGTCTGGCAATGCCAGAGGGCAACCGAGATATGCGCAGAGCTGGAAGGCAAAGGCTATGGAGATATTATCAATAAAAAGACAGGGCTGCCGCTTTCACCCTATTTTTCTGCATCAAAACTGAAATGGATGTTGGAAAATATAGATGGCGCCATGGATAAAGCCAAATCCGGCAGGCTATTATGCGGTACCATAGATGCTTGGCTCATATGGAAGCTTACGGACGGTCGCGTTCATGCAACCGACTACTCCAACGCCTGTCGCACGCAATTATTCAATATACAGGGCCTTTCATGGGACCGTGAACTTCTCGACATATTCGGCATACCCGAATCCATGCTCCCCGAGGTCAAATCGTCTGATGAGATATTTGGGTATGCCGATAATATACCTATAACCGGCGTCATGGGCGATTCCCATGCAGCGCTATTTGGACAACGCTGTTGGCAAAAAGGCATGGCCAAGGCCACCTATGGAACCGGCTCTTCTGTTATGTTAAATACCGGAAATCAGCCTGTTTATTCACAAAAAGGCTTGGCCACATCTATTGCATGGAAGAGTACTCAGGGATTATACTATGTATTAGAAGGCAATATAAATTGCACCGGGGCAACGATAAAGTGGCTGGTAGAGCGCCTAGGTATATTGTCCAGCTCAAAAGAAAGCGGCGTTATTGCCGCATCGGTAAAGAACAATGACGGCGTGTATCTGGTACCTGCTTTTGTGGGACTGGGAGCGCCATACTGGAACAGCAACGCAAGAGCTGCTATAACAGGCATGACTATGAGTACCGGTAGAGCCCATATAGTAAGAGCCGCTGAGGAGTCCATAGCGTATCAGATCAAGGATATCCTCGATCTGATGATACAGGATAGTGGTATAAGCCTGCAGGAATTACGCACGGATGGCGGGCCCACTCGCGATGCCTTCCTGATGCAATTTCAAGCCGATATATTAGATATCGACGTTAGGCCCAGCCGTATCGCAGAAATTTCATCGCTCGGATCAGCTTTTATGGCAGGCTTGGCTATAGGTTTCTGGAATATGAACGATATAGCAGCTATAGCTGATTCAGACAAGACATACAAAAGCCGTATGAGCGCACAAGACAGAGAAAGGCTTTATGCCGGCTGGAAAGATGCTGTGTATAAGACATTGTCTAAACAAGAACAACAAGGAGAGGTAAGCTGACATTGAAAGTAAAAGAGATAGCGGAAAAATTGAACGTATCCCCGGCTACTGTATCGTTGGTATTGAATAATAAACCAGGGGTGAGCGAGAAGACACGCCAACGTGTCTTACAGGCCGTAGCCGAGGCCGGCTATGACACCAATATTTTATCCAAACCCGCTTTACGGGATCATAAGGCCATGCGTTTCATCATATATAAAAAGCACGGTCATGTCGTAGGTGATACTCCTTTCTTTTCCGCATTGATGGAAGGTATCGATCTTGAAGCCAGAAAGAAGGGATACAGCGCCGTTATCTCCTATATAAACGATGACCAAAATAAGAATGATATATTGAGGCTCATTAAAGACCATCCGTTAAATGGCATAATTATACTCGCCACCGAGATGGATTGTAATGATTTGCAGCCATTCATAGATATGCCGGTTCCCGTGGTGTTGTTGGATAGCTTTTGTAGAGATATACCGTTGGATAGTGTGGTCATAAACAATGTCCAAGGGGCTTATAATGCAACAAAGCACCTTATAGACAAAGGACATACCGATATAGGCTATCTGCACAGTTCAGTATGGATAAATAATTTTGATGAAAGAACGGATGGCTTTCTAAAGGCATTATCTGACCACAACATTAAATTCAATAAAAAAAATATGTTTTCCCTAGAATCCACTCTGGACGGGGCATACAGGGACATGTTAGAGATACTACAAAGCAACGCAGATCTTCCAACAGCTCTTTTCGCAGATAACGACATAATAGCCTTTGGTGCAATAAAAGCCTTGAAGGAGAAGGGGATCAGCATACCGGATGAGGTATCCATCGTCGGCTTCGATGATATGCCTTTTTGCAACATCATAGACCCGCCACTAACTACCGTAAGGGTGTATAAGCAGGATATCGGCAGGTTGGCTGTACGCAGGCTTATAGAAAAAATACGGTATAATAGCAATATATTCGTGAATATAGAAGTTGGCACTGAACTTGTAGAACGCCAAAGCGTGTTAGACAAAACAAGAAAGGATAATAATAGAAATGGAATATAAAATAAAAATAGGCATGGTACCTACGAGAAGAAACATATTCAGCGCGCAGGACGCTATAAAATACAAGCGCTTAATACAGGATAAGCTCGATAGCTTGAACATAGATTATATAGATATAGACGATATAAACGAGGAAGGCCTCTTATTTAACGAAGATGATGTCGACAAAATCATAGACAAATTCAGGGCGGCCAAAATAGACGCTCTTTTCTTTCCCCATTGTAATTTCGGATCCGAAGCGCTCGTATGCAAAGTGGCCGACGCCTTCAAGTTGCCCATACTCTTATGGGGTCCGAGGGATGAAAGCCCTCTACCCGACGGCTCAAGGCTCCGCGATACGCAATGCGGCTTGTTTGCTACAGGTAAGATATTAAGGCGCTTCGGTTTACCGTTTACATATATGCCGAATTGTCGCTTAGAAGACCCTGTATTCGAGCGTGGCCTCAGCAATTTCATAGCTGCCGCCAATGTAGTGAAAGAGTTCAGGAATATGCGCATACTTCAGATATCGACCAGACCGGCCGATTTCTGGACCATGATGTGCAATGAAGGTGAATTATTAGAGAAATTCGGCATAGAGATACATCCTATCTCCTTAAACGAGTTAACCGATATGGTAGTTGAGCTTGCACAAAATAAGGACCATGAGGTAATGCAAACCGTCGGCTTTATAAAGGATAATATGGAAGTCTGCATACCCGAAGAGGATGCTATACGCGTCGCTGCCTTAAAAGTAGCCATGAGCCGCCTGAGCAAAAAATTCAAATGCAAGGCCATAGCTATACAGTGCTGGGACGCGTTGCAGCAGGCAATACACATCATGCCCTGCGCCGCCAACTCCTTGCTAACCGACGAAGGTATGCCCGTGGCCTGCGAGACCGATATACACGGCGCCATAACGGCAGTAATGGCGCAAGCCGCATGTATGAGCAAAACGCCGCCATTCTTCGCCGACTGGACCGTAAGGCACCCAACCAATGACAACGGCGAATTGCTGCAGCATTGCGGACCATGGCCGATATCGCTGGCTAAAAAAGGAACCCGTGCGAAATTAGATCGCCCATTCGTTTTCCCAGAGCACTGCTCAGGGTCGGTGTCTGCTGAGATAAAAGGCGGCGAGCTATCCATCATGCGTTTTGACGGTGACAACGGCAAATATTCCGTATTATTAGGCAAAGCCCATGGCATAGAAGGCCCTTACTGTGCTGGCACATACCTCTGGATAGAAGTTGACAACTGGGTAAGGCTAGAGGAAAAACTGGTAACCGGTCCTTACGTGCATCACTGCGTGGGCGTGCATGCAGACATATTGCCTGTAATATATGAAGCGTGCAAGTATATACCGGGATTGCAGCCGGATTTTTATGATCCTGTAGAAGAAGACGTGAAAGCTTGGCTAAGAGGAGAGGTATAAGTCGGCTTTTTCAATAAGCCTTGAAGCATCATCAACGCTCATAACAGGAAAAAGCAGATATAGTCCATCGCTGCCGTAACGTTTTACCAGCTTATCCGCTTTTATTATCCACTCATCGACATCACCCTGCTCAATGCTTACCCACAAAGATTTACCGGCAGCTCTTACTTTATCATATATCGGGTACCAGAGCTCGCTGCCGCCGTCTTGCTTGCCCGCGCCCGGCGTCCACTGAAGTGCATCGAGCTCTTCCACCTGCATCAAAGCATCCAAGTGCTTTATAGCATCCATGCCGTCCAGATGATACATCGCGTAGTCCAACCTTTGACATTGATAGCTCAGTGATGGTATGAAAAATTCTTCAAACTGTTTGGGGGACATTATTGCAGAAAAATCACATTGCACCTTAGCTATCCTGCCCGGCCCCCATATATCGAACACCGTATAGCTGCTCCCACCTTCCTCATCTTTGACAATATCATATATGGGATAATAATACATGAAATACAGCTCATCTATTTGTCTTATATACTCTTTCACCACATCCGGCTCATCTATGAGGTCAAAGCAAAACTGCTGTGCTCCGCGCATAGCCGCGAGTATATCTATACTCTCTATTATGTCTGGTATATTCACCAAAAAATCATCGCCGGCAAGCTCTTTGCCACGTTCTATAAGCTCCAAATGCCTCTTCCACCAGTAGTTGTCCGGATCATACTTTAGCTCACCCCATTCCTTCCAATCTGGTTTGACGCATTCGGTATACCAGACTGTATCCCAGGAGAAATTCGGTTCCGAGCCAAGGTATGTAGCCATAGAACCAGGTCCTATATTTATGTCCAACGATGGAAATGACTCCGCCATAAATATATGCGTTTTGCAAAAATTTCTCAGTTCTTTTGCCCGGCGCTCCACATCTAGGTGTAAAGCTTCGGGCGTTTGCGGAGGCTCTATCTCTTCCAACGGCTCTATAGGCTTATCGCGCCGAGCTACCACTTTCATCATAGGGCGGCCTATGCTGCCGTGTGCCCACCACGTTTTAAAATGCTCTTTCGTTTGCACCCAATTGTCTTTATATTTCATCTCTATCCCCTCTTCGCTAAAATCTCATCGTCACTGCATCGCCGTCATATATCATCGTTTTATCCGGCTTATCAGACTTCTCCACGCTTATGCCGCGGCCGACTTCCACAAGCACGACATCGAATTCTATTTCTTCCGGCATTCCCTTATATGTTCCCCGCCGATTGCCAATGGACAATTCTTTCCTGCTGTCATCCCATTTAATAGGTATGATAGAATACTCGCCCTTCTCGTAGTTATAGTTGTCGCCCTCATCCTGATAAATATCAAATTCCCCGTCGCTTCCTGTATAAACCCTAAGCTCTATAGGCGAATTCGCCTCAGTCGCGTACTGCGTTAGCGGGCCCATGGGTACAATGGAACCGGCTTTGACATAAAGAGGCATGATGTCTATAGGCGCGGCGCTCTCTATTAATTGACCGCCGCATAGCTTCTGTCCCGTCCAAAAATCGTACCACATACATCCTTCCGGTAGATATACGCGGCGGCTTTTTTCTATGCCTGTAAGCTCTTTGGAATCCCTCTCGTAATACATGGGTTTTGTTACGGGATTTACTAAAAAAGCTGGGCCGAACATGTATTGGTCTTTGATGTCGTAAACTTGGCCGTCATGGCGGAAGTCGAATGCCAAAGGCCTCATAATTGTATAGTCCTCTAACGTTACTTTACCGGCCAACGAATATATATAAGGCAAAAGACGGTATCTAAGGTTTATGAACTTTACCAGCGTATCATAGAATATCTCCCCTGGTTGGCCGAACCGCCATACTTCCCTTGGTGTATCGGTGCCGTGCGAGCGAAACATCGGCAGAAATGCACCATACTGAAACCACCGGGCATATAGCTCCCTGTACCCCATATCATCGCAACCCTTTTCATACCCGCCATTCCAAAACCATTGCTCTCCATTTTTCACAAAGAAGGCGCCTATATCCAGCGTCCAATAGGGCATACCGGCAGCACAAAAATTGAGCCCGTCGGCGATTTGCTTTCTAAGCGTATCCCATCTCGCCGATATATCGCCTGACCATGTAACAGTGCCATATCTCTGCTGTCCTGCGTATGCCGAACGCGTAAGATTTAGCACGCGCTTTTCCGCCGTAACCCCTCTCTGCCCTTCATAAATCCCTTTGGAATGCTCCAGAGAATAGGCGTTTATATATTCAGGGTCCAGGTATTTTTTCATCTCCTCGGTGTTAATGAACAGACGCTGTTCGGGTTCAGGTTTGACCTTGCCATTCCAGTCGGCTTCAAATGGCTCAGTACAATCACACCACCATGCATCAATGCCATGTGAAAAAATCCCCTCATATGCTTGTTCCCAGTATAGCCTGCGAGCACCCTCGTCGAAAGCATTATAGGTGGCACCGTTACCTAAAAGGTATCCTTTTTCTTTCATTTCCCTGTAGTTCGATCCGTCTCCCCTCATACTAGGCCATATCGAAACCATCAAATGCACGTTCAATTGATGTAATCTTTCCATCATGGCTTTTGGATCGGGAAAACGAGCTGGATCAAAAGACTTCTGCCCCCATAGCCCATCCGGCCAGGACATCCAATCCAGCACCACGCAATCCAGAGGTACATTGCGCCTTCTATATTCTTCTGCCACCAATATAAGCTCGTCCTGTGACTTATATCGTTCCTTTGACTGGATATAGCCATAAGCCCATTTAGGGAGCATTGTTGCTTTTCCCGTTAGCTTACGATAACCCTCTATAATTTGATCCGCTTCAGGGCCGTATATGAAATAATAATCCATTTCATCGTCAATGTCCGTCCATACATACGAACCGTATACATCGTCACGAAAGGTCATTAAGGAATAGCTGTCGATTAAAACGCCATAACCCTTTGTAGAGATAAACATCGGCACCACAGCTTTGAGGTTCTGCTGGTAAAGATACTGATGATGATCTCTGTAATCCAAAATCCCTTCTTCATGAGAACCGAGACCATAAATAGCCTCATTTTCCGACCACACAAAGCTCAGTTTGCTATGGTATGCCACCCTGTCCAACTCTTGTCTCACATCTTTCACCCTGCTCCTCACGCCGTCTACAGTCTGCTCGATTTCAATTTCCGCATTATCACCGAATACAGAGCGCATGACATTTACGACATCTAACACCTTTCCGTCATCGTCCGGCTCTTTGACCAATAGGCCGCCCTCTGCATCGAAGTATGAGAAAGCGCAGGTAGCTTTATCTACCACTATCTTCAATCGCTCAGTCACTAAGCTTATGCTTTTATCGCTATCTTCTATATGCCAGCTGGCATAATCGCGCGCCTGAGGTACTATCATCAAACTTTCTTTAGAGCTGAACGCTGGCTCCAATGTATATGTTATATGAACGATACTATCCGCTAACGGCTCGAGCTTAAATTTCCCTCTATCGGTATTCAAAATCACACTATTCTGATCTTCCTTCGTAACAAACATCAACCTTTCACCGCCCCCGATGTCATCCCTGACACGATTTGATTCTGACCTAACAGGTAAACAATAAAAACCGGCAGACATGTTAATACTATATCAGCAAATACCAGATTCCATTCGGATTCATAACGGCCAAAGAAGCTATAAACGGCCAACGTCATAGGCCACTTGCTCGCGGTATTTAGCATATATAATGGCGTTATAAAATCATTCCATGCACCCATAAACACCAGCAACATGACTGTGACTAATACCGGCTTTAACAAAGGAAATATAATACTGAAAAACATCTTCCATGGCCCTGCGCCGTCAATAACGGCGGCCTCATCTATCTCCCTCGGTATCGTCCCGACAAATCCATAAATGATAAATACGCCGAATGGCACCTGCATGGCGGTATATAATATTATCAACCCAATTCTGGAATTGATAAGGTGCAAAATCTGCATCACCTTCATCAATGCCACAAAATTTAACGGAAGCATGATGCCCAAAATGATGAAGAAATAAATAAATTGATTCAATTTAGTCCGCCTTCTGGCTAACACAAAAGCAGCCATCGAGGTTGCCAATATAGTAAATACCATGGTCCCCGACGCATATAATATGCTATTCAAAAATGATTGTACTAATTTCCCTTTTTGTATAACCGTTATATAATTTTGCCATTGAAATTCTTTGGGAAGTGCAAAATTCATCAAAACCGCTTCCTGTTTGGTTTTGAATGAATTTATTATAACCAACAAGAACGGTATCAGTATAGCCAAGCTCAATATACAAGCTATACCCTGTTTTATTACATTTGATACTGTAATCTTATTTTGGTTCATAACTCCACTTCCCTTCTATTCATTATTCTAACAATGAACAGTCCGATGACCGCCATGAATACAAAAAGCAGTGTAGATAAGGCCGTACCTACGCCGTAAGTGCCATCAGCAAATTCCTTGAATACAGCAGTGTTTATAACTTCGGTCATACGCCCCGGACCACCATTGGTTAACACATATATTATATCGAATACTTTTAAGCCATAGGTAATACCAAAAATTAAATTGATATTGATAGCCGGCATTAACATAGGCAGTGTAATATGCCTTAACTTTTGCATAAAAGTTGCGCCATCTATATCGGCTGCCTCATAGTAATAGTTAGGTATAGATTGCAAACCAGCAAGAAATATGGTCATGACGTAACCTATCCCTCTCCAGGCATCGACGGCATAAATAGAGGGCCAAACCCATTTAGGGTCAACAAGCCATTTTTGCGCCATAAAATCGAGTCCGAATTTCCTTAACATTTCATTAACGAATCCTGTGGTAGGATGCAGCATAGAACGAAAAATCAGGCCAATTACGAGATAAGGCAAAACAGAAGGGAAAAAAAGTATTGCTCTATGAACGTTTTTTGCTTTTAATCCCTCGTTTAATAAAATAGCCAAGAATAATGCCGGTATAATTTTTACTATATTAGAGATTAAAGTAAATTTTAAGGTATTCATAATATACCCCAAATAGTTTTTGTTAGATGTAAAGATGGTCTTATAATTATCAAAACCTACAAAGTTAATCTCGCTGCTATAACGATTCCAGTCAGTAAAGGAATAATAGATTCCCAAAAAGCCAGGAGCAATAAAAAGAACTGCATATAAAATTAAAGCGATATAAGTAAAATATAGCGGATAAATCTTACCTTGATTCACTATCCTCTCCTCTTTCCTTTTTAAGCATAATAGAGGCCGGCCACGATTAACAAGTCTCGTTTATACTGACCGGCCTCTTCGTTAGCTACATATTACTGTGCCCAAGCAGGATCCCCCTGTGCTTTAGCCATTTTAGCCCTGCGCTCGTCAATATTCTCCAATATCTGTTTAGGGGTCATGGCATTCATATACATGCCCTCTATATCCTTGCCAATTTCCATCCATTGTTCATTGGTGTATTTTACAGCGCTTTGCAATACCGTTATATATTTTTCTTTAGGTATTTTATCCATCAGTTCTAATTCTTGAGGCAGCCAATGCTGTTCTATATCCACCGTTACATCCAGGTTTGTCATGCCCGGCGTATTATCCAATTTATACTGAAGATTTTCTTTATTTGTTATATAATTGAAATATTCTTTGATTTCATCAACGTATTTACTATTTTTATAAGCGAACCTTGCGGGCCCGTTGGGATTAAACGGAAACGTCTGATTATCAACAAAAGGTATCAAAAATAAACCAAACTCATCCTTGCAATCCGGATAATCATCCTTGATTTGCTTTATATCGCCCGGATTTGCCGTTAACATCGCTGCTTTCCTGGTAGCCATGCGCTCCTGAGCATCTTCCCCCGTGTTAGCCATATAATCATCGCCATAATAACCCAAATCAGCAAATTCCTTCATTTGTGACAAAGCCAGCTCCATCTCCGGTACATCAGCATATTTAATCTTGTTATTGTTGAGTTCATCATATAAACCAGGATGCAATTCCTCATAGCGTCCACCGATCTGTGCAAACGGCAAGACATGATGCCATCCGGCAGCCACATATTCATAAATAGGTGTAATGCCTTTGTCCAATATAATACCGCAGTCTTTTTTAAATTCCTCATAAGTTGTAGGCGGATTGGTTATACCCAATTCTTCAAAAAGCGTTTTGTTATATACAAAGACGTATTCTGGCGAATTAGGCCACAGCATCAATCCATATACCTTGTCGTTATAGGAGACGGCGGGAAGCCTTGCCAAATTCATAACCCTTACCCACTCTTCATCAGAAAAATCGATGCAATTTTTCTCCGGATCTATTTCTGTCTTGATGGCAAATGGATTGGTCTGTATCCAGAAAATATCCGGTGCTTCTCCCGCATTTAGCTTGGTCTTCAGCAAATCATGATATTGATCCGCCGGTGTAACCTGCCAATCGATAGTAATGCCAGTTTCTTCTGTAAATTTTTTGCTTATAGCTTCATCGGCATCGCTCGTCCATCCCTGAGAAACCATTTGAGAAAGAGTAACATCCTTTTTTGTTCCTCCTGTGCCTTCACCCTGACCAGAGGATTCATTTTCTCCAGTCGATGTATCGGTTCCTCCACAGCCGCTTAGCAAGCCAATAACCAAGAGAACTACCATAACCAAAGGAAACCATCGTTTCATAAATACAACCTCCAATATGAATTACTAAATTAATTTGATTATAACGGCCGGCACAGGAGATTGCTATACACAAACAAGACACGTTTTTGGACTTTTTGTGACTCCATCACTGTTCTTCATGGCGATAATTTAATGGATTTACCCCTGTGATGTTCTTGAAAATCCTGCTAAAGTAACATTGGTCCGAATAACCGACAGCCTCGCCTATCTGTTTGACGGAAAGATTTTTATAGTTTTTAAGCAAATATTTTGCCCTATTAATGCGCAAATCCATAAGGTATTTTGATGGGCTCTCACCAAAATAATGCGAGAACAGTTTGCTTAAATAGCTCGGACTGTAGTTGAGGCTATCGGCAATAACATTAAAGTTAATGTCCGTTGCAAAATTTTCCTTTATATATTCTTGAAGCAATTTGGCAACCTCTTCCGGCGATTTTTGGCCTACCGGTATGTTAAAGCTTCTCTTCAAAGCATCAGCTTCGGATTCCAGTTCAATCCTAATTTTAGCCAAAACCGACAACATCTTTTCCATATCAAATGGTTTGAGCAAATAGTCCTCCACTTCAAACTCTATGGCCCTTTTAGCATAATCGAATTCTGCATAACCGCTAATTATAACCTTTTTTACATAAGGGTATCGAAGATATACGCTCTCTATCAACTCTAGGCCATCCATAACGGGCATGCGTATGTCGGTGAACAGCACATCTGGACTTTCACTTTCAATCAAAGATAAGGCCTGCCTGCCGGTTACAGCTTTGCCAACAACCTTAAACCCCATGCCCGATTGTTCAATTTTTTTAATAATGTTGTTAAGTATAATCTCTTCGTCTTCCGCTACTACTACCGTATATTCCATAACTTAAACCTCCTTAAGCGGTAAAGGCCCTCCTATGGTTACCTCGGCTCCGCCGTCCGGCCTGTTCCTGATTTCAAAGACCATATTTTCTTTATAAGTCAACTTCAAACGGTTAAATGTATTAAGCAAGCCAACACCGCCGGAATTTGAATTGTTTTCAAAATTATTCTGCCATGCCAGCTTTTTCTCGCATTCAAAACTTTCGATTACATCGTCTTCAAAGCCTGGTCCATTGTCGCTCACAGTAATTTGCCAATGATCATCGACAACACCGCCATATACGCCGATATTCCATGGCGGCTCAACGTTTGTACCATGTTTTAGTGCATTTTCCACTAATGGCTGCACAAGCAGCTTCGGTATCTCCGCCCTTGTTATTTCATCGTCCACATCAATAAAATAATGCAAGTTGCTTCCATACCTGAGCTGCATACATTCTAAGTACCTTTGGACATATTCGATTTCCATTTCAATCGGCACCATCGATAATTGACCTGATGAAACATACCTGAGCATAAACGAAACATCATCGCACATCGTTATTATCGATTCATCCATATGCTCCTCTGCCATTATGCCTATAGTGGCCAAAGAATTATACAAAAAGTGCGAATTCATCTGCGACTGCAGAGCAAGCATTTTGGCTTGTAGCTCTTCTTGTTTTGCCATCAAAAGCTCGTCCAGCGATTGTTTAAGCTTATTGTTCATGTTTTGAAACGCCGAATTCAGTTCTTCCAACTCATCGACCGAGCTGTTTAACTCGAAATCATTATTAAATGCTAGATTGCTCAACTCGGTTTTTTGCACTGCTTCATGTATGCGCCTTATCGGATTCGTTAGGCGCCCTGCCGTAAAAAACGATAAGAATAACGATGATACTAACATTATAATCGTTATAATAACCGTCAAAGCTGTGAACTCTTTCACAGGAGCAAGCACTTGTTTAGCTCGCTGCACTACTAATACGGACCAGCCCGTATAATCAGATCGATTATAGGCCACCACTTCATTCTCCTTCATGTTAGGATTATACACTGTGAAAGAACCCGACAAACCGTTTTGGCCGGAGATATTTATCTTATCGAAATAAAAAGCATAGTCTTCCTTATCGATATTGCGGTAAGGAAACATCAATTGCCCGTCTCCATTAAATATAAAAGCGCGCATATTATCAGCGCCGCTATTTAGGACATTGCTTACCTCTCCAAAGACAACGTCACAATCTTGAGCGGTTTCTATAATGGCCACTTTTTGGCCGTATTTATCAAAACACATCCTATATAACGAAATGAAATACCTTTTTTGTTTTAAATTCGTGTCGATAATAAAAAAGCTATTGTTATAAGGAAGCGATATATACTTCAATCCCCCATAGCCCAGCACCGAATTAAACCATGACTTATCATTTAATACTACTTTTACGCTTTGATTCAAAAAGCCGGCTCCCACCATTTGGCCGTCCAGGCCATACATATTGATTTGTTCCACGCTCCTAAGCGGCCCCATCATAGAGATAAGAAGGTCCATAAGGGATTTGGATTTTTCGTATTTGGAGCCATCATCTTCATTTAGGTAATTGATAAAATCCCCTTTTATTAGATTCGAATAGGCTATGTTAAGGGAAACAGTATCCATTTTTCTTATTTCCTGATCCACTTGCGCAGAAATGGAATATGCCAGTTTTTGAAAAGAATCCGATGCTCTTTGCGTAAGTATATTAGAAGTGTAGATATAGAAAAAGAATACGAAAATTAAGATAACCGAGATGATTATCAGAGAAAAATATATAAAAAGGGACTTTTGGATAGTGCGCTTTTTCCTCATCAATATACCTCTCCTTAAAGCATTATCCATCCAGGCAATTATATACCACTTTTTCCTTCAAATCTATAAAGCAAACTTCCATATCGTTTCAACTCAATAATAGATGATGTTATAAAACGTTTTCGTATAAAATTATATATCTTCATCGAGGCGTTGTCAAACAGAATGGACAAAAAGCCGATACAGCAATTAAAGCGCATCGGCCCCTTATGAACGCATAGCCCAATAGCGCCGCATTTGGACGGTTTTTTGACATAGTCGCAGCTGCCAAAGCTAAATGACCTCCTGCTGAAAATCTTAAAACCGCGATCTTGTCTTCGTATATGTGCCACTCCTCCGCTCTGGACCTAATAAGCTCTATGGCCTGCTCATAATCGTTCAATGGATTGGGCCATACCGCATTCTCCTTTATGGAATAACGCAACACGAAAGCATGGTAGCCTGCCCGCAAGTATTCGAAAGCCACTATTTCAGCCTATCGGTCGGAACAGAATTGGTAACCCCCGCCGGGAATTACGATTACCGCCGGTCGTTTATTTATGTAAGTGAATTCGCCGTCTACAGGTTGAATATAAGTCGTGAGCGTAACATTGCGCTCTTTGTTTAGAACTATTGTTTCCGATAACATATTAAACATCCTTCTTTATATAAATCACAAATCTATCGCCAAAATGCAAGCGGAGTATCAAACATGACTATTCTTCTTTCGGGAAGCTGCGGAAATTCAGAATATTGCCATCCGGGTCTTTGAACTGAAATGAGCGCGCTCCCCACGAATGGGTAGTCGGCTGGTTGAGCATCTCCACATTCTGCGCCAACAGCCGCTCATACTCGGCGTCCACATCGTCAACATTAAATCCGACTATCACATTATTTGCTCCACCGCCCTCGACATAGCGAAATACCGATTGCTCTTGCAAATCGGGCGCACGGTCGAAAGTAAATGTCAATCCTGCCAGATACAGCCACGAATGGACTGCATCGCCCTCGGCTTTCACACCGAATACAGCCTCATAGAAGGCTCTAAGCTTTATTACATCGTTCGTGATGTAACAGACATCTATAAACTTCATTATTAGGCACCTCCAAGGTCTATATAAAGCTGTC
Organism: Mahella australiensis 50-1 BON; assembly: GCF_000213255.1. NCBI lineage: Bacteria > Bacillati > Bacillota > Clostridia > Mahellales > Mahellaceae > Mahella > Mahella australiensis. The sequence continues at coordinate 2,745,212 of NC_015520.1, forward strand.
TACCGAAACCGATACGGTTTCCTCGTTCAAGCTCTCGCCTGTTATCGTAAGGCTAATCATATCGTCGCCATTTGCTAGCACGACTGCTTGCGCCTTTCCATAATAAGTGGTAAACCTGCCTGCGTCATAGTGTTCTTCCGTCCTGGAATTTGCGCTGCCAAAACCCAACAAAGTGCCCCCATCCACCTGCACCGTAAGCAGCCTATCATCATTGCATTCGATAATACCGTTATCTCCAACCAATGCTATATCAAAGTACACTATGTCGCCGTAGCGAACAGCAGTCTCTTCAGGTGCAACGCGTAAGCGAAGCGTACCAGAGGATGAGGCAAGCTGTGCCTTACCCGTCTCATTACCAGCCGTATCGTAGGCAACTGCCATAAGCATTCCAGGCTCATATTTTATTTCGTAAACAGCCTTGCAGTCTCGCACTTTTTTCTTCCCAATGCTCCTGCCGTTTAGAAATAGTTCCACACTAGCTTGATTTGAGTAAACCTCCACAACGGCAGGATTACCATCGCAATTCTTCCATGACCAACTTTCGATGGCGTTTGTCCCGCGCCACATTGCTTTTATCAGGCTCTTCCTCGGACGATTAACTGGCTGTACCCCTATATATGGTTTGTCACGCAGACCCCATACTGTGGCTGCATAAGCCGCTTCGGCTCCAGGATTGCCAAGTATATCGATAGCGCCGGCATCTGCCAACAGCCAAGGATAAGGCTTGCTGAAAGTTTTCGCATCGGGCGTATATGCCCATGCACCGATCCCAACTTCTCCAATATAATCCCAAGCTGTCCACATGAAATCTCCTACAAGATATGGATACTTTTTTACCATAATCCAGTTTCTAGCAATATCTTGTGGGAACGTCTCGCTGCCGAATATAATACGATCGGGATGTTTCTGCCCCTCGATCGGATACCTGCCGGAAGCATAATTATAACCTGCTATATCCAAAGCATCCAAGCAAGGAGTGGTAACTTTGTCCACCGAAGAGCGTTTGGTAAAGCTATTCATCAATCTGCCCATTCTGGAAACCATCATATTGAACATCGTGCTATTGAATTTTGAAGCAGAAGACGCTTGTTTATCTGCTGGATTCTCGCCCTCTTCATTAAATACAGACTTTTTCTTTGAGGCCATGTAGAGTATCATCAAATTTATACCGGCTGTAACAGGACGGCTTTTGTCCAAGCTATGGAAGATCTTCACAAGCTTCCTTTCGAGCTCCAGCCCTTTTCCCTCCGCAGGCTCCCCGACCTCGTTTCCGATGGAATACATTATTATGCTGGGATGGTTGTAATCTCTTGAAACGACGGCCTGAATATCATCTTTATAACAGCTTTCAAAGTCCGAGGCATAATCGTATTTCGTCTTATGCTGATACCACATATCCCACATTTCATCTATCACATACATGCCATATTTATCGCAGGCATCCAGCATTGCCGGCGAAGGCGGATTATGCGCCGAACGGATAGCGTTGTATCCATTTTCTTTTAGTATTCTGACGCGCCGTTCTTCCGACTTAGGCCATGAGCAGGCTCCCAGAATGCCATTATCGTGATGTATGCAGCCGCCACGCAACAATGTCTCATTGCCGTTTATAAAAAGGCCCTTATTGCTCCACTCTATCGTCCTTATACCAAATGTTTCTGTCCATTCGTCAACCGCAGTTCCATTTTTCATCAATATTACATGGCAATTATAGAGATTGGGCGCCTCATCACTCCACAATTTAGCATTAGGCAGCTCTATATCCACACAATCCCCGCTGCCTTGCATAAGGCATTTATCGCCGTCTAGTATTTCAAATTGCACCTCTCCGCCATGGTGAGCTACATCAATATGAATTTTCGGAGGTTTATATGAAATGGTGGTTATGCGCACGCCCTCGGGTTCGATGTATGCATTATCTGAGATATAAAGCCATACTGGTCTGTAAATGCCTGCCCCGGAATACCATCGGCTATTGGGCACTTTTGAATTATCCGCCTCAACTCGGATGCTATTATCCTCGCCATACCGCAAAAATTTGTCCATATCGATGAAAAATGGTATGTAACCATACGGCCTGCCCCCAGCTTCCACGCCATTGACCGTTACTTTTGCATTCCTATATACTCCTTCAAATTGAAGAACTACATGTTTGTCAGCCAATTCTCCTGGCACATGAAAGACCTTTTCATAAATGTATTTGCCACCGGGAAAATAGGCTATGCCTGATCCGCCTATGCTCTTTGGATCGCGCTGCTCATGTATCATAGCATCATGTGGCAATATGACGGGATTTAATTCTTCGCCTTCTTTTGCGAACTTCCAATCTTTGCTAAAATCAATGCGCCGCATACCAAAACCTCCTAAAAAATTTACGTTTGTCGCCTGTTCTACATGTATTATAACAAAAATAACTGCGCTGTGTTATAACATATTAGAATGGGAGAAGGAAACTAAACGATAGGTCATCGTACCTTATGTTCAGTTCCCTTCATGGGATAGACGCTCTTGGGAAGCCAGGAGCGGGACTTATCCCAGCAAATAATATAATCCTCAAACCCACGCTTCTAAAAGCATAAACCCAAGAACAGGCACCGCATTAGATGTCACGAGTACCAATATATCAGCATTCTAAAAAGCTGGAAATAACATTTGTAAAAATTTTTAATTCTATATCAATAGCGCACATACTGTTTGCCGGCACAATGACATCCAGGCTCTCTAAAGCTTCCCTGCTAAGCTGCGATGCTTTGTGCAACTGCTCGAGCTGTTCTGCGTTTATATATTTCGGGCTGCCCATATCGATCCAGCATTGCTTTGGATTGCAATGGTCATTATCTATTCTTTGAATCGAGATGCTTTTCGGCTTTATCCCATTTGAAATCTCGATGTGAACAGCCTCGTCTTTGATTTCAGAGCCGGCCACATTAAAATTATATGCGATGACCCTGATTCCATTCGGTATGCTGAACGCTGCCGCCTCCACCGTTGCATCGGGTTCACTTGAAACTACGCTATAGCGTTTATCTCCTGTTTCGTGGAAGAGCTGAAAGCATCTATAAGCAGGCTTAGCAACGCCGTAATAATTCATAAGCCCGAAACCGCCGTGGGATACGCCGTCTAATTGGCCGCTTTCCTCAAAAATATCAGTGAACGTCCAAAAAGAATAGATATCCACTAACCCGTCGTTGTCAGCCAGTATTTTTGAAATCATGGCGGCCGCGTAGCTCTCGTCATGCTGCGCATCGTTTGTCATGGCAGATGTATTCCATTCCGTATAAAACAAGGGATATTGGCCTGCTTCGGCACGCGCTTTAGTTGTCATTTTCTTTATTATATCGCGATCGTATCTCCCTTTCTGAAGCTCTAAAATGATTTCCTGCATATTGTCCATGGTAGCTAGGTCCGTGCTGCCCCGCTTCCAAAGCGGGTCGTCGGTAGGATAATGATGCGTGGATATGAAATCAAGCGGCACAGAGTTTCCTTCACAGAATTCTATCATATCCCTTATCCATGAATTGACTGAAGTCGCTGGGCCTCCTACTTTGAGCTGGCCGTCATACGACTTTATAGTGCGCGCAGTGTTCGCGTAAAGCTCGAAATACTGTTCTTTTGTACCTGCCCAGAATCCGCAAAGATTCGGCTCATTCCAAACCTCGAAATACCACTGGCGTATTTCCTCCAAGCCGTAACGCTCTCCCAAATGCTCGACAAACGCATAAATAAGGTCATTCCATCTGTTATAATCTGCCGGGGGCGTTATGTTGCCTTTGTAGTGGAAAACCGTTTCCTTGCCGGAGGCCAAGCATTCAGGCATAAACCCTATCTCTATGAAAGGCTTCATCCCGATGCTGAGCAAATAATCATAGATATTATCGATGTTTACGAAGTTATACACTATCGCCTCCTTTGGCGGCAAAGCATCATAATACGCCCGTTTCAAGCATACGCTCATATCATCGTCCAAAAGGCCATGAAATCTCACATATTTAAAGCCCAGTTCCTCATGAGCTCTTTTCAGCTGCGTTCTGTAATCCTCCCGCAGTGCGGTATATGCATGGCAGCTGCCGACGCATTCCTCCCAATAATGCTTGAGCGGCGTAGTTTCATCCATAATAACTGAAAAATTAATCATAAACCGTACTCCTTTATTGCGCTTTATTCGGGATTTGATTGAGTTGCCTATCTATCTCCTCGATCTTTTCCGCTGGCAGATTAGCAAAGCTTAATGCGGTCCGAAGCGTTACATTGGAAAATATGGATGGTATATCCCCACTATCGCCAAGCAGCGGATCTTTTTTTACCATGTCTCCTATTATCGGCCCTAATACTTCCTGGGCCCGCGGCTGCTTCATTAAATAGCTCATCCTGCAGTCAACGGATAAAAACTCATCGTCGTCCGCATATATTTTCTTGCGGCACCTTGGCCTAGTCATGTTGCCGTCCGTTGAGAAGTCACCGAAAATGTCCTTTAGCCATTCTATGCTGTCATCCACCCAATGAGGCACCCTATTGCAAAAAGAACTGCCAGGAGCCTGAACGGCAGATTTGCACGTGGAAAAGCCATGGGGCCCGTATCCGTAAATATGACTTTCAAAGGCAATGCCGGCTTTATCAAGCGCTTCCATAAATTTAATGGAGTTTGCAATCGGCACGACTTCATCGGTACGCGTGGCAAAGATGAAGCACGGGCATGTATCCTTATCCACTTTATCCCACGTCGGCGGTGCCGTCGGCGAGCAGCCGTGGACATCGTCCGTTATGACCGCATAGCCCAACAGCGCCGCATTGGGTCTATTTTTAGACATGGTCGCCGCTGCTGAAGCTAAATGACCTCCTGCTGAAAATCCTAAAACCGCGATCTTGTCTTCGTATATGTGCCACTCCTCCGCTCTGGACCTAATAAGCTCCATGGCCTGCTCATAATCGTTCAATGGATTGGGCCATACCGCATTCTCCTTTATGGAATAACGCAACACGAAAGCATGGTAGCCTGCCCGCAAGTATTCGAAAGCCACTATTTCAGCCTCTCTGTCTGAGCAGAATTGCTAGCCTCCACCGGGAATTACGATTATCGCCGGCCTTTTGTTTATGTAAGTGAATTCGCCGCCTACAGGCTGGATATAAGTCGTGAGCGTGACATTGCGCTCCTTGTTCAGCACTATTGTTTCCGATAACATATTAAACATCCCCCTTTAAAATCATAAGCCTATCGCTTGTCTTATCTGTATTATAGCAGAAATAATCACAAAGCGTCACAATTTATTAGGTATAAATACGATTTTTTATTTAAAAACCATATTTATTTATATCGCCAAGGCATCTAAGGCTTCTCTTCGGATACCTGCTTTGCGTTGTCCTGTCCACCGCAACAAGGCCAAACTTTTGTTCATACCCCATTTCCCATTCAAAATTATCCAGAAGCGACCAATGCATGTAGCCTATAACCTCTATGCCTTCTTCTATGCACTGATATAATCCCTTTAAAGCATGCTCGATAAAATCTACCCTGTCGGCGTCATTATCCGTCGATACGCCATTTTCGGTTACCATAATGGGTTTTTGCCAATGCTTCGATACAAGCCTCACAACTCCGGCTAACGCTTCAGGATAATATTTATATCCCATCAAAATTTAAAAAGGAGATAGGATACAGCATAAATGATTACATTAAAAATGCCAAAATCGAATATGCTAAAATGCTGCTCTCATCCTCAACGCAAAGTGTACAGAATATCAGCGATTCTTTAAATTTTTGTTCCAGAAGCTATTTTGCGGATGTCTTTCAAAAAATCGTAGGTACATCACCAAATGAATATAGGGTAATGAACTTTAAAGTATAAGCCTAAAGATGCCTGCAATCCGCTGTACTAGTGGGATTGCAGGCTTTGATAAATTAGGCAGATTATCTTTTTATTTCAAAGGCATAACATCCTGAGCCTATTTCAAAAGCATAATACTCCTCGTTGTTATCATGGCGTATATCGAGCGCATCGGCATCGACAGCCCGGCCATTCATGGCCACTGTGCCACCTTCTATATCCAGCTTGGGCAGCATCACGCACGCTGCCGTATTGACCGGTATCTCTACCTCGAGCTTAAATGAGCTATCATAGCGTTGCCATCTAGAGCTTATAGCACCGTATATGCTCTTTACTGTAGCCGAGGCATAGTTTAGGCCTTCCGGTACAACTGGTTTTATGGTTATCTTCTTAAAGCCGGAACTATCGGGCAGTATGCCTGCCAGCGCTTTGTAGAACCACGCATCCACTGTGCCGAACATTATGTGGTTGTGCGAGTTCATGCCCTTGTTGGTCAGCTTCTCCCAACGCTCCCATATGGTAGTGCCTCCTTCTCTTATCATGTAGCCAAAGCTCGGGTAATCCTGCTGCGTCATCATCTTGTACGCAACGTCTTTGTAGCCGTATTCGTCCAGTGTGTCCAGTATATATTTTGTGCCTATTATGCCTGTGTCAAAGTGGTAATCGGCATCTACTACTATGAGCTTTATGAGCTTGTTTATTACGTCTTGTTCTGTGCCTTCAGGGGCTAGATTGTATTGAAGCCCTAATACGTTGCATGTCTGGCTGGTCGATGAGTAGTTGTTGCTCTCGTTGGCAAAGAATGTCCCGCCTTTTTCATTGAAGAATTTTTTGTTGAAGGCGCTTTTTATCTCGGCTGCCAGCCTGGCATAGTTATCGGCGTCTTCGTTTTCGCCAAGTAGTTTTGCTATTTCGGATAATACCAGGGCATCGTGATAGTAGTAGAAGGCTGAGGTTATCTCCCATGGCATATTCTTTGGCGGCACGCTGCCAGGAGCACACCATTCACCGTAGTGGTAATAGTTTACTAAGCCGATCTCGTCGGTATGGGCTGTCAGGAAATCTACCCAGCGCTTCATGTTATCGTAGTGTTCTTCGAACACCGTTGTATCGCCATAGAATTTGTACAGCTCCCATGCTATGGATATATAGGCTGTGCCCCATGCCGGGTCGGCTGGATAGATCGGCCAGTATGCGGGTACTACGTCGGATAGGCTGCCGTCTTCTTTCTGACAGTCTTTTATGTCATTGAGGTATTTCTTCCAAAATGCCGCCATGTCAAAGTTGTATCCGGCTTCTTCTGCCACAAGCTGAGCATCGCCCATCCACCCCATGCGTTCGTCGCGCTGCGGGCAGTCGGTGGGTATGCTCATTATGTTGCTCAGTTGGCCGTAGATGATGTTTTTGTGTATGTTGTTGATAAGCTGGTTAGAACACTCAAAGCTGCCTTTTGGTTCTACTGCCGTGTGTATGAAACGCCCTTCTAATGTATCCAGCGATGGTGTGCCGGGGTATCCTGTCATCTCTACAAATCTGAAGCCATGGTATGTAAAGCGCGGTTCGTATTCTTCTATTCCTTCGCCTTTTAGTATATAGGTATCGGTGGCTTCTGCATTTCGGTTAACGTTTGTGTTGAGCGTGCCGTCATCGTAAAGTAGTTCGGAGAACTTGAGCTTTACCTGGGTACCGGCAGGCCCTTCTGCTTTTAGCCTGACCCAGCCTGTGAAGTTTTGGCCAAAGTCGTATATATACACGCCTGGTTTAGGGTTGGTCAGTTTTACCGCTGGGAATGTCTTTGTGATTTTTATGGGCGGCATGGCCTGGGATATCAGTTTGCCTCCGGGGGCTGCTACTTTTTCTGCGCCAGCCCAGTCCGCATCGTTTAGGCCGGGCATATCCCATCCTTCTATTTCCATGCGCGCGTCGTATGTTTCGCCATAGTATATGCCGTTTTCGCGTATGGGTGAGGCATGGGTTTTCCATGTCTCATCGGTCGTTATTACGTCCATGCTCCCGTCTTGATAGTATATGTGCATCTGTGCTATGAGGCGCGGGAAGTCATAGCCGTAGTCTTTGACATAGCGGCCGTTGCCCAGTATTACACCTATAGCGTTTGCTCCGTCGTTAATGTATGGGGTTATGTCATATGTCGAGTAGAGGACGGTCTTTTTGTAGTCGGTTTGACCGGGTTCAAGTACCCTGTCGCCTACTTTTTGGCCGTTTATGCGCAGCTCATAGTAGCCTATGCCGGATATATATGCTCTGGCGCGTGCTATTTTGCCTTTGGGCTTGAATTCTTTTCTAAACAGACTGCCCATGTAAAGCACAAAGCCTTTGCCGGCATTCATGCCGTCGCCACCCGGCAACACGACTTGCTGGCGACTTTTGTCGCCTATCCACTTAGCCTGCCAATTGGCATCGCCCATAAGGCCGGTTTCAAAGGTTGCTATCTGGCTGTATGGGCTTATCTGCCTGTTTTTGTCCTGCCAGCACGCCTTCCAGAAGTATTGCGTGTATGGTTTAAGCGGCGCTCCGCCGTATACCACGCAGGTTGAGTTATCCGATGGAACAAGACCGCTATCCCAGATATTGCCTTCGTCGTTGTTTATGGCTTCGATGTTGTCGGCCACTATTAGGCGATATGCCGTTTGGGACTGATTGGGCTGGTCATGTTTTAGTCCCCATGAGAATATAGGCTTGGTATTGTCTATGCCCAGAAAGTCAGCCATATAATCGCATCTTAAGTCCATGGGCGCATATAGGTTGGTTGACATAATTATCTTTCACTCCTCTAATTAAACAAATTTATACTTTTTATGCTTTTAACGAGCCAGCCGTCATGCCGCCTACTATCTGTTTGTTAAAGAATATAAACAATATAAGCGGCGGTATAATGATCAACACGACATCCGCAAAAAGCAGATTCCAGGACGTTAAAAACTGCCCCATAAAATTATACAGCGTAAGTTGGACAGTTGCATTCTTTGCCCCCGGCAAGAAATACAGTGGATTGACAAAGTCATTAAATATTCCGACTGCAGACGTTACTGTTATAGTGGCCGTAACAGGTTGCAATAATGGAAATACTATATTAAAGAACAACTTAAGCCCGCTTGCACCGTCTATAATTGCACTTTCATCGATTTCCCTGGGTATAGTGGCCATAAATTGCCTGTATAGCATTGTGCAGAACGGGAAGTTCAACGCTGCTTCAATAAGTATTATACCAGGGAGCGTTTTAAACAAACGCAGGCCTTGAAGCACCCAAATGGTAGGCACTATAGCCGGCGGTATCATAAGGCCCGCCAGTACCATAAAGTCTATAAAAGATGATGCCCTGCTCGAACGCCGTTGCATAACGAATCCCGCCATGGAACATATCAATATAAGCAGGACAATTGATATAGCAGTTATAATGGTGCTATTATAAAAAGCCCTTATAACAATGCCATTCTGCGTTTCCAAAACCTTTTTATAATTTTCTATTATATGCAATTCCTTAGGCCAGCTTATGCTGAGCTCTGCCGATTCAGACTGTGTTTTAAAGGAATTTACAAGGACGAAATAAAAAGGAACTCCGAATATTACAATAGCCAACATAACGGCTACTATTTCCACAATAAGCCTAATGCTTTTTTTGCTCATATGTCCACCTCGCTTTTCATCAAGAATCTATATAGCGGTATGGCCAATAATGAAACCACTAAAAACAATATGACATTGCCTGCTGTAGCCAAACCATAGAAACCTGCTGCATACTGTTTGTATATTACCGAGGCAAGAAGATCTGTGGCAAAGCCAGGTCCGCCTTTTGTCATGGTCCATACCAAATCGAAGGTGCGTAAGCCTCCTATGAAAGAAAGGATTATTACAGAATTCATGGCCGGCCGACACAGAGGCAACGTTATGTGCCAGAGTGCATCCCATGAGCTGCCGCCATCTATTGTAAGGGCTTCGTAATATTGTTTTGGTATAGAAACTATTCCGGCTATATAGATGACCGTAGCCATACCCACGCCCTTCCATAAATCGACCAGTGCCACTGAGAAAAGGGCAAGTTCCCTATTGCCCAGCCAATCCGGCCCCTCTATACCGATCAATGCAAGCGCTTTATTTATAAGGCCTTGTGTGGGGTGCATCATAGTGCTAAAAGTAATACCTACGGCAACCGTGCTTATAAGCGTCGGGAAGAATACCATGGAACGAAGAAAATCCCTGGTCTTTACCTGCTGCGAACTCAGAAAAGAAGCCAGTAAAAAGCCAAACACCACCTTTGAGCCTGATGTCACCACTGCATATACGAGCGTATTCCTAAAACTTGTGCTGAGCGAAACATCGGAGAAAAAGTCTATATAATTCTCTATCCCTATAAATTCCCAATCGATCAACGTCCAGTGTGTCATGCTAAAAAAGAAAGACATGAGCACCGGCAAAAGAAAGAATATAAAATAAATAATACCTGCCGGCAAAAGGAACATATATGAATAAGTTCTTTTTTCGATCAACTAATATGCCTCCTTATTTAATCAGCTCTGCATGCTCATGCAGAGCTGATCCACATAATTTTGTTTATTACCAGCCGGGGAGATTAAGCTGTTTAGCCTGTTTTTCCAAATCCTTATCATACTCCTGTGCACCTTCAAGTGGCGTTTTGAATCCGGCGCCCACTTCTACGCAAATCTGCGGCGAATTCGGGCCTTTGACAGGCGTCAGGAATTCTAATGCAGGTGCTATTTTGCCAGTATCAACATAAGCTTGCTCATCTTTAACTGCTGGATATATGTCATCAGGCAATACAGCACCTTTTATAACGAGGGGGCCATCCGGTTTTTGTTTGGCCATGTAAGTATTAACGCCTTCTTGAGAAACGAAATATTCCAACCATTTTTTCGCAGCATCGATATTTTTGCTTTTATTGTATATAGATGCCGCTCCTGGCATCCACACTGTAGCACCGTTTATATCCGGGCTATCGCTGGGTTGTGCAAAAAAGCCTATATCGTTTATTTTATCGGGATAATTTATCGCTATAGCAGTTATGCCTTGACTCAACATTGGATAATGTGCCCCTTCTCCATCTGCAAGCATTTTTAACGCTTGATCATAGGTCGTGGATAAGAAATCTTTATTCATAAATCCTCTTTTATATGGCTCAGCTATCTTTTCGAAGCTTCTCAGCGCTGCCGGCGTTGTAGCAAACTTCGCCTTACCGGCTGTCAGTTGTTCAGCAAAATCCGGCACCTGTGCTTGTACATTATAATAATCACCAAGAAGTATAAGCTGTGCTGTCCAGCTATCTTTATACGATCCTATTACAGCAGTTTTGCCAGCTGCCTTGATTTTTTCACAATTATTCATAAGCTCTTCCCATGTCTTAGGCACCGAGAGGCCTAAATCAGCATATATCTTTTTATTATATAGCCAATTCCCCGTAGCCATATTAGGATTAGCCGGAGCAGCATATACTTTACCATTTACGCTAACGACTTTCTTAAACTGATCGTCTAAGCTTTCCATATAGGGCTCATTCGTAAGGTCTACAAAATTGCTTTCGGGATTTAATGTAAAGAATAATGCTCCAGAATTAAATAAATTTAAATCTGTCATCTCACCGCTGGCCAATCTTGTACGCACGATATTCTCACCTTCGTCGCCACCCGGCCGTAATTCAATCTCAGTAGCTATATTATACTTTTCTTCTATAGCCTCTATCACCGCATTTAAGCCATCTTTAGGACTCTGATTGTCTGTAAGCAGCGTTAATGTCACTTTCTCTGAGCTGGTTTGAGAATCATCGGTATCACTCGAAGATTGACCACTGCTATTCGATGAACCAGCGTTATTGCTCTCATCGGACGCGCTTTGGTCTCCGCCGCAGCCCATAAACAGGACCATCACCATAGCCGCGCAAAGCAAAACAGACATGATCTTTTTTAACCTATTGTTCATTATAACATCCTCCTCTGCAATATTTTTTGGATTTATATACATAATATCATCGCGGAAAGCAGGGGTACATAGATTAAACAAAACAGATAAATGTAAAATTCAACACAAGGCAACAAAAATATATGCTAATATTTTCCTTATCCTTTATCGAATTCTGTGTTTGACAGATATTTTGATGGCGGCACGCCGGTTATTGACCTGAATACATGGCTAAAATAAAATGGATCATTATACCCCACTAGTTCTGCTACGTCTTTTAAAAGCATATCGGGATGCTCTGAAATTATTTTTTTGGCTTCTTCTATTCTACTAAAGGTCATATATTCATTAAAAGACATATTCTTATATTTTCGGAATAGTCTGCTCAAATAGGTCTGCGATATGCCAAATCTCGCGCAAACCGACTTAAGCGAAAGCGGCTGTGAAAGGTTTTGTTTTAGGTAATTTTCTATAGAATAGAAAAATAAAGGGCTGTCAATTTTATTAACATTAGGTTTCGCCGGGCCCGTTATTCTATCCAACATATCCCACAAATTGGCTTTCAATTCATCATAATCAGTCGCATAGCATACAGCTTCGTTCAGCAAAAATTCTATATCGTAGTCAGTATTAACTGAACATTTATCGATACGATAGAATATCTGCCGAAGCATCGTTTCAACCCATAGCTGCGTACAGTGCTGCTCTCCCCATAAAGCGAGCAGCTTCTCGATTTCACGCTTAAGTTCGTCATACATGCCGTTAGCTAAAAGAAAGTCTATCCTTTTTACTATTGTTTCATCCAGAACAGCATTACTATTTGAGATATTCGGACGCGCTCCAATATCACGAATAATCTGAGAAAAGCCTAAAATAACATTGCAATCCAATGTCCTATAAAGCGCTGAAACCACATCTTTACAATCTTGAAGTTCAAAAGGCTCCGAAGCAAAAACCAGAGTATAATAGCCTGCTTCCAGTTTTGCCGCTATATCGGATATGGCTGTTTCAAAACCACCGCTGTCCATAACATAAGGACTAGAGAAGAACAACGTCTCAAATTCGTCCCTTCCCTGAAGCGCCCATATATTATCGCCGGTCGAAATATTCGGAAAGGCGATAATATCATATAAGCCTACAGGACGTTCCGCAGGAAAACGCGAAGGCAGGCCGTTGACCCGGAGAATAGCCGCACAATAAGTTTTAAATGGCAAATACTTATTTAAACGCCACGCTTCTATGGCAGCACCAGAAAAAGCTTGTTTGAATAAAAGCAATCTCCTTTCGTAATAGTCTTCTTCTAACCGCCGGTGTATTGAATTGAGCAGGGTCTTTAACTGCGCGATGTTCACCGGCTTCAATAAATAGTCCACTACTCCCGATTTTATGGCACCTCTGGCGTACTCAAAATCCTGATACCCACTGATTATTATCGAATATATAAAAGGCAATTCGTCTTTTAAATGCGATGTCAGCTCAATACCATTCATCCCAGGCATCTTGATATCAGTTATTACGACATCGGGTTTTAACGCTCTGGCCTTTTCCAATCCATCAATACCGTTTTCGACGGTATCTACTATCTCAAATCCCTCGCATTTACATTCTATTATAGACCTTAAATAGCGCATAGCTGAAGGTTCATCTTCAACCAGAATAATCTTCATCATATAAACCACCTTCCTCACTATCTTTCATAGTCCCTCCGATCGTTACTTTAGCACCACCGGTTTCAATATTTTCTACCTTGAATTCAAACTCACCGTTATAGAATAACGCCATTCTGGCATAGGTATTGACCAAACCCAATCCGCCTATCTCATAGCCGCTGCTGTATCGAGCATTTAAAATAGCCTCTTTTACCATTTTAAAGCTTTCATTTAATTTAGCCAGAACATCCTGGCTAAACCCCTCGCCATTGTCGGCAATTTCGATATACCACCAACCCCGTGATTCATAGCTCCTTATACAGATATGCATAACCTTCTGCACATTTTCAAATCCATGATTTATAGAATTCTCTACAATGGGCTGTAGCACTAATTTAGGCATGGGCTGGCTTAATATGTCGCTGTCGATATTAACTTCAAATTCCAGTCGGTGCTCGAATCGCTTTTTCATAAGAACCAGATAATTTTTCACATGCTCGAGTTCATCACCGACAGTCGCCAAATGCTGCAATGTTGAAGTAGAGTAGCGAAGCATAGCCGCAATGCTGTCGCATATCTCACATATTTCTTCATCGCCGTCCTCTAGCCCTTTGTTTGACAGGACATTGAGAATGTTATATATAAAATGAGGATTTATCTGCGCTTGGAGCGAATCAAAATTCGCCTGCATTTGAAAAAGCCTGGATTTAATTTCATTATCTATGGCCTCATTAAGCCTTTCGCGTAAATGTTCAAAAGAATCATTGAGTGCTTTTATCTCATCATTGGAGCTCTCGACGGTTATAGTCTTGGATAGGTTCTCCAATTCGGTCTTTTCCATTTCATATTTCAGATGGCGTATCGGCTTTGCCAATTGCTTTGAAAAAAGATAAATATATACAAATGAAAGAGCGACTATAATTATTCCTATTATCACGGTCATATTGCCTGCCAGCACGATAGGACCTAGAATGGCGGATTTGTCCTGTGCCAATATGATTTTTACGCCCGTATACTCCGAAGATGCCCTAGCTATCACTTCTTCCGCATTGGTCACAGGGTTCTTTATGATGCGCCGAATATTACCATCAGAAAGAGCCAACTGAGAATAATATTTTAGCAGAGAAACAGTGGCAACATTATTATTATAGAATATCTCTCCGGAATCCGTAACAGCCACGACATTTATATTGCTGCTTCGCGGTACGCTGAATATGTTCTCTAACTTATCGTATGAATCTTGAACCTCTATATAACCCATTTTGCCTTTTGGACCCTCTATGCATCTTACCAGTGAAAAGACCTTCATTTTGTCGTTCGAAGCCCAAGGGTCTATATAAGGTGTTAGCAATACCATGCGCCCTCCAGCGCTGTCAGCTTTATCGAGCCAGCCGATACTATCAATCAGTTCCTGTATATTCCCCAGTGGGCTATCGTCCATAAAGTCGCTAGATAAAAAGTACCCCTTCCTATTAAAAACATTTACCTTATAAAAGTTTTTACTTATCGAATATCCTACTAAGACGCTCCTTATATTGCGATATCCCTCATTGACATAGATAAGATTCTCCGGATTTCTATCATCGAGATTAGATAGACTTGCCATCGAAGACATAAAAGTTTCATCCGAGATAAGGTACGATGCCAAAAAATCCATTGGTTTGATTATCCCATCGAGTTGCTGTGACATTTTATCAGCCAACGCATCGATGTTGAAGTAAGCTTTGTCCTCCAATATATCGGCATTGTATTGATAGAAAACCACACCAATGATAACGACGATAGCTATAATCAGCAAAGAATAAGTAACTAATAATCTTGTTTGAAAACTCATATCTTGTTCCTCCGCCAACGGTTAAAAGATAGTGGTTAGTCTGTACACGATTATTCTAGTTTATTTTCATCATTTTGTCCACATCGTCTCAATAGTCGGTCGTATGTTTTAAAGAGGTGTTGAAAAGGCTGCAGAACACGTTTAAAATAGAGATAAAATAGAAAGGATGTACAGCGATATGAGCACACATGAGCGCATAAGATGGCTGACTTTAACGGCAGTATTGCTTGCTATAACACTAGCAGTGCAAATGATAGGGCTACCGCAGCCAATAACAGGCCCGGCTGTAAACGCCATGCTTATACTATCCGCAGCTTTCGCGGGACCGATAAGCGGTATAATCATAGGGCTTTTAACCCCGCTAATAGCTTTCATGAGAGGTATATTGGCAGCGCCTCTGGCACCTATGATACCTTTCATAATGATCGGAAATGGTACACTGGTGCTTTTATTCTGGCTTGGATGCCGGCTTATAAAGAATCTAATGGGATCTGTAGCCGGCATAGTCACCGGTTCTGTAATAAAGTTCTTAATACTTTCCGCAGCAGTAAATCTTATAGTATCGGTGCCCGAACCGGTAGCACAGGCTATGCAACTACCTCAGCTATTCAACGCTTTGATAGGCGGGGTCATAGCTCTGATAGTTGAAAGAGCTATAAAAGCCGCATTGAACAGCAGAAACTAGTATCATTCTAGCACTACCTGCGCTATGGCATAGTCTCCATCGTGCGACATGGACACCCACACTCTTTCGGCACCGCATTCTTGCATTCTCAATAAGGCTGCATTATAGGCCAGTAAGGACGGCTTGCCTATATCATTCAATATAACTTCGACATCTGTCCAACTCACGCCATAACGCAGGCCAGTACCCAGCGCCTTAAAGAAAGCCTCCTTAGCTGCAAAACGGGCGGCATACCTTTCAAATGGGCTTTTAGCCATATTGCAATATTCCTGCTCCTTATGCGTAAATATCCTATCGAGAAACGGTTGGCCGCTCCTCGATATGGCATCCTCCATGCGGCTTACGCTGACTATATCTATACCTATACCTTTTATCATCATATTTGCCTCCTTTATTACATAGGCGTACGCTGACGCTCCAAATTGGCAAACTTGGTGAATTGCCCCAGCCACACCAGCTCCACTATGCCCGTAGGGCCGTTGCGCTGTTTGGCTATTATGACTTCGGCAATATTCTTTTTATCGGTATCAGGATTGTAATATTCGTCCCTGTACAAGAACGCCACCACGTCTGCATCCTGCTCCATCGCTCCGGATTCTCTCAAATCGCTCAGTATGGGGCGGTGGTCGGTGCGGGCCTCCGGCGCACGCGAAAGCTGCGATAGCGCTATTACAGGGACATTGAGCTCACGCGCAAGGGCTTTGAGCGATCGCGATATCTCGGATATTTCCTGCTGACGGTTCTCAGCATTTTGCCTGCCCTGCATAAGCTGCAGATAATCAATTATTATAAGGCCTAATCCTTTCTCCATCTTAAGCCGGCGGGCCTTGGAACGTAGCTCCAGCGCTGATATGGCCGGCGTATCATCTATATACAGCGGCGCTTCAGATAACGGTGCCAACGCAGCAGCCAGACGCGGCCAATCCTCTTCATCGAGGTTACCGGTACGCAGCTTATGGCTATCCACATTGGCTTCGGCGCATAACAAGCGATTAACCAACTGTTCTTTGGACATTTCTAGACTGAATATTGCCGTCGGCACTTTGGCCTTGACAGAAGCATATTGAGCGATATTCAGCGCAAAGGCTGTTTTACCCATGCTGGGCCGGGCGGCTATAAGTATGAGATCAGAAGGCTGGAATCCCGCCGTCTTGTAATCCAAATCCACAAACCCCGTCGGTATACCGGTTATATGCCCTTTATTTTTATAGAGCTCCTCTATGTGATCGAATGCCTCTATAAGCGCCTGGCTTATGGGTACAAATCCACCGTGGTGGCGCTTCTGAGATATGTCGAATATACCTTTTTCGGCCTGGTCGATTATATCCTCTACAGGTTTGGCCGCCTCGTAGCTATCCTTGGTTATAAGGCTGCACGTTTGTATCAGGCGCCTTAATATGGCCTTTTCTTCCACTATACGTATATAATAATCTACATTAGCCGTAGTGGGTACCGATGCAGAAAGCGCCGTAACATAGCTTAAGCCGCCCACGGCTTCCAGCGTGTTGCGCTTGCGCAGTTGCTCGGTTACCGTTACCAGGTCCACCGGCTGCCCTGCCTCATACAGCGATACCATAGCGTCGTACAGCTCTTTATTGGCTTCGCTATAGAAATCATCTTTATGCAGTACCTCAGTAGCCGCAGCCACCGCTTCTTTATCCAGCAGCATAGCCCCTAGCACCGATTGCTCGGCTTCTATATTATGAGGTGGTATACGATCGATAGCAGGTTCCATGTACGATCACTCCAAGCCTTCCACTACCACAGTTATAGATGCATCTACACCGGGAAAAAGCCTCACCTTAGCCTTAAATCTCCCTATATTTTTTATGGGCTCGTCCAATTCCACTTTCTTTTTATCCACCTTAATACCCATTTGTCTCTCCATTTCGTCGGCAATCTCCTTGCTGGTAACCGAACCAAATAGCTTGCCGTTTTCACCGCATTTCACTTTGATGACAAGTTGTTTCTCCTCTATTATCTTGGCCTGTTTTAAAGCGCGCTCCCTTTCTCTTTGCAGCTTTGTATCTTCAGCCTGTTTTTGAGCTCTCACCGCTTTAATAACACCTTCGTCGGCCTGTACGGCTAGCCCGCGAGGTAAAAGATAGTTGCGCGCATAACCATCGCTTACATTTACCACTTCGCCTTTTTTACCTATGGACTTTATATCTTCTTTTAATAATACTTTCATTTTTTTGCGCTATCCTCCTTCAAATACTCTTTTATAGCATTGACGAGCATCTCCTTGGCCTCGTTTATATCCACGCTTGTAAGCTGCGCCCCAGCCATGGTCAAGTGGCCACCACCACCCAATTTCTCCAATATAAGCTGTACGTTTACATCGCCCATTGAACGCCCGCTTATATACACCGCATCGTTTACAGGCATCAATACAAACGAGGTGTGAATACCCTTTATATTTATCAATGTATCTGCTGCTTGCGCTGCTATTATATTGGAACCGTCCAGTTCATCGGGACATACAGATATGGCTATGCCTGGAAACTCTATCTTGGCCTGCGTAACGGCTTTGGCTCGTGCCGTAAAGGTATTGAAGTCATCCTGGAATAACTGCCTGACGGCCGTCGGATCAGCTCCCATACGCCTTAACAGTGATGCTGCCTCAAACGTACGCACGCCTGTCTTAAAAGCAAAGTTTTTGGTATCTACCATGATACCAGCCAAAAGTGCTTTGGCCTCCAAAGGCTCTACCCTTATCTTATCGCTTATATATTGTAGTATCTCGGTTACCATCTCACATGTAGACGAGGCGTAAGGCTCCAGATAAGCCAAAGTAGGGTTTTCTATGCTGTCGGGCGGTCTGCGGTGATGATCTATTACTACTATTTTAGTACCGCTTTCCAATAATTCCGGACACTCAGTATATGATGCCCTCTGTATATCCACCACTATGACCAATGCATCAGCGGATACCATATCAAGGGCTTGTTCGCTGCTTATAAGCATATCAGCATATTCCTCATGTTGCTTTATCTCTTCTAGCAATGTACCTATAGATGGGTTCCCGCGATCCAGTACGATATGGGCTTTTTTGCCGACATTTGCTGCACCTCGCCATATACCTATAGCCGCGCCTATAGAGTCAAAGTCGGCAAGTTCATGGCTCATTATAAGTATTTTTGAAGCCGGCTCCATAAGTCCTCGCAGAGCATGAGCTATCACCCTGGACTTTACTTTCGACGTTTTCTCCACAGTCCTGTTTTTGCCACCATAAAAATAGAATTTCTCGCGGTCTCTGATCACGGCCTGGTCGCCGCCGCGTCCCAGTGCAAGATCTATAGCATTTCTGGCCATCGCCATTTCCTCAGCATAGCTTTCCCCATCTATACCTATGCCTATGCTCAAGGTAGGTGCCAGCCGATTGCTTATAGCTATCTCCCTTATGCTGTCCAATATATCAAAGCGCTTACGTTCCAACTCCTCGAGCTGGCTATGCTCAAATACCAGCATATATTTGTCTCTCTCATATTTGCACCAGGCGCTGTTCAAAGATGCTATCCACTCAGTAATTACTTTATCCACCTCAGCAGCAATAGCCGGACGATTGGCCTCTTCAGCCGAGGCCATGACCTCCTCATAATTATCTACATATACCAGGCCTACCACTGGCTGCTTAGCAGCATAATTCTGCTGAAGCAAGGCATAATCAGTGACATCTATCCAATAAAGCATCAATACCGTTTTATCGCTATCCTCGCGATCACCGCGCTGTGTGACATAGTACATCACATCGTAATGCCTGTCTTTCCACACTACACGGCACACATGCGTTTGCTCATCAACGGTAAGCTTTTTAACATCCAATTCCGGAACATAAAATGAAATGTTTTCGCCCATCAAGCGCAACCCTTTGAACAACTGGCCCATATGCTTATTGTACCATATTACCGTTCCATCCATTTCCATGGTAAGCATGGGTAAAGGCACTGACAATACGGCCTTCTTGGCCGCCCAATTCATATCTTTGGAAAGGCCTTCGATATACTCGCTCCAGCGCATATTGCGTCGGCGGCTGCTATGCCAGTTATATAGAACCAGCAACAGCGTCATAGCCAGAGCTATCACCCCTACCTGCCTGTCATACAGCATCAGTATAAGGCTTAAAGCCAGTATTATGAGCAAGTATATATTCAGTTCTGGGATTTCCAACCATTTATTCCATCTATTTTTCATGAATCCATCCCGCCATTATATCTATTCTTTATATTACGCCTTATATGGAATATCTGTTCCGCAACACCCAGCATGGTAAGCATGAGCTGAAATATAACAAAATTCAGTATCATAAGCGCTGTCCTGGCAACGACACTCATATTGCTCATTATCATTATATAATCCAGCGTTGCCAGTCCCTGTATAGCGAATATGAAATTCAACACACCCATTATAGTAGCAAAAACCATATCGAACCCAGATATACCAAAGAGCATACCTACTAACCCAACCACAGCTATGCTCAGCAATCCCTTTGCAGCATCGTTAGGCAATGCCCATTCATGAAACGGCTGTATATCCGATATATCGGCTCCGTATTTTTTCAACCACCGACCGGCTGCCATCATATTGATAAAGCCTGCACTCAAGGAAAGTATCATGATCATAGACGGCAACATTATCTTAAAAATAGCAGTAACTGCCACAGCCATGTCCTCCGGCGATATCGGCTCACCCTGTTGAGGCCGCAGCATACTGAATATACCAGCGTTCATATCAGTTGTGCTAAACAGTGTTCTTAAGGCTTGCTGAATATAATCGAATATTTCTCGGCCTGTAGCCCATTTCACGGCCTGCACGAGCAGGATGCCGGCTACCGCCACCACCACAGACGAGGCTAATGCAGCATAAAAGGCATCCGATTTGCGCTTGAAAAACCAAGCCAGTATAACGACGGTCGGTATCACCAGCACTGCGAAAACCAGCACCGCTATGACACCACCCGTTAAATATAATACAGCTAAAGCCACGCCTATAGATACTGCGCTCCAAAGCCAGCCACGGCGCACGGTTATCATAATAAACGGCGTAGGGGTAAGCAGCAATACGAAATTAATCAGCGGTGCCATAACTAAGGCACGGCATAACAGCGCCGCTAATGCGCCATAACCTATGACCTCCAGCAAAACGCGGCCGCTTTTATTGTCAGACATAAACGCTCCTTTCAACGTGCAAATCTTATTTGATCTTCTCTTACGACCTAGCCGCAGCAATATAAAACGCTTGCTTTACGGCTAAGCGATTGTCCCTTCCCATACTGGGTAAGATCCTAAATATTTGTAGAAGCTGCTGTTATTTGATATTATTTCCAAACATTCGCGTACTATATCATCCTGGCTATGTCCTATCAGATCGACAAAAAAAAGATACTGCCCCAACATTTTCTTAGCTGGCCTAGACTCTATGCGCGTAAGATTTATACCTTTATCAGCAAATACTTTGAGCGTATGATATAGGCTACCGGGGGTATCCTCCACGCTGAAAATTATAGATGTCTTATTATGCAAACCCGGTTGAGCAAGTTCCTTGCTTAAAACTACGAAACGCGTAGCATTGCCGGGCATATCCTGTATGTCCGATACCAGTATACTAAGTCCCCATCGCTGCGCCGCCGATGGCATCGCGATGGCCGCCCATGGTTTGTCGCTCTCCGCCACCAGCTTGGCAGCGGCTGCAGTACTGTATACGTTATGCACGTTTACATCAGGCATATTACTATGTATAAAATGCTGGCATTGGGCTAACGCTTGCGGATGAGAGAATATATCGGTGATATCGCCCATATCTATTCCTCGACGCACCATAAGGCACTGATGCACCGGCAATACCAGCTCAGCCACTATAAATAAATCTACCTCATGGGCCAGCATATCCATGGTAGCGTTAACCGCGCCTTCTATTGAATTCTCTATAGGTACCAATCCTTCATCCACTTTATCGGAAGCTACCGCCCATATAACATCGGGTATGCTAGCATACTCCACCATCTGTCTGGATTTATGGCGACAATATTCCAAAGCCGCCTGTTGTGTGAATGTACCATCCGGTCCCAAAAAGCCGAGTCTTTTCAATCAATTCCTCTCCTACCTATATCATCATCTCTATACTGATATTATAGCAGTTATCTTCGACTATTTCCAGGTTGTAAATCGGCCTATCAATGAAGAAGCGGCACCTCGCTATGAGATACCGCCTAATGTCAATCCGTGGTGTACGGCAACAGCGCTATGGCGCGCGCCCTCTTTATAGCTATGGTAAGCTGACGCTGATGTTTGGCGCAATTGCCTGTTATACGCCTGGGAATTATCTTGCCGCGCTCGGTAACATATTTTTTCAAACGATTTATATCCTTATAATCTATCTGATAGGCCTTATCGGCACAAAAAGCGCACACCTTTTTGCGCATCCTGCGGTTTCCTCTTCTAGGCCTATTATTTCTTTCCCTTTCTTCGCTCACTTAAAGGTAACACCTCTCTTTCTCTTAAAATGGCAGCTCGTCCTCACTGCCTAAATCATAAAATCCTTCCATATCGCTGCTGTCAACCTCATTGGTACTGGCCGTCTCGCGCACAGCTCCTGTAGCATCAGGCGCTGCAACATTGCCTTGTGCCGGAGCCGAACTCCCTCTATCCAGAAATTGGACTTCATCGGCTACCACCTCGGTCACATAACGGCGCTGACCATCCTGTCCATCATACGAACGCATCTGCAGGCGCCCCGATATCGCCACCAACCGTCCTTTGGCAAGATAATTGGCACATAGCTCGGCCAACTTTCTCCACGTTACTATTGGTATAAAGTCAGCGCCTCTTTGTCCATCTTGACTTGTAAAGTTCCTATCCACCGCTACGGTAAAATTAGTAACGCTGACACCACTGGGTAGATATCTTGTCTCCGGATCCCTGGTCAAACGACCTACCAATATTACCTTATTCAACATATTCGCACACCAGCCTTTTATTTGTCTTCTTTTGATATTATCAAATATCTTATTATATCATCCGTTATCTTGTAGACGCGTTCCAGCTCTGCAGGCAGGTCCGGATTAGCTGCGAATTCCATCAACACATAATAGCCTTCGTTGAAATCCTTTATCTCGTAGGCCAACTTGCGCCTGCCCCATTCATCCACATTGCGCACCTCGCCACCCTGCTCTGAAATGAGGTTTTTAAACCTCTCTATCACAGCCTGTGTGGCCTCAGCATCCAATGTGGGATTGATAACGAACATGGTTTCATATTCCCGCATGGTTCTCACCTCCTCATGGACTAATGGCCCAAAGACATACCTTGGGCAAGGATTCGGTTATTATTATACCATCGATGAATATATATGGCAATAAAAAATTTTAGCTACTTATCGCTGAATGCCTTGAGCAATTCTATAGGCAATGGGAACAATATGGTTGAGTTTTTCTCTACGGCGATTTCGCTAAGGGTCTGCAAGTACCTTAGCTGCAATGCCGCAGGGTCCTTTGATATAACCGACGCTGCGGCCAGCAGCTTTTGGGCTGCCTGATATTCACCGTCGGCAGCGATGATCTTGGCACGGCGCTCGCGTTCAGCCTCGGCCTGCTTAGCCATGGCACGCTTCATGGTATCGGGCAACTCGATGCTTTTTATCTCAACTGTCGTAATCTTTATTCCCCATGGATCAGTGGCTTCATCCAAAAGTTTACGCAATATCTCGTTAAGCTCAGCCCTTTTTGAAAGTATTTCATCCAATTCATGCTGGCCCAGCACAGAGCGCAAAATTGTCTGCCCGAGCAGCGTCGTGCTTTGCGTATAGTTGGCCACCTTGGTTACGGCCAATATGGGGTCGAAAACGTTAAAATACACCACCGCATCAACTAAGACGGGTACATTGTCCTTGGTTATGACCTCTTGCTTGGCGACGTCTATCGTGAATGTGCGCAGGTCTATCTTTACCACGCGATCGATCCCGAACGGAAATATAATGTTAAACCCAGGCTCCACTATTCCCATAAGCCGGCCTAAGCGGAAAAGCACGCCGCGTTGGTATTCTGTTATAATAACGGCCATGCCTGGCAGTATTATGAAAGGCACTATCAATAATATCACCAAGGTTATGAACGGGCCAGTTACCTGATCACCTATAGCGTTAGAGCCGGCATTTATGGCAAGGCATGCGAATATGCCCCATACGACCAGTGCTCCAACCACTATGGCAAACACCGGATATTTCTTCCTGGCCAACGCTAAAACCGCCCACACAAGCCACCATATAGCCTCTACGGCTATTATGATCGATAAAACCATTATCGCGGATCCCATATAGCTCACCTCTCCTCAAAATGTCACCTTAATTATATATCATATTTTGGCAAAAGCAAGTGTTTTTGAAGTATTATCCCTCACTCCATACCTAAGCGCCTTAAATATCGAGTCTTCGGATGATTGATAAACGGAAATTATTATTCTATTTTATAACAAATATGATATAATAACAGTAAAAGAAAGGTGATAATCATGTTGAAAAAAACAGGGACCATTATTGCTATAGCTGCAGTTGCCTTGCTATTGATTGCTTTCTTTGCAATAAATACAGGTTTTGCCGAGAGCATGTGGTCGTATATCGGAGAGCAAGCCGCTTCTATCAGAGAACAAAAAAACGACGCAACGATTGCCACTATAGGTGATGCGCGCATAACGCAAAACGACCTTGATTTGGCCATGCTAATGCGTGAACAGGCATATGAACTTCAAAGCAAAGAGATCGATGAATTGCAAAATATGATGCCCGAACAACCAACCAAGGAAAAAGTGCTTGATTCATTGATAGAAAATGAAATACTTTACCAGGAGGCTGTCAAAAGAGGTTGCAGCGTTTCTCTAGATGAAGCTAAAAAGTATCTCGAGGATAATAAAAAGATCTATGATGAAATATCAAGCGGAAAGCTAACACCTGACAATAAAGATATGGCAATTGAAGCTTGCGAAGTGACGGAAGACTTTGCCAAGGGAATGGGGATGACCATAGAAGAGTATATGGAGTACCTTGCACCTGCAGTTCAAAAAGAATTGTCGATAGCTAAATTAAAGCAGTCAATACTACAGTCAGCTCCCTCTGATGTAAAGAGCGGCCCTCAAAAAGCAGAAGAATACTTTAACAAACAAAAAGAAGAAATTAAAAAAAATTATAATGTTAAATATAACGTCATAGACCCCGCGGCTAAAACCGGAGGCTTGTAAAAGCCCTGCTATCTATTTAGCCCCCTGATAGACTTGGATAAAGTTATTGTATGTGATAATATACAAATAAGCGTTAGAGATCTTATGATTGGAACACTGGAAGCACGTAATAGTAGTTATATTAACGCTAAAGCGGTCGAATTAGAACAAGAATATTTATGCCACGAAAGCCTCTTGGCAATGAGTGCCGACATGTTAGGCTGATGTGCCAGGTACCAGCCATGCTCCAGAGCCCAACTTCTTGCTCAACATGGAGGATGCCGGTGATGCCTGCAAACATGCCGGCGGAGGCTCATTGTCAAAAGGATCGTGGAATAAATACGGGAAATGCTCCATCGACTGCATGTAGTTGATATAAAAACACATGTAATACAGGGCTTACCAGTCACGACCACGAAATTCTTTAAGTATAGAGGCTAAATAATCATGACACAAAAGCAATATAGCGAAGAATTTAAGGAGCAGATAATCAAAGAGTGTAATGATGGTGGCATCTTTACGGACGCGACGAATATATTTTTAGAATTACTATAAAACATCATAGAGGTGATGCAAAATGCGGAAAATAACAGTTTCGTTTTTGATAATCATTGTGTTGCTTTCCACTGGATGTAGCAATGGGCAACGGTATATGAAAGATAACATGAATTATAATATAAACGGCAAAAATCTAAATATAACAATTACATCAATTACTGCTCAGAGTGAAAGTTCAGGATTTGGTGGAAAATCTTTAGGATCAACTATATTATTTGCAGATATAACAAATACTAGCAATAAAATTATTATAATACCATTGGGTTATGCCGTTCCAGATCATGATGAATTAAATTCTAACGACGAACGAAATATATATGATAAAAAGAGTTATATAGCAGATAAGCAAGGTAATAAATATTATTCAGTAGGCCTACAAGGAGATCCTATTTTAGGAAAAGTCGCCAAGCTTGAGCCTAAAAGCGGATCAGATATAAATATGGCTTATATATATCTACCGCCCGGTAAAACCTTGCATAATGGACTTATGTATTCCCCCATAAAACCATTGCCTAGAACTGGTGATATTATAAAATGGCATATTACTGTGTATGATGAATCCCTAGCTAATGAACTAGAAGTTATTGACAAAGATATTACATTGCCATAACGTACTATTTTCAAATTTCAAATAGCGATCTTAGTATAGCTCGAATTTAGGTATTCTAATATTTTGAGTGACTTTCGCTATTATGAAAGTATAAAAAGCATATCCTGAGTATATCCAAGGGTAAGTTGCTAAGGTCCTTTAGTGCCAAGCATCTAATCTGTTTATTTATCCTTATAATGGCGTCCTAAGGGCATAAATTTCAATAGTGCTATCGCGTAAGCGATAGACTATTCTATTGACATCGTCTTATAAATACATAAAAAAGCTTGATATCACGCTGAATAAAGAGAGTAACACAGCTCTAATAGATGAATCTGCTAGACAAGGCGGTTAAGCACACAGAGCTTAACCGCCTTGTCTAGAAAAGATGCTAATCAATACAGTCTTTAATCATTGCTATAGCTGAATCCAGACTATCTGCCGTCTTTGCAGAAGTCGCAGTATAACCAAATAAAGAATACTCGTTAGCTGAATAGAGCGTAGTACCATTCCTAACTTTGATAATACCCTGTGCTGGATTTACTGGTGAATACGGAGAATCATCATACTCACATAGGAACATCAACTGTTCTGTATCCTTAGATAAATAACCGTTCATTTCGTGTAGTGTTGCCTCAGGCTTGGCTTTATAATCTCCTAATTGCTTGATAGTAATTATCTCGCCAATGTTCACATTCCCTTTAACTACTTCAACAACCTTTACAGTTGAGATAGTATATGGAGTTGTTTCCTTGTTAGTTTTATTGGGAGTTCTATCAACCATAAGGTCCTGAACATCTTTGGCTGAAACGACTTCACCAACAATAATAACATCGGCAGCATTTGTAATACTCTTAACATCGGGATAATATGGATAGTCTCCGTGAATCATTGGTTTTGGGAAAAAATTCACGGCAATCACAATAATCAATGCAAGAGAAATTAAAATCAAGATAGAAATAGTTATAACATGTTTTTTGGCAGTTGTCATATTAAACACCTCCTATCAGTTACCATACACATTGTTCACACCAGCAATATCATCACTTGTCGGCCATGTCAAATAGTTTCTGTTACAGTCGTAATTCATAATAGAAGAATTTCCAGAAGAAGGATTATCACCCAAGCAAAAAGCGTGACCAAGTTCATGAACCAAAACGCTACTTCTAAATGTATCAGATTCGCTAACCAGAGTATTTCTATTTAATTCGATCTTAAACTTACCAGCGCGCCCCCAAAAAACATATTGAAGATTCTGAGGAGTATACAATCCGTACCATGTATCATCCCACTGTCCATCTATACAATAACTGTGGCCAGATCCAGGAACCTGAGTTATTTCGACGGGAGTATTAGTATTGTTCCATTTGGTTATACAAGACGAAAAAATGCTATAGCTAAGTCGATTTTCGACTTCTACTTCAGGGTTAAGCAGACCACCTCCATAGTAAATATACTATGCCGCAAATGCTACGGTTGTAAACAATGAAGTAATAAAGACATTGATAAGTATAAGCATAATCGCTTTTGTTGCAGATCGTTTCATCGTATTTATACCTCCTAGTACAATATAGTTGTAGTGCTCTATTTCGTTTTTCCATTTCGCCGACTGAAGTTTTATTAGTTTACTCCTTGTCTACTATCAACCTTGAGCGTCAATAACTCATTCAAGGGAATCACCCCCACTTCTTTTGGTTCCTATGATTAGTATACACCGCATATCTTATAAACGCAAGCATTTCCATGGGAAATTTTACTTTCTGATATCATTGTTTGGTGCCTGTTTAAGTATCCCATAGGTTTGATAACTTATTAGCCTCTGGCTCATGTGTTTCTGTATATAGTTACCATAATCTTCTTCAAAAAAGTTACATGAGTTCCCGTTTCTCAAGAGCATTGTATGATCGATATATTTTTGTTATAATTATTAAAGAATTTGCAATAAGGGTGTGAATCGCGGGCAAATGACTAAAGAAGCTGTTATATTTGATGGGGTCGAGAAATACTTCGGTTCACTTTGTGCCTTAAAAAGTATCAGTTTCGCAGTTCCTCAAAATACAATAACCGGACTTATTGGAGCCAACGGTTCGGGCAAAACAACTACCATAAAATGTTTGCTGAATTATTATGATGATTATTCCGGAAAAATAACGGTACTGGGTGCTGACGCCAAAACAATATCACAAGATAAAAACATAATATCGTATATACCTGACCAACCCGTTTATTATGAAGAACTCACAGTAATAGAACATTTGCAATTTATCAGCAGCATATATGATACCAAGAATAAAGTTGACGAAATAATTAAAGACTTTGAACTCGAGAGCCATTTACAAAAGTTCCCCCACGAATTATCGAAAGGCACTTTGCAAAAGCTTTTGATATCCTGCGCATTGCTGAGAAAATTTGATTTATTGGTGGCTGATGAGCCATTTCAAGGATTGGACCCCAAACAGATTTATAAGTTACGAGAAAAAATTGCAGAGTTGAGAAAAGGGGGTAAGACAATAATTCTGTCAACTCATTTATTAAAATTAATCGAGAAAATTTGCGATTATAAGGAATTGTTAATCAGCAAAAGCAAAGAAGGCTTATATCTGCCTTACAGCAAGGCTTCGATAATCAAATCATTCGTTGTTTTGGGTATACCTATTCAAATCATCGAGGCCTTTTTTGTAGGGATTATATTAAGCAGGCCGTTGCTTATCATATTGCTCGCTACGCTATTATACACAGGTTTGCTCATAATCTCCATGTATATCGAAAAAGATAGAAAAGTAGGCGCAAGAACGCTTGTATTAAATGCATTGATTTTGGCTGCAACATATATTTTAGTAGGATAAGAGCAAAAGATATTGCCATAATTCTATGAACCAAAATCCCTCTCTTTCGTCTTATATTTTAGAAAGATGAAATCACGGGAGGATATTCGATGGAAATACATCTTGACAACGTTACCAAGGTATATCGCAGGGGTGCAAAGGCTCTGGACGGCGTGACGCTGGATATACAAAGCGGCGTATTCGGCCTGCTCGGGCCGAACGGGGCCGGCAAGAGCACCATGATGAAGATGATAGCCACGCTGGTAGTACCCACATCGGGGCACATAAGCGTGGATAACTACACGCTCCCGGCACAGCAAAACGAGGTGCGGCGCATGTTGGGATACCTGCCACAGGAATACGGCCTGTTCAACAATCTTACGGCATATGAGCTAATGGATTACATAGCTCTGATGAAAGGCATCGGAAACGACAAGCAGCGCAGGGACGATATAAACCGGTTGCTTGACTGGGTGGGCCTAAACGATGTGATACACCACCGCGTAGGCTCATTCTCCGGCGGCATGAAGCAGCGGCTGGCCATAGCCCAGGCGCTTCTCGGCAGCCCGAGGCTGCTGATATTGGATGAACCGACCGCCGGGCTGGACCCTGAGGAACGCCTGCGCTTCCGTAATCTGATAAACCGCATAAGCGTCGACCGCATCGTTATATTGTCCACTCACATCGTATCCGACGTAGCCGCCGGCTGCCAGCGCTTGGTTGTATTAAACCACGGGCGCATAATGCTGGAGGGCGAGCTGGATGCGTTGAAGCGCTGCGCCGACGGCATAACGTGGGAAGCACAAGTCGATCCGGGCATCGACACAGAGCATCTGCCCGGTGCCGTCATGGTATCGTCGCAGCGCAGGGACGGCAGTCTCTATTTGCGCTTTCTGGCCAAAGAGCCGTCGATTTCCGGTGCGGTGCCGGCATCGCCCGACCTCGAGGACGGCTATATGGCCCTTATATCGGGCATGAGAGCGGGTGCGGCATCATGATAAAGCACGTTGCTTCATACCAGTGGCTGCGCACGCGTCGCTGGTGGCTGTGCCCGGCCGTCATAGCCGTCTGCGCCTTAATGGGCATATTTTCAATCATGAGCGCGCGGTCGCAGGACGCTACGACCGGCATGGACTTTATATACGAATCCACGACATTTCTTACCGTAGCCATGTTCATAATATCGGCGGCCGCCGCCCTGGCCATAAACCGCGAGGCCGACGAGGACAGCGCCGACATACTGTGGGCGCTGCCGGTAGACAATGCTTCTATGATATTCGGCAAATTCATGGGCATATTCCCGCTGGTGCTGGCATCCGCGGCGGCTTACTGGCTGCCGCATGCCGTGATGATAACGGTCAAGTGGGCCGGCAGCGGCTTGTCTATATGGTACTTGGCAGGTGAGCTCGGTTTTGCGGCGCTGTTGCAGGGCGCCGGTATGGTATCGGCAGCGGCGGCTGGCGCTGCCCTCGGTCTCATACTGCGCGGCTTCTGGCTATATGGTACTGTAATAGCCTTATGGATGGGCGCATTCGCATCCACCATAACCAGCATATGGCCTCTATATGAAAGCGCTCCTCAGGAACACATATATAAAATAATGTTTCGTCAGCTCATAGACTGGATATTAAACGGACCTATGATGATGCCAAATCAGATGCCGAGGGATTTATACACCACCGTCCTGTATCCTGGCATACTTTGGCAGCGCGTATTCTATATAGCACTGGCGCTGTTTATCGCCGCGCTGGCCGCCGTATTGATACGAAGGCGCAGGGCGGCCGGACGAGCAAAGATGGTTTTGCGCACCACCTTGTCCGTCAGCCTGGCACTGGTAATATGCTCTGCGGCAGTCTTTTTCTATGAGCAGGGTTATGGATATAGAAAATACCGGGATGAAATGGCCTTTTACGATGAATACTACGGCCATTTCTACAGCAATAAACAGCCTTCGGCCAATGCTGTAGAGCTGCCCTCTGCGGACTACCTTGCCGAGATGCCGCTCTATATAGACAGCTATGACCTGGATGTCGATGTGACCAAGCCACCTGTGCTATCGGTAAAGGCCGCTCTCAACCTGCGCAATGTAGGCGATGACACCATGGAAAACCCACTCATCACGCTATGGCACGGCTTTAACGTCACATCTGCGTCGGCTGATGGCAAAAAGCTGACCGCTAAGCGGGTCGGCGACGGTGTTTACTTGGAGGGATTATCTCTCAATGCCGGCGCATCGGCGCACATAGACATGGAATACACAGGCAGCGCCGAGTGGTGGGGCATATATTACTTACACCCGCGCCTCAACGCCTTTACCGATAAATACGGCTTCATACTGCCTGCCGATTACGGCTGGTACCCGCTGACCGTTCCTTTGCCGCTTATGAAAACCACTGATTCTGGCGGTTTTTCCGAAAACGGCTGGGGTGTATCACTGACAGGCGTAAGCCAGATAGTGCCGCTCGGCTTAACAAACGAGATGGACGAAAAATCACCTGCCACAAACGGCAACATAGACCCATGGCAGCGCCAGTCCTATTTCACCGTAACGGTGCACAAGGACAATGCCTCGCCGGTCGTATCCAGCATAGGCGAGGCTCAGAATCCATGCGAGAAGGACGTGCGCATAGCGGGCAAGGGGCATTACCTGACACTGATATGCTGGCCGCTGGAGAGGGTGGACGTGGATGGCAGCGCTTTATACAGGCCGCCCGAATATAAAGGCGACGAGGGTAAATATCCCGTAACGGTCATGAACGACACATGGAAATGGTTTGGCATATCTGGCAGGAAGGCTGTGGGCGTAATAATGCCGCCGTTCAACGGCGATCGTTATATGCCTGAGCTTGTCGACGGAGCGCAGGGCTTTTACATGGCGGCAAGGGAGGCGATGGGCTATGAGCAGGACTTTTTCTATGGCGTGATGACGGGCAGGGCACAAAATGGCGGTTCGGGCGAGTATATACTATACGCCATATATCCGGAGTGGAGAAAGTGGAAATACACCGGCTCATATGACGTTGAAGATATCAAGGGCTATATAGAGGATATAGACGGCTTCTCGATATCGGATGCCGATAAAATAATGAAATGGTTTGCGAGCCATGACGATGCCGCCGCCCAAGCTACTTTACACGAATTGTATATGAAGGCGCAAAAGCAGCCGCTTAGCGTAGAGGATATAAAGGAGGCCTTCGGTTTATGATAAAGCGCATTCACGCTCAGGGCATACTACTAAGGCACGGCATCGCGGCGGCTGCAGCCTTTGGCCTGCTATGCGCCGTTATCCTGGCAAATTACGATTCGCTTTTCGGTAACCCCCCCGATGGAGGTACATTATACGCTATGGTTGAACAGTTTTTGCCACTCACTGCCGTTATTCTGTCCTCCTCGGTATGGAGCGATGTCGAGGGCAGGCGGCCCATGCTGTTCATGTCGCTGCCGTTTAACAGGGCGGAGGTGGTCTGCTACCGCATACTGTGGCCCGTCGCGGCGTTCATCGTCATAAGCACGGCCGTTATAGCATATGCCGGTACATATGTGGTAAAATTAGATATGAGCGCATGTGAGATGATAGCCTATAGTCTGCCGGTACCGTTGGTGCTTACGGCTATGGCCTCCTTTGCTGCTGTGCTGGCTAAAAGCGCCATGGCCGGCCAGGGCGCGACCTTCGCATGGTGGTTTATAGACACGATGGTCGGTCGACCGGTGATAAAGGAAATCTATCTTTTCGCTGCCACAAACCCGCCCGATGGCTTCAATATAGCTATAAACCGGTGGACGCTGGTGATTATATCGTTAGCGCTGGGAGTGGCTGCAGCACGGTTGTACGACAGCAGCGAAAGACTGATAGGAGAAACGTAATGGATTTGAACGACGAACAGCTTGCGGCGGCGGCGAGCCGCGGTGACAAGGCCGCTATGGAAGTGTTGATATACAGATATCACGATAGCATATACAGGTATATATACCGGCTTACTGCTTCGGAAAGCGCGGCGCAGGACCTGGCGCAGGAGACCTTTCTGCACGCTATACAGGCGCTGCATAACGGCAGGCCGCCGCGCAGCTTCAGGCCGTGGCTGTACAGCATAGCGTCCAACCTGTGCCGCGACATGTGGAGGAGCGGCCATTACCTGCATGAGAAGGCCTGCGATATGAGCGATATGGATGTGCCATGCGATAGCGATGGCGGCATCGTGGATTTGCTGGAGCGACAGCAATTGCGAATGCGGGTCATAGAAGCCGTCACGTCGCTTCCCATGGATGTACGCCAGCCGGTGGTACTGCATTTTTACGAGGATATGAAGGTAAAGGACATAGCCGCGGTCATGGACATACCCGAAGGTACGGTAAAATCTAGGCTGCACAGGGCCTATAAGCTGCTCAAGGGGCGTTTAAGCAATGATGAAGGGAGTGCTGATGATGAGCGAGCGTAACAGAAATATTGAAAATGCCATATGCGACGATGCCGGGCTGAACAAAGACGAGGCGGCATATATAAAGGATTGCCTGAATGCATATACAGCGCCCGGTCTGCCCGAGGGCAGCACCGCAAACCTGGCCGCCGCGATAGGGCAGCATATGGACGAGCTGTATGGCGCTCCGCACAAGCGCGTGAGCATAGGCGATATATTGAGCGCGGCGGCCGCACAGATGCGCTTTTACAACGTGTATATATGGATAGCGGCGCTGGTCGTCCTTCTGGTAGGCGCCGTATGGACATACGATACGGCAGACATAATAAACGTAAATATAATGGTGGCCATGGTGCCGTGGCTGGGCAGCGGCCTAACGCTGTACGCCATGTACCAGCGCAGAGGAGTGTGGGGCGAGCTGGAGCGTATAAGTACGGTATCGTCGGAAGTGGCCGTCATGGGACGCTGGGTCATAGCCATAGGACTGGATGCCGCTGCGGCGTTGGTCGCCACACTGCTATCAGTGGCCATGGGCTGGGAGAGCAGCTTTGCCGCCCTCACGCTGAGCTGGCTGATACCGCTTCTTGTGTCGGCGGCGCTTTCGCTGGCAGTAACGCTGCGTTTTGGCATATCGGCGGCCCTCATAACCTCCATAATGATGTGGTCTGTGCAGTTGGCTGTCGGACCACACCTCAAAGCATTTTATCTGATAGCCTCGCCTGGCGATGCATACTGGACAGCCAGCCGGTGGATAGGCCTCATACTGGCCGCAGCCCTCACGGCATGGTCATGTTTCATGCTGCGCCGCGCCGATAGGGAGGATACGCCATCATGCGAGTAGCGCTGGACGTGCGAAAGGATAACGCCGAATGCCCTCCCATGCACATAACAGCCTGCTTCGGCCCCGGCGTAACCGCTGTGGTAGGCCCCAACGGCGCTGGCAAAACCACTCTGCTGCGCATGATGGCCGGGCTTATCCTACCCGACCGCGGCAGCTATACGGCGGATGGACGCCAGTTTTACCGTTACCTGCCGGGTAGCGATGCCGTCGCCGGCATAGACCCTGTCAGCCGCATGGCGCTGGCAAAACAGCTCGGCTACGTGCCGCAGTCCGGTATAATACACGTATCTATGAGGGTGAAAGACGCGTTGGAATACCTTGCCTGCATGCGCGGAAAGGCATCGCGTCGGCGCGTAGGCCATATAATGAAGCAATGGCACCTTGAGGAGGTGGCGCATATGAGGCTGGACAACCTTTCGCCCGGCCAGCGCCGCCGCTTTCTGGTGGCCCAGAGCCTTTTGACCGATCCGTCGCTGTGGCTGCTGGACGAGCCTACAGCCGGTCTGGCTCCCGAAGAGCGGCAGGCCGTGCTCAGAGCCATAGCATCGCGCCCAAACTGCACTACCGTCATAGCCACCCACATACTGGAGGACGCTGCCGCCGTAGCCGACCGCGTGCTTATCATGCGCAGTGGTTGTATTATATGGTATGGCCGGCTGCAGGATATGTACGACGCTGCCTGTTGCCCGTCATCGGCTGCCGCCACAGCGCTGGAGCAGGCGTATATAAACATAATGCACCGCAATAACCGATAAAATAGTAAATTTTAATGGCCTAACATAGCGGACGATTCGGCGGACGAGGAAACTATAAGGCTTGCATTGAAAAAATACGGGATAACCGTTCCGGATAACGCCGGATTTACAGCGGAAGGCAAAGGCCAATATACTTTTGATGTTCGGGATGTGACGCTTGAATACAGCCTGGATTCCAAGGGATTCTATCAACCCGTTTACGAATTCGATGCTCAAGTCGACGGAAATAAGGTCGTTATTGCCATCCCGGCATTGAAATCACAATCGCATCTACCAGCTACGTGAACCAAATTCCCTCCTATCCGTCTTATCTTTCAGAAAGGCAAAATCACGAGAGAATATTCGATGAAAATATACCTTGAATATGTAGCCATAGAGAATGTAAAAGAAATGGGAGAAACAGTTGTAAAATGCAAAAGAAACATAAAAAAAGGCGTTCAAGTTGTTTAAATATCATTTTAGGCCTCTTACTAATAACAATTATAATAGGCGCCGCACTGATAAACCACCAAGAATTGATACCGGATACACCACACGATTATGATACGACACCTGAAACTGAAATGGACGAACCAGGCGATATAGATTTGATCCCGGTATCAATAGATGACATACAAGATACCAGAGAGCTATGGCTGGTCAATGGAAAATATCAAATCAAGGAAAACGTTCCTCAGATGACCGTTGTGTCAGCCTATAAGAAAATACCGCTATCGTCAAGTGATATCAAAATGAATGCCGCTGCGTTAGAGCACCTTCAAAAAATGTTTTCGGATGCTGAAAATGATGGCATAAATAACCTTGTGGTAACCAGCGGCTATAGAACTCATGAAAAACAATCCGAATTATATAAAAATGCGGATGATAAGTCATACGTTCAAAAACCGGAATCCAGCGAGCACGAAACCGGTTTGGCCGTAGATATTCAACCCGTACGCCATGGTATGGACATTTCCGACAACGCGAGAGAGTGGCTACTCGATAATGCATGGGAATATGGATATATATTGCGCTACCCTGAAGATAAAACAGATATCACAGGTATAGCATATGAGCCATGGCATTTCAGATACGTCGGACAACCACACGCAACATTCATAAAAAACAACAACTTAGTCCTCGAGGAATATATAGATTATCTAAAAAACAATAAAGGCTATACTATAACCGTTGACGGCTCTGAATATTACGTTTATCGAGTAACTGCAAAGAAAGATAAGATAAAAGTACCCAAAACAGTCAAATATACCGTTTCGAGCGACAACACCGGCGGCTATATCATTACAGCTTCATTGAACGCTAAATAATAGGCTTTTATCGTTATCTGCAAATATAATTATACAAAATCCTAAAATCGGTGTATAATAAAGGAAACAATATATCGAAGGGAAGTTCTGTAAAGTGAATGTGCTTTTGGTCAACGCCCCATCCAACGGGATATATTATAAAATGGGGCTCAAGCTGCCGCCGCTCGGGGTAGCCTATCTGGCCGCGTACTTGCGCAAGGACGGTAAACATTCCGTTGATATAATAGACATGAATGCACAACCTATAAAGCTTCAAGATATACCGTGGCGCGACTGGGACATAGTAGGCATATCGGGCGATACCAGCCGCCACAACAAAGTGCTTGAAATAGCCGCCTATGCCAAAGAAGCCAGTAGGATAGTAGTTACCGGTGGATATCACGTGACGTTTCTGGATGAAGATGTGCTGCGCACAGGCAATGCGGATTATGTGGTGCGCGGCGAAGGCGAGGAGATATTCGCCGAATTGGTCGATGCTTTAGCCGACGGCGGCGGTGTGTCGAAAGTAAATGGGATATCGTATCTAGACGCCGACGGGAATATAGTGCGCGCACTCCTTAATGAATACGCATTACATGACGCAAAAAGAGATCATATGGTCGGTCATAAAGGCTTACCTAAGCTTCTATGGGCGGCCGTCGCGCTGGTGGGAGGTCCTTTCGGGCGCTGGCAAAGCGTTGTCGAGCATCAGATGAGAGGGCTGCGACGCCTTTATCTGAAAATGCACATCGCAAAGTTGATAATATAGGGGGGATAGCTCATAGAACGTAAATCACGCAGTCAGGTGCGCATATGGCTTGGCAGGACCTATCATACCATACTGCGTTATCGGCAATGGTATCTATCCGGCGTATCATATAGCTCGGGATATGAAAATAAGGATAATTATCCTTATATAATATTTAATCATGAAACACCGCTCATAAGGAACCTAAAAGGAGCGGATATGTGGCTGCAATACAACAAGATTATAAATCTGAAACTGGCCGTTCAAAAGCTAAACGGGGCCGTAATCCACTCAGGACAAACTTTTTCATATTGGAAATACATAGGAAGGCCTACGGCAAGGAAAGGCTATACGGAAGGTATGGTACTTTATAACGGGCAGGTGCGCAGCGGCACAGGGGGCGGTCTCTGCCAATTATCTAACCTTATATACTGGATGACATTGCACACCCCTCTTACCGTCGTTGAACGCTGGAGACATAGTTATGATGTATTCCCGGATGATAACCGAACCCAGCCATTCGGAAGCGGAGCTACATGCGCTTATCCACGCCTTGATTTACAGATAAAAAACGATACCGCTCAATCCTTTATACTGGCGCTATCAGTTACCGATACCCACCTTTGCGGTCAGTGGCGTTCCACATCACCTATACAGTATCACTACGAGATATATGAAGGTGAGCATTGGATAACGCATGAACCATTGGGTCAGTACGTACGTCACAATATCATATATCGCAGGACATTCGACGAAGACGATAATATACTGGATGATAGGCCCATAGTTCAAAACCATGCTATAATGATGTATCAACCATTTCTATCTGAGCCTAAAGATAGCTGCCAGGCTTAAAAATGTAGAAAATGCTAAAAAGAGACGATCGGTTATATTAAGTAAGCATTATCATTGCCGCCATGCGGCCCGTATCACCTTTATCCCTCCTGTGGGAATAGAACAAATGCGGATGGCATGCGGTGCACAGCCCGGCTAATGCTATATTGCTCTCTTTCACACCGGCTTGCATCAACTGGAGCATATTGGCTCTCCACAGGTCAACCGAATACTTGTCGCCCCGCTTTGTCACAATATTTTCATACGCATCTTGCAACCCCGGAAAACGACGGGCCACCGGCTCATCGACTTCAAAACAGCACGGCCCTATCGAAGGCCCCACGGCCGCAAGGCATTGTTCGGGCCGGGTATCGAAGGCTTCTTCCATGGCTTGCAGGGTCTTTACCCCAATACCAGCCACAGTGCCCCGCCAGCCCGCATGGCTCAACCCGATAGCTTTATGCGTGAGATCGAGGAAATAAAGCGGAACACAATCGGCATACAATGTCACGAGAGCCACATTCGGCTGATCCGTTATAAGGCTGTCTACGCCTCGCGCAGTACCATCGTTGACAAAAGATTTGCCTTGTTCATCGACATACACGCGCTTTATGACATCGCCATGCACCTGATTTCCAAAAAACAGTTGCTCCGGCTTTATGCCTATGGCATCGCAAAGCCTTTGGTAATTTTCATCCACGATCGCGGCATCATCGCCGCGGTTGAATCCAAGATTCAACGAAGCCAACGCTCCTGTGCTGATTCCTCCCCGCCTTGTTGAAAAACAGGCTTTCGCCACGTTGGTCTGTCCAAAAAGCGGTATCGTAAAAAAGCCTATCCCATCGACTTCATGATATGTGAATCCTTCTGAATTTTCCATTATCATATCCACAAAAACTCCTTATGCTCTAGCCGCCGACATCGGCGTAATCGGCTATATATTGAAATAATAGCTTCTGAGCACGCTGAACAGCCGCTCGGGTATCACATCGAATAGGTTTTGGGGCATCTATCGCTCACCTTCTATAGCAATAAAGTGTCTATTCAGCTATCCCACAGGCTTGGTAACTGATTAGCCTCCGGCTCATGTGTTTCGAATATCGGTGAAACTAAAGCTCGTTTCGGGAATTTCCAAAGCGCCGATAATCTCTCTTATCTTGTTATTCTAGGGCAGGACCGTCTTTAGCATCGTTTAGATAGTTCGGTTACGCTGGGAAATTCTTATCCTACACTTCGCTAAGTTTCACCAGATATCCTTCACAAAATCGCCTTAAGGCTAATCGTTACCTTCGCCTATGCATCACAGTACCTAAATAGTCACGCAATAAGAGCCGTTTCAAGAAGCGGCTCTTATGATTGTCGACATTTTACGATGACATTATACCATTCTGGCATAAAATGTGCAACGACGCTGAGGCACGGCAAAAAATATTTTTGTATATCTTCGGTTCAGTAGCGGCACTTGAATTCTATCTCTTACCGCCCTCCAAACGACACTTGTAAAAGCTTCATCTTTCTTATAAGATACGGAGTAATCACCAATAACAGTAAAATTTATTTTTTACGTAGATCATGCGCTGAGATATACTGAGGCTTTCAGAATTGGCCTGTATTTGAATTTTAGCATTTTACTACCTCCTAAAACGAGTTAATCCGAGAAAGGAAAATAAGGCAGGACAGCACCATGCCGGATTAGAACTATCTATACCGGTTTTAATAAGCTTGAATTTCCTAGACTTTTTAATTATTTATTATCATTTATTAAACCAGATATTACCACGACAAAGCCAATTAAAATCAGGGATATTTCAACAATATCACTTCCAATAAAATTGATTTTATCGCTAATAAAGAAGATTCCACCGGCCATTGTAAATTCAATACCTAATAACATAATTCCAAATGAATTGTGATTTTTAAATATTGATTTCATTAAAAAAGTAAGAATTACCGCACTTAATAATATAATTACCAATATATGCAATAGCCCATATGACATTTGATCACCCTTCCTGTCTATTATAGTAATATCTCAATAATAATATTTTTTGTTTAATATTATTATTACCTTTTTATTATGTGAGAGGTAAGTTATTATTTAACTACCTACCTCTCACATTGGAAAACATTAATTAATTATTAAAATCTTGTATCAGAGTTGGTAAATATTCTCCACCCATTTGAATTGGAAAAACTTATATTTACACCAAACTCAAAACCAGATCCATATCCAAATGTAAGACTATTTATATTACACGTATTCCAGGTATGAGCGTAGAACACCCTAGCATTACCATGATAGTTTGAAAAATTACTGTTATATCTGATAAGCGCAGAGTATCCTTTACCTTTGTAAGCTATGTCGGTTGAATAAACATAAGGGATCGGAGGATTCCTCTTATATTTCTGCACATCTTGTATGTTAAATGCAACACCATAAGAGCCATTACCATGCGACGGACTATATGATGTTGTACTCCAACCATTTTGATCTGTCATATATCCCATCGATGAAACAACATTTGCATTATAGGTTCCATAGGTATTGTTATAAGCAATTCCTACGGAATCTAAACCCCCAACGTTGTGTGTTTTTCCATAATAAGGAATCCATGCCCAATTCTTATCATAATACCAATTATCGTCTGTCCACCAACCGCCAC
The DNA here is from genome assembly GCF_000213255.1 of Mahella australiensis 50-1 BON. NCBI lineage: Bacteria > Bacillati > Bacillota > Clostridia > Mahellales > Mahellaceae > Mahella > Mahella australiensis. The sequence continues at coordinate 2,785,850 of NC_015520.1, forward strand.
CAGAAACAACCCATTGTGATGCACCTGAGTCATAATATATACTCACAGCATTATGTATTGCGTCAGCAGGCTCTGATAATGGAGTCACACCAGATTATTGTGGATTTTCCAATCTATATAACTTATTACTTTATCAATTTCATCTTGAGACTTACCTTCAGCAATAAGTTTGCATAACTGTTGGTCGATTGTTTGAGCCCTTTTTTGAGCTTCTTCAGGGGACATTTGTATAAATTCACTTTTATGCGCGTTTGCCAAATCATTTTTTGCTTTTGCAATATCAAAACTGTTAACTTGTTCAGCCTTCGCGAAATTGGTTCCGTTAAAAGTACAAGCCACTAAGAAAAGTAATGCTAAAATTGATATAATTTTTGTTTTCATATTCATAAGATTACCTCTTTTCTAATCTTTTCTGTCAGCGAACCATCTAAAAAGCATACCAAGAAAACCTCCAATTGCGACGCCTAACAACATGGAAACTCCAATTAATTTGTCATTCACAACACCCATGATCGCTCCAAATACTATACCTATTGCCGCGCCCATTTCTTCAGGCTCATGATTTTTCTTTTGATCACGCTCTATTTCATTTTTCCATTTAGGCGACTGACGTTTCATTATTCTCACTCCTTGTCTGCTATCAACCGTTAAGCGTCAATGACTCATCCAACGGAACCGCCCCCGTTCCTTTTGCTTTCTATGGTTAGAATATACCATATCTCTTATAAATGCAAGCATTCCCATGAAAAATTTTACTTTTCGGCATCGTTATGTGATTGTTCAGCTATCCGCGAGTTCGACAGTTGCAGATGAATTAAATCCTTTAATTGGCTTTCATTGTAACACAACCCGTCAAGAAACTGAATGATGTAGCTTAAAGATAATAGATGTTGACAGTGCGGTAGATGTTGCCCTGTATGAGGAAAGAGTATTCAAAAAAGTCTTGGAATCCGCTAAAAATAGCGGATTCCATACGTCATATTTTCTTACAACTGTCGAAAACGGGATTTTGACATAAAACGTGCAACGCGGCGGGTATTTATAATTCCCTCTGGTCTATAACCCGTTTGGTTTTTTTCTCACTGCGCGGCAGTTTACATAACTCAACGCACTTAACATCTATATGCACGCCTATAGAGGATTTGAATTCTTTTTGGACGGTTTTCTCTAAAGCTTCTTTATGCGTTATATCTTCTGCCTCTACCATCAGTAACATATTATCTTTGCCTTCGTTTCGCGTCAATATTATCTGGTACTCGCTGGATATATCGGGTATTCGATGCAACAGCTCTTCTATCTGACCGGGGTATATGTTCACGCCCTTTATTTTTATCATATCATCGCTGCGCCCTAATATACGGTCTATACGTGGGAATGGGCTACCACATGGGCATGGCTCGGTAATCAGCCTGGTGAGGTCCCTCGTGCGATATCGTATAAGCGGTGCCCCCTCTTTGGTCAGCGTTGTTATGACCAATTCGCCCAATTCTCCATCAGGGAGCCTTTCACCGGTCACAGGATCGATGATCTCAAACAAAAGATGATCAGCCCAATAATGTATGCCATCATGGTAGCGGCAATCCAATCCTATACCGGGACCATAGATTTCAGTCAAACCGTATATGTCAAAGCTTTCTATGCCGAGTTTGCTTTCTATTGTATGGCGCATTTTATCGCTCCAGCGTTCGGAGCCTATGATACCTGTGTGGAGGTGTATTTTATTCCTTAAACCCTGCCGCTCTACTTCTTCTGCCAGCAACAGCGCGTATGACGAGGTGCTGGTTAGCACTGTGGATTTCATGTCCACCATCATTTGCAATTGTTTACTTGTATTGCCCGGCCCCATCGGTATCGCCATGGCGCCTAAGCGTTCTGCACCGGCTTGAAAGCCTATACCGGCTGTCCACAGGCCATAACCCGGCGTTATCTGAATGCGGTCTTTTGGCGTTATGCCAGCCATCATGTAGCATCTCATCATCATTTCAGCCCACGTATTCACATCGTTACGCGTATAAGGTACTATGACTGGTTTACCGGTAGTACCGGAGGAAGAATGCACCCTTACCACATCTTCGTCAGGTACCGACTGAATGCCCAACGGATAGGCATCCCTTAATTCATCCTTTGTGGTAAATGGAAGATAGGTCAGATCATCCAGTGTCCCGACAGCTTCAACATCGATTTTGCAATCGTGGAATTTCTTCTTATAAAACGGGCTGTTTTCACTGACTCTGCGTAAGAGAGCTTTTAGCTTTTCCAACTGATCGAATTCAATATTCTTACGACTCTCGACTAATTCTATGCTCATCTAAGCTCGTCTCCTCTCGACTAAACTTTATTTTTTATATTATACAACATATTAATGCCAATTTCAAAGGATTTTTTGTTTACTCCTAAATATTTTTTCGGCAATTCTTCTTCTAAAGCTTGCTGTAAAATGCTTATATCAAAAGGAAGCAAACCCGCAGCAGCGACAATGCCCAACAGTAGCACATTGGCAGATTTATGATTCCCGGCTTGTTTGGCCAGTTCTGTTGCATCGACCAGGATTGCATTTTTGCATGTATTATTTATAAATGCCAATATTTCGTTCACGTCATATTGGCTTAAACCTATAGCTACTGATGCCGGTATCACAGGAAAAGTATTTACTATCATATGTCCGTTTCGCTTTAACATGGGCATGTTTCTTGCTGCTTCGGATGGTTCCATTCCTATTATAAGGTCGGCACCGGCTTTCGGTATGAGAGGGCCGAATATTTCACGTCCTAAACGTATGTGGCTTACTACAGCACCTTCCCGCTGTGACATTCCTATGGTTTCGGCAGTGGTTACATGAAGGCCGGCTTTCATAGCAGCCAATCCTAACAGCCTTGATGTCAGTATCACGCCTTGTCCGCCGACTCCCGCTACTAGTATATCGTATTGCATGTTAATCCTCTCCTTCCGGAACTATAGCACCTACTGGGCATATCTGCGCGCATAAACCACAACCTGCGCATGTGGACTGAATTGCTGGCATATCATCAATGACAAACAATGCAGGACATCCCAGCTGTTCTACACAGTAGTTGCACAGCGTACATATTTGCTCATCTACAGTATAATGTTTATCGGATTTTTCTAAATTCGTGCACGGGCCCTTAAATATAAGCACCGATGGCCCATCGACTTCTACAACTTGCTTTATAGCATCGGTACATGCTTTTAGGTTTTGTCCATCTATTTCTTCTACGGTTTTTACACCGCAGCTTCTGGCTATCTCAGCTATAGACACGGCAACGGTAGGTTTACCGGTGGCAGTTATCCCTATGCCAGGATGAGGCTGATGACCGGTCATAGCCGTTGTGCGGTTGTCCAATACCGCTATCATTATGTTTGCATTGTTATATACGGCATTTATTATAGCAGGTATGCCAGAATGAAAGAATGTAGAATCACCTATAAAAGCTATGTGTTTTACATTCGGCTGTGCGTGCTGCAAACCGGCAGCTATGCTTATACCGGCGCCCATGCATAAGCATGTATCCACCATATCCAAAGGCTGTGCATTTCCAAGCGTATAGCAGCCTATATCGCCTGAAAACACAGCTGGTATGCCATTTAAAGCTCGCTTAAAGGCATAAAATACGGTGCGATGCATACAACCTGCGCATAGGGTGGGCTGCCTGCTTGGCAAAGGCGGAATGTTTTGCACATCCACAAGAGGTGCTGGGTTTTTTATTCTCGATTCTGCACCTATAGACTTTAAGCATTTTTGAAGGCCTTCTTTTACTATGTCAACGTTGTATTCCCCGCATTTTGGAAACATGCCATCGATTTTGCCTAAAATACTTGCCGGTAACTTATAGCGACCTACAAGCTGAAGCATTTGTTCTTCCAAATACGAGTCCAATTCTTCTACAGCGATTATGTGGTCAAGACCTTTAGCAAATTCAAACGCCTTTGCTTCGGGAAATGGATACGGTGTTCCGATTTCTAGCAACTTTACATTTAGGTCTAGGTCGGCTAATGCTTCTTGCACATATTTTCGACTGACACCTGAAGATATAATGCCTATTTTACCGTTACCGCTTATGCGATTAAAGGGAGATGCAGAGAAAATGTTTGCCAACTCGCCTTGTAAATTTTCCAGCCATGGATGCCTTTGTGCTGTTAGTTTCGGGAATATAGCCCATCGCGGATCTTTTGTAAAGCCTTCTATGTCCCACGATGCTTTGGAAATATCGCCTATGCTGACATCTGCACAGCCATGTGATACGCGAGTGGTAGTACGCATGATGACCGGCGTTTGAAGTTGGTTGGAAAGATTAAAGGCCCATAATGTCATATCATGTGCTTCTTGAGGAGTAGCGGGGTCTAATACCGGTATATTAGCGAAGCGAGCAAAAGAGCGCGTATCTTGCTCTGTCTGGGACGAATGGGGACCCGGGTCATCTGCTACCATTATGACAAGGGCTCCTTTTACTCCTATATATGATAGACTCATAAGCGGATCGGACGCAACATTTAATCCAACCTGTTTCATGGTTGTTATTGCTTTAGCACCAGCATATGCCGCACCTATAGCGGTTTCCAGGGCTACTTTTTCGTTAGTAGACCATTCGACGTATATGTCATATTTATCAGCATTTTGTGCTATAGTTTCTAACACCTCGGATGATGGCGTGCCAGGATAACCAGTAGCTATGTTTACACCGGCTTCCATAGCGGCCAAAGCTATAGCTTGATTGCCCATTAGAAATTGCACTTTATTCAACGTATCTTCTCCTCGCCAATGAATAATTCATAATAGTTAATATATCACACGTGAGGTGGATATTCCAGTAGCTTATTTTTATTGAAAATATGAAAGCCCTGCAGAATCGCTTATAATAGCGACTTTGCAGGGCTTAAAATCGTTCCAGGTCAGCTTATGGCCGCCAATACTTCACGCTCATCAACGGTAAGGATCTTAGCCATATCGAGCAGTATCACTAACCTACCGTTATTTTCCGCGGTACCGGTTATATATTCCTTGCCTATAGCCACAACATCGGGTATGGGTCCTATATCCTTGTCTTCCAGTCTGAGCACTTCCCGAACTTCATCCACTATAAAGGCTATCGGTTTATAATCCACCTCGGCTATGATAAAACGTGTATGCTGGCTATTTTCATCATATGTCCCTAATTTAAATCGCTTCTTTAAGTCCAGCACCGGTATTACCTCGCCGCGCAATTTTATCACACCCTCTATGAATGGAGGGTTATTTGGCACAGGGGTTATTGCCATCGGTTTTACAATCTCGCGTATATTCATTATATTCCCGGCGTACCAACCATCACCCAATTTAAATACAACATACTGATAATCAGCCATATAGCGTCCCCTCTCTTTAAATCTATGCTCTGCGCTGCTTAGCATTCATTTTCAGATATTCACTTATAAACAGGTCTATATCGCCATCCATAACGGCGTTTACATTACCTATTTCGGCATTAGTGCGGTGATCCTTTACCATTGTATATGGCTGGAATATATATGAACGTATCTGGCTGCCCCATTCTATACGCTTTAATTCGCCCTTTATGTCGCTTATCTTGGCCTGTTCCTCCTGCTCTTTTAATTCCAGCAGCTTGGCCTTAAGCATTTTCATAGCAGTCTCTTTATTGCTGTGCTGCGAGCGTTCGTTCTGGCACTGAACCACTATACCTGTAGGTATGTGCGTTATGCGTATAGCCGATTCGGTCTTATTGACATGTTGACCTCCGGCACCGCTAGAACGGTAGGTATCTATTTTCAGGTCTTCAGGATTTATCTCCACGCCTTCGTCATCATCCAACTCGGGCATTACATCCACCGATGCAAAGGACGTGTGCCTGCGGCCAGCCGCGTCGAAAGGCGATATGCGTACCAGACGGTGCACGCCTTTTTCGGCTTTAAGGTAACCGTAGGCATTCTCGCCTTCCACGAGGAAGGTAACGCTCTTTATGCCTGCTTCATCCCCTTCCAGAAGATCCAATACTTCGACTTTATAACCTTTATCCTCAGCCCAGCGCGTATACATACGATAGAGCATCTGCACCCAGTCCTGGGCTTCAGTGCCACCGGCTCCTGCATGGAGCGTTACTATGGCATTATTGCGATCATACGGTCCACTCAGCAGCGTTTCTATGCGCAGCCTTTCAACCTCTTTTCTCAACGATGCAAGCTCGGCCGCTACTTCGCCTACGATAGAAGCATCATCTTCCTCGCGACCCAGATCGGCCAGCGTGCGCAAATCCTCCCATTTTTGCTCTACAGCGCGTAGGTTTTGCAGTTTATCTTTCAACGCCTTTATACGTTGGTTAACCTTCTGCGAGCGTTCCATATCGCTCCAAAAGGAGGGGTCAGCCATCTGCTTTTCAAGGTTTTTTATCTCCTCTTCCATCCCTGCCGGGTCAAAGAGAAGCCCCCATTTCATCTATGATGCCGCGCAATTCGTCTATCTGCACGCTGTAATCTTCCAATTCCACTATCATATGATCATCTCCTCAAAATGTTATAATTTTCATGCTATCCTGCCGCAGCATTCCTTGTATTTTTTGCCGCTGCCGCACGGACATGGGTCATTGCGGCCAATCTTTTTACCAGCTCTTTTAACCGTTTGCGGCTTACTCCCTTCACCGCCATGGCTGGCCAATGCGGGCTTGGCCACTTGCTCTCTCTCAGGCGGCTTCTCCACCTTAACGTGATACAATAAAGTAACGGTATCCTCCTGTATGCTATGGATCATCTCCTGGAACATGTCATAGCCTTCTATCTTGTATTCCACTAGCGGGTCGCGCTGGCCGTAAGCCCTTAACCCTATACCGTCGCGCAAGCGATCCATATCATCAAGGTGATCCATCCACTTCTGATCGACGACTTTGAGCATTACAACGCGTTCGAGCTCGCGCATGGTCTCCTCACCTATCTCTTTTTCGCGCTTATCGTACAGCTCGTATGCCATGTCGACCAGACGCTCGGTGAATTCCTCGCGCGTTAGGTTCTCCTTATCCTCTTGGCTTATCGTCAAAGCACCAGCCGGCAGGAACAGATGGCCCAAATGCTCGGCTAATCCCTCGATATCCCATTCCTCGGGATGCGGACTGTTGGAGGTATATAATTTAACAGCCTCTTCCACGAGCGATTTTATCATATCCAATATGGAATCCTTGAGATTTTCTCCTTCCAACACCTGACGACGTTGTTTGTATATTACCTCACGTTGAACGTTCAACACGTTATCGTATTCCAGAAGCTGCTTGCGTATATCAAAGTTCTTAGCCTCCACGCGTTTTTGAGCGGCCTCTATCTGCTTGGTCAACATATTATTCTCTATGGGGGTATCGTCGTCCATGCCCAGAGCATCTACCAGATTCATAATGCGATCGGAACCGAATAATCTCAACAGATCGTCTTCCAGAGACAGATAGAAACGCGATGAGCCCGGATCGCCCTGGCGTCCGGAACGCCCGCGCAACTGATTATCTATGCGCCGGCTTTCATGCCTTTCGGTGCCCATGACATGCAGACCGCCTTTTTGGGCTATGCCCTCGCCCAGCACTATATCGGTGCCGCGTCCGGCCATATTGGTGGCTATGGTCACCGCTCCTGGCTGACCTGCTTTGGCTATAATCTCAGCCTCTTTCTCATGATATTTGGCGTTCAATACCTGATGCGGTATACCGCGCTGCTCCAGCATCCGGCTGAGTTTCTCGGATTTTTCTATGGATATCGTGCCTACCAGCACCGGCTGACCTTTAGCATGACGCTGGGCTATCTCTTCGGTTACGGCTTTGAATTTGGCTTCCTCGGTACGATATATGACATCGGGATAATCCTTGCGAATCATAGGCATATTTGTAGGTATAACCACGACGTCCAGGCCATATATAGACTGAAACTCTTCTTCCTCAGTCTTGGCGGTACCAGTCATGCCGGCCAGTTTCTTGTACATCCTGAAATAATTCTGGAATGTTATAGTAGCCAGCGTGCGACTCTCGCGTTGCACCCGAACACCCTCTTTGGCCTCTATGGCCTGATGCAGCCCATCGCTGTAACGGCGGCCAAACATAAGCCTGCCAGTGAATTCATCCACTATGATGACCTCGTTGTCTTTGACGACATAATCGACATCGCGGCGCATCAGCACATGCGCTTTTATAGCCTGTATTATATTGTGCAGCAGCTCGGTATTCTCCATATCGGTTATATTATCAACATTGAAGAAACGTTCTGCTTTGCGCGAGCCTTCTTCGGTAAGCGATATGGTCTTGGCCTTCTCGTCCACCTCATAGTCGATGTCCTTAGCCAGACGCAATGCAAATTTATCCGCCTTATAATACAGCTCGGTGGACTTCTGACCTGCACCAGATATAATAAGCGGTGTCCGCGCCTCGTCTATCAGTATGCTGTCGACCTCGTCGACTATGGCATAATTGAGCCCGCGCTGCACCATATTTTCTTTATATATGACCATATTATCGCGCAGGTAATCGAATCCGAATTCATTATTGGTCCCATAGGTTATATCGGCTGCATAGGCCTCCTGGCGGGCAGCACTGTCCATATCATGCTGTATGAGGCCCACCTTTAAGCCCAAAAATTCATATATCTTGCCCATCCATTCGCGGTCGCGGCGTGCCAGATAATCGTTGACAGTTACTATATGCACACCCTCGCCGGTCAAGGCATTGAGATAGGCCGGCAGCGTGGCCACCAGCGTCTTGCCCTCGCCGGTCTTCATCTCGGCTATGCGGCCCTGATGCAGCACAATGCCGCCCAAGAGCTGCACTGGGAAATGGCGCATGCCCAACGTGCGCACTGATGCCTCACGCACCACCGCAAATGCTTCGGGCAGTATATCGTCCAGCGTTTCGCCCTGTTTCAAGCGCTGTTTGAATTCGTCAGTCTTTGCTCTCAATTCGCCGTCGCTCAAAGCCTTTATCTGCGGCTCAAACGCTTCTATAGCCTCAACAGTCTTTTGCAACCGTTTTACTTCTTTTTCATTCTGATCTCCAAATATTTTAGCCAATATATTTGGCATTACATATCACCTTCTTAAAAACTACAAATTCACATTGTATATTGTAACACCATGAGCCGCTTAAAACAAGACACGGCAAAAATGAATTATTTCGTTTGTAACCACTTTTATGTATCAAGACACAACTATATAATGAACCCATAAATTAAGACAACTGAAATGTCGAATTTATGATAAAATAGAAGCATGGAAAAGACATATACAGCCAACTTTAAAGTTTTACTGGAAATATTGAAATAGGAAAAGACCCTTACTCAACTCTCATCGGAATATGAGGTGAGTGTAGCGCAGCTTAGCCGGTGGAATATATGGGCTGCTTAGGTAAAGGATTCCTTGGCAAGCCGCTGTCATGCGCTGTAAACCTGGCTTGCGGCAGAGAAGAAGAATGCGCCATAGGCGATACCAGCAGCGTGTGCGATATTGTGTACGCTATATAGAACGCCTATGAGGTTTCCAGAAGCATATGGAGTATAGATCCTATGATGCGGTTTCTGCTGGAATGTGGCGGAAACTACTTTTTTAACATTATTTTATCAGGAGGGTTTTATGGCTACTTGGCTTATTATAATCATATACCTGGCATTCATTAGTCTTGGTTTACCAGACTCGCTGCTTGGTTCAGCATGGCCTCTTATGCGACAAGACATAGGAGCACCTTTAAGCGCCGCGGGAATCTTATCTATGATCATCGCTGCTGGTACTATCGTCTCAAGTTTAGCAAGCGGCTGGATAATAAAGCGGTTCGGTACAGGCAAGGTCACTCTGGTAAGCTGTTGCATGACAGCAGCTGCACTGCTCGGTTTTTCGCTTGTCCATTCCATAGCCTGGCTGGCTCTACTTGCTATCCCCTTAGGTTTGGGCGGCGGGGCAGTAGATGCGGCGCTAAATCATTACGTAGCGGAAAACTATGAAGCTCATCACATGAACTGGCTGCACGCATTTTGGGGAATTGGCGCAACCGGCGGCCCTATAATATTATCATATTACATAGCGTGTTTAAATTCCTGGCGGCCAGGCTATTTTACAGTAAGCATAATCCAATTTTGTATATCGGCCGTATTGCTCGCGACCCTTCCTTTATGGGATCAGGTTGCAAAGCAGCACAAGCTAGTGCGGGCTGCAGGCCAAACCTCAACCGACGATGCAGTTGACCCACCGGCAATCGACAACAATGCCAGCATATTCAAAAATAAAGCCGTAATATATACGCTCATCGCATTTTTATTCTATTGCGGCGTTGAATCAACAGTAGGTCTATGGGGAGCGAGCTATCTTGTAGGAACGCACAATATAGCGCCAAAAACGGCTGCAGCTTGGGTATCGCTATACTATGGCGGTATAACTTTAGGAAGAATTATTTCCGGCTTTATCACGATGAAGTTTGATAACCGCCACATTATACTATGGGGCCAAATCATTGCCATAGCGGGTGCCGTTATTCTTTTGCTGCCCTCTGACCCTATTGTTTACATGTTAGCTTTTGGCCTTATAGGGCTAGGCCTCTCTCCTATATACCCTGGCCTTATTCACGAAACACCTGCGCGCTTCGGCAGCGAAAATTCGGCCAAACTTATAGGCTATCAAATGGCAGTGGCATATACCGGAACGACATTACTTCCACCTATTTTCGGTTTTATAGCTGCTAAAACAGCTATAACCATATTTCCGCTTTTTGTCCTGGCTTATTTGCTTATAATGCTGGCAAGCACCGAAACAGTCAATGCATCTTTGACAGTTTAAAACAGAACAGTGCCCTTCGAATTCCTTGCAAATTAGAGGTTTGCAGGGATTTTTTTGTTTCAAAAACGTGATAAATATATAAATAATCATGCTATACCTATAACAATATCATAGAATAATAACACATCATGCTATACCTATTGCAAAATAAAAAACCTATTGTTATAATATATTTAGGTAATTTTCTAAATATCTAAATTATTAGGTGGTGATGTACATGGGATGAGTCTTATACTCAAGGCTTTAGGCGACGAGACACGACGCCGCATTCTCGAAATGTTAAGGGACAGGGATATGACAGCCGGCGAAATAGCCGAGCATTTTGATATAACCAAGCCTAGTATATCCCACCATCTTAACATATTAAAGCAGGCCGGGCTGGTTGTAGACGAACGCAAGGGGCAAAATATTTATTATTCCATCAATACATCGGTGATGGAAGACACGCTGGAATGGTTTATGAACATTATGAATATTAAAAATGATGAGGAGGAATCTTATCATGAATGAAGGTCACTATGACTTAAAGCAGGCATTAAAAAGCGATATATGGCTTATAGTCATAATAGCCGCGGCTCTGTTATCGGCCATTGCTGTATATGGCCGCCTGCCTGATAAAATACCTATGCACTGGAATATCAGCGGTGAAATCGACAGTTATGGCGGAAAGGGCTCTATATTTTTGCTGCCTCTGATGAATGCCGGCATATACACGCTTATGCTGGTGACCCCCCTTATAGACCCGAGGCGAAACAACTACGGTAAATTCAAAGGCGCTTATCGGGTTATGAGGGCTGTATTTGTGATACTTTTTACCATAATATACGGAGTGGTAATGCTGGCATCCTTAGGATATAAGGTAAAGGTAGATTTCATAATAACATTCAGCATTTCCCTCATGTTCATCGTCTTTGGCAATTATATGGGCAAGATAAGGCATAATTATTTCGTAGGTATAAAAACACCATGGACATTGGCTGATGAAGATGTATGGCTTAAGACCCATCGTTTGGGCGGTCGGTTATTCGTCCTGGCTGGTATATTAAGCATGATAGGATCATTCATCGGCGGTACACCAGCATTTATATTGATGATGATATCCGTCGCTGTAGCTGCGCTGATACCGACAATATATTCATATATAATATACAACCGTTCGCATAAAACGCAAAATCCGGGGTAATCCCCCGGATTTTAATGTCATCTCTATAATGCTTCCGCAGCCCGCAACCAAGATTGCGCTATAAGCGCATGTCCGGCAGGCGATGGATGTACGCCGTCCGGCAGCCAAAAGTTGGGTTCCCTTTGCGCTGCTGCCTGAGCAAATATGCCGTCTAGCGGTACGAATATGGCATGGAATTCCCTGGCTAGTCTGCGTACGACATGTATCTTAGGATCTAAGTCCTCTCTCCACTTCGCCCGGTCTTCCGGTACAGGCAAAACAAACGGCTCGCATATTATCAGGTTAGCATTCAGTTGTGTTTTCACTTGTTGCAAAATATAGCGATAATCGGACTCAAACCTTTCCACTGATGTCGGATCATCGCTGTCATAACGTCGCCAGCAGTCATTGATGCCTATGAGTATGGATACCCAAGTGGGCTTTAAGTTTATACAGTCCCTCGTCCAGCGCTCCTTTAAATCTTTGACCCTATTACCACTTACCCCTTTATTTATAAACCTAACATGCTTTGCGGGATATGCAGCCGAGAACCATGATGCTACCATCGTAGGATAGCCCAAGCCAAGATCATCGTCGTTGTTATAATCTCGGCCTGCGTCGGTCACACTGTCTCCTTGAAACAATACTACTGCGTTGTCTTCTATAAGCATATCGACCTCTCCTTGCCCGAATTATTTTCCACACTATTGTATCACTACGTCAAGATTAGCGCAAATAGTAGTTTTATCTGAACATGCAGGTAACATCCTCTAATCTGTAGTCTATAATCAGTTCCGTTCCATGCCAATGGCTTTTATCTTTGCCCCTCTGCTTGGTTCAATGCGAATACATTGCGCAGCAACACCGACAAATCAATTACCTTGCCCAACCATCATAGGCAAAGAGGCATAAACAGTATTGCGCTGTCCATACCCCTAGTTCATCAATTATTCAAATATTTATTAAGTTCATCTATATCTCGCATGTCAAATATATTTTCCCCTATAGCCTCCAGTACATCACTATCCTGCTTTTTTATCTTTTCGATATATTCTTCCGGCACAGCGGCAAACTTCTTCTTTAGCAGTTTAATGATTAGTTCAGCCTTGCCCTCTGCTTTACCTTCAGCCTTGCCCTCCGTTTTACCTTCAGCCTTGCCTTCTGCTTTACCTTTAGCCTCTCTTTTCTGAAATTCCTCTTCCAGTGTCCGCTCAAGATTATATATCACCGCATTCACCTCCCCTATGTCGGCTTTTGATATAATATCCTCAATCTTCTCTCGAGTACCTGCCGGTAACTTGCTGGCAAATATATGCGTTAGCCACGGCTTTAACATGTTAAAGTCTTCAGGCAACATACCGCTTAATATCTTTAACGCTTGCTCTAACCGCTCATAAATCTCTGACGTATCATATTTTTGATCCAGCAGAAACGCTGTCCCTATAATATTGGATAACCCTGCTAAGTCCTCTTTTTTAAATCGATTGACATCTATCAGTATATACTTAAAATCCAAAACATAATCGCCGAATAGTTCATAACCGCTCAGCGTTTCTTTGTAGCTCATCTTGGCCGTCCAGTTATTTTCACCATTGTATAAAACAATGGGCACAATTACCGGCAGCTTGAACTCCTTTTGTTCTGCCTCATTTCGTTTTATGTTTTTGAGTACATCGCGCCATATCTCCACCATGTAAAGCAACAACCTATATGGCATTTGAAAGTCTACCGTTGATTGCAGCTCCATCAGTATATAGAATATGACTTCTTGCCCTTTAATATCAACTCTATATACTATGTCGGCTTCTTTTTGGTTGAAATCCTGTAGTATATACGATTTATCTATCTTCATAACGGCAGACTCATCTATCATGTCTACCCAGCCCTCTTTGATGAAATTCTTCAGCAATTGTACAAATACCTTCTTGAAGGATAATAGGTATTTATAGCCCGTATCATGAGGGTTATGGATATCACTATGCTGCCTTTCTTCTCCCATACGCACTTCCTCTTCCATCTAGCTCAATGCTAATAGTATTATAGCATATTTTAACATGAATATCTATCGCATTAATTATAGCACCTGCGATTCGTAATATGTAACTGAAACGGGTGGCATAAAGCAATGCAAATGATATAAAGCCGGAGAACGCCTTGAAATATTGCGTAGGCGTACTCAACGAGTGCGGCATAGAGCAAGCGTAGGTCGGGCATGGACGCCTGACCAGCCCGTAAGCAAACAGCCTGAAGCCGGAAGCAGGTCTTAGAACGTTTCGCTGTACGCTCTGCGAGCGCAATGTTGAACAGGCGTGGCCGAAGGCATGGACGCCGGAGGCAGACCGCCTGAGCACGGATGCGAATTGCGGCCGTTAGCCTGTTCGAGTGGAGCGAGCAGCTAAGCGTACAAGAAACATTCTTGTCCTGCGAAGGCCTTAGGCTATTGCGTGGCTAATTGCCGGCGTTAGCTTACTCAACCGAAACGAATTGTAAGTACGCAATCATTACGTGGCACAAGGCTTGACATATATGCTGAGCGGGCTTTTGAAGCGTAGGACCACAGCAATCTTTGATTGCGTAGTAGTCCAGCTTCACAGCCGTAGCGAGGTATATATGTCAAGCCTGTAGCGGGCGTAGGATTTATATCATTGCATGCGCTGAATTTGTTATATTACGAATTACAGGACATATTGTGAATCGCGGTTCACACATAGCTCAAGATTATATATGCCGCCAATCCTACTATTACAGGGATGAATAAGCTACGTTTGAATATGGCCGCTGCAAAGGCAGGTATAGAGGCTATAAGATAATGATTATTCAGATTTAGTTCTACATGCCCGTTTTGAACCAATATCGACGGAAATAATAACGCTGCCAATACCGCAACCGGTATATATTCCAGGAATTCGATAAACCAGCCCGGAAGTTTAAGCCTTGAAAGGCCTACTGCCGGCAACATGCGCGGTATATATGTCACTATGAACATACCGATAAGGGCTATTATGAAATTTTTGTCCATCGGTTAAATAACACCCCCAAAGCAGCTCCTGCTACAGCCGATATTATAACGTTTCCATTGCCTGGTATAATGAATATAAGTGCTACGGACGACATTCCGGAAAATAAAGCTATGACAGCCTTGTACCAACCCTTTAGTTGCATCATAAGAAGTGCTATATACATGGCAGGCAGCGTAAAATCGAGTCCTAAATTTATGTTGCTACCAATGGCTTGTCCTGATAAAGCGCCTATCAATGAGGAGATAACCCAGCCGAGATATGCGGTGATGAAGAGGCCTAAGAAATAAGCCCGGGTAGGCTGCTGACCATTTTCCAATTCAGTTATGGATACTCCATAGGACTCATCGGTTATAAAAAAAGAAAGCATGGGTATCGAACGTCGAGGTATGGACTTAAAATACGTCGACAGCGAAGCGCTGTACAGCAAATGACGCAAATTTACCATGAATACAGTGGCTATAATAGACAATAGACTAGCGCCCGTATTTATCATGCCAGATGCTATGAACTGTGCTGAACCGGCATATACGACCAGCGACATGGCCACCGTTTGTGCGATGGTCATGCCGCCTTTTACCGATATCAACCCGTAGGCTATGCCGATTGGCATATAGCCCAGCATTATGGGTAATGCGCTTTTGAAGCCTTCCTTATACATGCCCTACCTCACAAAAAGATATTTACAACTGCTATTATACCATTTTGGCTGCTCCTTTTATAGTGCTATAATCTGCGATTCGCAATATGGAAAGTTCAGCTTGCAGAATAACCGTGTTTAAGTTATAATATAAGCATAGAATATTTTTCTAAATAAAGTAGGAGATGATAAATATGATAAGTGCTATTATTAAGCTCATCATTTCGGCAATAGTATTGCTGTTAGTAGGTGTCATAGTACCTGGATTCAGTGTGGCAGGCTTTTGGGGTGCTATCGTTGCATCAATAGTTATAATCGGGCTCAGTTATCTGGCAACGATGCTGTTTGGGAAAGATATGTCGCCCTATGGGAGAGGCTTTGTAAGCTTTTTATTATCCGCTATTGTGCTGTATCTCTCTCAGTTCATTGTTTCTTCGATAGACATGAACTTTTTAGGAGCATTATTGGCGTCTTTCGTTATAGGCCTTGTTGATGCTTTTATACCCACACAGTTTAGATAGTCTGTAACGGAAGAAGATAATTTATCGGCGGTATACCGGCGTTCGCATTGATTATGGTATACAGCCGTTCGCATAGAGCGCAAAAACCGGGGTAATTCCCCGGTTTTTAATGTCACATTTATAACGTTTCCGCGGTCTGCAGGCAAGATTACGCTATAAGCACATGTCTGCCATGTAATGGTGGGATATATAGTAGTGCAAACAGCAGCTTATCCCAGCACACAGGTAACATCCTCTAATCCGTCGTCTATAAGCAACTCCGCTCCTAGGCCGGTTGCTTTTATCTTTGCTCCGTCTGCCTGTGTCACTGCGAATACATTGCGCAGCAGCACCGACAAACCATTCACCTTACCGTTAAAGTGCATGTGTACTGTGTCACCATCTTTTAACACTGTCGCTTTCAATATAAGGCTACCGTCCCTGTCATAAACTGTAGTTTGAGCCAATTTCCCGTCTTCCAGTTCAAATGCATGAAGGGTCAGGCCGTCTCCGTATGCGTAGTCGGTAGTTTGGTCATTACTGCCAACAGGAATTATGGAATTTGGACGAACCATTAGAGGCAAACTCAAATAGTTATGCTTCTCATGCTGCCATCTGCCTCCTTCCACGACTTTATTGGAGATAAAATTCGTCCAGTATCCGTCAGGCAGATAATAATCCACTGTGCTGTCATCGTGAAAGATAGGTGCTATCAATAGAGAATCGCCCAACATATACTGTCTGTCCAACCAAGCGCAGTTTGCGTCTTCAGGGAATTCCAGTACCATGCTGCGCATAGATGGTATCCCTCTCTGAGCAGTGATGCAGGCCATGCTGTATAGATATGGCATCAAAGAACATTTCAACTCTGTAAAATGCCTCACCACGTCGACAGCTTCTTCATCGAACAACCACGGCACGCGATATGAACCACTGCCGTGTAGCCTGCTATGAGTGGATAACAGGCCGAAAGCAGCCCACCGCTTGTAAAGGTCCGGTGTAGCCGTGCTTTCAAAACCGCTTATATCGTGACTCCAAAAGCCAAATCCGGACATGGCCAATGATAATCCGCCGCGCAGGCTTTCGGCCATCGAGTAATATTCGGAATCGCAGTCACCACCCCAGTGTACCGGGAATTTCTGGCTGCCGGCTGTAGCGCTGCGCGCAAATACGAGTGCGTTGTTCTCGCCTTTGTTTTTCTTCACAAGCTTAAATACGGTTTTATTATACAAATAGGTATAATAATTATGCATCTTTATAGGATCGCTGCCATCGAAATAAACCACATCGGTCGGAATTCTTTCCCCAAAATCTGTCTTGAAACAATCCACACCCATATCCATTAACCTTTGTAATTTACTGCAATACCACTCGCAAGCAGCCGGATTGGTAAAATCCACAAGTCCCATGCCCGGTTGCCACATATCCCATTGCCATACATCCCCATTTTGTCGCTTAAGCAGATAGCCGTTTTGCTTGCCCTCCTCAAATAAAGGTGATTTCTGTGCGATATAAGGATTGATCCATACGCATATTTTGAGTCCCTTTTCTTTTAACCGCGCCAACATGCCAGCCGGATCGGGAAATTGGCGCTCATCCCATTCGAAGTTACACCATTCGTATTCTTTCATCCAGAAGCAATCGAAATGGAATACGCTCAACGGTATGCCGCGCTGCGTCATACCATCTATGAAGGAATTAACTGTCTTCTCATCATAATCAGTAGTAAACGATGTAGAAAGCCACAGGCCGAATGACCATGCCGGAGGCAGCGCCGGCCGCCCGGTCAAAGCGGTATAATTCTCCAGCACCCCTTTCATGTCATCTCCGCCTATAACCATATAATCCAGTTTCTCACCAGGCACGCTAAATTGCACCCTGGACACCACTTCAGATGCTATCTCGTACGAGACACGACCAGTATCGTTGACAAAAACACCATAACCTTTATTGGTCATGTAAAATGGTATATTCTTATACGCCTGTTCCGATGCCGTTCCGCCGTCCTCATTCCATATATCCACGACCTGGCCGTTTTTTACGAAAGGTGTGAAACGCTCACCGAGGCCGTAGACAGTTTCTCCCACGTCTAAGGCCAGTTGCTCGCGCATATATACGCCATCCGGCGCCGTAATATATCCGAGCTGCCTATTGCCGGTGGATGTAAGAAGCCGGCCGTCATAAATGTATTGTATCTTAAAATCCCTTTTGCATATCCTTGCACAGAGCTTGCCGCTGGATATGGTTATCTCATCGTCGGTTTCGACAACACCGAGAGGATATGACTCATCGGCCAGCTCAAACGACGGCTCTTTTTGTGTACCACCTGTAAAGTGATAAGCCTGAACGCGTATGATATTCTCGCGCGGAGAGCTGAAACGTATGGTAAGCAGAGGTCCCCCCAACGTCTGCCCACGGTGCATTATCTTTACCGGCGGGCAGTAAACAGTAACCGAATTATCGTCCCTCTTTACATCATACACCTCAGCAGCGTTATAGATATTTACACCCTTTTTCTTCAACCAATAACCATCTGTAAACTTCATATACATCCTCTTCCTAACTAAGATTCTTTTAAACTATTCTTTAACTGCCCCAAGCATTATACCTGTAACAAAATACTTTTGCAAGAACGGATATACTATGAGCACTGGAGTTATGGCGATAAACACTTTCGCAGCATTTAAAGACTTATTGGATAACTCCGAAAGCCTCTTATATTGATCCGGCGTTAGAGTCGTATCACTCGGTATGCTGACAACTAGCTGCTGAATGTATGTCTGCAACGGATATTTTGACGCATCGCTCATCAAAACCAAACCGTTGAAGAACTCATTCCAATGATAGACCCCCGTAAATAGGGTAACTGTAGCGATAACCGGCAGCGAACACGGAACAACGATGCCGAACAAAATACGCCACGGCCCGGCTCCGTCTATAACAGCCGCTTCCTCTATATCGGCAGGCAAATTGCGGAAGAAATTCATAAGCAGAATAACATTGAAAACAGGCAAACCGCCAGCTAAAACCAACGCCCATATGGTATCCAGCAAATGATAGCTTTTAACAGTAAGATACCATGGTATCAACCCACCATTGAACAACATGCAAAAAATAACAATCCACATAAATATATCACGGGCCTTGAAATCTCGTTTTGACTTAGAAAGCGGATAGGCCATCATTATCATCACGAGAAGGGATAATCCCGTACCCAAAACTACGCGCTGGATGGATATCCAGAACGAATTAAAAAACTTTATATCGCTCATTATCTCTCTATATGAAGCGAGTGAAAAACCAATCGGATAAAATGTAACCAAACCTGCATTAGCCGCCGATTTAACCGAAATAGACAGCGAAAAAGTATACCAAAGGGGGTACAGGCAGGATAAAGTCAAAATCGTAAGAATTATTATATTTACTATATTAAAAATACGTGATCCAAGCGTTTTGTTTTGAACCATGAGGTTACCTCCTAAAATATTCTATAATCCGCAAACTTATACGCTAATACATAAGATACCGTAATCAATATAAAGCTAACGGCTGACTTAAGCAAACCGGCCGCCGTAGCGAGCGAAAATTGCAAGTTTTGCAATCCTAAACGGTATATCCATGTATCAAGTATGTCTCCGGTAGAATAGACTAATGGATTATATAAATTATAGACCTGATCGAAACCGGCATTAAGGATATTCCCGAGGGCCAATACACCTAAAAGTACAATAGTCGGTGTCAGTTCTGGCAAAGTTATATGCCACATACTCTGCCATCGGTTAGCACCATCTATAGCGGCTGCCTCATAAAGATTCGGATTCACAGAAGTAAGAGCGGCCAGAAATATAACAGCATTATAGCCGAATTCTTTCCATACATCGGTTCCGATAAGCAACTCACGAAAGATAGATGGATCAGCCATAAAAAGCCTGGGTTGTGCACCAAACCAACCAGCAATAGTATTTACAACGCCATTATAACCAAAAATGCCTATTACAATGGTAGCCATAATGACCCACGACAAAAAATGGGGTACAAAAACAACTGTTTGAACAAATTTCTTATAGCGTAAGCTTCTAACCTCGTTAAGCAATAAAGCAAATGTCAGAGGCACAATCAAATTCAATACGATTTTGCCTATAGAAATAATAAGCGTATTGATGATAACCTGTTTACTATCATCCAATTGAAATAAATAACGGAAGTTTTCCAAACCAATCCATTCAGAATGCAAGATACCTTGTCCCGGATTGTAATCCTGAAATGCCATAATTATGCCAAACATCGGTACAATGCTGAACAATAAAAGCCATAGCATGCCAGGCAACATCATCAAATAATAATGCTTTTGAATTCCTATTTTCCTAGTTTTCATGCCAAATTCTCCTCACAAATATACGATCATATTATATAAGGCGCCGGTTATTCCAGCGCCTTATTATCTTTATTAAACGAGTAACGATAAATTTTACTTTTTGCTCTTATCGTACTCTGCCTGTACTTCGGCCGTTATCTCGTCTCCGCCCTGTGCTTTCCACTTGGTAACAAACTCATCAAAAGCACTAGACGGCTCTCCGAGTATAATCTTAAGGACAGTCTCATCCTCGAGCTTCTTGAGATTGGCCCATTTTCTCTCCATAGTATCGGTTTGGTTATATGTCACGCTGTAAACTTTTTTATCCGGCGTAACGGTCGCGTAAGGGCGATCGCCAACCAGAAGAGCATACATGCGCTGGAAGTTACCAAAGTCTGTCTGATCGAAATCAGAGACATTCAATTCTTCGTTAGCCGATTTGACTACATTCTTCACCACTTTCGCGTCGGCATACATCAGCTTATATAGACTATTCGGTTTATTGTAATCCTCGGGCTGCGTTTCTCCTTTCAGCACCTTATGCAACTCTTTATACTCGTACTCGCACTCGTCGGCGGCTGCCATGACATTGCGCAATGGATACCATCCTATAGCTACCGATGTATCAAAAGTCCCTTCATCACGTACCAATGCGTTATTCATGATGATGATCGCTTTGGCCACATCCTCGCTAGCATCCTTGCTAATCAGGGTATAGGTGGTACCGACCGTCTTCATATGAACATTCCATTTACCGTCATCAGTATATACCGGATAGGCCTGCCAATTGGCATTTGGGTCATTTTTGAACGAATCTCCATTGCCATACCCGAGGCTCCACCACGGGCCAAAGAATATACCTGCTTGATTGGCGTTTACAGGTTCGGCCGAAGAATCTCGTGTACCCATTTCAGGATCTATCAATCCCTCTTTATACCATTTGGCCAGAAGTTCCAAAGTCTTTTTCGTATTTTGGCTTAAGGTGCCATATGTTACCTTTCCAGTGCCATCATCCACCCAATATCCCGGATAAGCATCCATAGCTTGGAATACAGGATCAAATCCATGAGCATTATTCGATGACATCAGGAATGTACAATACGGGTAACTATTTTTATCCGGTCCGACAATGCCGATGGTATTGTCCCCAGCCATTTTATTATCTACAAACGCCTTAGCCGTTTTCTCAATGTCACTCAACGTTTTGGGTACCGGAAGGCTAAGCTTATCCAGCCAATCTTTGCGGATAAGCATAACATGCACACCATCCGTGTCAACGGTGACATTAGGAAGAGCAACCATCTTACCATCATAACTGGCATTCTCCATCGCGCGACCTTGTGTGCTGTCCATGATCTCTTTAACCTGAGACGAAGCAGTTTTATCAAATAACTCGGTGATATCGTATAACAGTCCCGACTTTGCCGCTTTTACCATATAGGTACGATCGTTTGCGATCAATCCATCCGGCAGATCTCCAGATGCTATGGCAAGACTTACTTTTTGATTATAGTTATTACCTTGTGCCGCAGTCCAATCTACTATAACATTGATGTTATAGTTGTCCTTCAAATAACGCGTGTACTGATTATTCCCTGCGCTATCGCCGCTAGGCAATGTCTTATCTGTAGGGTCGACGCTCATACCAATATGCACATCGACAGGTTCAGGAAATTTTTGGAATGCGGCGGCGTCTCCCGTCAATTCAGACGTAGTATCTGTCGTAGCAGGATTATTGCTTTCATCGGAACTCGGTTTTGTAGTATCGCCCGACGAACACGCCACTGCAACAATCGCCAGAACACCTATTAAGACAATAGCCAAAATCCTTCTTTTCAAAATAACTCCTCCTCTTTTTTGAACGCCTTAAAAACCCAGATATCGGCTCTCAAGATTGTTCATATCGTTTGCATAATGATTGTACCTCTAAAACAATTTCGGGTAAACGGTATATTGTTGTCTATTAATCATAATTTTTTTGGTTATTTCAAATATGCATGGCTGATTGGTAGGTATTTGTCACAGCATTGTTTAACAATCGTTGCTATTGGTGGACAATTGTTGTCTGAAGCGCGACGGGCTTACATGAACTTGTTCATAAAATACACGCGAGAAATACTTCACGTCCTCATAGCCAACCGTTTGCGCAATATCAGCAACCGTTCGATTTGGATCAGTTAGCAGCTTTTTAGCCATACTAACCCTTTGCTTTTTTATATAATCGTTAAAAGTAAGCCCCGTTATTTTTTTGAAGTTTTGGGAAAAATAGCTTCTGCTCATATTTACGTGGTATGCTACCTCTTCTTCACGGATAGGCATATTTATATTCTCTTTAATAAAAGCCACTGCTTTTATGATACACACTGGCATTGCACCAAGATCAGAGGCTTGCACAGCTTTGCATATTAGGGCTTCCCTATAACATTTTATCCATTCGATAGCCGCATCTATACTTCTTGAATCAGGCAGATTTTCTTCCTTAATATTGGTAGCAGATTCCACCATAACCAATAACTTTATAAACAATTGCTCCACGCGACGCATAGGAATCCTATTCTCTTTTAATCTTAAACATAGCTCTGCGAATACATCGTCATCGTAAAGCCAATAAAGCTTATACCATTCCTGTTTTATTTCCTCCCATACGTTCTCATTTATTTCCGTTTCTTGATCATATTCAGAATACCGGGAATCCTGTTCATCAAGCAAAACATGCTGCTTCTTGCCCTCTAACTTCCGAATGATCCGACTAAAGATCTGGTCATAATTTTCCGACTCAAGCTCTGCTTTGGAAATGTAATCCAATGCGCCGAGCCTTAATGCCGCCTGAACATATTCAAAATTTTCGTGAAACGTTAAAACAACAAAATCGACATTAGGATAACTCTTTCGTACCTCCCTCATCAATTCTATCCCGGACATCACAGGCATAGCGAGATCGACAAACATCAGATCAACAGCATTATGAGCAAGAAATTCTAATGCTCTGGCACCATTAGGTACATCGCCCACGATCTCCATCCCATAAGAGGACCATGGCATCATAGCTATCAAACCTTTACGCGCCAGTTTATCATCATCTACTATCAACACGTGAATCACATTTCTACCTCCCTTGAAACGGCAAAACGAGCATGACTTTTGTGCCCATATCCGGTTCGCTTTCAATATGCATCAGATCACCTCTGCCATAAAAAGATTCCAACATTAAGTAAACATACCGCAAGCCGATACCTTGGCCAAACGAATCCTCATCTAAGCCATTAGGGCAAAGCAGGGCTTCCAGCGCTTGTTTATCCAGCCCTTTGCCATTATCAGCGATGATTATCTTTATTATTTTATCACTATAATCCGCTGAAATATCGATATTGAGTATACCATTTTCATCAAGTCCATGGCAAATAGCATTTTCCGCAAGGGGTTGAAGTATCAATCGAGGGACACATATATCGAGATAATCGCCCTCCTCAATATTGATACAAGCTTCGAAATCATAACGCGTTTTCTGTAGTTCTATATAAGTCTTCAGCATCTTGATTTCAGTTCTAAGCGTGGTATCCTGATCGGATTTACCGAGACTATAGCTTAATATATAATTGAGTTTGGAAATATAGCTATCGATATCGTGCTGCTGGTGCATTACTGCCATCCAATGAGCAGAATTTAGCGCGTTCATGAGAAAGTGCGGGTTGATTTGATAGGATAGCTTTTCAATCTCCAGTTTATGGCGTTGCCTTTCTTTGTTCTCTATATCTTGCATAAGGGTTTGTATACGCATTTTCATAGCATTAAACTGATCGAACATATGGTCGAATTCCTCAACACCTGTATTATAATCCACCATAGTCATATTACCATTGCCCAGTTCTTCCATCTCTTCTTCAAAGATATACAATGGCTTATAAATCAATTGGTGAAGCATGATGGCGGTAACCACCATAACAAGCAGCGTAAAGATGGCGATAAGCGATATATTGGTTCTCCATGCATAAAGCTCTCTATTATAACTGCTTATAGGAAGCAGAAGCACATTGGTAAAACCGTGATGGCTGTCCTTCCGATTCCATATATATCCCTCAATTGTACCCGATGGTTTTTGCGAATCTAAATTAAGCGTTTGCCCTACCTTAAAAACATTACTGTTGCTACTATATTTTATTTGTTGATTTTTGTCGATCTGCAATAATATATATGGCATATGTTGGGAACCGAAAATATCGTCAAAATTCTCTCCCATATCATTTTTAGTCTCAGCATACAGTACTAGCTTAAGACCATTTGAGAAAACAGCGTCGCGCGTAACTGATATAACCTGACCACCGCTGAATCTATATCCGGAAGAATGGGGCGGCTGATAAGAAATCTCCAAGTTTTGCTTTAGACTAGGCAGATGCTGAAGCAACAGATCCTCGCTTGGTGGAAGGTTGGAGAATAACGGTGCGTTATCTTTGGGATTATAATACATCACCAGTTGTACATTGGGATATGAATACGTAAGCATCTCAATATTATTGGAAATCCTGCGCGATAGCATAGCCTTATCAAATTGCTGATCAGCAAAAAAGTAGCCGTCTACATCACTTCCCACATATCCCTGAGGCATCATTTGCTGCGTTATCTGCATCAGATTATAATAATCCCTATCGCATTGATCTGTAAATCGTTCCAAAGCGGACACTATAGACGTATTTATTTTATTCTGTTGCATCGAATATATGGCATTATATGAGGTAAATGCCATAAGCATAAAGCTCATCAGCATACCAATTGTTAGTGTAAATATTAATCTTTGTTTAAGCGTTTTAAACTTCATCACAATCTCTTACATTATTATAATTATTTACCAATAATGCTCCGCTTCTCCTTCTTTTTTATGTAGAAAAAGTATCGTATAGAATAAAGCCGACATGATATAGTATAACAATAATCCTATGGACATTCAAGTACTTAGAATTTCATCAAAAATGTAGCAGCTAGTGACCATTCATGTACTGTTGCGCATAGGCGACAGCAACGATTAGCCTCAAGGTGATTTTGTGAAGGATATCTGGTGAAACTTAGCGACGTGTAGGACAAGGCTTAATATATATTAAGCCTTCTATAAACGAAGGAAACAAGTAGTTGGAAATTTTCGAAACAAGCTTTAGTTTCACGATACCCGAAATACATGAACCGAGAGCTAATCGTTGTCAAGCCTGCGTGATAGTTGAATAGTTATAATATATTTCTTAACCGTTGCTGCTGGATTTTAGTTTTATAAAGATTTCCTTACCTTCCTCAATCGATGCAGCCGACGTGGTTATTATAATATTCCGTTTCTTCGGCCAATCACCGGCTATAAGCCGCTGTCCTACCGGTGATTTAATATCTACATATTGTAGAAGGGCTAAGCGCTTAGGAGCTCTTTCAGACAAATCCCACAGGTCGTGATACTTGCCATCATAATCCAGGCCGCTGATTTCATCGATATTAAAGAACTCATCGATTACTTTGTCCGACGTACCACAATAATGCACCCTACCGCCCCCTATAGCCCTCATTAGCCTTATATCCTGCGGCAGCACATGCTTTTTGTATAATTCGGGGCTTATCATATGCACAGAACAATTGCTGATACGCGCTGTCCCTTTCCACAGTGCCCCCCAATCAAAAAACCATTCCTTATCACCGCCGATCATCTGCTTAAGATATGGGATTAGATCGACCATATAATCGGTAACAAGATCGAGTAACGCGTCTACAGCATCAGGATCATCGTAGAAATCCAGCAATATGTCGTTACCTCGAATAAGGTGGGCATTGTTAAAAGGGCTCTGTACATCCGGATGTTGTATATGGATACTAATAGATAGGTTCTCAAGGAACACCTCGGTATATTCCTTAAGCTTACCATACCAGCCAGCATTAAGCGTCGGCTTTTTCATTTTATAAACATCTTTTGAGCTTTTTATTACGTGAGTTTTAGCTGCTGGCAGGCTGTTAGTAGGTATAGCCAACTCACAGCCGAAAGCAGCAGGTATCTGCGCCGTACCGAATTGCACCCTAACGGTAGGCACGCAGTCATCTCCAATCTCCAGATGCGGCCTCAAGGTGTCCAGTTCAGCCTTAAGCATAATAAGCGGATCGGCCAAGCGCTCTTCCCATGTAGGTAAGCCATCAACAGATACATCCACAATGATCATAGGCGAACAATTATCCGGATCCTCATAAAGCATTTTATATTGAGCATATATCCGTTCGAATCGCTTTAATTGATAATCATCTATAAGCAAATAATTCTTTAAATCCAACAGTAATACCCCATTTTCTATCCTTTGACCGAGCCTACCGTAAGCCCTTCCACAAAATACTTCTGGAAGAACGGGAACACAACCAGCATCGGCCCGGCCGCCACCACGGCCATAGCCATACGAGCGGATTCGGAAGGGACCAAATCAGCATTTATGAACGCGGCCGGCATATTGTCCATGAGCTGCTGCATGAACTGTATGTTCGACAACATCCTCTGAAGCAAATATTGCAATGGCATCAGTTCGGGTTTGTTTATATATAATAACGCCGTAAACCAATCGTTCCAGCGCCCCATAGCGCCCAAAAACGCAACTGTAGCCAAAGCCGGCGTGGATAACGGAAGCATAAACTGAAAGAACACCCTCATTTCGCTCGCGCCATCCATCTTAGCCGATTCTATGATAGATTCCGGCATCTTCTGAAAGAATGTGCGCAGCAGTATGATATGCCAGGCATTTATAAGCCCCGGTACTATGAGTACCCATATAGTATCGGCCATATGGAGATATTGCGTGATGAGTATATATGTCGGCGCCAATCCGCCGTTGAATAACATCGTAAAAAATATATAGAATGAGATCGGGCTTTTATACTTAAAGCTGCTACGCGACAAGGCGTACGCAATCATAGCCATAAAAAGCACGCTCAAAATTGTCCCGATAACCGTTACGAATATAGTAACCTCATATGACCTTATAAGCTGCGTCGGGTCCGAAAATATATATCTATATGCCGACAGATCAACGTTTTTGGGTATAAGGCTGTATCCGAAATCCACTATATCTTTTTCGCCCGATAAAGATATGGACACCACCGCTATAAACGGTATAAGGCATATTATCGCATATATGCTGAAAAATATATAAATCAACGTTGGGCCTATACTAACCTTATTCGTCTTATTCATCTTTGTCTCACATTCCTTCTGCAAAAATTGTTAAAACAGCGCATTATCCGGTTCTATCCTTTTTACTATAGCATTAGTGACCATGACCAGGACGAATCCCACCACCGACTGATATAAGCCGACAGCGGATGACATTCCCACATCGCCCAATGATTTCAATGCCCTATATACATACGTATCTATAACATCGGTGGTGCTATACAGCATGCCGGAGTCCATGGTAAGATTGTAAAACATGCCGAAATCGGCCCTAAAAATACGCCCTATTGCCAATATAGTCATTATAGTTATAAGAGGCGCAAGCGACGGGAGCGATATACGGGTGGTTATCTGCCATCTGTTGGCCCCGTCGATCCTTGCGGCTTCAAACAGTTCCTTATCTATGCCCATCAAACCCGCGTAATATATTATGCTATCGGTCCCAACAACCTTCCATATATGCACTATAACCAGGATCATCGGCCAATATGACGGCTCGGTATACCATGATATCGATTCTTTGCCAAGCATCTCAAGCACCTTATTCAATATGCCGAGGCTGGGATTTAAAAACGCATACGTCATATACCCCACTACCACCCATGAAAGAAACGATGGCAGTATAAATACCGTTTGATATGTTTTCACAGCCATCCTGTTTCGGAGCTCAAACATCATTAAAGCAAATGCCACTGCGCAAAAAAGGCCCACAAAAATAAACAGCGCATTTAATCCAACGGTATTTCTTGTAACCCTCCATGCGTCCTGAGACTTAAAAAAGAATTCAAAATTATCGAATCCCACCCATTGGCTTCCCATTATACCAAGGTCGTATCTATAGTTCTTAAAAGCCAGTATAATGCCATATATAGGCATATAATTAAAAATAAACAGAAGTATTACAGCCGGCGCGCTTAAGAGCAACAGTTCACCATTCTTCTTTATATCCTTAAACAGTCCTTTGCCCGGCCGCGTACTATTTACAGATTTTTTTAATGTCACGCTATTTTGCCGCACATCCATGCCTCCCCATAAAATATGTCTTTGTTATAACGGGGGCAATTGCCTACCGGCAACCGCCCCCACATGTTTGATCTTCTATATGATTACTTTGTTTTTTTCCATTCGTCGAGCTGTCTCTGTACTTCCTGCACGATCCTCTCCGCCCCTGCAGTATCAAGCTTGGCTTGGAATTCCGCTAATTTCGCTTCCCAATCGTCTATAGCGCCCTTTTCCAATATCCTATACTCATTCACCACCGATGTAACGGCGGCTATCTCATTTTTAATGGGGTCCGGATTCAATGTAAATCCAAGCATAGGCGATACTTTGGCTTCCCGGTTAAGTTTATCGGTTTCTTCCCATGTTCCCGGTTGCTGCCCTTTCCTGTAATACGCGTTGAATACATTACCAAATCTCCAATCCACTCCGGGATTATACTTGCTATCCGGTACAGGTTCTACTATCACGGGATTATCCTGTATCTTTTTATAATGCACATTTTCTATACCAAAACAAAGTGTATTGAAAAACTCTTTGTCGGTATTGACCAATTCCAGTAACATAGCAGCCCTTTCCGGGTTTTTGGATGTACTGCTGATGGCATTGATAGTCGGCTGACCGCCAGCCTGCGGAACCCACGGCTCTGTTAGTATTTTTTCAACATACTCTATTCCATCCTTTGAGCTCATCTCTACGGCCCCACCCGGTTTCACTACCGGTACGAAAACGGCATATTTATGATTTCTCACATCAGCGCTCTCATCAGTAACGCTTGCTATATCCTGCCTTATATACCCCTTTTCATACCAATCTCTTACAAACGCGAGAAATTCTTTATATTCGGGCAGCTTATATTCATTAACAACTTTTAAATCATTGTTGGTTCTATCAACGCATGCTACAAATTCGGGCGCTCCGGCTATGGTTTCATATTTAGCAAGTTCAGGAATTACCTGTCTAAAATTATTGCCGCCTTTACTAGTGCCCACGCTTATTGGATAGATGCCGGGTTCATTTGCTTTCAATTTTTCAAAGAACGGTTCCAGGTCCTCCAGTTTTTTAACATTATCGACATCCAGGCCATATTTATCCATCAACTCTTTTACAACCCTGATTCCCCAAGGCGTGGCTATTATCTGGTAATTCGGCACGCCGTAGATCTTACCGTTCACTTTAACCGAATCCCATACATATTGCGGCATGGCAGCTTTTGTCTTGGGCATATATTTATCGACGAGGTCGTCGATAGCTTTATATGCCCCTTTCATGACATTGGGGACATAAGGGTTACTCCAATTCGAAGTCCACACTATGTCCATCTCTTGCTGGGCGCTCATCATCATATTCATTTTATCGACATACGAACCTGGATCTATAAATTCTAGCTTGAGTGTGGTATTGGGAAGCTTCTCTTTCAATTGTTTATTGAGCTCATCCTCTACCATCTGCAGATCCGGAGGCGGCGAGATAGGCTGATACCACGTCAGCGTTACAGGCTGGTTTTCCGGCTTGGCCACATCGCTTCCCGTCGAAGATGGTGTGCCCTCGGAACCTGCAGGTTTTCCGTTATCGGTCGAAGCTTCCTTTTTAGCGCATCCTGATAACAAAAGCGACAGTATCAACAAAGATACAAGTGAAAAGCCTACGATTTTTTTTATCATTCTCATAAGATACTCCTCCTTCAAAATATATTGGATTTTTTGATAGCTTTATTATATCTGCTTAACGATCGATATTAAATGATATAGATTTGACATAATGCGTTATAAAATTAAGCACTTTAAACTAACAGGATGTATATTTTTTATACTTTTGTAGCGATATTTTAACCCGTTATCTATTTAACAATCACAATGACCATTACTTGATTTTTGAATGGTCCCTTACGAAGGAAATAACTTCTTCCGCTTCATCTCTGTTACTGCAACTGACAGTTAATATAAATCTCCCCTTTCTTAACTCGTCAATATACATATATACCTCCTCGGGCACGCATTCAATATCCACTGCAATATCTCCAACCTGACTTAATAAATATCCCAAATCTGTCACAGGCCTTTTGGGTCTTGGGTCGGAGGAAATCTGTTCAATCCAGACACCATTCAACCCAGCGATGTTTTTATATTGATGCGGAGCCAAAGAATGATGGTGAATATATGCGCCACCCGCAGCATTTATAACTCTACTGGTATATGGAGCGCCGAATTCTTGGTATTGAGTCGGCGAAGACATGTCTGCAGCGTCTTCCAGTATAAGTATGCCCGAAGGAATCCACTTGCCAAAAGTAAAGGTACCTCCCCAAGGATTGTTTATTGCTTCGTGTATATTGAAATAGTTTTCGAGAATTGCAGGAACGGCCAGTTCCAATAATTTTTTTAACTCATAAGGATGTTCATAATAGTCCGTAAACAACTCATTACCTCTTAGTAAATTTGCCACATCAAGGGGACTCGGACTGGGAAACGGCTTCACCATAAAGCGTCCGGCAGCCATTTCAGAAATATACCTCCCTGCTTCAATGAAAATCTCGGACCAGAATCTATCCTTATTGTATAATGGACTCCTCAATTTACCCCAATCATCTAATACGGGGTGCATATAGCTTGTGTTATCAGTAAATGAAATATCCGTGTCGCAAAAAACCATGCCAAAAGCCCCAAAACCATAATGAAGAGTTATCCCGTAAATCAGATCGTCATCAAGTCCTCTACGGTCTTCCATTATCCGCTCCGTATTTTCGATCAGAACATCCCAATATCTTTTATGCTCATCTTTACTTGAGAAATCAAAGTCCCTCAAGTCAATATCTATGGTATCATCGGTTTTGTAATTTGCCACAATTAAAATATTACCCTTTTCTTTTGAATTATAGAATCGCTTATATCTGTCAAGCTTTATGCTCATTTCATCTACAGGTTTCATCATCACGCCTCCGAATATAAAATTTTCGATATATCCGTATCACACACAGCACTGTATTCTCTTGAGTTCATACCTTTGAGTTTCCTCTCTGAAACCGTTGAAATCAATTTCTATTTCCTTATACCGCGTTGCATGAGTTTCTCCGTCATCCTCGACAAGTACGGTTTTACCTTTGTCGCCATAGCACTTTAAAGTTATTTGAAACACTGTATCTTTTGATATATATTGCATAGGTTCCGCCAAGGGTATTACCGAGTCTTTTTTTATATAAACAGGAATATTGTCGGTTTGTACTTCATGCCATCCTCTTTCATACTTTTTATCTGTCCAAAAATCATACCAAGCGTCACCGGGCAAATACACCATTCTCTTGTCCTCGTCAACGGTCATCGGAGCTACCAGCATGCTGTCCCCGAACATATATTCATCATCGATGTTATAGGTGTTTTCATCATCCGAATAATCGCTTACCAAAGCCCTAATAGGCGGTACACCATGCTTATGATATCTATAAAAAGCAGAATACACATAAGGAACAAGAGACATTCTTAATTCAAGCAGCTCTCTCACTTCGTCTCCTGCTCCCAGTTTAATCCAAGGGGCTTCTTCAGTATTCCATGCGTTGATAATTACTCTGGGCGAAAATACCACAGTCTGAAGACGCCTCAACAAATCCTTTTTATTCTTTGCTCTTCTTAGTTCCGGAACCCATAATAAACCACTGAATCCCGCTGTTGCTAGCCCTCTGATAAAGACCTTATGATCATACAGATCACTATATAGCACGAAAGGGTATGGGGCAGCAAATGCTCCCGAATTTCTCACTTCTGAAAATGTTCTTTGATTGCCCAGGGCTTTTAGTATCGTTTTCTGATACAGAATACCGAATAAGCTGTGCATTTGTTCTCCATCAACACCTGATGGAAATTCATCACAGTTTGGGAATGACCAACCTCCGGTAAAGTCGCTCCCATCGCATTCATCGAGCTTAAAACCTGTAATTCCTTCGTCAACAAATTTATTTTTATGGTATTCGGAAAAGATATCTCTTGCTGTCTCACCTGCAAAGTCCGTGGTTATACCCTTCCAAACCTCATATGTACCGCTAAAGTCGTGTAACTTTTGATACAATGGCGAAATCGAATTCACAAATGCGTGCTCCCATAAGTTAATGTTAAAATTACTATTCCTCAAGTAACGTATTAGTTCTTTATAGTTCGGATAGCGTTCATTATCCCAAACGTAAGAACATGAATAGCTACTGCTCTGCCACCCGGGTTCAAGCCCGATAATATCGCAGGGCATTTTCCTTTCTCTAAAATAATCTGCCATTTTAATAACCTGATTATCGGTATATTTCGCATTGCATCTGTACGAAACGCCAAGTCCCCATAATGGCGGCATGCATCCGCCTCCGGAAAACATATTGTATTTTGCCACAACATCAGTAATGCTTTCACCTTCAAATATATAGATATCCACTCCTTTGGCCACAGGAATATCTATTACCATTACTGTTTTTTCCGTATATCCGGTCTTTTTATAAAGCTCCTCGGCATTCGTAATGACTGTATTGTTCGGAACTGCCGGTCTATTTTTATTTTTACCATAACCACAATAAAATTCTGCATATCTTGCTGTATCAACATAAATGCCATAATATTTATTAGTACAGTAAAAAGGTACGGGTGCGTGGCTGTCACCGCTGTTCGAAACAGGGTCGGCATTGGGACGCATCATCTTCTTACTGCCTTTATGGTTAAATCCATTCAACTGAAGCCCAAAACCGTAAACCTCCTCATCAAATTCTAAGGGAATCTCCAATCTGCATCCTCTCAAAGTTTTTTTAAAGTTAATGGAGCCTATATTGAATTTTGTTGCATCAGAGAGCTCTATCTTCGATATTTCCTTATATTTTGTCGGTGTAATCGATTCCGGTTCTCCAAAAGTCAGCTTATATACGCCTGTCATATTTCATCTCCGTCTTCTATGAATTAATATGTCATATATCTTACGTTGTTCTCTTAACCACATTCCGCATCTATCATCTATTGCTTCAACAATAATTACTATAACTCTTTAACGCGACATGGTAAATGATATAGATTTGACATAATGCGCTATAAAATTAAGCACTTTAAACTAACAGAATGTATATTTTTTATACTTTTGTAGCTATTTTTTAACTCGGTTATCTATTTAACGATCGGGATCAATACGCACACCGTTGTTCCTACATTCTGTTCGCTTTCTATAGTTATGCCATATTTTTGCCCGAACATCAGCTTTATGCGTTGATTTACATTCCTCAAGCCAATATGTTGGCCTTCTTTAGCATAATAATCGCCACTCAATTCGGTATTCAGCCGCACTACTTCATCGCGCGGTATGCCTATGCCGTTATCGGCGACTTCGATGATTATATCAGCCCCCATTTTATAAGCCTTTATGCTGATCATGCCTTTACCGGTCTTGGGCTTTATACCGTGATATATAGCATTCTCTATAAGAGGCTGAAGCGTGATCTTTAATATTTTACAATCCATTATTTCATCGGCTATCGACCATAAGACATCGAACTTATCATTATATCTCGTCCGCTGAATATCCACATATCGTTGAGCATGCTTTATCTCAACAGTTATCGGTATAAGATTACCTTCTGTTTCAAAGCTCAATCTCAATAGCTGAGATAAAGCCACCACCGTAGATGATACCTCATTTGGGCCTCCCGTTAATCTAACTGCCATCCAGTTTATAGTTTCCAATGTGTTATATAGGAAGTGCGGGCTGATCTGCGATTGCAGCGCCAAAGCCTGAGCACTTTTCAAAAGCTCCAGACGCCGTTCCAGCTCTTTTCCCATCTCCTGATTTTCGTCTAAGGTTTTCATAATGTTGTCAGCGATATACTTAAATTCGTCGGAATTATTTGTGCCTTTAGAAGATTGCATCCATTCGCTTGGTTTTTCCATTAATACGATGATATCCTTTATTGGACGGAAAATCCTAATCGCCGCAAAAAACGATAATACAACTCCTATGATTATACATATCATTATTATAATTGTCATAAATGCACGCAAATATCGGATCTTATACTCATATTGCGATAGTGGTACAATCGATATCATCGTCCAATCATTATATTCGGATGGCACGATGGAAATCACTTCTTTTATGCCATTTATATCAACAATAGGACGAGAAATAGTACCATCGGAACCAGGATATTCAATAGGCGTTACAGCTTTGATATCTTTGCCCATAACCGCAGGATCTTTATTATACAACACCTTGCCGCCCGCATCCACCATGAATACATTTTCAAAGCGTTCCGGCGTTACATTGCCGAACAATCCCCCCAATCTTTCCACGTTTATATTAATAACAACAGTCCCTTCGCTCTTACGGTCAAACGGATTAATGGTCCTATATATCGAAATGTATTTATGGATTACACCTGTCGCGTCGGCCCCCTGGCGCAATTCGTTCCAATAAAACATATCGTTCTTGTTGGTAGTATAACTTGTATGCCAGCTTTTGTCATAAAAATCGCTTAATGTACCATTTCCCCTTGTGCTCAGCACAAAATCATTCCTCTCAGAATAGATGTATATGGAATCTATATAGTCGCTGGAGTTGACTACCATATTGATATTGCGATTCACTGCTTGCGTCTTATTATAAATATCATCTGCAGAAGCATAGTCCATAGGGAACATCAGAAACCACTGCACATCCTGATCGGATGCTATATTAAGGGATTGTTTATCGGTCTCCCGAATCATTACATCTACCATATCCCTGACTTTCGACAGCGCATTAGCATTAAGCTCTCGCATTTCACCCTGCATAAGGTTATTATAGTAGCCGTACACCCCGATGCTTAGTCCCACAAGCGGCAATATTATGAGCAGTAAAACAAGTATAAAGTTCTTCACGAATATGCTGTTAAATTTGTAATTCTTGATATAGCGCCATATTTCCGTTTTATTGCTCACAATCGTATCTGTTCTCCCGCAATATATTTGATCGGAATTCCGACGGTGTAAAACCCGTATAAGCCTTAAATAATTTTGAGAAATATCTGGTATTTTTATATCCTGCCATTTCGCTTATTTCATGCACTTTAAGCCTCGGATCCCTAAGCATTTCCTTTGCTTTTTCCATCCTTACTCTTACGAGGTAATCGATAAAATTCTCGCCAGTTTGCTGCTTGAAAAAGCGGCTGAAATATACGGGATTCAAAAATACGTGATCGGCTACGTTCTCCAATGATATATCTTTGTTGTAATTTCTGTTTATATATCTTTTGGCCTTTTCTATGGTATTTTGTTCGGGAGTCTTTTTGACTTGTCTCACCAATTCTACGATTCGGTACAGTTCGTTCTGCCCCCACGAATGTATTTTATCGACGTCGTCCAGCAACAATATGGTATCGTAGTTAATACCACCTTGATCCAAAATGCGCATATCGATACCGGCATCCTTAAGCTTGTCACGAATAGTGGCAAACAACTCGATTATAAGGCTGCGTATCTTTTTTATACCCATATCTTTAATATCGCTTAAAAAGCCATTGAATAAGTTTGATACCCCATCGGAATCGCCCGCCTCTATGCACGATACAAAAAGCTTCTCTCTGTCGAGCATCCCGGTTAAATCGTAGTCGTTCACCTCATTTGCATGTGTATACAACAACGCCCTGCCACCGGATGACAGTTCAAATAGGCTACCGGACACATACTGCAGCTTTACGGTGGTCTCTAAACCAAAGATAGCCTTGATACCTTGCTTAACGCTTTCAAAAGTATCTTCTATCGCATGTTTAAACGACGCTTCGTCCATTGCGTACGTAGCTATCACCAACATCTGCACATAGTTATGGATATTATATACGGGAAAACAGCGTATGCCATTATCCTCAATTCGCACAAAATTGTGCATAGCTGTATAAAAACCGTCTTTGCCATATTCCCATTTATCTTGAATATATTCATCGAATCCTATTATTTCCAGCAGGATAAGCCCACATATGTTTGATTCAGGGTTTATATCTATCTTACAAAGTCGCATACGCCTTTCTATTTCCTGTTTGTCGGTAAGCACTCCCGTTATTATATCTGTGAACAATTGCTCTTGCAAAATAGGTATAATCTCTTGGTACTGACGGCGCTCCTGCTCGATTCTTCTTTCTCTCTCATTTTCTTCATCCAACTGGGCTTTTATTTGCCTAAAAACACGAGTTATTTCATTAAATGCGATAGGCTTCAGAAGATAATGCTCTACTTTATAGTCAACCGCCTGCCTTGCGAAATCAAATTCTTTATAGCCGCTTATAAGCACTACTTTTATGTCAAGCTTATTTTCATAGATGTATTTCGCCAAATCAAGGCCGGATACAAAGGTCATCTTTATATCGGTCAATACAACATCCACAGACGCTTTTTCCACATATTCCAACGCCTGCTTACCGTCGGCAAATTGAGCAACTACTTCAAATCCCATTGCTTGCCAATCGACAAAATTGGCTAATCCCTCTCGTACAATATCCTCATCATCCACTATAATGATTTTATAGGGCATCAGATATAACCCCCATCAATACAAAATACATTCATTTGTTGTCTAAAATCGATAACAATATTATATCATCATATGAAACAAAGATAAATGGCGCTGTTTCTTTTGAACAACGCCATTTATCTTTATGCTTGTTATTCTTTCGTCAACGCTTCAATAAATGCATCGGCATCAGCATTGAGAGCCGTCTTCGCACCCTCCGATACGAACCTGTTCATGGCTTTGTTGTTAAGATGATTCTTGAAATCCTCCATGCCCTTTACAGCCATTTTCAGATTGGCTTCCGCAAGCTTCTGCTCGACTTTATCCCGTATCTTTTCTATCAAGTCTTTTATCCTGTGTCCGATTCCTAAGCCTTTGTCCCCGTCCTCATTATCCGCTCCAAGCTGCTCTTCTACTTTGTCCATAAAGAACTCGGCTTGCTTTAGATCATTGCTGAGCTGCATAAACAACGGGTTTTTTATGTCCCCCGATGCTTTATAGCGGTCCAGCAACCCCTGCATAGAAGCAATGCTGGTCGTTATTTCAAATGTGAGGTTCGCTTCTGTGGTGTTTCCCGCCTTATCCTCTACGACAATAGCGATGCTATGCTGTCCCAGCTTACCCGCGAAATCCATTTTTGTGTCCGGTTGATACGGCTCACCATCTACAACAACAGATGATATTGCTATGCCGGACAGATTATCCTCAGCTTCAACAGCGAAGCTTAAAAATTGATAATCCTCAAATACAGAAGCATCCTCAAATGATGTTCCGTTAACCGTCAGGTTGAATGCCGGCGCTGTCTTGTCTATAGCCAAAGCCACAGTCTTAGCCTCTTCGACATTACCGGCCTTGTCGACGGAGCGATACATGATCACGTATTGCTCATCTCCTGTCAGAACAATGGGCTGGCTGTATGTCTCCCACGTCTGGCCGCTGTCCATACTGTATTCAGTTCTTGCAATGCCGGATACATCGTCTGTCGCTGCAAATGTAACCGTTACATCGGATGTATACCAGCCATTCTCACCCTGCTGCCCCACTATTTCGGTGGTTGTTACCGGCGACACATTGTCCGGTATTGGCACAAATTTGAACCAATCGAAATTGCCGCTTGATCCGCCCGCTTTATCCGGAAATACGAGGTATAAACCATGAACGCCCGTGACCGTATCGACAGATACCTCTTGCGTCTGATAATTCTGGAATCCACCGGTAGACTGCACAACCATCGTGCCTATCAGTTGCCCGTCGGGAGCATCAAGCCTTATTTCCACGCGACCCCCGGCCCATCCATCGCTCACTGCCACATTGAGAATAAATTTTGATACTCCATATTGAAAATCAACGTTATTATAACATACCCAGCCATTCCCTTGAGTGTTCCAAATAATTGGAGGATCCGACATAGCGGAAACCGGATATTTGATGTCATCATAAATGACAGCCTCAATAGACTCATATGCATTTCGATTCATAATAATCATTGAACCTGATACTGTAATCCCGCCCAATGTTACCTCTGCTGAAATTATAGCTCTGCCATGCTTTTTAACCGTAACCAGACCATCACTATTTACAGTAGCAATTTCTGGGGCGCTGCTGCTGAAAGAAATCCCTGCCTCCGCTAAATTAGCATCCTTTCCATCCAGCATGATCCCTCTGATATCAAGTAGAGCTGAAGATCCAACTGTTAACGGCTCCATACTGCTTACCAAAACTTCATTCAGAATGTTTTTGATAACTGTTATCTTTATATGAACATATCTGGTAACCCCGCTAGTGGTCACAGAAGCAAGTATGTTGGCTATCCCAGGTTGTATTCCTGTAACGCCACCATGATCATCCACCACTGCAACCTGTTCATTATCACTACTATACGATACAATAGAAGAATCCGGATCATAACAATCTCTTAGTGTCTTTGAAACAAACTGTTCTAAATCCAGTTGATTTTGCTCGATTAAATTAGTGTTGATTGCATAGTCAAACCCAGACAAAATATCGAAACTGCTTGTTTTTGTTATCCCACCTTTCTTAACCGTCGCAGTAATCCGAGCTATACCTCTGCTTATGGCCGTTACTAATCCATGTTTATCAACAACCGCAATACCTTCATCGTCACTAGCATATTGTATATCTGCGCCTGACAAATCAGCTATATACCCATCAACTGTTCGCCCTAATAACTTCAACTGCAATGAATTATTCAAAGCAAGAGGCGTCCACGACTTATTGTTCGATTGTTCGGAATGTATATATAGTCTATCCAGTTTGTCAGACTGATCAGTAAATGGAAAATCTTCTGTCAGACCGATATCTTTTAAATCGATATCCTCAACACCTAGTGCATAAACGGGAGAGTCGTATATAAACCTGTAATCATGCTCATCTGGATTAATAAACTCAGGATTTGCTGTAATGGAATTTGAGTCGAAAATTCCCTCATTGATCTGCTTCCATTGGTCAATTGTCGAAACATTAGCCACTCCCTCTATTTTATATTCATCACTAATATTGAAAAACACGTTGTTATCTGCTTTTTTAATTAAGTCCTGCGGTTGTCCATGCTCCAAGTGATAAATAGGATTTACTTCGCAGAGAACGTTGTTCTCAATTACGGCATTTGGCGATTGTCGTATCCAAAATCCTCTTCTCAAATTTTTATTATCAACAATTAAGTTGTTTTTATATAGGTTATCGCCCAGCTGTGCTTGTCCTCCTTCTATTATGTTGTCCATTATCGCTGAAATAGGAACATCTCTGTTTTCTTCATTCATATTAGAAATAATGTTATTGGTTACTGTAAATCCATCCGCTAAGGCATCTAAGTATATTCCGTTTATGTTATTTGTTCCATATTTCCCATAACCATTAATATCATGTATCCAGTTGTTATTAATAATATTCCCCACTCCAGTATGATAGGCATAGATAGGGCCTGCGTCACCCGCTTCAGTTACAGCATCAAAAATGTCATTAAACTCCACAATATTATTTCGAGTGTGCGTATAAGTCTTTACATTTTCTCTCGTAACAACTGTACCGTCTGCTGCAGTCTTTCCTAGAGTTCTCATCCAATCATCGTAAAGTTCAATTGCTCCTCTGGTTGTATCATAAATCCGATTATGAGAGATAATATTGTCTCCGCTGCCGACTATAATGATACCATATCCGTCAAACGCATTGAAAAAACCCGTACGAAAAATCCGATTATTTGATACAAGGTTATGATCATTAATCGAATTAGCAGTTAGATCATTTATTGTACCCTGACGCAAACATGGACCTTCTAAAAATACACCAGCCCCACCGATATCACATATCTGATTCCCTTTAATTTCGTTATACTGAGCAAGCCCGAATAACCGTATACCATTCATACCAATATTAGTTAATCGGCAGTTTATAATTTCAATATTTCGCACATTTTCCATCCAAACTGCACTCATTTTAGTTTGTATTAATTGCTGTAAATTAGCCATACCACCGAAATAATAATTGTCAACCAAATCAGTGTTTCCAATCGTGAGACCATTAAATATGACATCATGTACCGGGCTTTGCTCCGAACTCCCCTTTACCTCCAAAATCGTCTTTAGTTGCGGAATTTCGATTATCTGCTGCTCGATAGGGGTTTCCCTCGGCCAGTAATACAATGTACCGGTAGCTTTATCCAGATAAAATTCCCCCGGTTGATCCAAAAATTCCACCGCCCCCTGGATATAATAACGCGACTGCGCGGGAATAGAGCTTGCAGGATATTTAAGCGTTACGCTTCTATCGGCATAATCAACGTTCTTCACCTCATATATCCCCGCATTCCAACCGGAATCCTGGGAAAGATATACCTGAAGACCGCTCATATCACCGACCGCCGGTATATCTCCTTCGGTAAAGTGGAATTGAGTATTTGTGGTCGGTCCCTGCGTATCTTTGAAAACATTCTTACCGTCGTCGCCTATATTGGGATACCTGGCTTTCCAACTTCTCTCTCCGTTCTCATACAATGTGTTAAAATACATGCCTTCATACACAGGCCCGCCTTTGGAAAGCACCTCTTTAAAGGAAGCATCATCATAATACGCTTCGCCTACAACCGTTCTATAATTATTATCCAACGGATAGTTCCTCAGTTCAAATCTTATCTTCACCGTATTGGCATTCCATATTATATCTGCGCCGCTTCCCGCCGGTCCTATAGTCCCCGCATACATCTTCCAGTCGTTTGCCGTTTTATCCAGTTGAAATCCATTAAATGAAACCTGTTGCCCCGAAGCATTAGCCTGCATTATGCGAAATCCCGCACTCCCCGATACATATTTGGCCCAGAATGTGTATCGATAGGTCTTTGTTGTGTCCACATCAACCCATTGAAACGTATCCATAGCGCCGTTTCCGTCGGCGCGCGGTTCATTAATATGCAGGCTATGACTGCCCGACTTGGCCTCGTTCGTGCTTATCTCCGCAATGTCCTGAGGATCGACCGGCCACGGTTTCTCTACTATCCACTGTGCCATGGCATCTTCGAATCCTCCGTTGACGAGCATTTCATCGCCGAGCTGTTCCGGTACATCTGTCGTGCCTTCTCCTACTTTGGCTTTATATATATTGCCTTCGTATGGTTCCCAATCGGTTATACGAGTACCACCGTTGAGCACCGGTTCCTCTCCGGGATAGTTCTTGTATATGACCTTATAACCGTTCCTACCGGAGTCCCTTTCATCAAATGTCACCGTCGAATCAAGATAGTATGTACCTCCGCGGAGCATAACGGTTATATCCGATGTCATGCCATTTGCAATAGCCGCTCTCACCGTATCCCTCGCCTTTTCGATGGTCCTAAAGGGTGCCTCCAACGTACCCGGATTGGAGTCGTCGCCATCGGGCGACACATAATAATCGGCTAAACCCTCGGCTTTGGCGCTGATAGCAGGCACAACCGGTACGCCGAACACTGTTATCAAGAACACCGCCGCCAATATAGCAGAGATCCAACGCCCCACAGATCGCTTTAGTAATATAAACATATAATTAACCTTCCTCTCATATATTTATAAGCATCTTGACATAAGCTATTTTCATAGTACATACGACAAATTGTTATTCTTTCGTCCACGCCTCAATAAATGCATCGGCATCAGCATTGAGAGCCGTCTTCGCATTCTCCGATACGAACCTGCTCATGGCTTTGTTGTTAAGATGATTCTTGAAATCCTCCATGCCCTTTACAGCCATTTTCAGATTGGCTTCCGCAAGCTTCTGCTCGACTTTATCCCGTATCTTTTCTATCAAGTCTTTTATCCTGCGTCCGATTCCTAAGCCTTTGTCCCCGTCCTCATTATCCACTCCAAGCTGCTCTTCTCCTTTGTCCATAAAGAACTCGGCTTGCTTTAGATCATTGCTAAGCTGCATAAACAACGGATTTTTTATATCCCCCGACGTTTTATAACGGTTCAGCAATCCCTGCATAGAATCAATGCTGGTCGTTATTTCAAACGCATAGTTTGCCTCAGACATGTTGCCCGCTTTATCCCCCACGACAGCGCTGATGCTATGCTGTCCCAGCTTACCCACGAAATCCATTTTTGTGTCCGGTTGATACGGCTCACCATCTACAACAACAGATGATGTTGCTATGCCGGACAGATTATCCTCAGCCTCAACGGCGAAGCTTAAAGGCTGATAATCCTCGAATACCGACCCGTCTTCAAACGGCGTTCCGTTGACTGTCAGGTTGAATACCGGAGCGGTCTTGTCTATAGCCAAAGCCACAGTCTTAGCCTCTTCGACATTGCCGGCCTTGTCGACGGAGCGATGCATGATCACGTATTGCCCATCTCCTGTCAGAACAATGGGCTGGCTGTAAGTTTCCCACGTCTGGCCGCTGTCCATACTGTATTCAGTTCTTGCAATGCCGGACACATCGTCTGTCGCTGCAAGTGTAACCGTTACATCGGATGTATACCAGCCGCTGCTTTGTTCTCCCGAAATGTTAGCTGTAGTTATAGGTGCTTGCGAATCGCCGGAAACATATTCTACGGACAGATCCGATATTTCGCTTCTAGTGAAATTGCCATCAATAACTGAAAATACGGCTATACCAGCTGTAACGGTGTTACCAATATCAATATTTATACTACCTGCTTCCTTCCACTCGTCGCCTTCTTTATAATAAGCCGTAAATTTATCACCGTTTTTAGTGAGCTTCAATTCTGCAGGAAACTTTAATGTGGCAGCCGGCATTTTATATGCGCAATTCCCACCTTTTTCTGATCTATATACGAATCTAAGTGTTCCATCTGGTAAAATCCTGTAATGCACCATTCTTGAATCTGCATCGTTGGTTTCCCGTATCATTATACCTGACGATGTATCCGTAGTAACAGCCTGCAAACTATCTATTTTAGCCGAGACCGATATTTCACTGTCTTCTTGTGCGAAAACATTGCGATACAAATAGTAGCATTGATCAGCGGTACCCCATACATTGCGTCCGTCCGTAACTATAACATATCCATCCTGCGTTTCTTTTGCATAACCATCTGTCAACGGTCCAAAGGCCGTAGTTCTCCACGGTTCTGTAACCTGATCTTCACCCACTACAACTTTTATACTATTGCCCATGCCTAATCCGTTAATAACAACCGTTATGATAGCTGTCCCTTCTTCTGCATTCGCTCTCAGTCTCAAAATCTGATTATGGCCTTCATTTAAAACTTCCATTATCGATATAACAGATTCATCGCTGCTCGTATAGGTAAGTTCTGCATCAGACAAATCGGCCTCAGTACCGTCGTCATATAAAGCTCTTACCAATAAACCGACCTCGTCGCCAGGTGGTATTATATTTCTGTTAGATGGCATTTCAAGCTTTAATTGTGAAATCTTTTTGTCCACTACTGTAAAAGATACATCGGTGCTTTTACCGTTTGCAGTTAAAGTTATAGTCGCATTCCCCACCGCTTTTGCCGTTACCGTACCGTCATCAGCCACCTCTGCTATGTTAGCGTCGCTGCTTGAATATTTCACAGATTGCCCTATATCCATAATCTGACCATATTTTGAAATACCATATGACAAGATTTTTTGGCTTCCTCCTATTCCCAGGACGGTTGTTGGGACAATCGTTTCAATCTTATCCACAGAATCTTCAACCATTACGTAAACTAAAGCAGACTTTGCTACCCCATCTTTGCTTACTGCCACCGTTATTTTGGCTATACCTTCTCCTATAGCCGTTATTTTGCCATCCGCATTCACTGTCGCAACTTCATTATTATCGCTTTCGTAACTAATATCAGCATTTGAAAGATCCATAAAATAACCCATTCGGCTCTTACCTGTTATATTCAGATCCTTCGATTGGCCAATCGTTAGATTAAACGTAGGCTTGTTATCCTCAGATTGGATAAATACCTTATCCAATGGATCAGCGGGATCAGCAAACTTGAAGTCTGACAATAATCCTATACTATCAAAATCAATATCCTTGAA
This sequence comes from Mahella australiensis 50-1 BON, assembly GCF_000213255.1. NCBI lineage: Bacteria > Bacillati > Bacillota > Clostridia > Mahellales > Mahellaceae > Mahella > Mahella australiensis. The sequence continues at coordinate 2,830,478 of NC_015520.1, forward strand.
CCCTAAAGCATAAGCAGGAGAATCATATCTCAGTCTATAATCCAGATTATCTGGATCGATAAAGATTGGATCCTTCGCTTGCGAATACTGGTCGTATTTTCCGCTTGCTTTCCAACTCAACAAATCACTCGCAAATGGTGCTCCACTGATTTTATATTCATCGTTGTTGTTAAAGAATGTATTAAAGTCAGCGAATTTACCTCTGGTTTCGTCCCAACCCCCGAATCCATAAATGTAATCTCCACTGTTATAGATTATATTCCTTTGGATATTAAAGTCACCGATAACACCCCAGCCGCTTACACCCACTCCTATCGCGCCTTGTGGAGTATTATTGTCGGCAATAATATTGTTAAAAACCTTTGTATTGGTTGCCGGATTTACAAAGATGCCGTATCTTGTAGTCCCACCATCAGTTTTTTGCAAACCGCTGACAACGTTATTGCTTATAGTAACATAATCTGAGTTTCTATCTGCATATATCCCAAAGCCAAAAGAGAATGGTATACTGCTGTCGTGAACATAATTATTATTTATTACATTACCGACACCGGTAGCCATCGAGTAAATTGGCCCTCCGTCCTGTGAATCATTCATACAGTTATAAACATCATTATATTCTACTTTGTTGTCCCTTGTATGTTCGAAATCGAACACATTGTCTTTTGTAACGGCAATACCGTCTATAGTCCTGCCGATCAATGTCTCCGGCCATTCTCCTCCGAACTGTATTCCAAACCTTGGGGTATCATGTATTTTATTATGGGCAACTATATTATCACCGCTCATGTATAAAAGCACACCCACACCATGGCCTATCAGCCTACCGACACTATAAATGTGATTATTCTCTATACGATTGCTCTTATTGATGTATTTACTGGAAAATGCGGTTCCACTGCTGGCTTCAACGCCGTTAAAACCTATATCATGAATATTATTACCGTATACGGTATTGCCCTGTGCCCAACCCCTCATTTGGATAGCAGAACCACCAGTAGAATATATCTTGCAATCTTTTACACTGATATTCTTCCCGTTCTGTATATAAATAGCCCCTTCATTTGCAGGGCCATTCGTAGTGTTTAATGTTAAACCTTCGAATTGTATATTATTAGCAGGGGCTACTTCAGAACTGCCTTTTACCTGAATTATCCTTTTTACCTTTGGTGCAACAATATTTAAATCGTCAATCTGCTTTCCTGCTTCAAGACCTTTGGGCCAATAATAAAGGACTCCATTGGTTTTATCAAGATAGAATTCTCCGGGTTGATCAAGAAGTTCCAATGCCCCTTTGAGAAAATATCTCGATCCCATAGCGGTATCATATGTAGCTTGTCCGTTCAAAGTAATGATTTTATTTGTATAATCTATAGAGGCAACAGGCAATTCATTAGCAAACCACGCTATACCTCCGCCTGGCCATATGTAAACAGTTAAATCCTTAAGATTGCTAATAGGCGGTATATCTCCATCATTAAAGCCGATTTGTGATTTTGAGCCTTCGCTTACTGTCCTTGCCGCTATATTATATCCTGTATTAGGATAACGAGCTTCAATAGCCATTGCATCATCTTCGGTCAGGTTATCGAACACCCAGCCTGTTCCCACATTTGCTTTGTATATATGCCCTGAATAAGGCTCCCAATTTATAATTCTCTGGCCACCTACCAGCACTGGTTTTTCGCCGGGATAGTTCTTATAAGTTATTTTATAACCGTCTTTTCCGGAATCGTTTTCGTCAAATTCAATAGTCGAATCAATATAATATTCTCCCTGTCGTAAAAATACGTTTATATCGCTCGTCATTCCGGAAGCAATTCTTTGTCTAATAACTTCTTTAGCCCCTTGTATAGTTTTAAACGGCCCGTCGGTTCCTTCAGCGTTCGGTTGGTCAATGGTGCCACTCCAGTTATCGTTTCCATTTGGCGAAATGTAAAAGTCCCTGCCCCAATCCCATTCTCTGAAGTTTATAATATAAGTCCTTTTTGTTATGCCATCCTGCGCCGTAACATCAATAATAGCTTTGCCGGGAATTGATAGTGCTTGTGTTATTGCCACAGTTGCACCGGCAAAATTAGGTTCTGCTGTAACATTCGGCGGCGATGTCGCCCCTTCAGGCATAATAACATTGTATTCGGTCATTGATGGATTGAAATCATCAAGCTCAACCCCATCCAGTTCAATGCTTTTTAACGAAGCGTCCTCGCTTTTATCCACGGTAATCGGCACAGTGGCCGTCTTTGTGACACCATCATACACTGCCGTCACAGTTATAACCGTATCTCCTGTCGATATGCCGGTTATCACGCCATCGCCGGATACCTGCGCTATATCCGGATCCGCGCTTTCAAAACTCAATGAATCAAAATCATTAACGATACTATCGCCATCATTCATTATTCCAGTAACGGTTATCGCCGAAGTTTCACCAACACCTATCTTTGACAGCGATAACGTCGGCCGTATTTCCGCAAGCTGAAGATAATAGACTCTGAAATCGTCCGCATACATTTCCTCTCCGTCTTCCGCGAAGCCCAATGTGACAAAATCTATTCTCTTGATCTTTTTGTCTATATCATCCGTCATGTTTTTTCCACCCTGCAGATGTAAGCCTTCCGCCTTTTTCGCGCCGTTTATATACACATCATATGTATCCTGTGTTTCAGGATCTTGATCGACATGTAACACAGCCTTGATATCATAAGGAGTATTAATCTGAAACGTTTGCAATTGCTCCCAAGTATTATCGTTATATGCCAAGATATTTTCACCATTGAATCTGACTGTATTAACCCTATATTGTGATGTTCCACCGGCAGCATTAGGTATAAACAATACGATAGTCATTAAGTCTTTTGGTGAGCTACTTATTTCGGTAATATAGACCTTTTCCTCTACTATGAAACTTTTTGCTATATCCAGGTCTGTCTTTGCAATACCAACTGTAGCCGGTAAAGGATAATGTTCCCTATCTGGATGCCATCCGTTGTTCCTTATCTTCAGCATTTTGTTGCTGCCAAAGTAAGCATCTTGTTCTACCGCTATGGTATGTGCGCCATAATAATCTCCTGCCCACCAGCCGTTACCAGCAGGAAAGTTCCCGATAGCCCTGGTATCAAACCCTTCATACAGGATATCTCCAGTTTCAGCTTTTGCTGAAGTAATGCCCGGGCCAATAACAAAACCTGTGCCAAGAGATGTGAGCACCAATGCCAGTGTTAACAAATACACGCCCCATTTCTTTAATTTTGTCAACATTTCTATACCCCCATTCCAGATTTTATCCTTTTGATATTACTATAATACTTTAAAGAAATACGGTAAATGATATAGATTTGACATAACATGCTATAAAATTAAGCACTTGATGCTAATGAAATGTATACTTTTTATACTTTTGATACAACATTTTAACTATTACTCTATAACCAACACCACAAATGACGGTTTCATGGTTGCCCATAGTTACTTTTCCGGAATCCTTTCTTATGACAATTTCCGCTATTCGGTTTGATAATGTTGCCTGATGAATTGACTTATACCTTAAAGTTCTATGCCTTCTTTCTCAACATTCATAAAAAACGGCAGTGCATCTACAAATTGTCTGTATTGATCAAAACTTTGCAGAAATATAGATACGACAACATTATATTTTAAAGATAAATCAACTGTTATATCATTTATAAGTTCGGGAGGCAGTGAAGTCTTTTTGATTGTTTGTTCCGCTCCATGCAACATATTTTACATCCGTTCCTTTCTTTTCTTCTTAATTATACCATTTTCGAAATGGAAACACAAAAAAGCAGTATAGCAACTTAACTGACCATACTGCTTTTTGGACTGCGAGTTTTCCATTATTCAACCTGCTCGGCAATTTGTTTAACCTTATCATGGATAACTCGGTTTAATCGATAGCTTCCAAAAGGGTTAAATTGGAAGTAAGCGCATTATCAAGCTTTATGTTGAGCCCATCGTGCATTAAACTGTATCCATCCTTAATGAAAGTCTTAGTACCCGGTTCAACAGTAACCCTATAGCTTTTATCCTCTTTTAGGCCGCGGTATTTCAAGGTATATGTATCAATGTCCGAATTTATCAATCTGAAAACAGCGGCGACGCACTTTTTGCCATCCGGCGACGCATACTCCAATGCGCACCATCCCGTACCATCCGCTCCGGCTATGTTAGGCGTATGATGATATACTTTAGCGGAGCCTTGCAGCGGCCTTATAAAATCTTTATATATCGTTATATATTTTTTTACGCATTCCAATCCCTCGGGATTGGCTTCGCTAAGTTGAGGCGATATGCCTGAAATGGTCGGATGAGCCATAATTACATTATGTAACTGGGTTTCAATATTGCCCCGATAACTTCCTTCCATAATAACACCAAACGTTCTATTTAGATATTCCGGAGGCAACACCATACTCATCCCGTTAAGTATCCTAACCGTCCTCGGCATCCGCATCCAATCGGAAATCCATGTGGTCGTAAATCTGCTTACCATACCCAGATCGGTACGTCCTCCGCCGCTTGAACAATTTTCAAATAAGACATTGGGAAATCTAGTCCTCATCTTGTCGAATATTTCATATAAGCTCTCCACGTGGCGCCAAAGCGTATTCTCCATCTTCCCGTTTTTAAGGTTAAACCCGCCTTCATCCGCATTCATGTTATAATCCAGCCTGAAAAGGTTCAAATCATATCTCTCGATTAGCCTGATTATCTCTTCTTCCATATATTCTTTTACTTCAGGATTGGCAAGATCCAATATTCGTTCTTGCCTTTTACCGTATCTTGTTATAAACCAATCTGGATGTTCGGTTGCTATCTTTGAGTCCTTACTGGCAGATTCTATTTCCACCCACAACCCGCATTTAAGCCCTTTCTCCCTTGCATATTCGAATACAGGGAAGAGATCGTTAGGCAACCTGTCGCCGGCATACCAGTAACCTGTGTTATTCCACCAACTTGTACCCTTATCCGCATACCATCCCGCATCTACGATAAAAAGCTCCGCTCCTATTTCCGCCGCTATGTCTACCTCTCGTTTCAAACTTTCTTCGCTTATTTCATCCTCCGTATATCCCCAATGATTATACATTACCGGTTGTATGCCGTCGTTTGATTTCTTTAATACATTTCCCCTCAAATATTTATGCTGGTTTTGTATCAGAGAATCGAGATCTTGATGGCCTATGCCGAAATGAACTTCTGGGATTTTCACGGTTTCACCGGGACTTATAATCCTCATAGGTGCCGGAGCTACCGGCGACATCTCAAAAACGAGGCTTGCTGCAGATGGAACCGAGCGGTTATTATGAACAACCGCTTTCCAGTTTGCCGACCATGCCAAGTTGCAAATAAAGTAACCGCCGTAAATGTTATTTCTTAAAATGAAAAATGGATTATTCCACCCACTCCTGCCCCTATCCGAACCAAAAGAAATCGATGTGTTTGACGGAATGTCGCTCCACGCGAAATTGCCTTCCTGTCCCCATGCCACGTCCTTAAAATATCCTACCGAATATGGCAGTACGCTTTCATCTTTTAGATTATCAACCAAATTGTCGGACATGTACCACATTTCTCCGCATATAGGTATTACAGACGTCAGGCCGAGGCTTTCACTTTCAGATATATTTGTTATTTCCATATAACGCCTAAAGAAACCGTTGCCGAAACATTCGGTATGAATCCTTAAACGGATCGGCTTTACGGAATGCTTTAACTCAAGAACGGACTTACTGATGTTTTGATCGGATATTTCACGTGTAAAGCCCTGATATTCCCATCCGAAATACAGTGACTCACCGTCGATCGTAAGATTAAAGGCAGGACGATGCACCCTTTGATCTTTATCTTTCCTGGGTATTCCGTTATCTTCGTAATCTACGCAAACGAGCATCCCGTCCTCAAAGCGTTCGGCATATAAACCAAGGCCGGAGTGATACCTAAACAAGCTTTTATTCTCCATATCTCACATCCATCTTTCCTACTTTTTACCGTATTTATATTGATATTTTCCTGCCTTGCGCCTCTTCGTACATCGCTATTATATTGGCGATGGTAGTATCGGCTTGTATAGCATGCGTTGGCGCCAATATATAGCCTCCGCCATCGCCCAAGACGGATATTATTCTCCTCACCTCTCGCCTGAGCTCCTCTTCCGAGGCATAGGGTAACAATTGCTGTATGTCGATAGCTCCGTGAAATGTCAATTTCGAGCCGTATTCGCGCTTGAGTTTCTCTATTTCCATACCTCTTGCGCTCACTTGAACAGGGTCAAGTATGGTAACGCCCACTTCAATAAGCTCGGGTATAAGCTCCACGACCGATCCGCATGAATGAAAGAATATCTCTACGTCGAAGTTATCTTTGATCTCTTTATAAAATTTCACATAAAGCGGCTTGAAATATTTGCGGAACATGCCCTTCGATATCATTAAGCTATTCTGATTGCCGTAATCTCCGCCGCCATTAAGCTCATGAATCCTCCCGCCACCGGCCTCAAGGGCTTTTATGGCATGTTCCAACCTATGCTCGTTGGCCTTCTCTATCATCGCCATCGCCAGGTCATCATCAAGCGCCAAGATCATCATGAACTTTTCGTCTCCAACCCACTGGCAAATATGTTGTAAACCGGCAGGATCCCCGTGAGTTGTTATCCAATACTGCCCCCTGTCTTCCAACTCGTCTATCTGGTTAGGAATAGACGTAAAATCCCACCACGACATATCACCCATCGTTCCATATCTGTCCTTCAAATCATCCGTGGTTTCAATATCGCCCCACGGAAAATATACCGGGGTTTCGATTACACCGCCCCCGGGCGCTGGTATATCCTTCTTTCTCGGCCCGCCGAAAATACCTGTTTCGTAGCTGCCATCTTCAAACGTTCTCAACGGCGGGCCGACGTATCTGGGGGCGACGTGCCTCCTGTCAACCCCCAATACGTCCAATAAGTCATCCATATCGTCTATACTAAAATACGCCTTGAGATTCTCTATAACATCTTTTTCGGCACTGAAATCGCATGGCACTCTGTCCGGCCGTTTATGCGAAACAGCCGCTTTTATACGTTCATATGAAGTCATGACATAATCTCCTTTGTTATCCTCTACTACATATAATAGACCTATCAGCGAATATATCAAGTGCTCATAATTCAACTTTATGTACCATAAAATTAACTATTGCATTATCTCCAATTCTTCCACAATAGCGGGATTTAGCTTGATCTCCGCGGTGGCGATTCTCGTGTCCTGCGCATACCGCAATGGTACGGCAAGCTGGTCCACCATGACACGCGGTTCTTTATGTGCGGCTATTTTTATACGGCAAGTACCAGCACCCGATATCTTTGCTTTTATCTTACCATTATCAAAGCGATAATCGGTTAATTCTATACCATGAGCACATTTTATATACGCATCCTGAGGTTCTGTGGACGTCCTCCACACTTTGATATCCACATGATCTTTCCCTTCATATAGATCCGAAGGGAGTTTATCGGTGCCTTTTATTTTTATACCATCAACATCTATCCATTCTATATATCTTCCGTTGCCTTTTATTTCTATATCAAAGGCTTTGCCCATATAGTGAAGGCCCCTCAATGTCACTTCCGCTCCGTCATATGGGTAAAACGTAAGGCCGCCGGCATCCGCTTCCACGCCGACGACGCCATGCACCGCAGCCTGATACCAACCGCGCATGGAATAGCCATGCCATGTGCCGGGCAAAGCATTCCAGCTATCAGTATCCGGATCATCGGTCTCTATATAATAGGATATCCCTTCCGGGCACATCAGTTTTTCCGTCCAGCGGCTCACCCAACCGATCCATTTCTGTATGAGATCATTCCTGTTCGTAAGATTGGCAAGTTTTATAAAGTACTCCGTATTGACCGGCCACCAGCAATGCATCTGATTGGCGTCGCCGTCAAATCCATCATCCCAAAGAGGTATCTCTCTCAGTCCCGCTTCCGATATTGCATTTTCTGCAACGAATTCCAATGTGTCGTCGATGATGGGCTCTATAAGCTCGTCGCAATAGTTATTTTCCCATTTTACAGACGCGACATCATAACAATATCTCTTTTCCAATGTTTCGGAATCCACCGACGTTACTATGAACTTTTTATCAGGATCATAGAACAGCCTTATAAAATTGCCCTCCATCTTCTTAAAAACGGCCTCGGCCTGTTCGCGCATAACGTCGTCGCCCACCAGTGCCGCCAGATAATTCATTGATCTGGCACCGCAGTAAAAGATAGTATTATTAAAGCTGCTTATATCATGGCCGGTTTCTTTTATGCGATCCGGAAAATCGGGATAGAGCGATGTACCTTCGCAAAATCCTGTGTCGGCCACTTCTCTGCCGGAAATCAGACGGAAGATCTTCTTTGCGAACGGATATCTCTTCCTCACTTCCTCCATATCGCCGCTTATAGCGTAATACAGCTGAAGCAGCGTTATGTACATGCCCTGGGCCGGTATTGCGCTTATGCTCGCTACCGTCATGTCATTGTTGAAGCCATGCCCTATGCCAAGCTCGGGATGCGCCGTGCGTTCATAAAAGCTAAGCATGTTTTTTATATGCTCCACATCACCCCAATATGCCGTGGCATAGCTGGCCGTCATACCATCCCAGCCCCATACGCCGTAATGGGTTGTCTTGGCCCTTATAGCGCCGGGATAATCCGTGATCTTCAAGGACTCATGGTACATGGGTATCAGCATGAAGAAGTCGTTTAACTCTTTATACGGGCTTATGAGCTTAGGGCTGTTTTGAGCCACTTTATTATATCTGTCAAACTGACGAGTTATCTTATCCTCAAGATTTTCTCTCATCCCGAAGATTTTCTCTTTCAGATGTATTTTATCAGGTGCAAAGGCTAATATAAAGCTATACACGCTGTCGGGTTCAAGGACGCCGCTCTTTAAAATATGCTTTGCATTAAGCGGCAGAGCAGCGGCTATCACCGAATGCTCCATCGAAAAATCAGCCGTCATGCACATGTTCAACTCGGTTTGATAAATATCATCTTCCGCAAGCTCAGGGTTATTGGCGACAGGTGTATAACCCGGCCTTTGATAATCCTCTTCGGATACCTCTGTAAATCTTCCGTACAGCGCATTATCTTCGTCAACGTACCGCCATTCATCCCACGTTCTCCTCATCCCATGGCCCCAATAATTATAGTCATTCCGCTCCGAACCGCATAAAACAGATGCTTCCCAGAATTCCATCTTGAATTTCAGGCCGTCAGGCATCTCGCTAGGTGTAGTAAGTTGTATTATAACGGCTTCGGCCACAGCCATAACCCTATGCTTGAAAGTCGCTCCTTCACATGTCCATTCCGACTCAATCCCGAAAGGCCATATCTTACTATTGAGGTATTCTGGCTTATAAGTCACTCCATCAGCCTCTATGAAATAGCGCAGCACATCGCGAAGTCTTTTTACCAATACGGTATTGCTACCTCTTGTAAAACGCTGAGCCGGGTTCCTGTAATCCACCTGTGTTATACCAGATTCATCAAATCGGAATATCAACCTGCTGTCGGCAAACCATCTCGGCGATTGGGCAATGCCCTTATCACAGTAAATAACGCCGTCTTCAACCTCATAATCCACTATATTTTACCTCTTTCTTACTTTATCACATGTCAGCATCGCATTGCGGGAATATGGCAATGCGCATTTTGGTACAGCCATATGGCACAAGGGTAACTGTCTCAATATCTCCCAAATTGTTGTTTATAAAGTCGGCATCGGGTAATTGAGATGTAAATGTAAAATCCCCTCTTTTTTTGGCAGGCTTTATGGCTGTTTCTACCTTTCCGTTAATCCATTCGGTCACGTGCTTGGCGTACACGATTTTATTTTCTCTTTCCATCTCCCAGCCCTTTACTTCCCTTGCAGGCACCCGAATTTCTATAGGAGCTGAGTCAATGCTCCAAGGCTGTTCATTTATCGGTTTACGCACAATCTCAACTTTGCTGTTAATGTCCGTTTCATCAAGCGCAAGTGCATAGTTCCATTTGCTCGCCGCATAAAGGTCATATGCCGGAAATTCTTCGCTGCATTTTTCTTCTGTATCATCCGTTTCCCATTTTTCATCTATTTTTAGCGCATATACCAGGGGCCCACGTTCTATTCCGATCCCGCCCTTGGGCCAATGGCTTAATTTGAGTTCCATGGGCAGGTTCAGCGTTATAACATCGCCGTTTTGGAATACCCTTTTTATATCGACAAATGTTCCGGCTTCTGTCCTTACATTCATCGCAGCGCCGTTCAACAGCAATTTTGCGTCTTTGCACCATGCCGGTATTCTCACCGTAAGCTTAAAATCCGTCGGCTGTATCGTCTGTATTTTAAAATTTATCTGTTCTGAAAATGGATAGTCGGTTTCTTCAATCACCGTAATCTCTTGCAATTGCGCCCCTACCTTTGCGGTAATGCTGCTGGGACCATACAGAGCCGCCATAAGCCCGCCTTTTCCGTCATCCATCCACATACGGGCCGCATAATTCGGCATGATGCGGTTGACTTCTCCCGGGCAGCATTCAACATGGTTTGGGTCCGGGCGGTAAGACATCCACGCTTCTCCTTTATGGTAAAAGTTGTGGTTAGATGCATAATCCGCTATGACCTGATTGGGACATGAGAAGTATTGAAGGGCTTTAAAGTCACTCGTTACAGCTCCCGGAGCCGCGTTAAAGCAAGCTCGCTCTATTTTGTCCGCGTATTCGGCATTGCCGGTAGCCATAAGCAGGTAACCACAGCTCCATGTGTAATCCGCAATATCACATGTCTCGTGGCTGTCAAGCGGATCCTTGCCTCTAAGATGTTCGGCGGAACTGCATACGCCGTCTATCAGCATCTGATCCCTATCGATCTTCTTGTATCCGTTTACTGATGCCTGCAGATATTTTTCATTGCCGGTATACATATAGATAATAGCTCCTAACTTAGCTATTTCATTAAATGTTACACCATGTATGGTGGCTCTTCTGTCGGATAAAAGGCCCTCGACCGACGTATCGAAGATAGCTTTAGAATCCGGGGTATATGGTAAAGCGTCATCCGACAGATTATCCTGAGATTTAATATAGTCCTCGGGTAAAATGCTATTATATCCTTCAAAAACCTGCAGTGCATAATCTAAGAGCCGTTTATCGGCGGTTTGACCGTAAAGCCAGAGGATTATTTCGATATTGCATACTGATCGGCCATTTAAGTGTATAGGCGTCTTTGAAAGATAATGTTCGGTCAGTTTTGAAAGTATCGTCTTATCGCCCGTAGCCTGGTAATACGCCATGACCGCTCTGAAAAACACCGCATGCGGCCATCTGTTGGCTTTTTCGCCTTCTTTTAGTATCTGTGGCCCAAGGTAACCGTCCTCATCCGGATGTTCAAGGACAAACTCAATATCTTTCTTAGCCTTATCGATGAGATATTTATCGCTTAGCAAATATCCGCAGCGTGTCATGCCGTCAACCCAGTAGCCGGTTTGTTCATATATCCACCAATTATTATAGTATGGATCATTATCGGCGGACGACCACGGCCGAGCAATGAACGGCAATCCCACTGCCTCGTCAATATGGCCGGTGAGCCCGTCCCGTTGATTCTCCAGATAACGTCTCAACCATCCTTTTGGGGTTATATTCGTTATAGGCAATTCTTTCATCTTAGCATATGAATCCATTCCAAAATTTCTCCTTCTCTATATTCTATCTCCATTTCTATTCAATCCCCATTATTCTCCCAGCAAAAAGCTTTGCGGTCGGGTTGTGATTTACTCTGCCCGCAAGGCAGACCTGGCTGATAATTATACTGCCTTTGCCCACCTTTTTCTCCCCGGCGGCCAACGCCTGGCTCCAATTATTATTTTCATCCGTATTTCCGGTCGTAAGCACCGGTACGAAATCATCTGAAATAAAGGTATTTTCCAACAGCGGTGTAATGTAGTCCTTGCTCGGGTTATACCAAAGCCTGAAATCCCATTTGTCGAAACCTTCTACCAGAGCATGCCCCGTATCCCTTGATACAAAGTGCAAAGGCGACATAGCACAGATTTTAACTTTTACTTTACTGCCCGCTATATCATACGTCCCTTGCGGAAGTTCCAGGAATACCGCATATGCGCCGTTATTTACGGCATCAGCAACTTCAGCCTCATGTTCTTTGAAAAGTTCGTAATCGTCTATAAGTATTACTTCCGCGTCTTCCCTTTCTGTACCAATAAAATTCATAAGCCCCGTTTCCTGCGCCAGCGTCTGAGCTTTACCGCCGGTGTCTCCGATAACCCACACCTCTTTTGATGAATGAATGTTCGTTTCGGGGAATACTTCCACATCCATACATGTGTCATAAAGTACGTTCTTGTCTTTATCAACAAGAGCCAGCATTACTTTGACAGGCTGTCTTTCTTTGACGTCAGGGGCTTTAAGTACTATATACCCTTGAAAGCAGCTATCGCATGACGTAACTTTCGCTTCGCTGATACCTGCTTCAATAATCCGGCCGCTCGCCTCCACCTGATAGCATAGGGAGGCCCCCTCGGGCACTTCTGTCAAATCGTTGCATACCCAGGCTTCAAACCTCATTTCTTCACCGGCAAAATATTTGAACCGATCAGTGCGAAGGCTGACCATCAACGACGTGAGCGCGTCTCTATAGGTAAAATACGCAGGCTTCGGTTGACGGTCGACATCCATAATAGTTTTCATCCATCCAGAAGGAAAGGCGTCGATAAACAGATGGATAGCAAATGTAACCATCCTGTTATCGCGTCTGAAGGCCTCCGTCATAAATTTCACCGCCCACGCCTGGTATTCTTGACTTGACTTCACCCAACCCTCCAATGTCTTTGGCCGGTCATAAAACATATAGTAAAACTTGCCCGTCTGTGCGCGGACGATGCTGTTCGGCGACCATGACTCCTCTTCTTCATCGCTCTGGGGCAACCATTCCTTTGGGTAATATTTGCGCATGACATTCACATAGTCAAGCCCTTCGACGCCGAATTCGCCGCAACCGTAATTCCATCCCGGATTTACCGGTATCCAGTATCCTTTATTCAACATGCCGATATCCAGTCCGTGGCCATTGTACCAGGCGGTATAACAATGGTTGTCGGGCAGCGTCTCGGACGGGGGATCATAATCACCGTCAACATGTTTTACCACTCTGTCCGGGTTATTGAGATGTACGACTATATCCGCAGCTTTGAAAAAGTCCATTAATTCTTTCCGGATAAGATGACGATGCGGTTTGTTACCGGCGTTTGGAAAGGGTTCGTTTATATAGCTCAGCATTATATTGCACGGATGGCTTCTTACGAGCCTCTCCATTTCTTCGGCCTGCCTTACTGCTTCGCAGAACTGGTTGCGCCTTAATACCCCGAATAATGGAAGATCGGTCTGAGTCATAAATCCCAGTCTGTCACAAAATTCATAGACTTCGGGTTGTACCGGCCTCTGAGTAAGCCTGAAGAAGTTCATATTACATATCTTGGCTAATAAAATGTCGTCCCTGAGTTGATCCCAATCTTTTTTAAAAACGCATTGCTGCTCGTGCCCCATAGTATTCGCGCCTCTTAAACGGATTTTCCTGCCGTTGAGATAAAAAAACCCTTTGGGCTCATTTTCGACATCCATCCTGAACGAGCGCATTCCAAACTGCCGCTTTGCCGTATCCATGACGTTGCCGTCAGTATCGGTTACTTTAACCTGCAACTGATACAGCCACGGGGTATCTATGTCCCAAAGACGTGCGTCATTCATTTCAAACGGTATTTTTAAGTAGTTGATTCCCCGCTCCATTAGCAATTCGACCGGCTTTGCCGTTCCTGCCTGATTCGCGTTGTCCAATGTATCGCTAAATCTTGTTTCATAGCCCGTCTGCGGTTTGTAGTGAAGTCCTTCTATTTTCGTGAAAACAAAATTTTGGCCGTATACCGATAGTTCGAGCATAACCTCTTTTTCTTCAAGGTCACAATTAAATATCTCAATCCATGCCTCCGCACGCTCTTCTTCCGGCAGAGGTCTTACGAATATATCGTGGACATGCAGCCTGTTTCGTATCTCAATATAGACGTCCTGGTAGATGCCCATCCCTGGAGGACAGTGATGCCATCCGAAATTAGGGTCATCATATCCCAGCCCTGTGGCAGCATATATTTTATCGCCCTCATAACTTTTTCCCCCGCTCGTTTCAGTTTCATTTCCGCCGCACTTAAAGTCGTTTTCGACTTTTACGACAAGTACATTTTCGCCCGGCACCGCATAGGCAGTAAAGTCAAACTCGAACGGCGCGAAAAATCCCTCGTGGAATCCAAGATACGAACCGTTCATAAAGACATGGGCTTTATAATCCACGCCCTTAAAACAGATAAAAGCTGCTTTGCCCTGTATTTGGCTTTCTGATAAATTAAATGCCGTGCGATAATATGTTTCAGCCTTTCCAAGCGGTCCGCCGTAATGTGGTATTTTCACCTTCCGCCATTCGCCTTTCCCGGATAATACCCGGCCGAAATCTTTCATATCCGCGTCTTCTCCGATACGCCAATCGAATTCCGTCAATTCGGTTTTGCTTCGGAAGGATTCCAATTTAGGCGCGACATCCTGCATAAAAGGTTTATAATATTCTCTTTGCTTTTCAAGTTCAAGGCGGAGTTCTTCTTTCGTGCTCATCTTCCGCATGGGCTTAAATGCCGTTTCTGTAGGTTTGAGGTTAAACGGCAGGTATTTCTCCTCCTTTTTAGGAGGGACGGGCTGCACCAATCCTCGCCCTTCAAAGTCTGTTTTTATGGATGCTATGTCGGCAAATACGTCGTTTTTGCTTTCCACGTAGTTTTTTGTTTCTACAACAAATCCGTTGGCATTTTTATAAAAATACATAAATACTCACCTACTTATATAATCGTTTGGAGTAATCCCCGAACTCATAGAACGCGTCTCTGGCCATTTGCATCACTTCATCCGATATGCCGATCGACCACGGTTGCGGATAATCTTTCGCAATAAAGCCACCGTTGAATGAGCCAAGCTTTTCTATCTGCTTCTTTGCTTCGGCGCGTATTTTCTCCCTGTCTCCCGTTGGAAGCGTCGCCTGTATATCTATGGGGTTATAAAAGCAGATTTTACCTCCACATTCGGCGCTTAATCTGTCAATCCCTAATAAATTAACCTGGTCCATGTTTATGGCATCTAAGCCTATTTCAATAAAATCCGGTATGATATCCCATATATATCCGCACGAGTGCATCCATACATCCAGCCCCAGCTCGTGTGCGGCCTCGATAAATCGCTTATAAAACGGCTTATATATCTCCCTCCATGTCTTGGCACTGAAAAGCAAACGATCCTGCAGACCCATATCATTGCCAAATAAGAAACCGTGCGCTCCGGCTTCTTTCCATAACTTCAGCGAGTTTAACTCTTTAACTTCCAAAGCCTCGTTGAATTCCAATATCTTATCTTTATTAAGAGCGGTATCCACCAGAAATTCGGTTACGCCCCTCAAATCATACAAATGGCTCGTGTATAAGCCACCGAACCATATGAGATGGTATCTGTCCTCATTGTCCGCATCCAATACCTTTTTGGCTTCCACAAATCGTTCCGGATTATCAATATCCGGAATCATATCCGGCGACCAATCGGCCCAATCCAATAGGCCGGGGCGTATTACTTCTCCGGACTTGAAATCGTTTAACGAGCCGCTGATAACACCCCACTCATTCATCCTCACGCGACCTTTGAAATCAGGAACAAGTTTCTTTAGTTCTTCTTCAGGGGGCATAACCCAATGCGGGTTCGACGATATAGTAACCTCCGGCGTAAAGTCTACGCTGCCCTTACCCCAAAAAGGAACCCTGTCCGGTCCTTCAAAATGCAGCGCCCGTTTTACCCTTTCTCTTCCTGTCATTTCTCATCCCACCTTCTCGTATTGTTATATATTTATACACTGGATATGCGGATAATCCGCATATCCAGTGTATATTGCAAATGTTATTCCTTTGTCCACGCCTCAATAAGCTCATCGGCATCGGTATTAAGGACCGTCTTTGCATCCTCCGATACGAATTTGCTCATGGCCTTGTTGTTAAGATGTTTCTTGAAATCCTCCATGTGCTTGACAGCCATCTTTAGATTGGCCTCCGCAAGCTTCTGCTCGACTTTGTCCCGTATATCTTCTATCAAATCTTTTATCTTGTATCGAACTTTCAACCCTTTATCTGTATCCTGCTTATCTATCCCAAGCTGATTTTCTACTTTGTCCATGAAGAATTCGGCTTGCTTTAGATCATTACTGAGCTGCATAAACAACGGGTTTTTTATGTCCCCAGATGCTTTATAACGGTCCAGCAACTTCTGCATCGAATCAATGCTGGTCGTTATTTCAAACGTATAGCTTGCCTCCGCTCTGTTGCCCGTCTTATCCTCTACCGCAATAACGAGGCTATGTTGCCCAAGCTTGCCCGCAAAGTCCATTTGCGTACCCGGCTGATACGGTTCGCCATCTATGGTAACAGATGAGTTCTCCACACCAGATAGGTTATCCTCAACTTCTATGCTAAAGCTTAAAGGTTGATAATCTTCAAATACCGACCCGTCTTCAAACGTCGTTCCGTTAACCGTCAGGTTTAATACAGGCGGTGCATCGTCAGGAAGAGGCTCGAATTTAAACCAGTCGAAATTGCCGCTGGAACCGCCCGCTTTGTCGGGGAATACGAGGTATAGGTCGTGAACGCCAGTGGGTGTATCCTCTATAGAAATACTTTGTGTCTGATAATTTTGGAATCCACCGGTAGACTGCACCACCATCGTCCCTATCAATTGTCCAGCGGGAGCATCGAGCCTTATCTCCACCCGGCCTCCTGCCCATCCATCGCTCACAGCCACACTTGTACTGAATTCCAAAACACCATATTGAAAGTCAACATCATTGTAACGAGCCCAACCATCGGACGACGTATTCCATATATACCCCGGGTTCGTATACACAGGGTAACCTAAGTCGTCCGCGCTTTCAGCTTCAATGATATCGTAGGCATTCCTGTTCATAATCTGTATCGAGCCGGTCTTTGTAACGCCGTCCAATGTCACTTCCACCATTATGGTCGCTTTGCCGTATCCTTTGACAGTAACCGAGCCGTCGTCGTTTACAACGGCTATATTTTGGTTATCGCTGCTAAACGATATCTCAGCGTCGCTCAAATCCGCCGGTTCTCCGCCAAGCATCACGCCGGTGACATGAAGCTGATGTGTGCCTCCCACAGTAAGCTTGTCGTCGCTGGTCACAATAACCTTATCCAACGTGTTCTCTACCACTTGAACATGTATCGCCACATATTTCGTAATGTCGCCGTTGCTGACAGGAACGATTATATCGGCAATCCCTATGTCCCGCCCGGTCACTATTCCTTCCTCGTTTACTGTAACGACATCTTCATTGTTGCTGCTAAAGGAGAGCGTAGATGTCCCAGGAGCATAAAAGTCCCCCAAAACGTCGGCGATTATCGGTTTTACGTCCAATTGATGCTGTTCGACTATATCTTTATTCGCCGCATAATCCACGCCGCACAGCACATCTACCGTCGAGGATTTTGTTACTCCTCCTTTAGTCACAGTAACGGTAATACCAGCCACGCCCTCGCTAACCGATGTTACTATACCTTGAGCATCTACGGTTGCAATATTATCACTACTGCTGCTATAGCTTATATCGGCACCGGCTAGATCAGCCATATACCCGTTTGTCGTTCGTCCTAATAATTGTAATTGCATCGTGTCATTGACGGCAAGACGCGCCCATGATTTATCGCCCGTTTGCTCGGAGTATACGTAAAGCCTGTCAAACGCGTCGTCCGGATCGGCAAACGGGAAATCCGCCGTCAGGCCTATATCTTTCATATTTATGTCAACTACGCCTGCTTTATAAGCGGAGGAATCATAGCTCAAACGATAATCCAAAACCGACTTGTCCACAAATTCAGGATCCGCCACTATGGAATGCTGATCATAACCGAGTTGCTGCCAATCCTCCAATGTGGATACGTTGGGTACGCCCTCTATTTTATATTCACCGCTCGCATTGTAAAACGCGTTATTATCGGCCTGTCCGATGACGTTTTGAGGTAAATCACCTAAAAAATATTCCTTTGTCATATCGTTGAAAATATTCTTCTGTACATCCACTTTTACTCCAGGCTGCCCGGCAATCCTCAATCCTATTTCCATATTTTTATTGTCTATGATAAAATTATTATGGAATATATTATCACCCAAACCATAACCTGCCCCATCATTATCAAAAATACCGACAAACTTAACGTTCTCGTTGTCATTCCGGTTAAACCCAGATATAATGTTGCTCTGCACCATCGTTCCATCCGCATCGGAATCCAGATATATGCCGTTTATATCGCTTATACCGTATATCGAATAGCCCTCGATACCATGCACCCAGTTATTTCTGATGATATTACCGGTTCCCGTATCATGCGTATATATCGCGCCCGCATCGCCGGCTTCGGTTATGGCATCGAAGATATCGTTGAATTCTACGATATTGTTTCGGCAGTGCAAATAAGTTTCCACATTATCTGCGGTAATCGTTACTCCGTCCGCGGCGGTTTTGTTAATTAAATCATTCCGATAATTGCGGAACTCAACAGCTCCCCTCGTTATATCGTGGATTCGGTTATGCGAAATTGTATTTTCGCCGCTCGCGTTTACTTCTATGCCATATCCGTCGTATACATTGAAAAAGCCCACATCGTATATGTCGTTATTCGTAACAAGGTTATTATTGTTAATCGAGGTGGTCGTTAGCCCTTTTATAGTACCGGGAACATGCGCCGTAACAGGGTAGCCTTGGATGCCTGGCCCCAGCAGCCTTATCGCGCCACCGCCTATATCATGGAACATATTTCCCTTAACCTCGTTGTTTTGGGCAAGGCCGGCCAACGTCAGCCCGTTCATACCGGCGTTATAGACCTTTGAATTTTTAAATGAAACGTTATGCACATATGCCATCCAGACCGCGCTGATTTGATTCTGCGCTATTTGCTGCTCGCTGTTCCTTATAAAATAATAGTTGTCTGTAAGGTCGGTATTTCTTATGGTCAATCCCTCAAAGACCAGATCATGTGCCGGGTTCCCATCCGAACTCCCCTTTACCTCCAAAATCGTCTTTAGCTGAGGAGCTTCGATTACCTGCCGCTCGATAGGGATTTCCCTCGGCCAGTAATACAACGTACCGGTGGTTTTATCCAGATAAAATTCCCCCGGTTGATCCAAAAATTCCACCGCCCCCTGGATATAATAACGCGACTGTGTCGGAATAACTCCGTTAGCAGGATATTTAAGCGTTACGCTTCTATCGGCATAATCAACGCTCTTTACCTCATATATCCCCGCATCCCAACCGGAACTCTGAGAAAGATACACCTGAAGACCGCTCATATCACCGACCGCCGGTATATCTCCTTCGGTAAAGTGGAATTGAGTATTTGTGGTCGGTCCCTGCGTATCTTTGAAAACATTCTTACCGTCGTCGCCTATATTGGGATACCTGGCTTTCCAACTTCTCTCTCCATTCTCATACAATGTGTTAAAATACATGCCTTCATACACAGGCCCGCCTTTGGAAAGCACCTCTTTAAAGGAAGCATCATCATAATACGCTTCGCCTACAACCGTTCTATAATTATTATCCAACGGATAGTTCCTCAGTTCAAATCTTATCTTCACCGTATTGGCATTCCATATTATATCTGCGCCGCTTCCCGCCGGTCCTATAGTCCCCGCATACATCTTCCAGTCGTTTGCCGTTTTATCCAGTTGAAATCCATTAAATGAAACCTGTTGCCCTGAAGCATTAGCCTGCATTATGCGAAATCCCGCATCTCCTGATATGTATTTGGCCCAGAACGTATACCGATAGGTTTTGGTGGTATCCACATCAACCCACTGGAAGGTATCCATTGCGCCATTGCCGTCAGCACGCGGTTCATTGATATGAAGGCTTTGATTGCCCGTCCTTGCTTCGCTCGTACTTGTCTCCGCAATGTCCTCAGGATCCACCGGCGAAGGTTTCTCAACTATCCATGGCGCCATACCATCCTCGAACCCGTCGTTGACAAGAAGTTCGTCACCAAGCTGTTCGGGTATGTCTATAATGCCGTCCCCCACATCGGCTTTGTATATGTTCCCATCATACAACTCCCAGTTGGTTATGCGTTTCCCTCCATTGAGTACAGGTTCCTCGCCGGGGTAGTTTTTATATATGACCTTATAACCGTCCCTTCCGGAATCCTTTTCATCAAATGTTACCGTAGAATCAAGGTAGTATGTACCCCCCCGCAGCATAACGGTCATATCCGATGTCATACCATCTGCAATCACTGCTCTCACCGTATCCCGCGCCTTCTCAATGGTCTTAAAGGGCTCTTCCAACGTACCCGGGTTGGAATCGTCGCCGTCGGGCGATACATAATAATCGGCCAAGCCTTCGGCATTAGCGCTGATAGCCGGTACAACTGGCACACCAAACACCGTCACCAGGAACACCACAGCCAATATAGCG
This sequence comes from Mahella australiensis 50-1 BON, assembly GCF_000213255.1. Taxonomy (NCBI): domain Bacteria; kingdom Bacillati; phylum Bacillota; class Clostridia; order Mahellales; family Mahellaceae; genus Mahella; species Mahella australiensis. Next base: position 2,851,093 of record NC_015520.1, read on the forward strand.
GACATCCAACGCCTCAAAAATCCCTTTGATAATATAAACATACATCCGACCTCCTCATCTATTTTTTAAATCGGCCCGGTATTCTCGCTAATACCGGGCCTGTTTTATACGCAAACGTTCTTATCGCTTACTTCAGATTCTGCATATAAGCCTCGTTATATTTCGGGAACAACTCATTGATCTTCGCCAACACATCATCGTTATAGCCGTTCTTCTCAACCGTTGATATGAAGTCGTTATACAACTTCTCGAACTCGCTGTCTGAAGAGGCCGCCAACGTCTTCAACATGGCGTCTTCAAACGACTGACGCGCTGCCCACGCCTTCTGAACCTCGGGTATAAAATCACTGAAATTATATATATTAAACGGTTTAGTCTGCGTTGTTTTTATCGGTTCAACAAACCCCAAAGAAAAGTAGGTATTGGCTTCATTTGGATTCCTTTGCCTGTCATACATATAAGCCGGATTGAATTTGGTCTTATGCCAGTGTACGAACGGCATTTTCCAGCCTAAACTGATTTTTTCGGTTTCGCCCGTTACCCATGAATTGCCCAAATTATAATAGGCCCACTTATCACCAGGCTCACCATAAACCATTTCGGCTTCTAGATCCTTATCCTTAAACACCCTCTTGCCGTTATTTTCCTCCCACAGACCGGCGCTCTTCGGGCCCCATGATTCAAGTTTTTCACCCGTATCGGATATCATGAAGTCAAGCCAGTGCAAAATCTGCGGCAGATCCTCTTCTTTAACCGAATCCTTGAATATGGCAACATTACTGGTGCTCTTTGGTAGTGGAGCTGGTACCACAAACTGATCATATTTTACAGGAATATTGAGATAAACCTTCCTATAGTTATATGGCTTGTTCTGCGACTTAAAAACAGCCGGATCCGGTATTGTATTATAGTAGCACACCGCATACAAGCCCTTATTGATCTTATCCTTAGCAGCGGCATTGTTATCAATTAACGATTCTTTGGATACGATACCGTCCCTTACGAGCTTATTCCACATGGCCAGGTCTTCCTTAAACCAAGGTTGTTTAAACATATACTCGATTTTCTGGGTCTTTTTATCGTAATAGGTAAAATAGTTGTTGCCGCTGCTGGCCCCTTCAAGCCAAGAAGTAAGGTTGGTAAAAAGTCCCCAGTTATCAACGCCGGCAAAACCGTAGGTAACCTGTACAGGTTGATTACCCTCTTTTAATCCTTCTTGGTCTATAACCTTTTTAACATCGTACAAAAATTTTACAAAATCGTCCTTGCTGTTTATAGACACATCCAATATATCCTCTTTTGTAAATGAACCCTTCTGCATATAGAGCTCCTCTATATCTTTTTGCGATTTTGCATCGGGGTACAGCTTCTTCAATACATCATCCCTGACCCATATATACCCCCAATCTTGCGGAGGTGAGAAGATAGCATATTTCTGAGCGTCGATAGATTTCTCTACCATAGGATATGTCTGCTCGGTTATACCACCCGGTATACCATATATTTTTCCATTTACCGCAACTCTGGTATCCCCATCCGCTATTTGCTTCAACACATCCTGTCCCAATTTTTTCATCAGGTTTGGCATATATTTAGGTATAAGGTCAGTCAAATCATATAATTTATCGTTTTCCACAAGTTGCGTAAGGCCGCCGCTCATGGAAGCATTGAGTATAAGATCAGGCCAATCACCGCTAGCAGCCAACATACCCAACTTTACGTCGGCTGTTTGGCCTCCGTTGTCAAATGATTCATCCGCATCGACCTTTACACCGGTCACCCTGAATATCTCCGGCGTAACTACGTCGCCGTCAGACTTCTTCAGTTCGGCTTCACCAGGACCATGAGCCTGCCACATGGAGAGTTCCAACTTCTTACCTGTCCAATCCGGTAAATCGGATGAATCGGATACCTGATCCAGCATATCCCAATAATTCTTGGCCTCTTCTGTCTGCTGTTGTTCTTCTCCATCGCCTTGCTCTGATGGCTGTGGCTCTTCTTCTTTCTGGCCACAACCGGCAAGCACCGATAGCGCCAATAAAAGAACCATCATCATAGCCAACCATTTCGTCAATACCTTTGACATCAACAAACACCCCTTCTGTTATATATATTTATTTGATAAACACCGCTTATGGCAGCGTATTATCCAAAAGAACACCTATTCCTTTACGGCGCCTATCATGACGCCTTTTATGAAATACTTTTGCAAAAACGGATAAACGATTATTATAGGTAAAGTAGTGATCACAACCTGCGCGGCTTTAATGGCCTCCGGCGTTGACCTTATCTGTACGTTATTTACATTGAGCCCCATTTCCTGGGCCTCCTGCATCATCTTGGCTATGCGCTCGCTCTCCTTGAGAAGCTGCATGAGTATATACTGCAGCGTATAAAGCCGCGTTTTAGTCACAAAATAAAGGGTCGTAGTCCAATCATTCCAATGAGCCACAGCCGTCCATAATGTGATGGTGGCCACTATAGGCATTGACAGCGGCAAAATGATCCTGGCCAGTATAACGAATTCATTAGCACCGTCCAGCCTTGCCGATTCCTTAAGGCTGTCCGGTATTGTGTTCAAATACGTCCGTATGATGATCATATTATAAAAGCTGAATGCCGTCGGCAATATATAAACCAGAAAATTGTTTAACAATCCTATTTTTGAGTACAAAAGATACTGCGGTATCAAACCGCCATTGAAAAACATAGGTATTATCAAAAACATCAGCAATCCGTTTCTGCCCCACAGATCCTTCTTGGTAAAGACATAGGCAGCCGTGAACTGCACAAACAATGCCACAACCGTGCCCGAAAGCACCCTCAAAACCGATATTACTGCAGCTCGTGTCAGCGAATTGTCGCTTAAAAGCACTCTAAAATTTTCCAACGTGGGCTTCCTTGGGAATATCGTTATCCCGCCCATTGCGGTGTCAAGGCCGTCATTGAATGCATTGGCCAATACGTTCAAATATGGGAATATCATGACGACGGCTACTATAATCATGAGAATTATATTAATGCACTTAAAAATCTTATAACCTGTGCTGGTATATGTCATTCTGCTTTCCCCCTCACCAAATCGCTATTCCGCTCAGGCGTTTTGAAATACTGTTGGATGCCGCCGTCAGCAGGAAAGCAACCAGACCCTGAACAAATCCCAATGCGGTGGATAACGAATAATTGCCTTGCTGTATGCCACTCTTAAATACAACTGTGGATATAACCTCATAGTTTATAAACGGGTTCTGCAACCCGTATATCAGCTCAAAATTGCTTGCGAACAATCCTCCCAAACGCAATATCAGCAGCAACATCGCCGTAGGCATTAAGCCGGGCAATGTTATATAGCGCGTCTGCTGCCATCTACTTGCTCCATCTATATATGCCGCTTCATAAAGCTGCGGATCTATAGACGTCAATGCAGCCAGATATATAATCGACCCCCAACCGGTTTCCTTCCATACGGTCAGTGCTAAAACGTTCGGTACAAACAAATCCTGCCGGGCCAAAAATAAAATCCTTTCAGTACCCTCTCCAAAAAGCGCCACTCTAAGATCGTTTATCGGCCCGTACGCCGCATATAATGTGCTTACAATACCTATAACGGATATCCAAGAGAGAAAATGCGGCAAATAACTCACCGTCTGTATGGTCCTTTTAAATAACCCGTCCTTTAATTCGTTCAGTAAAAGCGCCAGTATAATGGGCGCCGGAAATGCTACGACAAGTGATAGAACGCTTATAGTCAGCGTGTTCCAGATAGATTCCATTATAGCCGGTATTTCGAAGATTTCCTTTATATGTTTAAGCCCTGCCCATGGACTGCCGAACATGCCTTTGAATATATCATAATCCTTAAACGCCACTATCAGACCTGGCAGCGGCATATATGCAAAAATGAATGTGATAACCAACGCCGGCAGGAGTAAAAAATAGAAAAATCTATCTCGTTTTATTCTCTTCCATGCAGGCGTTTTTTTGATTCCTAATGCTGTTATGTTATTTTTAGATAATGCCATAAATCCTCTCCCTTTACATAAGTCAAATATAAATCCATTTGCATACTTATAGTATAAGGGAGCAGGAGGTGTTTTTCGAGATACGATTTTAATAATATGTAACGTTATTTGAACATTATGAATAGACAGAGGGAATAATAACGGTAACCGTAGTGCCTTTATTTACTGTGCTTTTGATACTTATACCGTATTCTTCACCATAATACAGCTTGGTCCTTTTTTGTACATTGCTTATGCCATAGCCACTGTAGGTATTGAGATTGGTGCCATTCAGTATATCCTCAATTCTCTCAGGCTCGATGCCGGGGCCATTATCCGATATTTCAAATATAATATCCCGCCCGACCAGCTCACCAGTTATGCGGATAGCCCCACCGCCTTCCAGACCATTCACACCGTGAAGGACAGCATTTTCCACTATCGGCTGTAAAAGTTGCTTCAATATAAGGCAGTCCAATATTGTTTCTTCAACATCTATGCTGAAAGTAAAATTGGAATCGTATGCAAACTTTTGGAGCTCAAGATATTGCCTTATCATATCGATTTCTTGAGAAACCTTCAATATATTATTTCCTTTGTTGAGTGCTATACGGTAATATCTAACCATAGAATCGATTAGGTATGCCAACCGCTGATCCGGATAAGTCCATTTGACGGCCGCAAGCGTGTTATAAAGAAAATGCGGGTTTATACTGGACTGTAATACGTCTAATTCCAATTGTTTCTTTTCGGCCTCGTATCTTATTATCTCTTTATAATACCCTTTCACCTTTTGGAGCAAACTGTAAAACCTGCTCCATATCTCCCCAAATTCATCGTCGCCCTCAAATGAAACAGCAGCGTCATCGCTAAGGGTTTCATCGAGATTTTTATCCATCTCGTATATCAGCACAGACATACGGCGTGTTAACGCCTTGGCCACTATTTCCACCAAAAAGAATATTATAAATGCCAAGGCCAGGAATATTGCTATGGTTATTATGAGAGGCCCTCTTATTTGCCCGTATACGAACGCTTTAGGTATAAAAATCCGTGCGCTGCCCACATTCTGCCCGACCTCCGCCGCTATAGTATAAAAATCTTCCGCCGCACCATCGGCAAAGTAGGCATCAGCTATCCTAAACGCTTCATCAGATGATATGCCGTTTCGTCCGACAACCGTCCTATGCGAATCGTCGGGAGCGGAATATACTATGAAACTGCCCTCGGGAATATCATATTGAAATTGCTCGGTTATTTTCTCGAAAGGCATTTTTACTTCGATAATAGCCAAAGGCGTGTTTATCGACATTATTTTCTTATATAAGATTATATAATCATCCTTATGTTCCCATAATAGAGCGTCGCCATCTGCTTTTAATATACGACTCTTTGCATCGCCTTCCATTCTTTCCGCGCCGACAATATAATCGCTGCCGTATATAAAATCCCTTAAAACATAGATAGTAAATTTACTGCCATAATTATCCGCCCTTAATGCGTCGAAGATGCTCCTCATATTCTGATATGCCGTCAATACGGATGCCAGATCATTATTGCCGGGATCGTTTGATAAAAATTCATATATCTGATAGTTGCTGCTTATATAATTCGCTTTCTGGGCAACGCTTATCAGTGCTCTATCCGCATTGTCAGCAGCTTCTTTCAAACGTTCATAGCTATCAACCACTATTTCATCGGCTCTAGTATTCCATAAACCGCTCAAATAAATCGCGCAAAAAACCGTATAGGGAATAACGGTAAATAATAAAATAGCGATGGCTAGTTTCTGCCTATACTTAATATGCGGTATTTTAAGCAATGACATCCCCCTCTATTACAATAATGCGCGTTCCTTATATTCGCTGGGGGTCAAACCGGTATATTTTTTGAACAGCAAGGAAAAATGCGATTTGTTGACATATCCGACCTGCTGGGCCACGAGATATATACGGCTGTAAGGGTCCTTAAGCAGTTCCTTGGCTTTTTCCATACGATATTCGATTAAATAATCGAATATCGTTTTACCTGTCTGACTTTTGAAAATATTATTAGCCCGAGCAGGGCTTAAGTAAACGCCTTGCGCTATATCCGCTACTGTAAGCGCTTTGCTATAATTGTTTTTTATAATTGCTTTTATATCCTCGACGATTTTGGCATTGCGCTGATCGTTTCCCGAGCCAAGATATTCCTTTACAGCCATGAATATATTATATATCCACTGCCTTATATCCACAATGGTCTCAAATCTGATCAATTTCTCCCAAATCGCAGTTTCGCTACCTAAAATATTGCTAAACGACTGCCCTTTTTGGGACAATATCATCTGCATTATGTTTACTACTGAGAAGGTAAGGCCCTTTACAAGTTCTTCCGGTTTAGTGGAGTTTTCATCGCCAAAATATTTATATATGAATTCATGTATATCATCGCTGTCGCCATAAGAAATCAGCGCTTCGACCTCCTTGTACAAATCTCCCAGATCAATGGTCTTTTCGTCCCTATTATATTGTTTTTCATCTATTTCTTCAAATGGTATAATCGGGCTTCCTCTCCAGTAAAATTTGGTTCTGAGTGCTTCGACGGATTGCCTGTATAATCGCGGGATATCCGATAAGTTATTAGAAACATCGCTTATACCTATAGTAACATTTATTCCCGGTGTTTCAACTAATATTTCATGGATAGCTACAGCAGCATCCAAAAATCCTGAACTGTTGTTATCAAACAACAGCACGGCAAACATATGGTCGGAAATCTGAACGACATATCGGCGAGGAATGTTCTGCAAGGCATAAATTGCCTTTTTGAGCGAATAAACGAGCAGGTATTGGGCAGTGATGTCCATATCGCGGATCAGGTTATCGTAATCGTTTATTTCTACGGCGAGGGCCGCGATAGCAGCCGAATCGGCCACGTTCATCTGCAAAAAGTCCATTCTTTTGCGGATATCTTCATTGCTATTGTATATCCCGAAAAGCAGTTCTCTTAAAAATTGCTCTTGAACTATAGGCAATGATTCCGCTATTTGCCGCAACATTATCTCTCTGTCTCTGTCGCGGGTATATTCCAGCTCGTATCTCCCCAGGACCTTGGCCACAGCCTTCTCCAATTCTTCAGCTATAATGGGCTTCAATACATAACCGTATACATCCAAATCTATGGCGGACCTGGCAAAATCAAAGTCGTCGTAACAGCTCATGAATATAAGCTTTATATCCGGATGGCTTTGCTTGAGCTGCTTAGCCATTTCTATACCGTCCATAATGGGCATGGCGATATCGGTCAACACGATATGCGGCTTTAGCTCTTCAATCCGATCTATCGCCTGTTTGCCGTTCGCGCAGGCGCCAATTATATTTATGCCCATCTGTTTCCAGTCTATTATTCTTTGTATGCCGTTTCGATCGCGAGGATTATCATCGACAATAAGCATATTATACATGGTTTCTCACCTCTACGTCACTGCTTGCCCACGTCGCCGCACAAACAAGGTCTTTCGATATCGCCGCTCCAACCTACCGGGTAAAGCGCTTCGACACACGCTACTCCAGAATATTTTTGATCTTTCTTCTGACATTTTCAGCCTCGTCGGGTTTTAACAGACCCGCTTCCACGTAGAAAACAATCTTTTGTCCCGCTTGCAGGATCTTTATATTGCCTTTCTCTTTTTCGGCAGTATAGCCGCCGTTCTCCGCTGTGCCGGGTAGTACGAGTCCCAAAGCATCTTCGTTCTTGGTTCTGGCTATCCATCTTATACCGTGATCCAATTCAGCCGGCCTATGACTCACATAATCAGCATAACCGTCGGGATGTACCTGCATGCTGTAAGATTTGCCTTCTTCGTCGCATAGATAATTTATGCTGAACACCACCTCAGGGTCAAACACCAATCCCGGTTTCAAAACATGATGCATTTCAGGATTCTTTTGGAGCGCATATAGGAAATTCTTAAACCCTTCCAATCCTGCGGACGGCTTGATGTGAGAAGGAATGTTTATATGCACTCTGACATCATCCGGATTACATCTAGCGCTGTAAACAATATCTCCGTAATCCACAGGACGGAAGTTTATATGCATCATATACATCAACTCCATATCGGTATTTTTCAGATTGGTTATAGCCATGGACACCGATAGGACTGCGGAATCCTCGTATAGTTTAATAAACGGTTCGGCCAGATAATTATGATTAAATGCCACGATATAATGATATTGCCCTCCGACGCCGATATACCGTCCTTTCTCATCCTCACCGACCTTTAAATACGCTGTTTCATAAGGCGCGTTGGGCAATTCCCCATGCAGCGGGTGGTTATCCTTGGCCGATGGTACTCCCATAGCCGTAGCTCCGCAGTGAAGTATAAAACCTCCGTATGTGCGAAGGTAATCCGTCGTCGGATACGGTTGGGATAACATAGACTTCATAGTCAATTCCTTGCCGTCAAAACGACAACTCCAAACCTGCTGGCCCTGGTAAGGAAGCACGATTATCTCCCCTCTGCAGTTGGTCAGCCGCAAAGCATGCACACCGGTATCGAAGATAAAGGTGCTCACCGTCATATCCCCGTTTTGAACTATCGTTTTCTCTTTTGCCATAAAATAATCTTTTTGCAAATACACCAAAGATTCATGTAACAATTCTATCATACCTCCTCTTTCCTTTAGTATCGCTCATCATAATGCGCAAAAAGCTCAACGATAGGTTAAGCATTTGCCATTTTCTAAGCTTTTACAGCATCAAAAAGGGCTTTGATATTAGCCGGATCAACATCGGGGAGAATAGCTTCGTGGCTAGGCGATATAATAAGCCCTGTGGGAAATATACGCTTCAATTCCAGTACTTTGGTTCTAACCTCATCTGGGTTCCCCAATACTAGCAGATTTTGCGCGTCCACACCGCCACAAAAGGCAACTTTATCCCCAAAATCCTTTTTAAGCCTGTACGGATCCATTCCATGCGCCAGTGCTTGAATAGGATGTATGGCATCCACGCCCATTTCTATAAGATCTGGTATGATATCGGCTATCGCTCCGCATGAATGATGTATCACCTTAAGGCCATAGCCTTTGGCTTGTTGTATTAATTTACGCGTGCCTGGCCATACGAATTCCCTTACGGCGGCGGGCGACAGCATCAAGCCGGTCTGGCTGCCGAAATCATTGCCTATGAGCACAGCATGCAGCTTTCCCTTAGTAGCATCATAAAATATTTCATTGGCTTCAAGATAAAAATCCGCAATTCTGTTTATTACCGCTCTGAACATCTCTGGCTCCAACTTCATCTTCATCAGCGCCGTCGACATGCCGAAAGCAGCACAGGCATCCTGAAAATGCGCAGACCATATAACGCCCAAAATAGGGTATCCTTCGGGCGCTCGATCCACAACCCTTTTACATTCCTCAGGATCGATATGTCTCGACGGATCGGGCCAATCGAAATCATCTATGCGCGACGGATCGGAATAATCCTCAAAAAAGCCTGGCGCCGTAAGCGTCCTGTCGGGAAGCTTTTCTTTGGCAAAATCCAGCGCTGTATATATTGCATTGCTTGTGGGAGAATGATACGGCATTTCCACCGCATAAATATCATCGTCGATAACGCGTTTTAACTTGTCCATGTTGTCCACATGGAAATACTCGAATAAATTATCGTAGGCATCAGGCACGGGCAAGCCAAGCCAAGAGGCAGGCCTATCTGTTTCTCTTCTCTCTATGGTAGCATAAAAACGCTCTATATGATCCATTGACATCCCCTCTTATAAAATAACGGCATCTGAATATTATGCTGTTATCGTTTTAAGTTTTGCTTGGTCTTTTATGATATGCTTATCATAACATACAATATGACTATTGTACATAATTTTTTCGTTTCGTTCCATATGCATTATACTTTCAGCACATCAATGCCGATTTCGCGCGCAAGTTCAAAAAGCTGACGGCTATGGTTACCGTATCCTATGCAATAATGGTGCTCTATACCATTATAGAATAATGTCTCGGCGATATCCTCGATATTCTTGTCAAAACGAATTTCCACGCTGGTACCGGTAAAATGGCTGCTATTTTCATCTAACGCTTTGCCTTCCATCACAAGCATACGGAAATCGGATAATCCCTTGCTGAGCCTCATGATAGTAACATTTCCGGGTTTGAGTACAAAATCATACACAAGCCCTTGTTTTCTGTTAGGGTGAACCGACGCAACCGGTTTGCATCCCGGAGCTGCCAGGCAACGAGCACCAGTGCCGCAATGCCAGAATACCGCAGAATTTTGCTCTTTATTGATTCTCACCATGTCCCCCAGATATGCGTTCTCACCGGATAGACGCGATTCGATAATCATGGATATCAACCCGTTTACATCGGCCTCGCATGCAGCCATCACCCCCAGTTCGTTGAGTTCAGATAGAGCACTGCATGCAGCTGAGCCGTAATCGTTGAAAAATCCCGGCCAACATTCAACCGCCACCCCAAGAAGATTGTGCTGTTCTACCAGCTTTTGCAGGGTGAGGTACATTTTTGCGGATTTTATGGTCTGCGAAGTTTCTATAGGAATGCCCTCAACGTCATTGCTCAATCTGTCTATAACCTCTCTGGCTTGAGCATCGGTCACCTGTTCCGCCTCGTCGAACAGCCCGTTAAGATTGTATCGCCGCACATTGACGCCCAACAGCCCGGCTAAACCCAATTCATCGACGGCACTGGGATAATAGCCTGAAGGCTGATTGCCGAATACCCCGAGAGTCGCGCCATTAAGTTCCCGCAATACGCCTATAACCCTTATATACCCTATGATTTGTGACAGCGTTTCTTTATCGTCCGGATTACCGTGTACAAACTTGAAGTTTCGCCGTATGCTGTATAATGTATTGGCGAGGAGATTTGCACCGGTCAGTGAATTGAGCCTTAACCGGCCTGTCAGAGTAGGCTCATCCACCGACCACAATATAATCGGCCCATTCCAGTTCTGAGCTACCGCAAGGGCAAATTGGCCGTCAACGAAGGTCGCCGATTGCATAATTATTACGTCAACGGCTTTATCCGCAAGCTCTTTTACCGCCGCAGCCGCCTGAGTCGTATCGCTTGCCGATTTCCCATCCCATACGAGGTTGATGCCGGCCTTCTTCAGTTCATCGGCCGTTTTGACACATGCTTCATCCGCTGCCACAGTATCAAAAGTCAGCCGCACCAATGGTAGATAACCTACCCTAATATGTTCAATAGAGTCTGTTTTACTCAAATGATTCATCCCCTTTTATTATCATAATTTGTTTATAGTTTTATCCCTTTACTGCACCAGCTGTTAAACCAGCAATAATCCCTTTCTGGAATAACAATACAACCAATACAATGGGGACTGTTGCCACAATAGAAGCTGCTGCCATATCACCCCATGGTACAGTAAACTGTCCTGGAAACATAGAAATAGCAACCGGTACAGTTCTCATGTTATCCCTAGTAACCAAAGTTAATGCAAACATCAATTCATTCCATGCAGTAATGAAAGTAATTATAGCTGTAGTAAACAAGCCAGGACCCATTAATGGAATAATAATCCTAATAACCGATTGAAAGCGCGTACACCCATCTACCATAGCCGCTTCCTCTAATTCGACTGGTATTTTTGTTAAAAACGCATTTAGAGTCCAAATAGCCATCGGAATAGTAATTATTATACTTGGAATAATTAAACCTGTATAGGTATTAATCAAACCAAGATTCTTAAAAAGGACATATAAGGGCGTAACTACCGCTATTATTGGGAACATATTAGCAGCTAAAATAAAATTCGCCCAAAAGTTTTTGAACTTAAAATTTAGTCGAACAAATGCATATGAAGCCGGTAGTGCAATTACTATGGTTATTATCATGGTTCCGCCCGCAACTATAACACTATTCTTAAGATATATGCCAAAATGGTGGTTGACAAATACATTTCTATAAAATTGTAAATTAAAACGTGATGGCCACAGTTCAGTAGGCGTCATATTAATATCTGCTGGATGCTTTAATGAAGTAATTATTTGCCAATAAAAAGGAAAAACGATAATAACAATAAAAAGTATTGTTAACATATCACCGAGCAGTTTATTTATCGAAAATTTTATACCTAATTTTGTTGATGACATAGCAAAATTCACTCCTTCGGCTTCAATACTGATATATAAAAAATACTGAAGATCAGAATTATAATGAAAACAATACTAGACATAGCTGAACCTAATCCGAAGTTTAAATCTCCAAATAAATATTTATAAGCCATTAACACCAAAGTGCTGGTAGAGTTTGCAGGTCCACCACCTGTCATACCATAAACAATATCAAAAATCCTAACCGCACCCATCGTTCTGAACAATAACACAACCAAAAGCACTGGTTGTATATTGGGTAGTGTAATGCTGAAAAACTGTCGTATTTTTCCTGCTCCATCAACCTCTGCAGATTCATATAACTCAACCGGAATAACCTCTAATCCAGCTAAAAGCATTAAAGCTACATAAGGAAACTGTTTCCATGTATCTGCTATAACTACCGCAAACATAGCCCAATTTTTATCAGCTAGCCATGTAATATTAGAATCGATCACATTTAAGGTAATTAAAATCTGATTGATGACGCTCAACTGATCGTTGAACATATACGAAAACATATATGATATAATAATACCTGGAATCGCCCATGGAATTAATACAGCGGTACGGACAACACCGACGACCCTTGTTACTTTATTCATCATAAACGCGCCGATGAAACCTACAATTAATTCTAATGCCACTGACATTACCGTAAAGCGCATTGTATTCCACAAGCTATAATAAAAATTCTGATCCTTAAACAATGTTATATAATTTTCTAGACCAATAAAATGGATGTCTTGGGGATCTGTCAATAAATAATGCTGAAAACTATATAAAAAACTATTTATGATCGGTATTACACCTATAAGGGTGATTAAAATCACAGCTGGCGAAATCAATATATATGCTGTTATGTTATTTCTAACCTCCGCCGTTATTCTTATTCTACGATTCCACATTTAGCCTCCCCTTCATTCTGAGTTGACAACCAACCCTTGATGAGGATTGGTTGTCAATAAAATTATTTCTATTGTTTTGCGTAAGCCGCTTCTAATTCCTTTGTCATTTGTGCCAGTGCTTCCTCATATGGCATTTCTAACATTAAGGCTTTATGCAAATAAATTTGCATAATAGAAGAAATAGCAGGGTAATCAGGTACTTGAGGTCTAGGTTTAGCTTGCTCAGTAGCTGGCATTACACTTTTTAGATACGGCAATGCCTGTTGTACATCGTTATCATCATAAACAGTCTTAAGCGTTGGGAAAGTCGATGCCATAATCGTACGATTCTTCTGTGCAGTTTCATCGCTTATAAACTTAGCAAAAAGAAGAGCTGCATCCTTATTATCTGTATGGGAATTAATGGCTATATTCCATCCGCCTAATGTACCACTGGATTCTTCCCCTTTAGGTCCGATCGGCAACGGTGCAACACCAACTTTACCTTTTACTTTAGAAGTATCGGCCTGAGAAGGTGCATAAGCATATGTCCAATTCCTCATAAACAATGCCTTACCCTCTTCAAAAATCGCTCTACTATCATCCGGTTTATGGGTTAAAACCCCTTCTGGAGAAATGTCATCGTCTATCAAAGAACGCATAAATTTTAACGCTTCAACGCTATTAGGAGAATTGATTACAAACTTACCATTTACAAAATCGTTTCCCCCGTTTTGCTTTATAAATTCTAAAGCATTACAAACCACCGGCTCCCCTTGAAAAGCTTGGTATATGAACCCATATTCTATGCCGTTCTTACCTATATTAGCTTTGCTCATCTCGACCAATTCATCCCATGTTTTAGGTGGCTCTTTAATAATATCGCTACGATAATACAATAATCCAACATCTGTATAGTCAGGAAATCCGTATGCCTTATCATTGAAATAACAAGTAGAAAGGGGACCAGCTACGTATTTATCCTTCATAGCCTCAAGATCTTGAGTAACATCTAAAAGCCATCCTGCAGAAGCAAATTGCGACAACCAGATAATATCCGTACTGAATACATCAGGATCAGTATCGCTCGCTGCCAAGGGGGCCATAATACCTTTTTTTACATCATCAGAATTACCCGGTAGTTGTTGAAAATCTACTTCGATATTGGGATAAAGTTTTTTGAATTCTTCTACATTTTTCTTAACAGCTCCTGTAGTATCATTACCTGCGACAAATGTAATTTTTCCGCCGACTTGAGTTGAAGTATCCTCAACAGTGTTTCCAGAAGAACTAGACACAGGGGCTTCGGAATCGTTGCTCGTGCTACTACAGCCTGTAAGAGTTGCAAATAACAACATAACCACGCATAATAAAATACTTACCACCTTTAAGACATGTTTTACCATAATTTTCCCTCCTTTTTCAATATTCTAAGATCAAAAGTACTGTTAATACATCTCCAGCCTTTGAGATATATAATGCACGATATATCTCAATCCTTCTTAACAAAGATCTTTAAATCCCTCATATAGCATCCCCCCTTTTATCATACCTCTAAATACCTCTCTGGCGATTTTTAGATAAACTGCTCTAAATGGCGCTTAGCCATAATCAGCCCCTTTTCGACTTTTTCGATACTGCCCTCCCAAACGGGGTCCTCATGTTCTATGCTTATAACATGATCATAACCCTCTTGCTCCAGCGCGTCTATGAAACTGCACCAATCTACCAGGCCGCGTCCCGGTATACGATAACGCCACCAACCTTGGCTGTATATGCCATATTTTTTCAGCTTCTCTTCCATTATCTCGGTATCTTTGGCATGTGCATGGTATATGCGCTTGCCAAAATCATGGACGGCCTTTATATAATCGATGCCCTGCCACACCAAATGAGAAGGGTCAAAATTCAGCCCCCATGCTGGCGATGGAATTATACTGAACATTTCCTCCCATACCTGAGGGAGCGCTCCTATATTGTATCCGCCCGCATAACAATTCTCTATAGCTATCTTGACGCCGTGTTTTTCAGCAAAATCCACAAGCGGCGGCCATTCCTCCTTAAACCGTTCAAGATTTTCTTCTATGGAAACAGACTGATCTCTACCTACAAAAGCGCTGACTACTGGCCCATCAAGATGTTTTGCCGCCAAGACCATCTTTTTCATGTATTCGTGGCTTTCCTCGCGCACTTTCTTATCCGGATGCAGATGCTGTGCGCCGTATAGGAGCGATGATATGCGCACGCCGTAACGCTCCTCCAGCTCCATTACCTCTTTGACCTTGCCCTCCGCCAATTCAGCTATATTCAAATGCTTGACCTCGGGCCGAGCGCTGATCTCCAACGCTTTGAAACCATTATCGCGGGCAAACTTTATAACCGACGCTAAATCCATATCTTTTAACGAACCGCTCACAAATCCTATCTTCACGGTTTCCTACCTCCTCCTATATCGAAGCATACCAGCTTCATATCGGTCATCTCCTCGACGGCATAGCGCGGCCCCTCGCGGCCTATGCCGCTGAGTTTTACCCCGCCGTAAGGCATGGCGTCTATCCTGAACGACGGCGCCTCGTTTATCATGATGCCGCCGACGTCAATCCCTTCTATAGCCTGCCATACATCGTCCAACCTGTTGGTGAATACGCCGGCCTGCAAGCCGTAAGTCGTGCTGTTGGCCAATTCTACGGCGTGTTCCATATCCCGGCATGGCGCAACGGCTACCAGCGGCCCGAAAACCTCTTTATCCCATACTTTCATACCAGGGGTCACATCGGCCAACACTGTGGGCGACAACAACGCTCCGCTGCGTTTAACCGGCATCATGCATCGGGCACCAGCTACAACGGCCTCCTGTATCCATTGCTCCACGCGCCGCGCCTCGGTTTCGGTTATCATCGGCCCCATATCCACCGATTCATCCAGCGGATCGCCTATATTCATCGCACCTATCATGGGAACCAACTTATCTATGAATTTATCATACGCCTTCTCATGGACGATGACGCGCTGCACCGATATGCACACCTGACCGGCATTGGCATAACCGGCCACACGCACTTTGCGCGCCACGGCATCTATATCGGCGTCATCCATGGCTATAACGCACGAACTTGAGCCCAACTCCATAGTCAACTTTTTTAGCCCGGCTATGTGCATGATATGCTCTCCCACCTCGGGGCTGCCTGTAAACGTAACCATATTGACCGCCGGATGGGCCACCAGGGCATCGCCCACGGCAGAGCCGCTACCGATGATAAGGTTTATGCCCTCGGGCGGCAATCCCGCCTCCAGCAATGCCTCGACCAGCATGGTATCAGCCAACGGCGTAGCGCTGGCCGGCTTTAGTATCACCGCATTGCCCGCCGCCAGTGCCGGTGCAACTTTATGCGCAGCCAGATTAAGCGGCGCATTGAACGGCGTTATAGCCAACACTATGCCTACGGGCACGCGCATATAGTAGCCGCGCTTGTTCTCGGCGCCAGCCGTAGCGTCAAAGGGCACGGTCTGCCCGTATATGCGCTTGGCCTCCTCGGCGGCTATGGTTATTGTCTGTATGGCTCGGTCGACTTCATTTTGCGACTCGCGCAGCGGCTTGCCAACCTCTTTGGTCAGCGTCAATGCAAATTCATCGAACCTCCGCTGCATAATACGCGCAGTGTTTAGCAATATCTCCGAGCGGTGCGCAGCCGACAGACGCCTCATCTGCTCTGCACCACGTCGTGCGCTATTCGCTGCTCTCTCTACATACGTAACATCGGCATATGAAACAGTATCTATTAACGAGCCATCATACGGGCTCTTCACCTCCAAATGCTCGGGCGTATCGGTCCATCGGCCTTCTATCCATATCTTCTTCATGATGAGATCGGGCCGGCAATTGCGGCACCGGCCCGCGCCTCCTTTCATACACGGGTTATGCGCTGCGATAAAGCTTGGTAAGCACGAATTCCTTGTGCCCCAGCACCTCTGCCGCCGTCAAACGGCCGTTTATTGTCCTCACTAGCATATCCCACAGATCGTCGCCGGCTTGTTCCAGCGTCTTCTCCAACGTCAACACTTTGCTCACATCAACATCTATATGCTCCGACATTGTGGACACCGTCTTCGGATTGCCGCATATTTTTATGACCGGTATAACAGGGTTGCCTATGGTATTACCCTGGCCGGTCGGGAACAAATGCACTACCGAGCCGGCTGCGGCAAACAGCGTCACAGCTTCGGCAGCGGCTGACGATGTATCCATGAAATACAGCCCTTTGCCTGAAGGCGCTTCGGCCTCATCGAGCACGCCGTCTACCATTGCCCTACCTATCTTCTGTATATTGCCCATGGCCTTCTCTTCTATAGTGCTCAGGCCGCCGGCGATATTGCCTTTTGTGGGCTGCGAGCCCAATAGATCTACACCTTGACTTTTTATGAGGTTGGCATAATCTTCAAAGAACTCCATAAACAGCTTGCGCGCCTCGGGGGTCTTCATGCGATCGGCCACGATATTCTCCCCGCCCGTTAATTCGGTCGTTTCACCGAACATTACCGTGGCATTTACGGCTACCATGCGCTCTACTACTTTACCTACCGTGGGATTGGCCGCCATACCGGAAGTAGTATCTGATTCTCCGCACTTTATGCTCATGACCAATTCAGATATATCCACCTCTTCGCGCACCATCTCGGAGGCTTTATGGACGAAGTCCTTGGCCGCCCATGATGCCCTCTCTATGGTATTGAGATCGCCATGTTTCTCTATAGCAAAAGCTTCAACAGGCTTACCGGTTTTGGCTATGCCGTCGGCTATCAGGTTGGTCCACTCCGGCTCTATCCCTATGACCACCGCAGCCGCTATGTTTGGATTGCAGCCCGTACCTATCATGGTGCGGAAGAACAGTTCCAAATCCTCGCCGAATTGCAAACGGCCATACGGATGTGGCAGCGGCAGCGTGCCTTGTATAACCTTGGCCACAGCCTCCGTGGCTGCGTTGGATATATCGTCTACCGATATTATGGCCACATGATTCCTGACGCCTACAGCATTATTGGGCCTTCTATAGGCCATAAATTTTGTATTGTTCATCTGTTACCACCTCGCGCTCTTAATATTGTGTGTATGAACATGCTCGCCTTTAGCGATAGGTTGCCTGGTCAGCCCTATCTGCACGCCGTATTTTATGACCGGCTGCCCCGTTTCGAAGTCCTTCAAAGCGATCTTGTGGCCTAACGGCACATCGTTTAAGGCCTTGATCTCCACGACCATGCTATGATCCTCCATGGCCACGCCCTTTACCGTCTCTCCTGCCGAAATGTCGGCTACCGCAACCCCTACGCTGTCTTTGGGGTCATGTATCAAAAATTTGTGCTCCATAATGGAATGATACCTCCTGTGAAATTAATATTTTTTCGGTAGTATACCTATACCCTGCGGTACGACTATGACCGAAGGGTTCAAGATGCCGGCGTTGCGGCATTGCTCTACTGCTTCATCCACGGCTGTCTGCGCCGTGGGACTGGGTATAAAGAACAGATCACGCGCCGTTTTTTCATCCAGATCGGATACAAGAAATGTTTTGAATTTATCCAGGCTACGCGCCAGAAGAAACGCTTTGTGAGCGCCTAATATAAATCCTTCTCTTTGAAAGCGGTCCAGTACGTCGCGCGGCGATGACGCTTCGTGCATCCATTGCATGAACAGCCCCTCTCCTACGCCGTCAGAGCAACGCGCTAATAATACGGCGACGCCGCCGGGTTTGAGCATTGGATCTATATGCGCCAACGCCTTCTGCGCCTGATACATATTTATATCCTTGGGATGCCCGCCGCATGAAACTATCGCTATGTCAGCCGGTTCGTCGAAGTAAACGACCGAGGCGTCGGCGGCAAACCGCACGCCTTCTTTATACGCCTCCGAATATGTGCCGGCGAACGCCTTAAGCACGAGTTTTTGCGTATCCAGCACCACGTTTAACATAAAATCCGTACCTATAAAGCCAAAGCCTTCTTCTATATCCTCCCTGACCGGATTGCCTTCAAAGATGCCCATTTTGGCCGACGGTCGAACCAGCAGGGAATGATTGTGCGATATTGTTTGCTCACTGCCAAGCCCTATGAATACGCTTTTAGCACCGCCGGAGAAGCCGGCCAATTGATGGGCCTCTATCATGCCGGTGATTATGCGCAGATCCGCCCTCACATAATTGCTATCTATATGTACTTCCGTTCCATATGAAGTAGTGCCGACGTAAGTCGTCTCCGACTTCCCGGCTTCATGCGCCACCACCCTGATGCCTTTTATAATGGCAGGGTTGACGATGCGCGCCATCTCATCTTCATACGGCTGCCTATGCTTGCCGCAAGCTATAAGTATGGCCATGTTGTCGCGCCGTACGCCGACGGTTTCAAGGCGGCTTATAATCGACTTTAATATGGCGTCATTGGGCACACCGCGCGTAGCATCGCTCACTACTATAACCGCGTTAAGCTCGGACACGTTTTTGCCTAGGTCTGAAGCCCTTTGCTCGACGACGCTCTCCAAAACATCTCCAAGCGGATGATTCAGCGCATCTTCGACGGGCTCGGCGGCATTGTCTGCCGCCGCCCCGGCTTCGGGCCTGTACAGTACGCTCGTGCGGCATATATCGGGTATATCTATGTCGGATGTGCCTTCGCCATATGGTAATGAAATCCTCATGTTATCCCTTCTTCTATGCCTTGCCGCTGCTGCCCGTCAGCCGCAGCTTGTCTACGGCCAAACGTTTTACGGCAAGCATGCCTTCCGTGATGTACTCCATTGGGAAATCATTTTTCGGTCTTTCGGACAGGCTTTGCTTTATACCGGATAAGAATGCCCTGTTAAACTCGGTGGCGATATTCACCTTGGTTATTCCGGCCTTTATAGCCTTCACCAGATCCTCGTCGCTTATGCCGGTGGAGCCGTGCATCACAAGCGGTATGGATGCGCGCCGTCTGATTTCCCGTATGAGCGGTATGTCTATACGCGCTTCCTTGACTGGCATCTTATGCATATTCCCGACGGATACGGCGACGGAATCGACGCCTGAGGCTTCGATGAATTTAACCACTTCATCCGGATCGGACAACGCCGTCGGCGTATAACCCGTCGTTTCATTATAAATCGTGACAGCACCCACCTCACCCTCGACCGGTATGCCGCACGCATGGGCCATCTTCGCTACCTCGGCCGCCAAACGCGCGTTTTCATCCAGCGGCAGCGATGAGCCGTCGAACATCAACGATGTGAAACCCGCCCTCAGGCAACGTATATTCTGCCCCAAATCATGGCTGTGATCAAGGTGTATGGCAATAGGCACAGAAACCCCCCTTGCCAAGGCTGCTACGTATGGCATAAATACTTCTGGGGATATGAAGTCCAGATAGCGCTGCCCGAATTGCAGTATAAGCGGCGCGCGTTCCTGCTCGGCAGCCTGTATGAGCGGCAATGCCATCTCCAGGCAATTAACGTTGAATGCCCCTATACCATAACCTTCTTCCATGGCCTTTCGAAACATAGTTTGAGTTGTAACCAGCGACATTATTTTTTCTCCCATCAATTTTATCTATAACGATATTACATGTTATAGTTTGCCATTAGGATAAACCCATACTAGCCATGACATCGGGTTGTTCCTCGTATATTTCCCGCAACGTAACCGATCGTCCCTCGGCAGCCGACTTTATTGCGGCCAGTGACGTGGCAAGTGCTATATAACCGTCGCTGCCCACGCGTTGAGGTGAACCATCACCTTCTATGGCTTTAAGAAGTTTTTTTAATAAGGTTATCTGAGGATCTATGATTTCCTCAGTTTCTGGATCGAGAAGGGGTATATCTTCTACCCGGTTTCCGTCCAACTTGCATCGTACCTCACCATTTCCGAATGGCTCAATCGTTTCAAGCAATCCTTTCGGTCCCACCATCTCGCATTGCAGGCTGCCGTTCACAGTGGGCGGTAGACCCCAACACAACGTAACGGCCCCTACATCCGACGACTCGAATTGTATGATTATGGCGGCGGTATCAGGCGCTTTATGCTCTATATGGGCTATCTCGGGCCTGTCCTGAGAAAAAGTAAAGTCCTTTGCAGCCACGCTTACCGGATCGGATTGGAAATACCATCGCATTAGGTCTGTGAAGTGACATAACATATCCACCATGGGGCCGCCGTTGCCGTATTGCGCGTCATGCATGGCCGGTTTGGGCCTTATGGAGCGGATATCGGCGAAACGTGCCATGATCGGCCGGCCTAGCAGACCGTCGTCTATGGCATGCTTAATCTTGCGAAACCCCCCTATGTTATGATATTGAAATCCCATGGCCAATTGGACGTTATTGTCCTGTGCGGTTTTGATCATATCCCCCGCTACCGCCAGGGAAAGCGCCATCGGTTTTTCGCTTATTACATGCTTGCCGCGCCGCATAGCGTATATGCTGATCTCGGGATGAAGATATGCCGGAGTGCACACCGTCACTATATCGGCATCGGCTTTATCGATGGCCTCTCTATAGTGGAGGTACTTCGCTTTATATCCGAATTCTTGCATGAAGTTGTCGGCGCGTTCCTGCAAAATATCGCATACGGCCACCAGTTCGACATTATCCATCTTAGACCATGCATTACTGTATGCGCGGCCGCGATCTCCCGCCCCTATAACTGCTATTTTATAGGCATTACCCATATGATAAACCTCCTCACAAAATACTTATCTTTTATCTTTAACGATATTTTAAATCAAAGCTTCGTATTTGTCAACAATCTATAATGACTATTTCTTCATCCGGATCGCCCCTCCTGTATATCCTTTCTCTTCTAAGATAAGCCATAAAGTCTTTCTCGAGAGGATATCCGTCGGCCATAAACGTCCTATTAAGGATATTGTCTATGGCAACAGTTTTATAGACGTTACAATCCACCTAGCTTTATTAATGCCAAGCTGGTCGCCGCCATGATTATGGCAGCTCCTAATCCTAGGTAAAATGCCTTAAACCCCATTGCCCTGATTCCCTTAAAGTCCGTATTCAAACCGACACCGGCCATAGCCATCACGATGAGGAATTTTGATACAGTCTTTATCATCCCCGTCCATTCGGTCGAAAAAACGCCCCATGTGTTGAGCAATGCCATGGCCAAGAAACCCAATATGAACCATGGGAACGCAGCCACTATGTTGACGTTTCTGGAAGCGGTTTCTCCTTTTGATTTTCTGAAGGAAAAAGCCATGATGAGCATTACAGGCGCTAAAAATATGGTACGGGTCAGCTTAACCACAGTGGCCATCTCTCCCGCTTGCTCTCCGTATAGAAATCCAGCAGCCACTACTTGCGAAGTCTCATTTATAGCAGTACCGGCCCACATTCCGAATGTTTTCTGAGAAAGATCCAACAAATCGCCCACAATAGGATATATAAATATAGCCAGTATGCCGAACACGGTTATGGTGGCCACTGCAAAACTGATATCCTGCTCGTCGGCATCAATAGCAGGGGCCGTAGCTACTATGGCGGTAGTACCGCATATCGATGTACCGACGCCTATTAGCGCCGCCAGTTTCGCCGGTATATGGAACCGCTTGCCCAAATACAGCGTTAACAGCAATGCCAGTGTGATACATGCTACTATGATCCATATCGAGGCCGCGCCCACCTTAAGTACATCGAAAAAGTTTAGGCTGACACCTAAAAGAATGATGCCGAGCTTCAATACGGTTTTGGCCGAAAAGCGTATGCCTGGAATAAGCATCCGCGGCAGCTTAAAAGCGTTCCCTATAACCATACCCAATATTATAGCCACTATGACATCGCTCAGCGGCGGATAAAGTGAATTTATAAATCTGGAGGGAATAGCGATTAATATAACGATCAGTATCCCCGGCAGCATGCCGATGTATTTCGATGCACCGTCATGCGTGTTTGTTTTAATATTTGTACTGTTACTCATTCGAGACAACTCACTTTCTTTCCATTCTTACTTATTATTAGCTAAAAAGCTTGAATTCGGGGAGCCAGCCTTGGTTCGCTTCCATCATCTCATCGCATAGAGATATTATATCGTCCATCGATAGTTCGGCGCCGGTATGCGGGTCAAGCATAGCGGCCTGATACACCTTCTCCTTATCTTTCGACATCACCGCCTCAATGGTCATTAAATGCATGTTTATGCTGTTGCGGTTGAGCGCCGCCAATTGCTCCGGCAATTCTCCGACATAACATGGATTGACGCCGCTCCCATCCACAAGACAAGGCACCTCGACACACGCTTTATTCGGAAGGTTTTCGATAAGACCTCCATTATTCGATACATTGCCAGCAATCTCGCACACTTCATTGGTTTCCATAGCGTTAATTATCTGCGATGCATACTCGTTGGAAGGCTCATGTTCGACGTTTTTATTGCTGGTCAGCTCATCGCGCATCTGCGCCCACTTTGCCAGCCTGTCTGCGTAATTCTTGGGATGCTGGTCCAGCGATATGTTGAACTTCTCAATCAATTCAGGATACCTGTTTTTGATGAAATATGGATTGTATTCGGCATTGTGTATGGATGATTCGGTAACGTAATAACCAAAACGCCGCATTATTTCAAAGCGCACCATATCATTATGTTTGCC
Source organism: Mahella australiensis 50-1 BON (assembly GCF_000213255.1). Taxonomy (NCBI): domain Bacteria; kingdom Bacillati; phylum Bacillota; class Clostridia; order Mahellales; family Mahellaceae; genus Mahella; species Mahella australiensis. The sequence continues at coordinate 2,874,732 of NC_015520.1, forward strand.
CATTTGTTGCTTTATATCTGCGCGATGCCTTATCTCGGGATATAGATCCTCTCCGTGCTTATCGGCCACCTCTAGCAGCCAGGCCATATGGTTTATACCCGCGATTTTCCATTTGATGCCTTCCAATTCATCCTCCATACCGAGGGTTTTTAAAAGTCCGGGCACGCATGCCTGCACGCTGTGACATAACCCTACGGTTTTAACGCTGGTGGCGCGCTGCACATAACCGGTCACTATAGACATCGGGTTGGTGTAATTGAGCAAACACGCATCCGGGCAAACTTCCTCAATGTCCCGGGCAAATTCCTGCATAACTTTAATAGTACGAAGGCCACGGAATAACCCACCTATGCCGGACGTATCGCCGATAGTCTGCCTTAAACCGTACCTGTTCGGAATAACGAAATCGTTCATATATATTTTTTCTTTTGCACCGACATATATGGCATTGATGACATAATTCGCATCCTTGAGCGCCTCTTTACGGTCGGCGTAGGCTTTTATGCTGACGCCGCTGTTGTACCTTTCTTTCAAGTTGCACAAAATTTTGTATGAGTCGCTCAGCCTTTCTTCATCAATGTCAAACAAGGCGAACTCCGAATCCTGCAACGATGGAACGAGCATGCAGTCCCCCAATACATTTTTTGCAAAAACCGTACTTCCTGCTCCTAGGAATGTGATCTTAGACACAATTTCCCTCACCTTTCTACATTGTTTCTTAAATATTATAGATAGATTCAATTGCACTTTTGTCTTTAACGATATTTTAATACGTTTTACCAGCTAAGTCAAGGTTAGGGCTAATTAATCTATGGATAACGATAAATTTCGTTTATATCGGTGCGTCAAAAAAACCGAATTCCTGTTGCATAATCAATGTAGCGGCTCCCAACGCTCCCAAATCCTCGCCCCATTGGGAATATTCTATTTTCAAGTCCTGAAGATTCAAGGATAGAGCATACCTTCGTATGGATTCCCACAACATTTCAATAAATATGTCCTCCGTCTTCGAGATATCTCCCCATATAACTATCTTACCGGGGTTTAATATATTTATAGCAGCCGCCAAGGCATATCCCAGATATGTTGCGGTTTCCTCCAATAATTCCATAGCATCATCGTATCCCATTTTCACAGCCTGTACAAATATATCCATATCGATGGCGTCCGGATCTTCCGCCATGGCGCTGAGCTGTGCAAAACGGCCTACTTTTATACCTTCTCTTATTTTGGACAAGATCGCATCGTTGGACGCCTCCATATCCAAGCAACCTATTTTGCCGCAATAGCACCGCCGATTGCTGTTGGGCAAAGCAAAATGAGCAATTTCACCGGCATTATTGTTCTTGCCAAGATAAAGCTGATCATTTAGCATACACGCCATACCTATGCCTGAACGAATGCAAAGAAATAAAAAGTCCTCGGCCTCACCGTACGGTTTCAGCCATTTATGAGCCAAAGCCATAACCTTGGTGTTATTCTCTATATATGCGGGTATATCGAATGTTTTTTCTATTTCATCTTTTATATGTATATTGGACCATCCATGAATATGGCCATATTCGATGGAAATCCCCGCCTGTTTGTTTATTTGCCCCGGAACACCTATGCCTATGCCGAATACCTTGCTTGCAGCACTGCCTAAAAAGTCTAGCATTTCTTTTATAACACCTTTAAGGGATTGCAATATGGCCGCCGAGTTACTATCGGGCTCTATATCCGTTTTATTGTCGTATATTTTTTCGCCGGTTAAATTTAATATAACGCTGAATATACGCCTGGAATAAAACTCTATGCCGACGAAATAGCCGCCGTCGGGATTTACAGCTAACCAAATGGGTCTTCGTCCCCCTTGGGACTCACCTATACCAGACTCTACAATAAGCCCTTGTTTCAATAATTCATCTATACCCTTTAATACGGTACTCATTCCATATTTGCTGATGATTTTTACTTCTGAGCGCGATATATTTTCATGATTGCGGATAATATTAAGTATGCGATTGTATTTATTACGTTTTCGCAATTCTATGTTATAACCCTTCGCCATTTTTATCTCCTAAGTAATTCTTAATTTTTTATAAAAGCTTATCGCTTTATGGATATTGTATATCCGATAATGCGTTCCGTCAATAACGATATTATAGTACAAGCCCATATCTGTTTCTTTTCAAATTGGCAGAGATGTGGTAATATATTTATGGTAATAACAGCTAATAATCAAAGCGGAGGATATAGCGTTGATTGAAATAACAGGGGTTTCAAAGGTCTATAACAGGAGCGGAATAAAGGCCGTGGATGGTTTGAATCTCACTGTGCAATCCGGAGAGATATTTGGTTTCATTGGTCCGAATGGAGCTGGCAAGACTACTACCATAAAGATGATGGTGGGCTTATTGGAACCTACTGCTGGTTCTATAAAGATAGACGGATATGATATACGTTCGAATGCCATAGAAGCAAAGCGCCGTATCGCTTATGTACCTGATAATCCCGACGTATACGAAAAGTTGCGCGGTATAGAATACCTAAACTTCATAGCCGATGTATATGACGTTCCGATAGAGCACCGCCAACAGCGTATAAGTTATCTATTGGACACATTTGAAATGAGCGATGCCGTAGGTGACCTCATACAGAGCTATTCCCATGGCATGAGACAGAAAATCGTACTAATAGGGGCCTTACTGCATGATCCGTCGGTATGGATACTAGATGAGCCTATGGTGGGATTGGATCCGCACTCGTCATTCCAACTGAAGGAGATGATGAGGCGACATTGCGACGAGGGCCACACGGTCTTTTTTTCAACGCACGTACTGGAGGTAGCCGAAAGATTGTGCGACCGCATAGGTATTATAAATAAAGGGCGCCTGGTAGCATGTGGTACGTTGGATGAGTTGCGCCATGGCCAGATGGATGAATCTCTGGAGCAATTATTCTTGCAGCTCACGGAAGAAGGCGCAGTGCAGTGAACAGGTCTTTTATATCGCTGGTTAAAACCCTCATTAATGTGCAGTACGGTATATCGGCTTTCAAAGACAAATACACAAAAGAGAAGGACAAACTATGGCAGCCTATACTGGTTGGTTTACTGATGCTCTTGGGCTTTGGGATACTGTTCAGCTTCTATACAACCATACTCATGGGCATTATGCAAGCGGGGCTGACCATAGGTCAAACAGAACTTGTGTTGGTTATATCCGTTATAATTGTCCAGATTGTAGAGTTGATTACAGGCATTTTTACAGTTATGAGCGCTTTTTATTTTGCACAGGACTTATCTATATTAATACCCATACCATTTAAACCATGGCAAATAGTAGGAGCCAAGTTCATAGGCGTTATGCTTAGCGAATATGTCCTTACCATCCCGCTTATACTGCCCGCCGTAATAATTTATGCCACTTATATAAATATAGGAGTAATGTATTGGATATCATCCGTAATAATAATGCTCACGGCGCCACTTTTACCACTGGCCATAGCATCTCTGATAGTGATGGTATTGATGAGATTCATAAGTGCCACTAAGGGCAAGGAGTTTTTTACTGCACTAGGAACGGTCTTCGGTGTGATTATCAGCATAGGTATGCAAGTAATTATTAATAGAACAAACAATATGGGAACTGATAGCATGGAGGATATGCTAAACGGCAGCATGGATCTTGTACGCACTTTAAGCTCGGCATTCCCACCGGCGTCATGGGCTGTAAATGCGATGATCTCGGAAGGCATGCTTGCAGTCGGCTACATGGCACTATTCTTAGGAATATCGTCGTTGGTGCTAGCAGGCGTACTGGCTCTGTCTGAGACCGTATTCTACAAGTCGGTACTAGCGAGCTCGGAAGTGTCAGGTCGACGACAACGGTTAGATCGGCACCAATTGAGCAGAGCTTTTGGCAAAAAGAGGAGTCATACTATGGCTCTCTTTATGAAAGAGTGGAAATTATTCTGGCGCACGCCGTTATTTGTAACCAACGGCCTTATGCCTTTCCTTATCATACCCGCAGCCTTTCTCATCCCTTTTATGACATCTCAGGATATGAGCGGGATAACGACTTTACTCGATGTGCCGAGAGGATCGCTTGTATTCAATCTCGCAATTGTAGGTATATTGCTGTTTGTCGCCGCTAGTAATCCTTTAACTTATACAACCTTTAGCAGGGAAGGTCGCACTTTTTGGATGTCGCTTGCACTGCCCGTGGATATAAAAGAACAGGTAAATGCAAAGCTTCTGAATTGTGTGGCTATAATAGGTGTTTTTTTAGTGTTTATCATATGTGCTCTATCGTTTATATTTCACAGGAGCATGGTCGATGCTGCGATAATGATACTTATAGCGGCACCCGGTATATTCGCGATGGCATGTGTCTCTATGACACTGGACGCTCGAATGCCGAGGTTGGATTGGAATACGCCGCAGGAGCTGTTTAAAAACAATTCAGCCGCCGGTTTTACGTTTATACTTATGTTCGTCCCGTTGTTCGCACTGGTTATAGCGGCTATACTGTTGGTCATAAGCGGGCTAAGCGATACATTCGTGTATATAATATTGGCTGCTATTATGATAGGCATGGCGGTATTTGCATATAATCTTTTGACGGATGCAGCACGCCGGCTTTATAAAGCATAACTATTCAATTAACCCCATTTTTTACGCTTGCCTCTATATAAGATATGTGGTAGACTTATAGACAGGTATATATTAAGGATATATTGAGGGTATATATGTTTAAGAAGATATGTTTGATAATGATTACGGCAACATTATTTTTGCCGATATTTATAAAGCCCGCAATTGTATATGCAGCACCGCTTATAACCGATAATGAAAGCGACGAAGCACGGGTAATGCCTTCATCTGCAATATCGCTGTTGTCATTGAAAGCCACTGTCGATGTTGGGATAAATAACTCCGATGTTTCATTGCAATATGTTATAAAAAATAACAGCGATAAGCCTGTTCATATAACAATGGGATACCTCGAAAATGTTGCAAAAGTATATGACTTTTCAAGGGGCAAGGATATATATATAAACGGCCAGTTGCCTAAAGGTAATCAGGTGGTCAAACTCGGAACAGGCGAGTATACGGGTTTGCGCTGGATGACTTGGCCTGTCGATATAAAGGCCAATCAGACATTGGTAATAAAAGGCACATTGTCACTGCATAATAAGCTGCTCAACGATGGGACACAGGTCATGGATTTCCCGCTTAAGTCGATGGCATTATGGGATGGGGCTGTCAAACAGATAGAATTAACCTTCCGTTTTCCACAGCCTATGATATACGCTATGGACCCCACGCCCAAACCAACGCCTACCAAAATAAGCGACGAGGGCAATCTTGTATGGCGTTACAGCAATGTGGAACCGCCAGAGGATATAATCGTGCATTTTAAGCCTACCGAATTCATCGCAACAGAAAGGCTGAGGTTATCCGGCAATAAGCAACTCCAATCCATCGCCCAGTTCTACAACAACGACGATTACGTCAACGTCATAAATGCAGGCGAAAGGTATCTTTCGGTCAAGCCATCAGCGCAATATGAGCCGCTGGTGCAATTACTGCTGGCGCGCTCGTATACCGAGCTGTTGCAATCTGACAAAGCCATAGAACTCTATAACCGCCTGCTGTCCAGCAATAAGCTGGGCGACCTTGCCGTGACCGTCAAGCAGCAAGCATTGTTTTATAAATATACAGCCGCACAGCAACAAAACGATGTGGGGGAGCAGCAAGATGTGCTCGATAGAATAGGAAGTCTCGACGACGAGGAATCCACGCCGGCTTTCAAATCATGGGCCGCCGAGCAGAAAATTAATATTCAAGCCGTCGCCATAGTAAAAGAAGCCGAGAAAAGGGCTGCTGAACAAGCCGCCCGAAAGGCTGCTCAGCGCAAAAGATTCAGTCTTGATCGCCCCATCAATATAGACGGCTACAATATAGCGCTGAAATATATACTGGCGGCTGCGTTTATAATAGTCATCATTATAATAACACTTATATTGAGGAGCAAGCGTAAAAAACGCAGGAAACGCATGCCGCGCTGGTAGGGAGCTAGATGGCAAGGGCAGTACCTCCTGCCATTTTCACCCTTTATAAGACAAATAAACCGACGTCATGTCAGTTATGACTACTTCCTTGTATAAGTCCATAGCAAATTCTTTTGGAAATACTTCAGTCCCTTCTGTGGTGACCGCCGCGGCCCCGCAAGCCATAGCATACCGAAATGCTTCTATAGGATCACCGTAGAGGTCATACGAATATATAAAGCCCCCCATCATGGAGTCTCCTGCTCCGACGGTACTTTTCACATTCACTTTTAAGGCATCGGCCTTCAATATCATTTCACGTGATATCAGTGCGGCACCGTTTGCACCCATGGATAACAAAATCCATTTTATATGGAATCGTTCTCTTATAGAAATAGCGGCTCGGATTATATCTTCTAAAGATGATGAATTTATGCCAAACGTTGCTTTTAATTCGTCTATATTAGGCTTAACAAGGAAAGGCTGATATTTTACGCCTTCCAGCAACATTTCACCAGTAGCATCGATCACAATTTTATTATGATCGCCTATTTGAGCCAGATATTCGCCAAATAGACCCGGATAATTCCCATTATACATACTGCCACTAAAAACTATATATTTGGAAGCCATCTCATATTTTTTTATTATTACTTTTAATTTTTCAACGTCTTCTTGGGTTATGGAAAATCCAGATTCATTGAATTCGGTGGTTTGATGTCTGCTCAAATCTATAATCTTGGTGTTTGTCCTGGTATCTCCTTCCACCAATACAAAATCGTATTTTATGCCGTACATCCGGAAGAAATCCTCAAAAAATTGCTTATTTTTTGTTCCCAAATATCCTATAGCCGTAGTATCTCCATCGAAGACGCGAATAAGCTTGGATACGTTTATGCCCTTGCCCCCAACATCCATACGTCTGACTTTCACTTTATGGATTTCTCCCGGTTTAAACTCATCCACTATAATGGTTTGGTCTATCGCCGGATTTAATGTAACAGTTGTAATCATACCAATTTCACCTATATTTTATAAGCCCTCATCCACGCATCGATCAAATAAATATTCAATCCCCAAATGTATGTATAGTAGTTTATTTTGTATGCTTAGCCAAAAACTCCTCCACTTCTTTCGCAGTAGGCGAAGCGCTCTGAGCGCCGATGCGCATAACCGATATGGCGGCCACAGCATTGGCGTAGTCGGTGGCTCTGTCCATATCCATACCTTGAGCCAACGCATAGCATAACCCACCTATAAAGGCATCGCCGGCTCCTGTGGAATCCACTGCCTTTACTTCGTAAGCCGGCTTATGTTTTATGCCACTGCCGGAATTATAGATCATACCCTTGCTGCCAAGCGTTATTATAGCGTTTTTTACGCCCATGTCTGTCAACATGGTCACCATCTTGTCATAATCAGAACGCTGCTTGACCTCCATATCCAATAACTGCTGCGCTTCTAACTCATTGGGCACGAGTACATCTATATCGTGGTAGAACTCATCATCCAGAGTTGCTGCGGGAGCAGGATTCAATACCACCATGGTATCTGACTTTTTAGCCACGCTAGCCGCCCATACGACGGTCTCCAATGGTATTTCCAGTTGCATGAGCAGTATGCGTGCCCTCTTTATCATGCCTTCATAATGCTTCATCTGATCTATGGTGCATTGGCCATTGGCTCCGGCATATAATATTATGGTGTTTTGGCCTTTAAATACATTTATGAATGCCAAGCCAGTGCTAACACCGTCTAATTCGGATATGCCACCGGTACCGACATGATTGTCAATCAAATTAGCTATAAGTTGCCGGCCGTATTCGTCCTTGCCGACACATCCCATAAAGGATACATTGCCGCCCAATCGGCCTATGGCCACAGCCTGGTTATCTCCCTTACCGCCCGGCGACGTATAGAATGCCTTGCCCCTTATAGTTTCACCGGGATATGGATTTCTATCGGTCTCTATTATAAGATCCATATTAAGACTGCCTAGTACCAAAACATCTATATCTTTGTCCATATTTTCTCCTTATAAAAATTTATTGGGGCAAAGCACTAAGTACTCGCCCCGATATTTAAAAGCTGAACAGCTTTACATTTTGTATTTAAATATAGCAGCTACACCTGTATCACTAGGCATTTCCTCTTTTGGAAGCACCACTATATTACCTTTATTTCTAAAAACCATCTCTCCTAAATCGTCCAATACATCATCGACCAGTGGGCCTGCTGAATTGCCCTCCTTTATTTCTCCGCTCAAGGGATCAACTTTGCCTAACACTACTCTGTCTTCCTCTATAAGTATCGTATCAATATTAAATTGAAAAGCAGCCTTTGCGACTTTTGCTATATCGTCGGAGCCCAAATCCTTGGCTTTAGCCTCCCCAAATCTTTCTACAAGTTTTTTTATTTTTTCCCTATACAGCGGCTCAATGGCGCTCCAAACCTTCTTTTTTAAATCTTCTTTAGTGAGCGCAGTATAATCGACCTTAACCGCTTCTTCTATTAAGAACGGATTGCGGCTTATCTCCTTAAATAGGCTGTAGTACTCAGGCAATGCTACAACTAACAACGGCAGCTGGGCTTGACGCGAATACTTTTCATAGACCAACTTATCGATAAAGCGGAAGAATTTTTCTGTATCTTCCTTTATCATTTCGCTCTTATCATCGTAACCATAGAATATCGTGCTTCCAGCGGTGCTGGCCCGTGGCCTAGGCGCTATGAGCGCCTCCTTATCCTCTATACCCAATGCCTCTTCAATTGTCCTAGGCGTACCCGGTTCAAATTGAACCTCTTCAAATCCATACATATTCCCTTCATACAGCATGAATTCCTTTCGGTTTAAGCCCAGCACATGGTAGCGATCCGCTGATTGAAAAATCCTTATCAATGGCTTAATGTGGAAGCTATCGGCTGCTATAGCCAGCTCTTTGACCGGCCTCTGAAGCTTATATACTACGCATTGGCCCTCTGCTGCTAATACAGCCAGCCCATCATACATATTAACCCAGAACATTTCATCATCGGCAAGGGCATATAAAGGCTCCATTATAGAAGTTATTTCTTTTTTCGGATATTTTTGTTTTAATGAATCTTCGATATCTTTGATAAGGTTTTTATATCTGATAAGATTCTGTTTGTTTTCCGGCCTATATCGAACGGTCGGCTCATAAATAGAGATAAACGGAGGTTCTTTTGCTTTCAAAATTGCATGTGGAAAATTATTAGCGATTTCGTATAGCATTATAATTCCTCCCTTCTTTTTACATAAGTGGTCGGGGTGGAGGGATTTGAACCCGCGGCCCCATGCTCCCAAAGCATGTGCGCTACCAAGCTGCGCTACACCCCGATATTTTATATTATAATTATAACATCGATTTGCCATAAATTCAAGCACGTCTTCATGGGCTATACAGCCTTACAGCATTCGGCGTATCAATTCATATATAAGCGGTAGGAATATGGCCGGCAACAGATTGCCTATCTTTATGCGCTTTATATCCAGCAAGCTTATGCCTATGCCCATTATGAGAACGCCGCCTATCGACGACATGGCCTCTATAACCGGAGGTGTAAGTATGCCTTTCAACGCCGCAGCCGACAGCGTTATAGCCCCTTGGTATATAAATACCGGAATAGCAGCAAATGCCACGCCTATGCCGAGGCTGGAAGAAAATATGACCGCCGTAATGCCGTCCAATATAGATTTCGCAAATAGCGTCTGATGATTGCCTGATAAACCGCTCTCCAATGAACCCATAATGGCCATGGCCCCCACGCAATACACTAAGCTGGCCGTCACAAATGCCTGCGCAAATGTTCCTTCACCGGCAAATCTTGACTGCAACTTAGCAGCCATGCTGTCTAGCCTTTGCTCTATCTTGAGCCATTCGCCCACAATGCCCCCTATTACCAGGCTTATCACCATCATAAGCATAGGGTCTACGCCCAATACCTTTGGATCTATGCCAGTAAATCTGAGGGCACCAGATATGCCTATGATTACAACGGCCATACCCACGGCTTGCATAACGACATCTTTGTATTTGTCCGGCAGTCCACCTTTTATAAATTTGCCCAAAAATGCCCCGGCCACTATGGCCAGGGCATTAACTACTGTACCCATCATATCAAGCGTAATCCGGCTCTATCAACCCATAGCCTCCGTCTCTTCTCCTGTATACCACATTTATCTCTTCGGTTTCGGCATTATTAAACACGAAGAAATCGTGGCCCAACAATTCCATCTGGGTTATGGCTTCTTCTATAGACATCGGTTTTAACGCAAATCTTTTAGTCCTCACCACATCGTGCTGTTCTGATTCTTCGGATTCTGTTTCTATGTCGAATAGGAGTTCATCAGACTTAAAAGCGCCCTCTTTTATGCGTTTTTCCAGCTTGGTCTTATGTTTATGGATCTGGCGTTCCAGCTTTTGCAGCACGCGCTCTATGGATGTGTACATATCATCGGAATAGTCCTCCGCGCGCAGTATGCTACCGTTGAGCGGTATGGTAATCTCAACTATATGGCGATTTTTCTCTACAGACATGACCACGCGGACCTCGGTATCCTCATCGAAATATCTGTCAAATTTGCCTAACTTTTTATCTACTATGGCACGCAACGCATCGGTAATAGGTATATTCTTGCCGCTGATGATTATACGCATAGTCATCATCCTCCTTTGATTCTTTGTAACTATATTTTATACTATAATACAGCATTATTCAAGCATTACAGTACTTTACCCAGGAAAACCTTGGTTCTTTCATTCTTAGGATTAGAGAATATCTGAGCCGGCGCGCCTTCCTCAGCTATGATACCGGCATCCATGAACAGCACGCGGTCGCTAACCTCCCGGGCAAAACCCATCTCATGGCTTACGACCACCATAGTCATGCCATCCTTGGCAAGCTGTTTCATGACATCGAGCACCTCTCCCACCATTTCCGGATCCAATGCGGAGGTAGGCTCGTCGAACAGCATGACGTCAGGATCCATAGCCAAAGCTCGAGCTATGGCCACACGCTGCTTCTGCCCGCCCGAAAGCTGAGCCGGGTATGCTTCAGCTTTATCGTTTAGCCCCACCCTCGCCAATAGTTGCCGTGCTCTGGCGTATACAGCTTCTTTATCCAGCTTTTTGACCTTCATAGGGGCTAATGCCACATTATCTATCACCTTAAGATGGGGAAAAAGGTTAAACTGCTGAAATACCATGCCCACTTTCTGCCGCAGCTTGTTTATATCCTTCTTATGCTCCATAACCGACACGCCTTCTATATATATCTCACCTGACGTAGGCTCCTCAAGCAGATTTATACAACGCAAAAACGTGCTTTTACCCGAACCGCTAGGGCCTATTATACATATCACTTCACCTTTATCGACCCTTGTGTTTATACCCTTTAATACCTCGAGTTTACCGAAATTTTTATGTAGCTCCACTGTCTCTATCATCGTCTGGCCGTCACTGCTCACTTATTCTCATCCTCCTTTCAACCTTGCGGAATATAAACGATATGAGGTTTGTCAACACAAGATATATGGCTGCTGCCGTAAGCAGCGGAGTATATGGATCAAACGTTATGCCGCGTATAATATCCGCGCCTTTTGTCAAATCATCCAGCGCTATGAAACCTGATACCGATGTTTCTTTAAGCAGCGTTATGAATTCGTTTACCAATGCCGGCAATATATTTCTGAATGCCTGTGGCATTATTACGTGGCGCATAGCCATGCCGTACGTCATGCCCAGTGACCTAGCCGCTTCCATTTGGCCTTTATCCACAGCCTGTATACCGGCTCTTACTATCTCGGCTACATAACCGCCGCTGTTTATGCCAAAGGCCACTATCGCTATCATTAGCTTAGGTACCGCCGTACTACCGAATATTATATAATATATGATCATGAGTTGCACCACGGTAGGCGTACCCCTTATAATCTCGACATACGTCGAAGCCAATACATTAAATATTTTATTTTTAGATATTTTGCCCAGCGCCATCACAACGCCTATGATCATGCCTAAAGCGGCCGCCGCCAGCGCTATTATGACGGTGGTTTCAAGGCCATTAAGCATATACATATAACGATCATCGCGTATAAAGTTTCTGTATATGGCATTATAAAGCCCGTCCAATAAAAACCCTCCTTTACAGTGAAATAGCCAGCGATCAACGGACCGCCAGCTATTTCTCGCTTCTATGTGTGGTTACTCCGATCTATAATCGGATATATATTTTTTGAATATCTCCTCCAGCTTACCACTGTCTTTTAACTCTTTCAAAGTATCGTTTATGGTTTGAAGTAGCTCCGTATCGCCCTTTCTCACCGCTATAGCGTATTCTTCCGGAGGTGCCGCCGGCTCATCGAGCAGCTTTATCTCAGGATTAAGATCGGCCAAGGCCATAGATGTATAATTATCCAATACGACGGCATCCACGCGTTTATTCTTGAGATCCAGCACGGCATCGGCACCCTTTTTATAAGTCGTTAGCTTCACATCCTTATAAGGGCTATTCTCCCTGAAAAGGTCTGTTCCGGTTGTACCTTCCTGAGTACCTATCCTCTTGCCGTTTAAGTCCTCCGCAGTCTTTATTGTATCGTTATCCTTCAACACTATGATGGCCTGCACAGCTTTTAAGTACGTATCGCTAAAGTCCGCTTCTTCCTGTCTATCGGGCCTTATCGTGTAGCCTGCCGCTATAAAATCCACCTTGCCGCTCTTCAATGCCGACGGCAGGGCCTCGAAATCCATATCCTCTATTTTAAGCTTTACTCCAAGCTTATCGGCTATGGCTTGAGCTATCTCGGCGTCGATACCCACAATAGCATCGCCCTGGCGCATCTCAAACGGTGGGAATGCCGCGTTTGTGCCCATTATCACCTGGCCGTCATCTTTTATGCGCTTCATAGTATCGATATTGCCGCTGCAACCGACCGCCATCGCTGCAATCAGCAATGTGGTTACCAACGTAAATATAATTTTAAGGGGTTTTTTAACCATCTCTCCAGCTCCTCATTCAGTAATATCAAGCATAATTATACGTTATAATGAATGGAAAATCAAATTGAATTTATAAGCGATCTTCGATTCGTAATATAACAAATTCAGCGCGTGCAATGATATAAAGCCTCCGCCCACTCATGAAATATTGCTGGCGTACTTACGATTCGTTTGGCTTGAGCAAGCTAACGCCGGCAATTCGCGTCCATGCTCAGTGCCGGCTGGTCGGGCGTCCATGCCCGACCTACGCTTGCTCTACGCTGCACTCATTGAGTACGCCTACGCAATATTTCAAGGCGTTCTCCAGCTTTATATCATTTGCATCGCTTTATATCGCTCGTTTCAGTAATATATTACGAATTGCAGATAAGCGATATGTGTATATAAAAACTGTGGATAATGTGTATAACTCTGTTGATAATACTGGTTTTCGCCCTTTAAATTGTGGATAACCATGTGCATGGAGGAAAAATGTCAACTAAATGCGATTTTATTTACATATTATAGTAGTTATATAAGAAAAAATTTAAAGGCCATGCTTTTCAGCATGGCCTTGTAGACCAAATCAACCCTCTGTCTTAAATGGGATACCATTAAGCTCGGGGATTACCTATCTGCGCGCTTGGTAACAATCACTGCAGTAAACTGGTCTATCGTTTCTCGGTTCAAATGGAACCTTGGTAGGTGCGCCGCACGCTGCGCATACTGCATCGTACATCTGACGTGGCTGCCTCGATGACATGCCGCCTCTTCTGCTAGCTTTCCTAGCATCTCTGCATTCCTTGCATCTAGCGGGTTCGTTTTGGAAACCCCTTTCAGCATAGAATTCCTGCTCGCCGGCTGTGAACACGAACTCGCGGCCACAATCCTTACACACTAATACCTTGTCTTCATACATGGAATAAATCCCCTCGCTTATAAGTTTTTACTACGCGACTTCATCGCGTATGATTCATTATACAACCATTATCCCCAAAAAGCAATAGGTTTATTAAAAATTTTAAAAATTTTTTGTGGTCAATAGTTACTAATATTTTCATGCCATCTGTCACAAGTAGCAAAAGTTCTAGTCACTCGTACACTTTGTCCGCTATCATGGTTTATGCTCCAAAGCATATCTCATCATCGCTCTGAGATTTTCGGGAGGCGTCCTCGGCGATACTTCACAGCCGGCACCCACTATATGATACCTGCCGCATACCTTATGGCAATAGGCAGCAGCCTTATGCACATCATCGGGTGTACCGTTTAGCAGATCGTCTATGGTGGATACATTGCCCAGAATCACTCTATCCGGCCCTAATATTTGACGAGCTGTCTCGAGATCCACAGGAAAGTCCAATTCATATATATCGACCGGCAACTCTTTCATTTTCACTATCAGATCATTTGTATTGCCGCACATATGCAACCTGCTTATAGCACCGTATTCCTTTATAGCCGACAACACCATTCGCTGCGCCGGCCATAAAAACTTTTCATACAATGCTGGCCCTATCAACGATGCCGCGGCATCGCTCATGCCTATCGTATTGGCGCCAGCTTCCACCTGGGCTTTGGCATACACCATCGCTGTCCTAGCGGTAAAATCAAATAACTCGAGCACAAAATCCGGATCATCTATAAAATCTATCATTATATTGTTTATACCTCTCAGCTCGGCTGCCAATGCCAGCGGACCTTCTACCCAACCGACTATACTTAATCGATCGCCCATCTCTTCCTTCATCTTCTGGATAGCTATAATGCGATCATTCATACGGCCTTTATTCCAAGGGTCCGGAATCTTAAATTCTTTAAGGCGACTTTTATTGGATAAAGCAGCTCTCTCCTCATCTATGGCCGGAGGCTGGTCATAAAACCATTTTACGCTGTCCTCTCCTGCTATATCGATGAGTTCACGGGCTGGATCGGAGCATGCGAGGAGCACATCCAAGTCATAATCCACAGCCGTCTTCATCTGAGCTTGAGCCATTTTAAGGCCATCTTTACAATACTCGCCGTATGGTATGCCTGCATATTTTGCGGCGAACATCATCACCATGGGTTGGATCGGCAAATGATCGCACTCTAGGCCTTCTACAATAGCTTTCGCCCTTTCTTTACCAGTCACGATACATACCTCCCGTATACAAAATCAACTGACTTAACTATATGCGTTTCATAGATTATAGTCAAGCAAAATTTGGCCTATATCTCTAATTCCAATGTTTTTATTTTTTTATCCTCTATGGTATAATAATAAGCGATTATTTGCGATAAAGGTGGTAAATTTACATATGAAAATGTCGGAAATGTTTTTTACAACGCTGCGCGAAACTCCGTCTGAGGCTGAAATACCCAGCCATCAGCTTATGCTCCGCGCAGGGCTTATGCGCAAGTTGGCAAGCGGTATATACAATTACTTGCCGCTTGGCAAGCGCGTACTCAAGAAGGTTGAGGAGATAGTGCGCGAGGAAATGGATAAGACTGGCGCTCAGGAGATATTGGCCTCGGCGTTGCTGCCGGCCGAATTATGGAAGGAAACCGGGCGCTGGGACGTATTTGGTCCTGAAATGTTCAAATTAAAGGACCGAAATGAGCGTGAATTCTGCCTCGGCCCTACGCACGAGGAGATATTCACTGATATAGTCCGCAACGAAATAAAATCGTATAAACAGTTGCCTTTTAACCTATATCAGATACAAACCAAATATAGAGATGAGAAACGACCGCGTTTCGGCGTTATGCGCTCGCGTGAATTCATAATGAAAGACGCCTACAGTTTCGATAAAGACTGGGACGGGCTGGATATATCATATAAAAAGATGTACGATGCCTATTGCGCCATATTCGATCGTTGCGACCTAAAATACTGGGTGGTGGATGCCGATACTGGCGCTATGGGCGGTAAGGATTCCAACGAATTTATGGTGTCCTCCGATGTCGGGGAGGCTGAAGTGGCTTATTGCGATGAATGCGGATACGCGGCCAACATTGAAAAGGCTCCGTGCGTGAATCGCCCGATTCACGCAGAGGAGGCTGAGAAGGAAATAAAGAAAGTGGCTACGCCCGATGTAAAAACGGTGGACGAGTTGATGCATTTCTTCAATACCACCGCCGACCGCTTTGTTAAGACGCTCATATACGCGATAGACGATAAAGCAGTAGCGGTCATGTTGCGCGGTGATCGTGAGGTGAATATCACCAAGCTTCAAAATCTTTTCAAGGCATCGGCCATAGAGATGGCCGACCGCAATACGGTGGAGAACGTTACCGGTGCCGAGGTTGGCTTCGCAGGCCCGATTAATATAAATGTCGATGCGCTGGTAGTGGACGACGAAGTGGCTCATATGAAAAATTTCATAATAGGCGCCAATGAAACCGGTTACCACTACGAAAACGTAAATTACGGCAGAGACTTCAAAGCCGACGTAGTCGCCGATATACGAAACATAGAGGTAGGGGATCCTTGCCCTAAATGCGGAAAACCCATAAACATAGCCCGCGGCATAGAGGTAGGCCACATATTCAAGCTCGGCACCAAGTACACCGAGGCGTTGGGCGCCACATACCTGGATGAAAACGGACAGGAGCAGCCCATCATCATGGGCTGCTATGGCATAGGCATAAACAGAACAGTAGCCGCTATAATAGAGCAACACCACGACGACAGGGGCATAATATGGCCCATGAGCGTAACGCCATATCATGTAATCATCGTCGTGGCCAGCAATTATCAACCTGAACAGATACAGGCCGCCGAAAAAATACACTATGAGCTGGTTTCGCGCGGAATAGAGGTGCTGTTGGATGACCGCGACGAAAGAGCGGGCGTCAAATTCAACGATGCTGATTTAATAGGCATACCTATACGAATTACCGTAGGCAAAAAAATAAGCGCTGGTATGGTGGAATTCAAGCGCCGCGATAAAGCCGATAGCATAGATATACCTGTAAGCGATATCGTCGATAAGGTGATAGCTGAAATAAAGCACGAACTGGCATAAATACCTATAAAGCTCCCTCTGTTTTTTGCCGAAAATAAAGACAAAGCGATAGAACGGAGGGATTTATTATGTATATGAATCCTATAAATACATTTAGGGTAAGCGGCCTGGCATCTGGCATAGACACAGAAAGCATAGTGAAGCAGCTCATGACGGTCGAGCGCCTGCCTTTGGACCGCTTAAAACAAAACCGACAGATAATAGAATGGACGCAGGCGGCGTATCGAGATATGAACAGCGCATTATTGGCCTTTCGCAATCAGGTGTCCAACATGCGCCTGCAGGGCAACTTTCTAGCAAATAAAGTTATGTCGTCAAACGAATCGGTGGCAACGGCTACGGCAAGCGGATCGGCCACCGGGTCGGTGTATGATATAAATATCGATCAATTGGCGGCGTCGGCCAAGGCTATAAGCACCGACGGCATATCCAACCTAAAGAGCGTGCTGACAGGTCAGGGCATAACCGCTTCTGTAACCATAGATTCATCGTCTAATTCATTCCATCTCAAGGTCGGCTCCAATACTGCTGTTATAACGCTTGCAGAAGGCGCTTATAACACCGCAGGCGGCCTTGCAGCGGCCATACAGGCAGCCATAAATGCAAAGGCATCGGAACTCGGCATAGCGGAAGATGCTATAAAAGTATATGCGACACCCGATAACAAACTTCGATTTGTATCCGATTCATCCATCAAATTTGAGCTTACGCCGACCGATACAAATAACGCTTTGAGCAAGCTCGGCTTCGACGTGCCCGCCGGCAGCTCGATCAAGTCTACTGTCCAAGGCGTGGATATAAACACCCCTATAAATCAGATGATAAGGGAAGGTCGACTGGTAGGCGTATCAGCCCCATACGCAGACAATCTCGACTTCTCCATAACCACATACAATCAGGAGGGTACGGCTATAAGCCAGACCTTTACCATAGACCCTAATACGCAGAGCCTGCAGGACGTCATATCGGCCATACAAAATTCCGGCTTAGGCCTAACCGGGTTTTATGATGCGGCCAGCGATAAAATAGCCTTCACATCAAAATATACCGGAAACAATAATGCTGCTGGCGCAGATATAGAATTCGGCGGTGACGATGCAGATTTTCTTAACAATGTCATGAAGTTTGGCATAGTAAATGAAACCAAACGTGGCGTGACCGATGGCCAAGACGCCTCGTTCACCATAAACGGCCTGACTACGTCGCGCAAAAGCAATACATTCGCCTTAAACGGCGTCACCTTCACGCTCAAGAGTGCTGGAGCAGCCACCATATCGGTGCAGCAGGATACCGATGCCATAGTGAATAAGATAAAGGATTTCGTAACGCAATACAACGATATAATGGATAAGGTCAATTCGGCGCTGACTGAAAAGCGCTACAGGAATTATCTCCCGCTCACCGATGAGCAAAAGGATGCCATGAGCGATAAGGAAATAGAAAAATGGGAGGAAAAAGCCAAAAGCGGCTTACTAAACGGCGACAGCATACTATATAAGTCATTCTACGATATGCGAAACGCCATATCCCGTCCCGTAGAGGGCGTAAACGGTTCACTTAATTCTATGTCAAAACTAGGCATAACATCTGGTCTATGGTATGAGAATGGCCGCCTTTATATAGATGAAGCCAAGCTGCGTGATGCCGTATCCAACGATCCTAGCGGCGTTATGGAGCTTTTTACCAAGACGTCCACCGCCACTGATAAAACGCAGGCCTTCAACGAATCCGGCATAGCCCAGCGTTTATACAATATAGTAAACAACACTATAAAAGCTATCACTGATAAAGCCGGTCAAAGCAACAGTTTATTCAAAGTGGACAACAGCGTATTGGGTTTGCAGATGAAGGATATGGATAACCGCATAAGCGATATGGAACAGCGCCTAACAGATATTGAGAACCGCTATTACAGACAATTTACGGCTATGGAGCAGGCATTGAATCAAATGAATGCCCAGAGCGCATGGCTGGTTCAACAATTAGCTGCATCTCAACGATAAACAGATGACGAAAGGGGTCATATATAGATAATGATTTTAAATAATCCTTATCATCAGTATCAACAAAACAGTATCATGACGGCCAGCCCCGGCGATCTGATACTGATGCTGTATGATGGTGCTATAAAGTTTATAAAGCAGGCTAAAGTATATATAGATGAGAAAGATATGCAAAAAGCCAACAATGCGATATTGAAGGCGGAAGACATCGTAGCCGAGCTTATGGCTGACCTCGATCCGGCCTACGATATATCGCATGATCTATACAGCCTGTATGAGTTTATAAACGACTGCCTCGTAAGAGCTAACATAAAAAAAGATAAGGTGCTTCTTGACCAAAGCCTTGATCTCATAAGCGATATGCGTCAAACGTGGGCTCAGGTCGTCAAACAGTATCGCCAGCAAGAATACGCGGGTATATGATGCCATGTCTTATTTAGAGCAAAGGAAAGCGCTTATGCTCAAGATAAAGGATATAGCGTCCATGCAGCGTTTAGCTGTACAAGAGGCTGATATACCAAAGCTTCGGCAGCTTATAGATGAGAGGCAACGCTGTATGGATGCCATAGATGCTTTAAGCGATAATAGTTTTGATACAGAATTAGCCGATACAATTGAGCAAGTACAAGATATAGACAAAGAAACTCATTCAATATTAGAGCATATGATGCATGACGTGGACGATAAGCTCGGCAGTATAAAAAATACAAGAACCGGCTTAATAAGATATAATGCCGGGGTATCGCAGATACCCCCGGCATTTGTGGACAAGAAGATGTGATTCTATTGAATACTGTCAACGTTGTCTTGGCTGACAACAGACACGCCCGTATCGACATTCGGATTATCGATTTTTTCGCCTTTAATGGCTTTTACTGCGGCCTTTATGCCTTCATATCCCATAGTCTCGGGATTTTGCACTATAGTACAATACAGCCAACCTTCCTTCACCAATGAAAGTATCGCATCAGACTTATCGAAGCCGACACCCACTATATCTTTTTGCCCATATGCTTTTATGGCATTGCCAACTCCGACAGTAGAACCTTCATTGGTACCAAAAATACCAACTACTCCGTCGGTAATATAATTATCTGCTATATCCTGGCTTTTCATGGCATCGCCTTCACCGTATTGGGTGGGAAGCAATGTATAGCCTTTCCCTTCCAATGCCTCGCGGAAACCTTTTTCGCGCAAGACTGTAGAAGTCGTCGCGGAATTTACGTTCACAATACCTACTTTACCGTCTTTTTTACCGGCTGCCTCCAGAGCTTTGATCATTTGTTCACCGGCTGTTCTGCCAGCAGCCTGATTATCCGTCGCAAAAGTCGCATATGCCTCGGTATTGGCCGGAGAGTCTACATAAACAATCTTTATACCATTCGTCTTCGCTTCTTCCAGAGCCGCCGTAACAGCATCTGGCCCAGTCGCAGCTATTACTATGGCATCAGCCCCATCGGCAATCGCATTATTAATCCGCTCTATTTGCTGAGCATCGTCTTTTTTATCGGGGGCCATCCATTTATAATCGATATTTCCAAGTTCCTCAACTGCCTTCTTAGCGCCTTTATCTACCGCAACCCAATGCTGATCTGTGCTATCCATAGTGATAAGGATAATCTTATATTTTTCACCTTCATTTTGCCCCGTCGCATTGTCAGTAGAACCATTGGTCTTCCCTTCGCCAGCCGTTTCGGAATTATTCTGGCTGCTGCATCCAGCCAAAACACTCACCAACAAAACTGTGCATAATAAAACTGCTAAAACTTTCTTTTTCATGCAATTTACCTCCAAATATTTTTTATTTATTAATTAAAGCATATAGCTTTAACTAGCCTTTTGTATGGGTATCGTTTTATCCTCGAGCGCTTTTTTTCTTGGCCTACCAGTGCGAATGACCACATCGAGTAAAACAGATACGACGACAATCGTGCCTATAACAATATTGCGTATGGCCACCGGTGCCCCTGCAAACTGGAGGCCGTTTTGAAGCACTCCCCATATAGCAGCACCAACGACAGTTCCCAGCAAAATACCTTGACCGCCCAGCGTGGATATACCACCGATAACAGCCGCGGCTACCGCGTACATTTCGTACATGGTACCGGCGTCCATGGTTCCCATACCCGCCGTAGCACATGTTATAAGGCCAACTACGGCGGCGCAAAATGAGCTTATGACATAGGTAATAATCACCGTCATGTCTGTATTTACACCGGACAGCTTGGCTGCCTCAATATTGCTTCCTACGGCATAAATATACCGGCCGGTGCGCGTCCTGCTTAAAATGAAGTTAAATACCAGAAATATGGCCAAAGCTATCCAAATCGTGTTATATACTCCTGCCACACTGCCATAATAAAAAAAGTCGCGAAAGCCTTGCGCCGCTTTTCCTATGGCATCGGTATTATAGTTGTTATTAACTATCTGGGCTATACCGCGAGCAACCGTCATAGTGCCTAACGTAGCGATAAATGGCGGCAGTTTACATTTTGCAACCAATGCACCATTGAGTATACCAACTCCAAGACAGCTTATGAGCGTAACTAATACAGCTGTCCACGGGTCAACACCCCTTGTCATTAAGGTCGCAGATATCATAGTGCTCATGCCTACAACCGACCCTATAGACAGATCAATATTTCCCGTAATAAGCACATAACCCTGCCCAATACCGATAATAAGTATCGGAGCGATTTGGCGAAGTAAATTTCCGATATTTCTAGCAGAATAGAACGATGGATTTAAAAAGCTAAACAGTAAGCATAACGCTATCAAACCAATAGTGCCAGTTAAAACCTGCCCCATCCCGCGAATGGAAATTAATCTTTCCCATAAATTCATTTTTTTCGAGTTTTCCATCTTCAATACTCCTGACTATAATCTTATAAAACGCATTATACCGCTTGCTTCTGTGTGAGCTTAGACTCAAACTTGGTCGCATACTCCATAATAAGGTTCTCCGTCGCTTCGCTGGAATATAGTTCTCCGGTAATCCTTCCATCACACATAACTATTATCCTGTCGCTTATACCCATTATCTCCGGCATTTCCGATGACACAAACAATACGCCGATCCCTTGTCGCTTCAATTCATTCATAAGGTTATAAATTTCCACTTTCGCCGCCACGTCTATGCCTCTAGTAGGCTCGTCAAAAATAACTATTCTGGAATTACGTGCCAGCCATTTGCCTACAACAACCTTTTGTTGATTTCCGCCCGAAAGGGATGCGGCATCGACTTCTATACTCGGCAGTTTGATGCTTAAATTCCTAACAGTATTCTCTGCCACTTCGTATTCTTTCCTGCGATTGACAACGCCAAAATTGGTACAAAGAATATCGAGATTAGGCAATGCTATATTCTCTCTAACGCTAAGCTTAACACATAAACCATCTCTTCTGCGATCTTCCGGCACAAGCACTATACCCGAACGGATGGCGTCTCGCGGGCTATTCACCATAACTTCTTTGTTGTCCACAAAAATTCGTCCCGATTCCTTTGGATCAGCACCAAAAATCGCCCTGGTGGTTTCAGTTCTTCCTGCACCCATCAATCCTGCTATGCCCACAATTTCCCCTTCATATATCTCAAGATTGATATTGCGCACTAATCTGCCTGCATTGAGATTCTGAACTTCGAAAATCTTTTTACCGCGTTGGCAATCGATGCGAGGAAACCTATCCTTGATTTCCCGTCCCACCATATAAGATATTATTTCGGACATCGTCGTATCCTTAAAGTCCATCGAAATAATATATCTGCCGTCGCGCATAATGATAACGCGGTCTGCGATATGTTGAAGTTCCTCTAAACGATGTGAAATATATACGATACCGCAGCCTTCTTTTTTTAATTTTCTTATTATTTCGAAAAGATCCTCAATCTCCTCCGAAGTAAGGGCGGAAGTAGGTTCGTCCATTATCAAAACTTTAGCATTAATAGAAAGCGCTTTAGCGATCTCTACTAATTGTTGCTGAGAAACCGGTAATCCCCCAACAATCGCTTCAGGATCTATATTTACATTTAGTCGTTTAAGAATATTCCTTGCCTCATCATTCATTTCACTATCCTTTAGTATCCACGAATGCGCTTTTTCACGACCTAAAAAAATATTTTCCGCCACAGATAGATGAGGACACAAGTTCAGTTCCTGATGGATTATAGCTATGCCGAGCTCCTGCGCTTTTTTAGGTGTTATATCTTCTACGATCTGGCCGAATACCTTGATCTCACCTTCATCTTTGGTATACACCCCGCTCAGCACCTTCATGAGCGTGCTTTTACCCGCACCATTTTCGCCCAACAATGCCAATACCTCTCCGGGCTTTAATTGGAACGAAACATCCTTCAGCGCCTGTACACCTGGAAAGCTCTTGCTTATATGGCTCATCTCCACGATATATTCATCCATCTCTCTCACCTGCCTTAATTCCATATTACATAATCCAGTATAACATGGAACCATAAGCGAGATAAGGGGAGCAGCTTTTGATTTATAGGGGATTTTTTCACATGTTTTTAAGTAACTATAGAATTATGCTCTCAGAATTGAAAAGATAAAAATCCTCTCTGGGGTATTCTGCCTGAAATGTACCTTTTGACACAATAATAAGTTTATCGGCTACGGCTAGGGAATCCGCTATATTAGTTGCCAATATCACAACAGTGCTTCCTTGTTTTTTAAGTTGATTTATCAGTTCTATTATATGCCGACGCAAATACATATCAGCATTTGCAAAAGGCTGCACACAAAATACGATGTCGGCTTTACAAAGGTGAATCCTATAATAGACCAGATCATAAAGCGACTGCAATTTCAGCTTCATAATATCTGTTTCATAAATGTCACTTCCTATTACGGGTTCATATTCCTGCGCAATGCTGTTGATAACCCTTCTACTCAATCGAATGGGGTTACGTTTTTTATCTACTAGAAAGCACAGATTAGCCAGATAACTCATATCTGGAAAGAGCATTGTCGATACAGGATTTTCCTGAATAAATGCTACGCCGTATTTAAGCGAATGTTTTGCCAACTTCTGAGTGTATAGTTTATTCCTTAAGTAAATCTCGCCGCTATACTGATGTAGCTGACCATTCATCAGTCCAATAATATCCTGTATAACGGCATTATCCATATCCAGTAAAACTGTACTTTCTCCTTTTACAATAGTAAAAGTAAGTAACCGCATATGTTCCGTACACACAGCTTCAAATGTTAAAATTCCCTTATCACCAGTCACACTCAATCCTTCTCGTTTCACTTTAGCAAATTCTCCAATGTAATATGGAGCTATATTTTCATTGTTAAATTGATCTCTGTCCAATACCCTCAATATTTTGCCATCTCTCATAATTGCCATGCGATCGCATACTTTAAATGCTTCCTCATGATGGCTGCAGATATAGACAAAAGAAAAACCTTGACCGCAATAATATTTTAACAGGCTATGGAATTTTAATAAATCCGTGGTACTCAATACGTTGCTTATTTCGCGTATAGCTATCAATTTAGCTCCCATCACTACGGCACGCAAAAGTTCGGTAACGCATTTTTCATATGGAGTAAGGCTTGATACCAATCTGCTCCCATCCAGATCAATGCCGGCATCTTGTGTATAACGCCGCAATTGCTCCTCCAACACTTTGGAATTAATAATGTATTTTTTAAATCCCAAACGCATCACATATACATTATCAGCAACGGTAAGGTTTTCGATCAGTTTGCTTTTTTGTTCGATTACAGCGGTTTTATTCATGGTCATCGGGCTATGCTGATAACTGTTTACGAGTTTTTCATTAAAATAGACACGCCCGTACTGTATAGGCACATTCTGGCCGAGCAGTTGAAGCATGGCGTCCTGACCGTTGGTATTTATACATACAAGCCCCATTATCTCGGATTGAAAGATATGAAGATTGAAATCGTTGAGCAATGTCATCTCGCTCTGTACGACGGTAACATGCTCCATCCTCAATACTTCATTTTTCATATAGCACCTGATTCCTTTCAGTGATTTTTGGAAGGGTGATCTCCACATCTGTTCCGGCGTTCAGCGTGCTGTATATACATATACCGTATTCCTCCCCAAATAACAGTTTAATCCGGCTGTTTACATTGGTTATAGCTATTCCGCCGTGTTTTTCATTCTCCGGTTTTATATAGTCCAACGGCATGCCCTTTAGTCTATCACTGATTTCTTGAAGTTTCTCTTCGGTCATGCCGACACCGTTATCGGATACGGTGATAATCAAGCGTTTGGCTGTGCACTCTATTTTAATGCGCACTTTGCCTTCCCCTATTTTTCGCTCAATGCCATGATAAATTGCATTTTCCACAATAGGTTGAAGTATCAGTTTAGGAACCCTGCATGACATAATCTCCACCTCATCCTGCGCATCATATTCCACGCTCAGGCTGAGCCGTTCTCCAAAGCGGTACTGCTGAATAATGTAATAGTTGTCGACATTTTTCAATTCGTCCTCTAATGTAACCAGGTTTTCAACATTAGAGATGGTATAACGGAAAAAAGTAGCCAGTGCCTCCGTCATTTTTGCGACGTTATCCAGCCCCGCGCTCAAGGTTTCCCCACGTATTCCTTCCAATGTGTTATATAAAAAGTGCGGATTGATCTGATTTTGTAGTGCAAGATAATGGGCTTGCTTTTTGGTCGCGTTGAGAATCTCATAGGTTTCCATAATCTCCTGAACTTTTTCTATAACTTTATCCATTTCTGGACTCAACGTTATATGCCGGTCAAATAGGGCATCGATAGTATAACCGGCTGCAAATAGCTGCAAAACCTTTGCATTTTCTCTGTATGGCTTATAAATCCATTTGTAATATACCAAGAGAAGCAGCACCATTGATGCATAACCTATCAACACATAAACAATGCCGATACACCCCTGCACAGCAAGTACACTTACAAAAATCAGCAAAAATAATATAAAAGCAAATAGTGCACCAGTCAACCAAAAAATTCTGGTTGATAAATACTTTATATGTTTAAACTTCATCTGCATCACCCACTTAAGAATATAGCTTTCGATATTCGCTCGGTTTAAGACCTGTATTTTTACGAAAACTTTTCGTAAAATGCTTCAAATCACTATATCCCACCTGCTCGCATATCTCAGCAATACTTAAATTGGTCTCCCGAAGAAGTTCTTTGGCCTTATTTACACGCGTTTCCGTAAGATAATCCACAAAATTTGTACCGCTTATTTTTTTAAATAACGTACTGAAATAAGTGGGGCTGAAACCGACTATGTTGCTTATATCTTCTAGCGATATAGGCTTCATATAGTTCTCTTGTATATACTGCTTCGCCAGCCTTATAGGCCTGGTTTCTTCTTGTTCCTTTTGTTGTGCGATTAATTTAATGGATTCGCCTATCATCATACAGAGATAAGCGAATATCTCATCAACCGTTTTGCAACGCCAGGCATGAATATGAAATTTTTCCAAAAATTCATCACCATGATGAATAGCAATCTGATTGTTGCGTAGATGCGTAAGATACATCTCACACGCTTGTTCTGCAAGAGATATAATATCCAATCCGCTCAAATGTTTTTCCGCAGATATATTATTATAAAAATTCTTTAAACTGCTCAAGACAGCATCGGAATTCAGGACTTCTATAGCCGGCCCCATCGACTTATTTAATTCCGCCATTAAACGCGCCTGTAACTGGAGAGACTGATTCATAACTTCGCCCTCGATTACGCGGCCCGTACCCAGCAGCAGGCGCTGGCCAATGGCATATACCGCAGAATTGAAACTATCCTTCAGGCCGTTTATGTCATCATACGCCTCTCCCACGGCTATAGTGAATTCAAATTGCTCAAATGCCGCCTTTTGTTGTATCAGTTCGTCCAGTATCCCTTTTATCTGAGCACGTATGAATTTTTTCCTTTCAATATCGTAGTTTAATATGCAATAGACTGTGCTGTCATCCATATAAGTGCCAATTTCAAAGCATTGCGTCCTTAAAAGATTATCTATAATCCGGGATATTTTCTCTTCTAAGATCGGAATAGCACTGTTATATTGATCATCATACCCGCAATCGATTTTTACCCCTATGACTTGAAATATACCCGATTGAAACGAATAATGATAATAGTCATTGGCTGAATCGATTGTCAAGTCTTCTGTCGTAGCACCTTTTTTTAGTAAACACTTGCTAAAAAGATCCGCTCGCAGTTTATCCGCGTCATTTTCTATCTGTTTTCTCATACGCTCTTCTTCACTAAGTTGTTTTAAATTGCGAGCATACTTGGCCTTTATTTTTTCCAATGCAGACAAAAGATCCTCTTGCTTTATAGGTTTGAGCAAATAATCACCAACGCCATACTTAATGGCATTCTGTGCATATTCAAAATGCCCATAACCGCTGATTATGATAAAGTTTAATTCTTCTTTTATATCTTTTGCGCGACGTATCATTTCTAGGCCATCATATCCCGGCATACGTATATCAGTGATCACCAGGTCCGGAGAAAGCGTTCGGATCATATCCAATGTTTCTATACCGTTATGCGCAATGCCTATTATCTCCATGCCCAACGAATTCCAATCGATTAGGTTTTGGATTAACTGGCATACATTTTCTTCATCATCTGCGATAATAACTTTAATCATGTTTACTCCTTGCCTTGGCGTCATTCGCCCAGGCCTTCATGAATGATCTACAATAATAATGCCGTGGGTCCCGTAGGTCCACGGCATTATTATATCATATATTTTTCTGTTTTTATATCCGCTGTTTTTATTCCTTAAACTATATACCGCCTCCAACAGAGCCGTCCCATGTATCAACCTTGGTCCTCTTCAGCTCATCCTCGTCAAACCACCGTGTCGTCACCGTTTTTGTCTCCGTATAGAACCTTACCCCGTCCTTACCCAGCACATGCAGATCGCCTATAAACGACATCTTATGGCCATTGAACGGGAAAATGCCGACCGGCACCGGTATGCCAACATTGACCCCTACCATACCGCCGTGCGTTCTCCTAGCAAACTCACGCGCATAGTACCCGTTTTGCGTGAATATGACCGAGCCATTGGCATACGGATTGCTGTTCATAACCTCTATGCCTTCTTCAAAGTCTTTGACCCTTTTTATGCACAGCACAGGCCCGAAAATCTCCTGTTGGCCTATACTTATTTCAGGCGTCACATGATCGAATATGGTCGGCCCAAGGTAATAGCCGCCTTCATAGCCCGGCACAACTATGTTTCTGCCATCGAGTACTAATTCGGCCCCTTCCTCAATGCCCTTTTCTATCCACTTTATGATGGAATTCCGGTGCTCGGCCGATACCACAGGGCCCATCTCGGTCGTCCTGTCATATGCCGGTCCCACTTTCAAAGCGCTGGCTTTCATTTTAAGTATCTCAACCAGTTTATCGGCTATGCTCTCCTGAGCCACTATGACCGGCAAAGCCATGCACCTTTCGCCTGCACAGCCAAACGATGAATTCATAATGCCGGCCGCGGTCCTTTCAAGTGGAGCATCTTCGAGCACCAGGCCATGGTTTTTGGCCTCTCCCAAAACCTGCACCCTTTTGCCGTGAGCTGCCGCTGTTTCGTAGATATGCCGGCCTACCGATGTGGAGCCCACAAAGGATATGCCCTTTACATCGGGATGCTTCAGCAGTATCTCCGATTCGTTCCTACTGCATGTGACGATGTTCAGCACACCGTCGGGCAGGCCTGCTTCCTGCCATAGCTCGGCACATCTCATGGCTGTCATAGGCACCATCGAGGCTGCTTTTATCACTATAGTATTGCCCGTAGCCAGGCACAGCGGTGCCATCCAACCCATAGGGATCATACCTGGGAAGTTCCACGGCACTATGCCGGCGAATACGCCTACCGGTTCTCTATATAGCGTTGTATCATATCCCTTAGACGTATCCATGAGCGATTCACCCAACATGAGCGTGGGTATGCCACAGGCAAACTCGATCGGCTCTTTTATCTTGAGCACTTCGCCTTTGGCTTCTTCCCATACCTTGCCATTTTCATGCGCTATAATATCGGTGAGTTCATCTATATGGCTTTCCAGTATGTCCCTGAATTTGAATATTACCTGAGCCCGTTTCATAACCGGTGTCTGCGACCAACTTACGAAGGCCTCTTTAGCAGCTTCCACCGCCATATTGACCTCCTCGACGGTACAGCACGGGGTCTGCGCTATCACCTGGCCCGTGCTCGGGTTGTGTACATCCATGTACTTGGTTGTCTTGGATTCTATCCATTTGCCGCCTATGAAAACCTTCAGTTTTTTTATATCGCTCACTTTTTCTCCTCCATTACGTTATTTTGCCGGCCAGATCACGGCATCTTCCTGCATTGCCCACAGATGTTCCGATTCAAATGTGGGCGTTATATACGGGTTGCCTTCCAAGTGGCGTATAACCCATATATAATACATGGCATAGCCGGGGGCCGATACCTGAGGATGGCTGGCATCGTTTAGTATCTCTACAGTATCGTTGTTTTTGACTTTTAGGACGTTTTCGCCGAGGTTGCAAAAGCCGAAACCGTTCTCGGGACTAAATTTATAATAATATATCTCCGGCTGCGGATGATGGTGCGGCGGATAGCTGGACCATTTGCCGGGATAGTTTATCACCTCTCCCAGCACCAGGTTGGAATAAGGCGCATTGGAATAATCGAATATGGTTCTCACTATGCGCGTGGCCATCTCGTTCACAGTTCCTTTACCTCTTTCTTCGCTTCGGCATTCTTCATCCGAATAAAGATGGGCATCAAAGGCAACGCTGTTATCGGTCTGTGATACCGACAGCTCCGCTTCGTCGCTTATGCATTTTATGTTTACAGCAATCCCGGCCGGCACATGCAGGCACCATGGGTTTTGATCTAGAAAGCTTTTTCTGTGGACAATGGCCTTTCTGTTACCCCATTCGAAAACCACATCGCCCTGTATGAGCAAAAATGCGCGTTCTTTTGCCGACGCGTCGGCAAATCCCTGATCCTTTTTCAATTTCAGTATACCAAAGTCCATTCCCGTCTGATCTTCATACACTATACTGTTATAGCCGTAATCAAAAGGCTTACCCCTTCTTATCAACACATGTATCCTCTCCTTTTAAATGGTTATCATAAATCCCCTTATAACACCTAAAAGCTGTTCGTATCCTTCTATAAAGGATTTAAGGGTTTTCTTTGTGGCGCCAAATCCATCGAAATCCTCGGGTTTCATGCCGTCGGCATCGTATGCTCTGCGGAAATCGTCAAATTTAGCGTATAGTTCATCGATTATCTCCTTGTCGACATCATTATCCATCCTAGCAACTACTTCGATGTCAGAAGCATTGAACATCTTCTGCCATTTATACGGTATAGTAAGCACTATGTCGCCGCCCATAAGCTCGCTCCATTGCAGGTAGTTCCTATAAGCTGCCGCCAAAAGGCGCGTTCTATAACCTCGCTCTTTGTATATCCTATAGGCTTTTTTCATGGCGGCTATGCCAGCCCAATCGAGGTATCCCGGCGTAGCAAGTATTTCATCTTTTTCAGCCACATCCTTGAGCCAATCGTCCAAACGTCCCACCATTATCGTGCATACCGGCCTCATTGAGGCTATATCCTTGCCTTCTTTTTCCCTGCTGTCAAGCCCCCTTTCTATAGCCTCGGCTACAGCCAGCGACTGGGGAACGGTAAAGCAAACCGTCGCATTTATATTAACGCCGTTGTATGTGGCTTCTTCTATGGCCTCTATGCCGGCCTTCGTGACCGGTATTTTTACCTGCATATTAAGCGCCAATGTATTGAAATGTATGGCCTGTTCTGCCATCATCTCAGCATTTCTGTAATATTTAGGGTTGG
Source organism: Mahella australiensis 50-1 BON (assembly GCF_000213255.1). Lineage (NCBI taxonomy): Bacteria > Bacillati > Bacillota > Clostridia > Mahellales > Mahellaceae > Mahella > Mahella australiensis. Next base: position 2,905,649 of record NC_015520.1, read on the forward strand.
TCTGTATGGATATTCTGCCTTTTAATCCATTTTCTTTATCGAATACCGGCTTTAGCAGCTCTGCTCCTTTGACGGCCATTTCCTCAATTAATTTCCATGCCACGTCTTCTTCCGTGCCCTTAGGCATCTCTTTTATTATCTGATTTATTCTGTCCTGCCAAAGATGCATTTCTTTCTTTAATACATTGAATACTATCACCGGGTTGGTAGTAGCCCCTACCGCACCGTTTTCTATAGCGTAGGTCAGCTCCTCCACTGAGCATGAATCATTCCAAAAATCCGTAGGCATCGTGGATGCCATCCTGTGCAATGGGCTTTTATAACCATCCATAGTCATTTAAAATCACCTCGACAAAATATTAGTTTTATAATCCGGCTTTCACCTTTATATATTCCCTGGCCTTTAAGGCGTATTCCAGCGGATTAGCCTTGGCCGGGTCCTGTTCCGCTTCCACCACCATCCATCCTTCATATCCTGTATCATCAAGAACTTTGAATATAGGGGCAAAATCTATCATGCCATCGCCGGGCACTGTGAACACACCGGCTCTTACGGCGTCGAGAAAGCTCATGTCCTCGCGTTTAACCTTCTCTAAGACATCTTTTCGGACGTCTTTGAGGTGCACATGTTTTATTCTGGCAGCGTATTTTTTCACCACTTCCACCGGGTCTTCGCCCGAGAATACCAGGTGCCCTGTATCATAGAGCAGATATACGAAATCCGGGTCAGTCATACTCATAAGCCGGTCGATTTCTTCCAGTGTCTGCACGCCGGTGCCCATGTGATGGTGGTAGGTCAATACCATCCCCTTATTCTGAGCCAATTTACCCAGATAGTTCAATCCATCGGCCAGGCGTTTCCACTCTTCTTTGGTAAATATGGGTTTACCAGCAAACACGGGTATATCTTTTAATCCTTGTATGCTGTGCCCTTGCTCCGCCGCGCCTATTATCTTCGCACCTAATTCATATAGAAGATCCCTGTGCTTTACGAATGCATCCACTGTTTCCTGCAGGGGTTTGGTGGTGAGGTATGCGCTGAACCAAGCATTGCATACCCTGAGGCCCCTCAGCGACAGGGCTTTTTTAAGCACCTGGGGATCTTTTGGATACTTGTTGCCTATCTCGGTGCCTTCAAATCCAGCCAGCGCCATTTCGCTTATGCATTGTTCAAATGTATTTTCTGCGCCTAGTTCAGGCATATCGTCATTGGTCCATGCTATGGGCGCTATGCCCAATTTCACTTTGTTTTTATCCATATCGTTCATCCTTGCCCTCAATACTTTCTTGCTTTTTTGAGCTCTTCTTTCAATTCCTCAGTAGCTTTCACTATATCCTGTTTGCGTGCTACCTCAGCATTGCCCACTCTCCACCACGATTCGTAATCATGCGTCATGGTCTTGGGCAATACTTTTATATCTATCAGCGTGGATACGGTTTGCTTCTTGGCATCCTCTATGGCGTTTCTAAGCTCTTCTTCGCTTCTAACACGATAGGTCTTGCAGCCGTAGCCTTCGGCACATTTGGCGAAGTCTATGCACATAAGCTCGCCATCAAGCTTCCCGGTCTGCTCGTTTCTCATGCGAAATTCGGTGCCGAAGCTGCCCATGCCGTGGCCCATCTGCAGGTTGTTTATGCAGCCGAACGAGGCGTTGTCGAATAGCACCACGTTTATCTTTTTGCGCTCCTGTATAGATGTTATGAGCTCGGAATGAAGCATAAGATAAGAGCCATCCCCCACCATAGAATATACCTCGACATCCGGCCTGGCCATCTTCACGCCCAACGCAGCATTTATCTCATAGCCCATGCATGAATAGCCATATTCCATATGGTAGGTATCGGGGGCTTTAGGCCGCCACATCCTCTGCATATCACCCGGTAAGCTGCCCGATGAACCGACTACTATTGCATTGTCATCTATTATCTCGTTCAATATGCCCAGCACTCTGGTCTGAGGCATGTATGAGCCGAATTTTTCTCCGAATTCTTCTATCACTTCATCTCTTTGACCTGCTATTTCTGGCTGGAAGCCCTCGCCATATTTGATGTTTGCAAGCCTATCCAGCTCTCGCAACCACTTGTCCCTGGCCTCTTTTATCTCGGTGGTATAGGCCGATTTGTAGCCTGTTTCTTTGAGCTCTTCGCATATGGCCTCAAGCGCCGCCTTAGCATCGGCCACCACCCTTACCCCATCCAGTTTGTAGGCATCGAACGAAGCTATATTTATGTTGAGGAAATCAACATCCGGATTCTGAAAAAGCCATTTGGATGATGTGGTGAAATCGGTATAGCGCGTGCCTACGCCTATTACCAAGTCGGCTTCTTTTGCTATAGTATTGGCCGCGATGTTGCCTGTCGCGCCTATACCGCCCAGATTGAGCTCGTGGTCCCATGTTATGGCACCCTTGCCGGCCTGGGTTTCTCCAAACGGTATGTTGAATGCCTCGGCAAATGTTCTAAAAGCCTCCTGCGCTTCGGAATACTTGACACCGCCACCGCATATCAATATGGGCTTTTTTTTGCTCATTATGAGCTTTACGGCATCGCTTATCATCTCTTTGGTCGCCGGCATGCGTTCTATGCGGTGCACGCGCTTTGCCAGAAACTCAACGGGAAAATCGTAGGCCTCGGCCTCGACATCTTGAGGCATGGCCAATGTTACAGCGCCGGTATCGGCCGGATTGGTCAGCACTCTCATGGCGTTTATAGCTGCCGACATGAGCTGCTCGGGGCGCGATATCCTGTCCCAGTACCTGCTTACGGCTTTGAATGCGTCGTTTGTGGTTATGCCTATGTTGTAGTATTGTTCCACCTGCTGCAATACCGGGTCAGGCTGCCTCATCGCATATGTATCGCCCGGCAAAAACAGTACCGGTATGCGGTTAGCAGTAGCCGTGCCGGCTGCCGTCACCATATTGGCGGCGCCCGGCCCTATAGATGATGTGCAGGAGTATATCTGCCTTCTGTGCATCTGCTTGGCAAAGCCTATGGCTGCGTGGGCCATGCCCTGCTCGTTTTTGCCCTGGTGCACTATCAGTTCCCCCGGGTCCTCTTCCAGCGCTTGGCCTATGCCCAACACGTTGCCGTGGCCGAATAGCGCAAATACCCCTCTTACAAACTTCTGCTCGACGCCGTCGAATTCGATATACTGATTATCCAGAAATTTGACCAGGGCTTGCGCTGTGGTCATTCTCATGGTTTTCATAATACCACCTCTAATTTTTATATGGAATTCTCTATTTCATGTATTTTAACCGGCCTGTTTTCTTCCAACGATTTCTTAGCCGCCAAAGCTATAAGCACCGGTTTTAAGCCATCTTCACCGCTAACTGGAGGATCGGTATCATTTATAACAGCATCTACAAATTCTTTTATTTCCTCAACAAACGAATCGTTGTACCTCTCGAGGAAGAAATACTTTGGCTTTTCGCCTATAATCCCATCAGCCGTGCTTAGAATTCTTGTGGACGGCGTATCATTCTGATCTTCGGCGCTGCCATTGGAGCCAAAAACCTCAACGCGTTGATCATAGCCGTACGTGGCCTTTCTGCTGTTGTTTATGACACCTATGGCTCCATTTTCAAACCTAAGCGTTATGACTGCCGTGTCTATATCGCCTGCTTCGCCTATGGCAGGATCCACCAGCACTGCTCCCGCTGCATATACTTCTTCTACCTCGCTTCCTGCCAGATACCTTGCCATATCGAAGTCATGTATGGTCATGTCCAGGAATAAGCCTCCAGATGATTTGACATATTCTATTGGCGGCGGTGCTGGATCCCTTGAGGTTATTTGGATTATATGGGGCTTACCCACTCTGCCTTCTACTACCGCTTCTCTAACAGCTTTATGGTTGTGGTCAAACCTCCTGTTAAAACCTATCTGCAGCTTTACACCAGCGGCTTTTACCGCATCTAAGGCGGCTTTCACCTTATCTACCGATAAGTCTATCGGTTTTTCACAGAATATGTGCTTGCCGGCTTTGGCCGCTTCGATTATGAAATCGGCATGTGTATTAGTGGGTGAGCATATAAGGACGGCTTCGATTTCAGGATTGTTCAAAATATCTTTGTAGTTTTTTGTAACAGCGTGTATACCGAGCTCATCCGCCCATTCTTTGATCTGATCCGCAAAAATATCAGCTATAGCCACAAGCTCTGCCTTCGGCACATTGCGCACAATATTTTCGGCGTGAAGTTTACCTATCCTCCCCGCACCTATAATGCCTATTTTAAGCCTTTCCCCCATAATCAAATTCTCCTCTCAAAATATATTAGATAATTCCTCTTTAGGATATCAAACGTTTGCATTAAAGTCAACGTTTTTTATGAATTCAGCTATCAAGACTGTATGTATATAATCTTATCGCTTTAATATTGCAATTTATCGTTTCAATAATCGTTTGCACAACTATACTTGCGTAAAAGAAGATATCTATGCTAAAATAAATCATATCATTCGGGGGTGATAAAAAAATGAATTCGGCAGAACAATCAAAAATTATTATAAAAGAAAATAAGCAAGGAATAAGCTTAGAAACTCCTCGTTTCTCTCTATCGTACGGACAGGCAGCGGATGCGGATATAGGAAATCGTCGGCTTATTAGTTTTAACATACTTTCAGCGCTAAAAGGAGGAGACCATGACGTTATCCTCGAGGTTGACAGCTCTCTGCTAAATGCCCCGAGGCAACATCGGGCCGATATAGCACTGGATTTTGTTCGCGCTGTGCGCAGCGCCGGTATAGATTTCAGATATGATAAGAATGCTGAAAAGACTTCTTTCTTTTCTCAGCTTTTTAGAATAGGTGATACCGGCTCTTCATTTCGTCACCGTGTTTTAACGTATGTCCCAAAAGGTATATGGAACAGTGAAACCTTTGTAAATATTTTACCCACTCAGGGTATACGGTATTATATAGTGCCGCCTAATGCTCAAAGCAGCAAACTGCTGGACGACATGCGCCAGGGTTATATATTAGATGATGAGAAGCTGGATATATTCGATCTGATAGTCTTCGACTGCTGCATTTTCGGCCAAATGGGCATATATACAAAGCATCTTTCGCTAGATGATATAAAAGGGCGCTTAAAAAATATCCTTTAAATACTTCTGCAAGTCCTCCTTATAATAAGCCTAGGTTCCAGTATCTTTTTTATCGGCGTTTTATCCTGCGGACTATTTATTTTTTGTATTATTATTTCCGCTGCTAATTGGCCTATCTTTACCTTTGGCTGAGCTACTGTGGTAAGGCTGATCTTATCAAAAGAGGCAAAACTTATATCATCTATGCCCATAACCGATACGTTGTCAGGCACTTTCAGTCCGAATTCTTCTACGGCCTGTATCACGCCTAGCGCCAGCACATCGTTGCCCGCCAGTATAGCGGTGGGAATATCGTTATAGATCAACAGCTCTTTAGTAAGTTCATAGCCGCTCATCTGTTTGAACTGGCCGTGCATAGGAGAATACCGCAGCGGCAAACCATAGGATTTCAGTGCTTCCCGATATCCTTCAAAGCGCCGTCTATCGCTGCTGCTGTTTTCCAATCCACCTATGTATGCTATATTTTTATGTCCTAATTTCAGCAAATATTCTGTCGCCATATATCCGCATTTATAATCGTCAGTAGCTACAAAACTGCAATCAGGATCATCAGGACTGTAAGTGACAAACACTACGGGCGTATCTCCACCATTAAAATTAGAGATTATATGGCTATCATCTACTGCCGGCGCAATTATAATACCATCCACCATCTTGCTCTTGAGGGCTTTTAGATACCTCTCCTCCCTCTCAATCTGCCAGTTGGTCGTACATAATAAAACGGTATAGCCATTATCATATGCGTGGCTCTCCACCCCCTGAGCCACTTCGGGAAAGAATGGATTTGTTATATCGGGTATTATAAGCCCTATGGTCTTAGTGGCCTTTGTAATCAGACTTCTGGCTATAATATTGGGCGTATATCCCATATCTTTAGCCAATTTCTTAATCTTTTTTTTAGTTTCCTCGCTGATATCCGGATGATCGGAAAGAGCACGGGAAACTGTCGCATATGATACATTAGCTGCTTTTGCTATATCCTTTATAGTTACGCTCATGAAGTCATCCCTATCCAAAACAAGTTTTCTTGAGTATAGCAAACGTTTTCGCAAATGTCAATGATAATTTTTTAACAAACTTATTGAAAACTATAGGATACCGGTTGGTAGCAGTACTCCAGACCCAGGGCTAGAGTATGAATATATTTACCTCCAAAGCTTTTCTAAAGGGCTTTTTTAAAACTGCTACAGCTTTATCATCTTTAACAAAGATATACCTTCTAAAGGATAGTGCAAAGTGATTGACCATTCTTTACTTAGGCCGGAGCTTATTGTAGAAAAAGTATATGAAGACCGTAGATTAGCCAGAGAATATGATGTTGCGGGCGCATGTAATTTTTCTGAAGCAAATTATGGTAAATATAATGCAGGATGCACCGCGTAAGCAACGGCATAAGCCAGGAGCAGGCCTTAGAACGTTTCGCTGTACGCTCTGCAAGTGAAACGAAGAACAGGCGTGGCCGGAGGCATGGAGGCCGAAGGCAGGCCGCTTGAGCATGGAGGCGAATTGCGGCCGTTAGCCTGCTCGAGTGGAGCGAGCAGCTAAGCGTACAAGAAACGTTCTTCAGACTGCGATGGCTTCATGACATTGCGTAGCGTGTTGCTTCTGGAATATTATGTATCAATAAAATTACATACGCCCTGATGTTGCCACCGTATGTGTAAAGCAAGCAGCTGTAGAAATTTCAAAAGAAGTACTAGGAGGCAGTAATGTATTAGTTACTACTGTAGCTGGTCTTCCCCACGGTTCCAATATCACAGAAATCAAAGTGCTGGAAACAGAACAGGCTATCGAAAGTAGTGTCATAGAGCTTGGTATAGTATTAAATAAAGGAACTTTATTATTCAGCTATATACAAAATTTTACAAAGCCTTAAGTTTAAAAAGACGTGCTATATTACCACCCATAATATCCTTTTTGCCATCTTCTGATACTTCTCCATTTAATAAAGCATTATACCTCGCTACTTCTACATGCATAAGTTCAAAGGGCGTATCACTTCCAAAGCACACTCGTCTAGTACCTAAAGTTCTTATTGCTCTGATTATAGGTATCGTTCTTATAGCGCTACCTATGAGCGTTATATTTTGACATTCCTGCGCCACTTCTATTGCGGCATGACTTAAATCAGCAAACGATGCTCCGCCCATATGAACCATTAGGATATTAACTTCCGGAAACATTTTTGCTATTTTACCTACTCGAAATGGATGAGTTCGTTCATAATCATCTGCCCCCACATGAAGAGCTAGTATTCTTCCTGTCTTAGCGATTTCTTCTATGAGCGGTAAAGCTAATTCGGGATCATCTATAAAGAAACTATTTTGTGCACCGTTAAGCTTTATGCCATAGAAATTATATTCGTATATACATCTCTTTATAATATTTTTGGATTCTTCCAACCCAAAGTGTGGATCTACCCAGCCAAAGCCTAATATCCTGTCAGGAAATCTAACAGATGATTCATAAATATATTTATTGGCCTCTTTTATCTCTCTCATATACGGTGGTTGAAGCCAAGTTATCGCTTTATCGACATCTGCTTTATCCATCCTCTTTATAAGTTCTTCCACATTTATACTATTGTTGCCCTCTGAGACTGGCGATATATGTACATCTGCATCTATTATCATTTACAATCTTCCCCTTCATAAAATGTGGTGACAGACTGCGGAGGTGCGCAATATTTTAGTATATTATCCTCTACATTAATGGATCCTATATACTGATATTTTTCTTCGCATGATGTACGATATGCAAAAAATATATTATTATGGTTTCCATTAATTCCTATATCAATTGCCTTTTGTTCTTCACTTATATTTATAACTACTAAAGCATTAGGGTTATCAGTATTATTCGCCGAAAATCCTATCAGTCCTATTGTAGAATCAGTGGCCGAAACAGCAGCTACAGCCATGCCCTGCTGGCCGGCTCTGCAAACTTGTTTGTAAAAATAATAACCTGGTTCAACTGAATAAGTACCATCTTCATAAACCTTAAATGCCGTACCCGGATTAGGATCTCCTCCCAACCATTTAACCGGCCTTTGTATGCACGCCCACGGGATAATAGCATTTGTTTTAGCACAATAAATATTATCCCTTATCTCATTTACGAACTTAGCATCCATTTTAGACCAGCTTGTAGATGTAACCCAGCTGTGTAGGCTAGGTTTTTTCTCTCGTATTATGTCGTTGCCCAGGCTTCTATGATCACCATAAAAATTACCATAATTCGGATTAAAAAAACCATGTGAGGTAATAATACCAAGCTTATCAACAGCATCCCGATCATCAGCTATGGCATAAGCATATCCCCAGTCACTAAAGCGATACCAATTTGTAGTCTCGCCAGGCGCCACTCCCATATCATTCATGCCTTGCTTATTCAAAATATCTCTTACTAATTTAATAAAATCGACAACTTGTTCAGCAGGCCAGTACATATTGTAATCATGGCCGGTGCCAAGATTTGAACCACTACCGTCATAAGGCCATCTATGATAATCCTCGCCCTCATTATGTAAGGATATATACTTTACTGGAAGATTTTCTATATCTCGCAAATACCTAGCCCAAGACACCATATATTTAGCACAATTTATTCTATGAGAAGGATCGAGGTCGCGTCCCCTTAATATCTTTTGTTTAGTCATCCATGCAGGCGGACCATACAATGTCGTTATTATATCTAAGTCCGCGTTTCGCTGTCGTGTTATTTTAAGGCCTTCTTTGGCAAAATAGCGCATCCATCGCGTCGTTTCAGTATGTTCATATAAAGAAAGATCTACATCATCTAAGCTCTTACTGTATTCTTGAGGTGGTATAGTCGGCTGATGAAACGGATCTAAAAACATTTTGATAATGCACGGCTTTAACCCTTCTTCACTAAATATCAAGTTTAATATATTTTTACGATCTTCATCTGTTAACAAACTAAATCCGCCGTAATCCTGAGGGTCAACAGTATAATCAGGCGTTTGCGCCGTTTCAACATAATTCACCCCGAATCCATCCCATTGCTGAAGTTTTTTTTGAAAGTCAACATATGCCTTTACCATAATCTTTATACATCCTCTCCAGATAATAATTTTTTCAAGCCCACAAGCTATTCAAGCTATTATTTTTTTATTAAATAAACTTATGGGCTTTTATGCATTAAATTATTTGCTTAAATATGGTTTGAAACTCCTGTTATAAAAGTCATTTGCCTCTTTTGTCATAATATCGCCGCCATTGGCAAACCACGTTTTCGTATACTCATCAAAAGCATCTATAGACTTTTTCCCTGTTATTATATCTAAGTATACTGATTTAGTAAGGGTCATTAAGTCATTACTATATTTCTGCATAGCAGGAGTATTTATTCCCATTAATACATCCCACATACCTGGATTTTGAGAAGCATACTCCACAGCTTTAGGATCAAGATAGTCTTTATATATATCTTCTACCCATATGGGGCATAAAGCACTTTCAGACATCTCTCTAACACCAACTTCGTCTAATCTTTTATTAAATTCAGTATAAGGTTCAAGGAACGTTGTGCCACCTTTATTTGCCGTTTTATCAATAAAGTCCCAGTGCACTCCTCTTTCACCCAACATAGCCAATTCAAAAAGCTCTTTGTCCGTGGCTATTGTTTCAAACATTCGCAGTATCGTTTCTAATTTGGCTTGATCTTTTTCAAGATGTTTGCCAAAGCATAAAACATATTTTCTCGGGCCCCATTCCCATGTCCCGTATTTACCATCGGGACCCTTAGGCCCGGGCACTGCTGTTATTTTAGCACCAGGAAGTTTCGATATATTTACATGAATCATACCTGTAGGTACTAAGGCAGGTGCATAACCTTTGGCTGTGCCTAGCGTTCCTATAGTTCCGGCATAAAAATCAGCTTCGGCTTTAGCTGTAGTTAATATACCTTTGGGTAAGAGGCCTTCATTATACCATTTCCCAAGTAATTGAAGGGCTTCTCTTACTTCCGGCTGTACTTCGCCCCTTACTACTTGACCATCTTTAAGCATCCATTGCCCGGGCATTATCCCATAAGCTGCAAAAACTTCGGAAAAGCCAACACCTGGTTGATCTGTCCCTGCTGTATAGCCAAACTCATCCTTTTGTCCGTTTCCGTTAGGATCTTTCTCTCTGACTGCTTTTAACCACGATTCGAACTCCTCCAATGTTTTAGGAGGATCCATATCGAATTTCTCTAGCCAATCTCCTCTGTATACAAATGTGTGCCTATTCGGTCCAAACATATTGAACGAAGGTATGCCATAGAGTTTGCCTGTTTCGACATCCTGGCCCCATGCCCACATGGCAGGATATACCCTATCAACCTCTGGGACATACTTAGGAAGGGCTTTTTTAAGCAGATCCATATTTAACTCAGCAAACCAACCCGCTTTAACAGCTTCAGGGCTTAAAGATGAAAGTTGAATAACATCTGAAGGTGACTCGCCAGAAGCAACAAGCATATTAAATTTGTTAGTCCAATCTGTACCCTCATGAGTTCCCATAGGTATCATCTTAAACTTTACATTAAATCCCTTTTTTATAAGCAATTCTGGAAGTTTTTTTACCACATAAGATTCAGGACCCGCCAAATCCAGGAAACATATATAGGATATTTCCATGGGTTCATCCATACTTTTAGCACCTTTTTCAGTATCGCTTTCTTGTGCCTGCTTATCCTGACTTCCCGCTGGCGCGCTTGTGTCGGAACCGCACCCTGCCATTATCAAAGCCAAAGATAAAATACATACAACCAACGTTAATACTTTATGCGGCAAATTTTTCATAATTGTGTTACCCCTCTCTTAGTTTTTATTTAGATTTCTCATAATCAGCTATTTTAAGTACCATAATCGTCCCTGTAGTTTCAAACAAATTATTACACTTTAGCATCACTCCTCTAACAATATTTTTGACTCAAACAGCATTTAAGCAATCTATTAACCTTTTACAGCACCTACCATCACTCCTTTCACAAAATATTTTTGTGCAAATGGATATACTACTAATATTGGAATAGTAGAAATTAAGATTGTAGCACTTTTAAGGGATTCAGGCCAAACATTTGATGTTTCTTGTAATACCGTCAGCTCACTATAATAAATATTGGATTCAATAATAAGGTTCCTAATCATCCTTTGTAAAACATATTTGTTATTATCGTTTATATACATTAAATTATCAAAGTAAGCGTTCCAATGATATACAGCCATCCATAATGCAACAGTAGCAATAACCGGCATTGACAAAGGTACCACTATTCTTATAAATATTAGCCAATCTGACGCACCATCTATACGTGCAGATTCTTCAATACTTTCAGGTATTGATTGGAAAAAATTTCTCATAATTATAAGATTAAAACCCCAGACGAGGGAAGGAAGAATCATGGACCATCTATTATTAAGTAATCCCAAGCCTCGCATTAATAAATAATTGGGAACAGTACCTCCAGAGAAATACATTGTGAATAAGATAGCTCCCATAAAAAACTTTCTTAATGGCAAATATTTTTTTGATAATGCGTAAGCTCCCATACCAGTGGTAAAAACCGACAATACAGTACCGATAATGGTCCTATGCAATGTATTATAGTATGCATTCCAAATATCGTCGGAACTAAATATTTTTTCAAAGGAAGATGTATCTATTTCTCTAGGCCATAAATGCAATCCTGGCCTCATCGCTTCAGCCTGAGTACTAAAAGCTATAGCAGTGATATGTATAAAAGGATATAAAGTTATAACACATAATATGGTTAATATACTATAGTTAACTATCTCAAATATTTTTTCTCCATTAACTTTCTTATTCATAATTCGCTCCCCCTTTTACCAAATGCCTTCTTGGCCTAAGCGTTTAGCTATAAAATTAGCGGTTACAACTAATAATAGTCCTATAAATGACTTAAACAAGCCTATAGCAGTACTATAGCTAAAATTCATTCGTAAAAGGCCTTGTTCATACACGTAGGTATCGATAATTTCTCCTACCGAAGCAACAGCAGGGTTTATAAGATTAAAAACTTGATCGAAACCTGCATCAAGTATGTTTCCGACTCGGAGTATGAACATTATCACAATAGTTGACGCAATGCCCGGCAAAGTTATATGTAATAATTGTTGTAATTTCCCTGCGCCATCTATAATAGCAGCCTCATATAATTCAGCATCTATACCAGATAATGCAGCCAGATATATTATTGAGCCCCATCCCACTTCAACCCAAATATCAGTTACAACCAACATCATCCTAAAATATTTCGGGTCACCCAACAAATTAATGGGTTCCTTACCCATAGCTTCAAAAAGCGGCAATATTACACCCGTATCGGGATTAAAGATAATTCTCAAAATACCGGCTAAAATAACCCACGATATAAAATGAGGCAAATAAGAAATAGTTTGAACTGTTTTTTTAAAACGCTGGTGCTTAACTTCATTTAATAGCAAAGCAAGAATTATAGGTGCGGGAAAGCCAAATATAATTTTATAAATGCTAATTAAAACTGTATTGATAATTATCTGCACGCCGTTCATGCTGGAAAAAAAGTCACTAAAATGTTTAAACCCTACCCATGGACTTTGGATAATACTAGCTATAAAGCCTTGACCGGCTATCGGCCTATAATCTTGAAAAGCAATCACTATACCAAAAATCGAGCCATATCTAAATATAACAAAATAAAGAAGTGTAGGTAATAGCATTAACATTAAGCTACGATAGTGCCATATTTCATATAATATTCCTTTGTTTCTTCTTTGTGTCAGACTATGTTCCTGGGCTTTACCTATAGTCAGATTTTGAATATGCATTATATATCCTCTCCTTCTAATAGTAGTAGAAACAGATCGACGACGTTACTAACAACACGGCGCTTTATTAATCTGTTCTCAAAAAGCCGTAACACTTATTAACGTACCACATTTTGATATATCCAAAACTATTTTGTTTCTTCCAAGCTACTTTTCCATCCTTCGAAGCTCGCCATAACGGCACGGAATAATTCCATTTCGTTTTTATCACAAAAAGCTTTAAATATTTTTTTATGATCCTCTACGGCTGTCTGTGGTATCCTTTTCATAGAAGTTCCTATTGACGCCTTAAAAAGTTCTAATACAGTGGATCCTATACTGATTACGAAGGGATTGTGCGTGCTATTTAATATAGCGTAATGAAAAGCCAGATCATCTTCCGCTTGTTGTCTACCTAACCTTATATTGTCCTCCAACAACTTTATAGTATCACCTATGAGCTCTATATCTTCAGGCGTTGCCTTTTTCATAGCCATAAGCATATATGCCGGCTCAAACATTTCTCTTAATTCAAATATTTCTATATTTGAACCTTGTTCTATAAGTAGAGCAAAAATTAAAGAGTTTATACCATTAACATCACATTTTTCTTTTATAAAGGTTCCATCCCCTTGTCTTACTTCAACTACGCCCATGGCCTCTAACATTTTTATAGCCTCTCTAACGCTAGTTTTACCCACTCCTAAACTTTTAGCCAATTCCGCCTCCGGTGGCAAATAGTCACCTGCTTTTAATTCTTTATTAATCAATGCCTCTTTTATACGATCTAATATTAATTTTACTACAGAACCTGTTTTTACTGGTTTAGTTAATGCCTGCATGATAAATAAAGTCCTACCTCTCACTTTAATAATACTGATATCATACATCAGATATCTGATGTATGATATCAGTATTATATATTATAAATTTTATAAATGCAATAGCTTTATAAAATTTTTCTTTAAAGTTGCTATAAACATGTTACTATTCACAGCCCTATTTAATCTTCATTCATAACACATAGGATATTCTTAAATAGCATTACGAGTTCGCAATGATAAAAAGAATAAAAGCGCGGCAGACACAACACCAAATAAAAGAAATTATGAATACATATAATAGACCGGAAATAACAGATGAAAAGATTGAGGTTATCCGAAGGCTGATTGCGGAAAACCCAACCATGGGACGCACAAAGCTATCGGTAATATTATGCGTGATGTGGGACTGGCGCAGTCAGAACGGTCAGCTAAAGGACATGTCATGCAGGGATATGCTCCGAGCATTAGATAAAGCCGGTAAAATTGTGCTGCCAAAGTCAAAATCCATCTCTCGTAAGGCAGGTGTGCCCATGAGGATAAAACACCTGGTACATGACGAGACTCCCATAGTAGGCAGCTTGAAGGATCTGCGTCCACTGTATGTTAAGGTCGTATCGTCAAGTGATGAACTTGTACAATTTAAGTCATACATCGACCAATATCACTATCTTGGTTTTGACCGCTACGTTGGCGAGCACTTAGCATATATGGTCTACAGCCGTGATGGGGCTGCTTTATCATGTCTGCTGTTTGGGTCCGCCGCATGAGCATGCAAGGAGCGTGACGCATTCATTGGTTGGGATATGCAGCAGCGCAAGCATAACCTTAACATGATGACGAACAATAGCAGATATTTAATACTCCCATGGGCAAGGGTTCCGCACTTGGCAAGTCATATACTATCGCTCATAACCAAGCGAATCAGTACAGATTGGGAACAAAAATACGGTCATCCGATATACCTACTTGAAACGTTCATAGAAACCGGACGGTTCAAAGGGACCTGCTATAAAGCAGCCAACTGGATACGTGTTGGCAGCACAACAGGTCGTGGGCGTGACGGCGGACATCATCGAGCCATTCTGCCGGCGAAGGACATATACCTTTACCCGCTGAATACTGACTACCGGGCAAAGCTTTGCCAATGATGCGCAATGGATTACCTGCAGAAACGGCTGCGGGATTTAGGTTGAAATGTCTGGATCAGGAAAGGAGATAACCATTTTGGGTACGAATTATGAAAAAGCCTTCTACAGGGATTATGAGCAATTATTCCAGAAGAATGAGAAACAGGCTTCGGAGTTGCGCACTCTCAAATACAACTACAACTTGATATCAAGAAAAAATGAGACATTAGAAAAGCAGAAACAGGAATTAGCTGAGCAAAATTCCGCAAAAGATGTCTTGATAATTGACCTGACAAAAGAGGTTGAGCGACTAAAGTCTCTTTTGAATATTGATGGGACGAACAGCGGGCTTTCTACAAGCAGCACGCCGATAAACAAGGAAAAGGTAATCCCTAACAGCCGTGAAAAGATGGGAAAGAAAATCGGCGGGCAGTTCGGGCATGCCAAAAAGAAATTAGAACGATTCGCAGACTCCGAAGTCGACACCTATGTGGAACATGTCCCTGAAGAATGTCCGGAATGCCAATGCACGGACCTTGATGATACGGGTGAAGTGATAGAAAAGGACTGCCTTGATTACAAAATAGTCGTGGAGAAAATACGGCACAGGTTCCGGGTAAAACGCTGTCATCAATGCGGAAAGGAATTTCATGAGAGGATACCGGATGATCTGAAGGAAGAAAACCAGTACGGCATTCAGGTTCAAGCAACAGCCTTGACGTTCATGAATCAGGGGAATGTGTCCCTGAACAAGGTTCGAAAAATGATAAATGGATTCACAGGAGGCGAGATGCAGCTTTCAGAGGGGTATCTATGCAAACTGCAGTAGAGGGCTTCACAGAATGCCTGGGATTTCTGCGAGGATGTCAGAAAGGAAATATTGAAACTGGATATGGTCTACTGGGACGACACAGTAATTATGATCAACACACAAAGAGGCTGCCTAAGGTTCTATGGTACGGAGAAACTCGCCTTATACAAGGCACACATGCATAAGGACAAGGAAAGCCTGGATGAGGACAATATCCTGAAACTGCTTCCCCCCACCACTACTGTGGTACACGACCACAATAAGGTAAACTACAATGAAGATTATTCCTTCCAGAATGCCGAATGCAATGAGCATCTGCTAAGAGATTTAAAGAAAGTCCAGGACGAGCTTGGACACAAATGGGCAGAGGATCTGGCGAGGCTGCTCGCTGACACCAACAGGCAAAGAGAAGAGCTGATAAACAATGGTGTGTCAAAATTCAGTCCAGAAGCACTTTCAGAGTTCTTCGATAAATTCAACAGCATTATGCTTGATGCATATAGGGAAAATGAGGCGGCCAACTCGAAGTATTATGCCCAGGATGAAAAAACACTGATACTGCGAATATTAGACTTCAAGAATGAATACCTTGCATGGGTGGTGAACTTTGATATCCCCTTCACTAATAATCTCAGTGAGCGTAGTCTACGGGGCGCAAAAACCAAAATGAAGGTATCCGGGCAGTTTCAAAATGTTAAAGCGGCATCATTCTATGCCAATATTAAAACCTATCTTGAAACGTGTTACAGGAACGGAATCAATGAGTTCTATGCACTGCTTCGGCTTTGCAGAGAGGATCTGTTCAAACTGGAAGAAATTCTGAATGATGGGGAACAAGGCTAGAAATTAGCCTTATTCCCCAAACCCTTTTGCATATTCGGGTTCGAAAGAATGCTATAGTTGCTTGCCGGTGAATGTCAGGATGCTCTCGGGCTGAAAGTAAAACCGGACATCCCTGAGGAGGGATACCTTTTTCTTATCAGCTCGGGAGCTCCGCTATGCTTTTTGCCTTATACCCGAGCAGACGTCAGGACTGTTTGCGGGTGTTGGGGCCACCGTGTTTTTTCTCAGTATATGCGGTGACGCGCTTCCGCACGCGACATGCCGCAACCGGACAGCGGGGCAGAAACTGTCCGGTTGCGGCATGTGGGGTATAAGCCCTAATATTTCGTGAAATTCTCAAAAGGGCTGATTCCGGTTCATCCATCCTTCCTGCGTACGTCCCGGATTTCTAAGGGGCTGTGAATAATAACCCTATTTCCTTATACCAACTTTAAAGTTTTAACAAACTTATTGAAAACTATAGGATACCGGTTGGTAGCCCGGCATCCTAAATAAGCCGGTTTAATCTACCTCTATTATATTATACTGCATGGTACCAAGGCCATGGCGTTCCAAGGCCTTAACCTGTACAAACGGATCTTTTCCATGGACCTTCTCCAACAGATGCTTTGTTCCTTCGGGATCATCGGCCAGTTGGCGGCCAGCGGGCAGGGAGTTCGGCAACAGATCGTATTTGTTTATGGCATCCAAACACGCCGTCTCTATTGCGACTATATCATCGGAAGCCATGATACCTATGTCCGGGACCAGTGGCGGCGTGGATAATCCCCAGCAATCGCAGACATATGTAATATTGGTCAATACGTTTATGAACAATGTCCGGCCTGGTTCAAATGTATTGAGCACGGTGGCGGTGGTCAGCGCCATACCTTCCTGAAAATCATCGAAAGCGCTCATATTCGCCGTTAGCGCACCGGTAGGACAAGCGTTTACACAATGCTGGCAATAGGTGCAGTTATCATAATTTATATGATATTTGCCGTCCTCATCGAAGCTATTAGCATTATAGCGGCACGCTTTGATGCATTCCCTGTCATGTTCGCATTTCTCTTCATCCCAATTGAAGCCACCCTGCAGCGCATGTATATCGGAGCGGGTCTTGGCCGTTACGCAGCCCATCGCTATATTCTTGCAGGCTCCACCGTAAGCACAAGCACCGTGGCCTTTTACATGCGAAAAATCTATAAGCACGTCGGCATCATTGATATGCCCAGCTACCTGCACTTCTTTTAAGCTTTTGTAATCGACAGGCACACTGTAATAGTACTTATCGAATAGTCCCGTAGCTGCAACCAACGGCGCCCCTATTACCTCTTCGGTATAGCCGCGGCGTTTAGCTCCAGGCACATCTGCCGGTATATCGGTAACAAAGACGATAGCCCCAGCTCTTTTTAGAGCATCTACCAATAATTGCACAAAGAGTGGATGTATTGTAGTATAACCAAGATTTCCTCCAAAGTGCATTTTGACAGCCACGCGTTTGCCGCCTACCATATCGCGCAGCGGCAAACCGGCCAACATGCGCCTGAATTTAGCCGGCAGTGTGGAATTAGCCTCGAGTTTATCATATCCCATTGAACAGTAATATACATCAGATGCCATAGTTTTTAATTCGACCCTCCTAACGTTTTTTATATATTATCACAAGCACCCGCCTTGTTCAAGCCTACAGCTTTATCCCTTCAATATCTTTGTTTAAATTCATATTGTCATGGGCTCACCCCTATAATTAATAAATCCTATATCTCCTACTTCAGTTATGCCAGTAGCAATGCGGTAAATGCCGTCTGCGGATTCCTCAGGTTCGATCTGTGCCGTTGTACGACCCATCTCAGTATTCATCCTGCCAGGGTGCACAGCAAATATCCTGTATCGCTTGCCTACCGTAGCCCGTAGGATAAACACCGCTTTATTTGCTGCCGCTTTTGAAATGGAGTAAGAAGGAAAACTGCTGCCCGAGTTGGATATACTGCCTGCTTCGGATGTGATGAAAATCATCGTTCCCTTACCATCATCGCGCATCAACGGTAAAAATTCTTTCATCATTATAACAGTTCCTATGGTATTCACTTCAAGACTCTTTTTCAAATCTTTAACATCAATATTATAAATGAGATCTTCTCTATCTTTAGGCAATAGAATGCCCGCATTATTGATTAGAATATCAATGCTTCCAAAGATATCGCATGCAATCCGCGCAGAGGAATTCACCGAGCTTTCGTCAGACACATCCATCGGCACTATCACGATCCTACCTTCATTTGCCGATGCAAAGCCCTCGAGTTGTGATTTATCATCGCCTTCGTACACACCTGCAAGCACACGGTGCCCTCTCTCGACAAACGTCTTAACTAAGCAAAGCCCCAAGCCTTTATTAGTGCCTGTTATAACAACATTCATACCATTAATCCTCCAAAATTGTATTTATTTCTCAAACTTCCCAAAGTCATAGGCCTTCAAAAGGCTTATGATTAAAACCAATCAATTATGAGTAATATCCATGCTAAAGATGCATTCTGATATAGATACAATTCTTCTATATATGAATGGCGTCTACAAAGCAATGCATGAACAACCTGCTCATAACCTTAAATCCCTCTCCCACCTCGAAACCTTTACCTTGGGCTAATTCCCGGCCTTTCATAGTAAAATAATAGCGGTATAATTCCAATATATTTTCGTCAAATTGGCTTTCATGCATTGCCATAGCCGCAAATTTTTTCTCCATAGTCGCAGTGGTATCGATAATGGTATTAGGGTTTGCGGTAAAATAGAATGCAATAATCGGTACTTCCCATGGGCTGTTCTGTTTACCGCGTGGATAATTGGCATTTCCGCTCATTAAAAAAGCCTGCGCTACCGCATAGCCGGTCTTGCGATGGTCAGCGTGGGCCTCATACGGCAACCATGGATCAGGGCACAGGATAGCGTCCGCTTTCATATCGCGAATAACCTCTATTATCCCGGGTACGATTTCCTCTATGCTTTGCGGCATGTTATCCGGAAGCCCGAGGGAATAAAATCCTTTTACCCCCAAATAGCGTCCGGCGGCCTCTGTTTCCTTAGCGCGAACAGCTTTTATTTCCTCAGGCTCAATATTCGAACCGCCGAGGTCACCGCTGGTTATCGTAAGATAGTATACCTCGCTACCTTGCTCCGAAAGTTTCGCGATAGTGGCACCGGCGCCTACTTCATTATCATCCGGATGCGGCTGCACACAAAGGACCCTTTTGCTCGCCATCAGATCTGGCGGTGTAAGCATTTGTTTGACTTTGTTCTCGTCCATCATGACTCCTCCTTTATAGTATTATCCTTAAAACGAACCAACCATGAACAAACATATGATAACATCATCAGCGCGAGCGGGAATACTTAAAACATCATTCTATTAGCCAGTGCCGGGTTGGAACCGGGATTTTGACTACTCTGGAATCCAAACCACACAGCCAGCAGTAAAAATGCGAGGCTTTTAATCAAACCTGAAAATCTGGTGACAAAGCTAATGGTAGATTGATATATACCCTCTCGGCGAAGGCCACTTTTTTGGGCATCTTCATCGATAATACGCGCTATGACCAGGTCGAGGGTAGCGGTTACGCCGGCAATGCCTATGCCGATGAGCATTCCGGCGATCATCGCCTGTATAAGAGATTTAACAAATAAAAACGGTATAAACGACAAGCCCAACCACATCAAAGCAGCTCTCCATGCCTTTACCGGACCTATCTTACGAGCGGCCAAACTCCATACAGCAACAGCCGGAATGGCGATAATGAATACTGTGCCAGTCATGTAAGTCGCATTGTTATCAGGAAGCTGCAACGTATATTTTACAAAGAACGGAATACTGGCCAAAAGCAATCCTGATGTGCCTTGATAGAAAAAATTCGCGAAGCTGAAAGCCCAAAAATTGCTGTTTGCGACAACCGCGCCAAACGATTCTTTTAAGCCGGGAACCCTTAACTTACTGAAATTCGGGTCCTCCTTGCAGCCCATTATAGAAAATACCAGAAGTCCCATGCCCAGCAATGCGAGGATAACGGCAAGTGTGGAATAGCCGATAGCATCTGCAAGCATTGGAGTAAGGGCCACGCCAATTATCAGTCCAACCAGTTGAAGCGCCTGCCTTATGCCATTTGCACTTGTACGGCTTTTAATATCGCGGAACAGTTCCGGAAACAATGAATGGTAATTGGTCGTCGTTATGGTACTCATGGTTTCAGTCAACATAAGAAACACGGTAAAATACACGGCCAATTCCGTGCCATTCTTCAATGATGACGGAGGACTGAAAAACAGTATCATAGCAATCGCAAATAAAGGCGCGCCAGCCAAAATCCATGGACGGCGTCGTCCCCATTTGGTACGGGTACGGTCGGATAAAAAGCCGAACATAGGGTCGTTGACCGCGTCCCAGATAGCGAAAATCGTGGTGCCAAGCGCAATAAGGGACATGGATAATCCGATTTTATCATTGTAAAAGAAAGTACCATATGAACTATACATCATCCCAGGAATGGTAACTCCAAGCATACCGATGGCATACCTCCATGGAGACGCCAAGCGATCTGCAGTTTCTGTTTTTTCACTCATATAATGCTGAACTCCTCTCCAATAATTTCTATAACTCTCCCTATTGTGACAAAAAGCAAGGCGAGGACACATATGAAATACAATGCAAGTATAGCATTTGTTATAAATATTATCAAGGCTGCGACACTATGGGAAATAGCGGACAGCTTGTCTAATCCTGTTTGGAGGAATAAAAGCGTTCTGTAAAACCTGTTTGTTATTCTTTATGAACAAGTTTCATAACAATCAGCTTATGCATTGTATTTTTCCCTTATACTTTTCAGCGGTTCATCAGAGTAGTTCCCTATGATCCTTCGTGGAAAGCGGAATATGAAGTAGAGACGCAGAAAATAAGGAATATCCTGAAAGATATCATAGTGGAAATTTATCATATTGGCAGTACAGCGGTAGAAGGGTTGGCTGCAAAAACGATTATTGATATCATGCCTGTGGTAACAGATATAAATTCCGTCGAGTGTCTTGTTCGGTTTCGCCCTTATTCTTCTACATCTATCGTCACGCTGGACTTGAATTCTACAGTGAATTTGTCCTCGTAGACGGTGACTTTTTGAATCGAAGTATTTTCCTTGGAGTGACATAAATTTTTGAAATTAAATATGCCGTTGAATTTTACGAATAATAAGCAAATAATAATAGCGGAAAGGAGCTGCTATATATGCCAAATATTAAACCTATATCGGATTTGCGCAATCACAACAAGGTTTTGCGTGACGTTGCCGTCGGCGAACCAGTTTTTTTAACGAAGAACGGTAGAGGTCGCTATGTTCTTCTCGATATTTCCGACTATGAAAAAACGCAGGCAACTATCAAGTTGTTTGGCGAGCTTAACAAAGGCCGTAAATCCGGGGATGAAAATGGATGGCTTTCGCACGAAGAAGTGAAAGCGCATTTCAAAGAAAAAGAAGATGAATAAGCCGCGTTACTCTCCCGAGGCCTTGAATGACCTCGATGAAATTTGGGAATATATCCATAATGAGCTGCAAAATCCTGCCGCAGCGCGAGAAACTGCGGGATTTTCCGGAAGTCGGCGCTCTCCTGTCATCAATTACGGGGATTGAAAGTGATTATCGACATCTCATCTGCGGACATTACATAGCATTTTACCATATATACGGCTCAAATGTGTTTATTGACCGGATTTTATACGGATGACGTGATTATCTGCGTATTTTGTTTGATGGATTATCAGAGGAATAGTCGTGCTTACCATGCTGCTAAAGGAGGTATAATTATTTTTAATATTGCCATACAGGTGGCAACATTTATAAAAATAGAATTGAATTATATGGCAAAGAAATCTTTTAATCGGCAACTACAGGGTAGCATGGACATGCGTATTAGTAAGATAATGCGCAACGAATAATATTGGGAGATAGTCAAATGAGCGTTTGGAATTTATTATATAAGGGATTAACGGGTACACATGATTACATTAAACCAAATCTTCCAGCCACACAAAAACAGATTTTTGATGTTGAAAAATCACTGGGTTATAAATTACCTACTGATTTAAAGGAACTGCTTCTCGAAATGAACGGGGATAATTGGCTCATTTTTTCTACGGAGCAAATCATGGAAATAAATTTGTCTGTACGAAAACTTGATTGTTATATGCCCCTTGACTGTTTGCTGTTTTTTGGTGGCAACGGTTGTGGCGATTATTATGGATATCCAATAACGCATCAAGACGGAGTGAGAGATGATAGTGTATTTATATGGGAACATGAATACGATAGCCGTATATGGAAAGCAAATAACTTAGAAGATTTGATAAAAAAATACTACAACGACGAAATATAGTATATTATCAATCACAGTTTCCATTCGGGGTTTGGCTCGTCGTGGAGTAGGGAGTAAAGCGGGCAACTTATAACGCACTCCTTCCCGCCATCCAGCTTGTACCGGTACACATGGAGTGGCAGGTTGGCGACGGCTTCGCTCATTGACCGTCTTGCCGCTGGTTGTGCCACCGAACATGAAGCTGAACTCGCCACCGACACGGTCCGCGGCTTGTCCGGGAATGGAACAGCCCTGTCAATATACCCAACGGATATCGTTTCCTGAAAATAGGCATAAAAAAGCGCCTCTTGCGAGATGCTTTGCGTAAATCATTGCATAAGGTTAAGCCGTTTACTGTATATTAAGAAGGATACATATTTAAATATATTGGTAATCTTCTGCGACAAGTCCGTACATTGAATAATCGCAGATACCTTGGTTATTCCAATCTCCCTGCTTTATAGTTCCCTCATAAATTAATCCACATTTTTTCATGACTTTTCCTGAATTAGGATTTCTCGGGTCATGTCTGGCTTCAATGCGATTTACTTTGACTTCTTTAAAAAAGAAACGAACTAAAGCACCGAGTGCTTCCGAAGTTATTCCTTGATGCCACCAATTCCTCCCAATGCAGTAGCCGACATGAACCATATTAATGCGTTCGTCCATCTTCACGATGCTTATACTTCCAATTGGTTCATTTCCATTTGATTTCAATACGATTGCCCATTGATAGAAGGCGTCATCCTCATATTGCGCGACCCATTCCTTTAGTATGGATTCTGATACACTCACATCCTTATGGGAAGGCCACGTTAAATATTTTGTTACTTCAGAGTCACTGGCCCAGTTCTTAAACATAGCCTCTGCATCGGACAATTCAAACCTGCGTAACTTCAGTCTATTGGTTTCTAACTCTTTTGTGCCTAAATGCTTCATTCTACACACCTTTCTATATTATTGCCGTTTAAGGAAATTATATATATCATAGACATTATAGCATTATTTAGCGACAAATTGTAGTACCGACAATCCTCGGCGAGTGCTTCAACCGTTTTGCCCTTTGAAGAGCTACAAAAAAAAATTAACAAATACCGTGGCCGCAATAGGATCAATAGTAATAATGATCCTATTGGATGCATTATCCTAACCGAACTGTTCTTCTTTGACGAGCATGGCTGGATTCCAATACCAGAAAATTGGAGTTTAAACATCATAGCTCATCGGCTCTCCGCTATTTTAGCTGTTTATCATATTTTGGTAATTTGATATTCATGTAATATATCAACGCATTGCCGCATACATACTCTATTGCGCTTTGCCTGAGCCAGCGCTTCATCAGATATATCTACGGCAACGACGCTTTTAGCACCATATTTGCAGGCATGCAGAGCAAATGCTCCCGTATGGCAAAAGCAGTCCAGCACACCGACTATCACATTTATAAACCTGTCCATGCCTAACGCAAGAATCTGTGCGACCAAATAATCGCCGAATTTATCCACTATGAGGCCGGGCAAGAAATCGGCTTCGGCAAATATTACGCAGCAACACAACGTATCGGCAAAATGCTGCCTATATGCTCAGGCTTCAGCACTATGAAAAATAGCGGATCGCTTGTTTAAATCCGCTTGGAGGATTTTATAAAATCTGTTTGTTACTCTTTAACACCGCCTAAGACTATTCCAGCTACGAAATACCGTTGTAAAAACGGGTAGATTAACAGAACGGGTATAGCACCTACAAAAATCTGAGCATTCCTTACCGTTTTTTCCGATATAAATCTCAGTCTAATTGCTTCGGATCTCGATATGACCCTGCTAGTCGGTTCGACGAGCAAAGACTGCAGATATGTTTGGAGTGGATAATTATCTGCGCTGTTCATATATATTAGTCCGTCAAACCACGAATTCCAATGACCTACTATGGAAAAAACGGCCAACGTAGCAATGGCAGGCAAAGACATGGGCACAAATATCTTCCATAATATCGTCCAATGACTAGCCCCGTCTATAAAGGCAGCTTCTTCCATTTCTCGCGGAATGCCTTTAAAGAAATTTATCAATATCAAAAGATTGAATACCGGTACGGCACCAGGAATAACAAGCGCCCATATTGTATCAATCAATCCGGTATACCTAACTATCATATAAGAGGGTATCATACCTCCGCTGAATATCATAGTAAATAAAAACAACCAGACAAGTATATCCCTTGCCCTAAATTCATCTTTGCTTTTAGACAACGGGTACGCAGCCAAAATCGTAAGTATAAGGCTTATACTTACCCCCAATATCATCCTCTCTCCCGATATGGACATAGCTTTCCAGAATCTATCATTCTTTAATATGAATTCATAGGAATGCAGATTAAATTCCACCGGCCATAAAACAACTTTGCCGGCCCTTGCAGCCATGCTCGAGCTTAAAGAAACAGCCAGCGTATGCACAATAGGTATTAAACAAATGATGCCGTATATTATAAAAAACAACGTATTTATAATCCGGAAAATATTTCTTCCTAAAGAACGATCCACCATGCCAATGGCCTCCTTCTAAAAAATCTTATAATCCGCATATTTATAAGCCAAATAGTAAGATAATGATACGGCCGCAAAACTAACAACCGATCTAAAAAGGCCGAATGCTGTGGCTAAAGAATATTGCGCTTGTTGTAGTCCGGCCCTGTATACCCACGTATCTATAACATCACCTGTAGTATATACTACAGGATTATATAAAACCAATATTTGCTCAAATCCGGCATTCAATATATATCCGAGGTTTAAAGTGAGAAGCAATATGATCGTTGATTTCATACCCGGCAGCGTGATATGCCAGATTTGCTTTATCCTCCCAGCCCCATCTATGGCGGCCGCCTCATATAATGTAGGGTCTATGTTCAGTATAGCGGCCAAATAGACTATCGTGTTAAATCCCGTTACCTGCCACGTCTCGCTGAATACCAAAATCCATGGAAAAATAGCGGGATCACCTAACCAGTTCTTAGAAGCAATGCCTAAAAAGCTCAAGAAATAATTAACAAGCCCTTCTCTTGCCAAAATCTCCCTCAAAATACCGCCCAAGACCACCCAGGACAAAAAATAAGGGAAATATATAACGGTCTGAATTGTCCTCTTGAACAACTTATTTTTGATTTCGTTAAGCAATAAAGCGCATAATATAGCCGCTATAGTCTCCACAATTATCTTCATCAAAGCTATATAAAGCGTATTCCATACTACCCTTGGAAAATCAGGCAAATCAAATAGATACTTAAAATTATCCAGCCCGACCCACGGCGATCTAAAAAAGCCTAAAGCAGGGTTAAATTTCTGAAAGGCCATGACCAAGCCGAACATAGGCCCATATGAATATATAAGCAATATTACAAGCGCCGGCATTATCATAAGGTATAAGGGCAATTCGCGTTTAAATCTTTCACGTTTTAACATCCGATATCCCTCCTCCAACATATCATTCATCTCGCCATGTGGCATCTAATTTTATATAATCATGGTCTAAGTCCGAGTAGAACTTAAACCATGATTATAATAGGATTTATTCTTTATTTATTCAAATCTTGGTTTATACTCTTCTTACCATTACTCTCATACCACTGATTCACTTCGGTCTCCATTTGTTCGCCGCCTAATTTCCTGTAGTCATCAATAAACTTGTCAAAGAGCGATATATTCTCACCCATGACAACCTTGGCCACTGTTTCGTCATATAGCTTTTTTATAACCGGGAGTTTTTCAATCATGGTTTGCGTAGGCGGTGCTGTATATTCGTTAAACATAAGCATTTTATTCTTTAAATAATAATCGCACACACCCATCGATCCGTCTTTTGTATATGAGCGATAATCGCACCATCCGGTTACATCGTGGTTATCTAAATACGCCTTTATTCTGTCATAAAATAGTTTATATGCCTCGCATAGACCCGAGGGATCATTGGTTTCCAAAGCTTTATCTATTGCAAGAGACGCCTCATAGTTAAATGAGGGATTATATACCTGCAACGGATAGAGGTCCATATATGCCGCACTTGTCACAGGATCGGTATTATATTTGGCAAATTCCATGGTCTCTGGATCATTATTTAATTTATGATATAAATTACACATCTTGATCAACGCTTCGGGATGTTCATATCCCTTTCTCACCACATTTATATTCCAGCAATTGAATACCGAGGTAGACGCTTTTGCCGGCTGTTGGCCCAAAGATACTATCGGCACAGGCGCCCAGTCGATGGTCGGATCCTCTTGGACTTGTGTTAATAGCGGCGGCCCGTAAGCGTCCCATTCAGCCCCGAAAACTATCCCGCACTTGTTATTCAACACATCCTCTTGATACTGATCGTAATTCATGGTCATAAAATCGGGATTGACATAGCCTTTCTTATACCATCCTTGAAGCGTAAGCAAGGCATTCTTGGTATTGCTCTTATAATCGTTGCCAAATCTGCCATCCTGTAATTTCCCATCCTTGCCTTCAATCCAGATATTCGGATACGAATTGAACATATTCCAGAATGCGTCATTCATCCATTCTCCCGGGGTACTTTTATATGTGCCTATCGCATAGGTATCTTTTTTATTGTTCTTATCAGGATCATTGTTTACAAAAGCATCCATGATTTTTAGCAGATCATCGCCTGTTTTAGGTAAATCCATGCCGACATTTTTGAGCCAATCCAGCCTTATCCAAAGCATGGGCGCATGTTCATGATACGAAACGCCATTAGGTATACCGTAAACCTTTCCTTCTTTGGTCGTCACGTCAAGTGCATGCTGATATTCTCCCGATAAATATTTTTTCGTATATGGGCTCGCATATTTATCGATATATGGCGTTAAATCTTCGATAAGATCGGCGCTATATAATTTTTCAAAAGTTTCTCTGTCAACGCTGAGCATATCCGGTATATCCCCCGATGTCAGCATGATGTTAATCTTATCTTTTGCCTGCGTAGAAGGGGCCGTCCATTTATACTTGATTCTTATGCCCAAATCCTGTTCGTACCTTTGAGTATATCTGTTATTTTCAATGGTTTCGCCCTCGTCAAGAGACAAATTCGAATCCGTTTTTTGAAAAACAGTCCATACCTCGATCGCCGGATCATATTTGCCAAAGGGACCATCACTTGCTGCATTGCCAGTATCCCCCGACGGTTGCTGCCCCTCGTTATTTTCCCCTTCTTGCGGCGGTTGTGTCCCATTCTGGCTTTGCGAGCACGCAACTAATGCCACTATTAAAATCATAACTGTGCATATGGCCAAAAATTTTTTCCACATATTAAAATTCCTCCTCTGTTAAATCTCCTTAGGTTTAATAACTTATCTGCTCTTAAGCAATCTACAAAATTCTCGTTACCTTTTAAGCGAGCATATAAACCACTCCTCAACATAATATCTAATAATATCCATATTCTTCACACGCTTCATATACGGCATTTATATTTTCGATAGGCGTGCCCGGAATAATGGCATTACCGTCTCTAAGCACGAATTTCTTAGTACGCGGCATCACGTAGCCTAGAATTCTCCTCACCTCATCTTTTATGGCACAAGGAGTCCCATTCTTTAGCAACACTACGCTCGGCCCTCCCCATATTTCGGTATCGTTCGATAATTCGTCATATAAACGTTCAAAATCTATGGGGTAACCGGTATCGAACATCTTAACATTGCATTCGCTTTGCAATATCGGGAAAAAGCGTTGAGCATCCCCGCATAAATGTATCGAGCGACTCCCGTCTTCAACTGTGAGTTCGTCATATATTCGTTTTATTCTCGGCAGCACAAGTTGTTCAAATAAAACAGGCGATAACAATACTATCGCATCGTCAGCATAGCCAAAATGACGGCTTCTTATATCCTCACCCAAATAAAGCCTTATCTCTTTTATTCTCCTTATAACAGCCTCGGTAATATAATCAAGGAGATTCTCGGCATAATCCGGATCATCTAAAATATCGTTCAAAAAATTAGTCATGCCGCGCATGCCGCATGCCAGCGTAAATATACCGTCCGTACCGCAAAAATTATAAGGCATCGACACATCCTTAATATTGCATCCCTTGTAAAGATAATCCTTGCTTTTATCGATAAAATGCTCATAGAATTCTCTAACCGTAGCTCCGAATCCGTCAAAAGCAGAAGGTATACCTTTCTCGAATATCTCATTCTTGTTAACATCGCTGACAAACGGCGGTACATGAGGCTCTACGCCATGCTCCACTGCCCCGCCTAGCCATGCCAATTCGGTATAATTTTCAAAGTCCACGCTAACCGACCAGCCGTCATCGCCCTCAGGGTAACCCATTGGGCTATCCGAAATAATGTTGAGCCTTCTCCATTCCTGAGCTTTCAATTGAACATCAAGCATAACCTCCGGATCTTTTACATAATCCCATAATGTAATACCCTCTTTATTTAGTTCATTTTCGAAAATCCAGTTTCTAGCGTCGGTATATATAAATACCGGCACCTTGAACGGAATACCTTTGCCGAATGCATCCCATACTTTTTTTGCTTGCTCGTTATGCCTTCTGAAGTCCATACTTTCACCTATATAATTCATCTTTGGCTTTTTTTACGATATATTCTATCTCTTCAAATTTTCGCTCATCTATTACCGGCAACCGCTTATTATAATCCCTGGTGACATCCTCGACAAATTCATGTGCCCTCTCTTCAATCGTCTTGGAACCCTTGCGGCGCCATTCATCCCAATCGTTCCTGTTAAAAATTTTAGAAAACCAGTAGCTGCTTCTCATGTTTTTTACCGTATGTTCTTCAGCCATAAAATTACCGCCTATACCTATTTTCTCTATAAGATCAGCAGCTATATTTTCTTGCGTTACCTCAAAGCCCTCGATCGTATAATTATACGCATCCAACCATTCATTATCTATTACCAATTGTTCAAAACTGAATCCTTGATCAGCGCCGACAATGCCTTGTGCACCAATGCTTACGGTACCGCCCATGCAGCTAAATATGGCAGTTAAGGCCTTTTCAAATCCCGCCTGAAAGTCTGGCAGCAAGGCATCGGTAAGCCCGGAATTGCTGCCTCCGTTGATTCCATAAAACTTTGCCATTTGAGCACTCGCCATACCTAATAAAGCCTGATTAGGCGAACCAAACGAACATAGAAGCGTACTCATATCCATGGAATGAGTCCCATGACCATAAAATCCATTAATTTTACCGCTTATCGCATATATAACGAATATACTCCCAAGCACTTCGGCGTTCATTAAAGTTACGGTGCCTGCAGCAGTAATAGGAGCACTTGCTCCCCCCATAACCATTGGGGCAATGCTCAACGGTTGATTTTCCTTAACAAATATAAGGGCCATTTCAAGGCTTTCTTTCCTAAATCTTAGCGGGCTTACCGTTTCCAAGAGATACCCTACTTCTCTACCGATAATCTTGGACATTTCTATGATATATCGCGCTGATTCCGGGGATAGTATATATGTGCCTCCCGGTTTTTCAGAATATTCGTATATTTTCTGGTAAGATACAACGTCCGTCAAAGTATGGTGAATATCAGACGGCACCGTAACCGCATTGCTTGAAGGAATATTATTAAGATGTTCGACCAGCGAAATCCCCTTCATCACATCGTCCAAACACCCGTATCTCCGAGTCCTTGTTTTGTAATCAGCCACAAACACCTGGGTCGAGATCGAGCCGGATATCCTGGAAGGAGTTTCAACATTCGTGCTTCCCTCATACTCGCCTCTCATCTTCTCCAGTAACTGCTCCATTATTTTCGAAGGTATGCGAACAATATCTTTCTCTTTATCTATTATGGCACCGGCCTTCCGGCACAGCTCCAGGCATTCATCGTTAGGCACCTGAAGCCCGACATTTTCTAATATTCTAAGTGTATTTTCATGTATGAGTTCGATCTCTTCTTGTCGCAATATATTTAATTCACATTTCACCCTAGCCATTTTTACCTTCCTATCCCCTTTCTTCTAATACTTGTTGAGAACTTTATTTATATAACGAAAAGTGTCGGGTTCCAAGCCCCTGTTAACCGCTATGTTCTCCGCCAAGAGCTGGAATGGTATTACCATATTTATAGCCGATATGGCTTCCTCCTGTGTGCTCCTCAGTTCAATGTCTTTTACACCTATATCTGGCAAATCTGCGTTATGAACCAGCCGGACATCGGCTCCTAATGAAGAAAGTTGTTGATAATGCATAGAAATATTAATTTTATTAAGGTTATGAGTTACCAACACGACCTTAGTCCCCGGTTCTACTACTTCTATAGGGCCATGGCGAAATTCTATCAGAGATTCCCCTTCGGCGGGAATAAAGGTCTTCTCTTTTATCATTAGCGCCGCTTCCTTAGCCGTAGCTATATTCGGTCCTGTTCCAAGTATGAATATATCGGCAACATCCTTAAATTCCGCAGCCCATATCGATATTTTGCCTTTTACGGCTTCTATATTGTCGGCAACCATATACGGTATAGCTCCCACCTTTGCCATTTCATCGCCGGTACCGCATGCGGCTAACATATACAGCATCATCAAGCTAGCCGTATATGTTTTGGTAGCCGAACTCACCTCTTGACCTGCCTCCAAGCAAAATACGGATGAAGCGGCACGTGCCAACGTGGATTGAGCGCTGTTGGTTATAGCCCAAACGCTTGTTTTGCTAAGATAATCCAACGCTTCCACCGTTTCTTTGCTCTCTCCGGATTGCGATATGACTATAGCTATATCCTCTTTACCAACCGTTTCCGCCACATAGCTTACTTCAGATGACGGTATAACTATTGGGATTTTATTCATAAAACGCGTAAATGCATATGCACCGGCATAACATGCATAAAGCGAGCTGCCTGTCCCGATAAGGAATATATTACGGGCTTTATATAGTTCGGTAACTAGCTTAGCCACCTCGCTGCGATAATCGTTATACAGCTTCTGCAAAACTGCCGGCTGATCATATATTTCATTCAGCATACAAGACATATTGAGTATCCTTTCTCCTATCACACATTGCAAGGTCTTATATACGGTTTATTTATCTCCCAGAGCTCATCCAGTATTCCCCGAGCAGCCTCGGTACTATTTATTACCGGATCTATCAGCAAGGCTTGCAATGCCAGTTCCTTAGAGGCCTTCACTGCAGCCTCGATGGCCATCTGCTGTACGCCTACTTGCGTAGTAAGCAAGCGAGCAATGCCTGCCGGCAAATCGCCCACGGCTATGGGATGAATACCACCCGCGTCTACCATTATAGGCACCTCAACGGCTGCATCCGGCGGCAAATTGGTTATCGCACCATCGTTATAAACTATGCCGGATTCAATAACCTTTTTCTTGTTATTGAGTATACCGGTTATTACCTCGACCGCCCTTTCGCCTGATGGAACAAACCAATCATCCAGTGGTTTTAAGCCATTCGTTCGCGCCGCTATTTCTTGCTTCATAGTCTCTCTATATTTTTCATCAGCGTCAAAATCATACCCTTCTTCCCCAGCCTCCCAGCCATATGCTAGATACTCCCCTATATGGTCGTCGCTGCATGACGGGTAGAGCCCGAAAGCTTCGAATAATTTGCGGGACAGCGGCATGAATGACGGATCATAAGTCTTGTTTTTCTCTTTCAATAACGGATACATGTCCTTGCCGGTAGCCTTATCTCTTATGCCCAGCAACCACTGAAAATGATTAAGGCCGGCTCCCCAGACATCTATATCGTCTTTATCTATTCCCATAATCCTGGCCACATCGCTGTGTCCCATAAATATACCATGGCATAATCCTACGCATTTTATCTTGCTATATCTGCCTAAAGCCAATATAATGCGGCTTTCCGGATTCGAGAAGTTCAAAAAGTAGGCATCGGGGCATAACTCTTCCATATCTTTTATTATATCCAGTATCAAAGGAAGTGTACGCATAGTAAAGAACAAGCCTCCCGGGCCGCCGTTCTCTCCAAGCGTATGGCGTATACCGTATTTTTTCGGCACCTCAAAGTCATATTTCCATAATTTGCACCGTTCTATGGCTATGGAATTAACCACAAATCCCGCTTGCGGCAGCGCTTCCCTTCTGTCCTTAGTAGCTTCAATGACCAAACCCGCGCCGGATTGCTCATTCATCTTTAAGGCGAGTTTATACATTCTTTCCAGATTCTCTTCATCGATATCTACTAAGACTAAAGAGCTACCAACTAATTCTTTGGATGTGAATATGTCCTGAAACATGCTCAAGCCAAAAGACATACTGCCCGCGCCTATAAACACTATTTTTGTTGTATTCACTGCTATATACTCCTTCTATAATCATTTCTATCAAATTCATTTTCCCATTGGCATAAAAAATTCAATGCGTCCTCGACTGACGGGCTGTGGCCATATCTTACATAAAATCCAGCCACCGCATTGCCCAATAATGTGGAACATGCCAAATCCATGCCCAGCAATTGCCCTATGCAAAAGCCGGCTCCGTAGTTATCCCCTCCTCCGGTCAATAGCTTCGGTTCCCCGGTAAAAGCACTTTCAATGCATGCGACGCCCCCTTGGTCTATTGCTATGGAATAACCGGGGTTATGTATCGTTAATACATCGACTTTTACTTTATCATAGAGACCGACAGCTAA
This sequence comes from Mahella australiensis 50-1 BON, assembly GCF_000213255.1. Classification (NCBI taxonomy): domain Bacteria; kingdom Bacillati; phylum Bacillota; class Clostridia; order Mahellales; family Mahellaceae; genus Mahella; species Mahella australiensis. The sequence continues at coordinate 2,939,194 of NC_015520.1, forward strand.
TTTTTCTAAATCATTTGTATCAACCCCCATGTCAAAAAGTTTGCTTAGTATAAGCGCTTCATTGGTGTTTAAGCTTAAAATTGTTTTTCGATAGTTACAGAATTGGCCAATCAATTCTAAAATATATTCGACCTCGTTGCCAGGTCTTTCAGAAAAATCCGCAAGGTCAAAAAAGAATAATCTATGCTTATCCGGCATATTAATGGAGATTATTTCATCCAATACCCCTTTCCATATAGAACTAGCATGCTTAAGCTCCCCCCAATTTACCATTGCCGACAGATTGCTGCCAGCAAAAAAAGATTTTAGTCTATCAATATCTATATATGCCTTTATATTATCCCAACTAACGGTATCCAGCACGCTCCTTTCTCCCAGCATTACCTTGCCATCATCGAATTCCAGCGCTATACTGTAGCCGGGTTGACCTATCGAATATAGTTCACAATTGTTCTCCATATCCTTAAAAATCGGATCAATAGTCGGATAGCCCAAAGTCCCTATGCATTTCACATCTACACCGATATTGCCCAAAGCATTGGCCAATATGGGCATGTTCCCCCCCAATTTAGTCATGGATTCCACTATTTCTATGCTACAATTAACATTTTTTTTGCCCAATATATATCTGCCGAAGCTCTCTATAGTAGGAAAGAATAAATACCTGTCATTTTTATTTTCTTTTACCACCCTAACAACTTTATCTATGAATCCGTCAAAGCCTACGGCCGCACTTTTGTGCTTTAATTCGTCCTTTTTCCCTTCCAGTTGGCTGATAAGGGCCTCAAATATATTGTTCATACATAATACCACCTATTAAGTTATCGCAAACAGCGGGTCCCACATATTAAGCAATCTCTCCACGCTGCCCTTAAATATCGTATAATCGCTATTTTCATCGCATTCTATCATTATTTCTCGGTCGTTCGGTATGAGCAGGCGCTTTTTAACCTCGTCGATTATAAACGGATAAAGTTTATCATATATAGGTGCTATAACCCCACCCATATATATCAACGCCGGATCAAAAAGGTTGACCAGGATCGATACTAATTGGCCCAATATAATACCGTTCTCTTGTATAACATTCATTGCTTCCGGTTTATTATCCAAAACATCGCAAATAAAATTGTTCCACTCTTTAACTACGCCTTCTTTGCGCCCCATAAACCGTCCTGTATATTTTTTTACAAATCCATATATTGAGAGATCCGTCTCCACGCATCCGTAACTATGACAGGTGCGACACTGATAATTCATATTGCCTATGGGTATGTGGCCTATCTCGGTGCCATAACCATTTTCCCCTCGTATCAATGTGCCGTCTGATATAACGCCGACCCCCACGCCTTCTCCTATATACAAATAAATAACATTATCTTTGTAATCATCTTTGGCTTTATACAATTGAGCTGCGAGAACGCTAAGATTGGACTCGTTATCAACGTATACGGGCAGATGGAATACGTCGCTTATTATCTTCTTCAACGGTTGCCCTTCTAAAATAGGCACCATACAACTGCCGATTTTACCCTCTTTACGATCAAACACTCCGGATATGGCCACACCGACGCCCACTATATGGTCTTCTGATATGTCATGCGATTTAATATATGTTTGGAATCCGCTGTACGCAAAATTTACTAATTCATAAACATCGGCGAAATCCACATTATCGTTTTCATATTGAAATATAATGTTATTTCGCAAGTCCAGCAATGCCATTTTTATAATACCTTCTAGTTGCAAGTCCAAACATAAAACAAAAAATTTATTATAAGCTAAATTTATAACCTTAGGAGTTCTGCCCACACTATAATTGCCGTCATTTTTATCCGTGATCACACCCTTTTCTTTCAATTCATTGCATATATTGGATACCGTCGAAAAGCTTAGGCCTGTCTTTTCCGCTATCTGTTTTTTAGTCAAGCCGTCGTTAAATCTTACACACCTTATAATATCTTTAACATTTTTTTGCTTTATATCGATGATATCGTTTATACTCATTTTTAGCTCCCATTATCATAAGCTTTATTATAATCATTATTACAACTATTATAATAATTCATGTGCTAACAATATACAACTTCCGAAAATAAGCTTTATAGGCGATAAGATGCCACTAACTCGCATTAATTCATTCAGGCTCTTGTTATCTTCATCTTTCGAAATATTTTAAAAAAACAAAGCGGCCTGTGTCAAGCCGCTGTTTAAGACATTACGCTATATCCCATTTCTTTAGTGACAAGACCTTGCATGCGCCTCATCAATCTTCATTTGCCAATGATAAATCGATATGGCAGTATCCACCAGGATTTTTCTTCAAGTATTTCTGATGATATTCTTCTGCTTTTATGAAATGCACGAGCTTTTCCACTTCGGTGACAATGGGCTTATCATATTTTTGAGCTTCTTTTGATATTACTTTTTCGATAATTTCCTTATCCTTAGGATCGATATAGTAAATACCGGTTCTGTACTGCGTTCCTGTATCCGGGCCCTGCCTATTTAAAATAGTCGGATCGACGACCTTGAAATAGTATTCGAGTATTTTATCCAACGTCGTTTTGTCAGCGTCATATTTTACATGCACGGTCTCTGCATGACCCGTCTTCCATAGCTCATGGTAGGAAGTGGTTTCGGTTTTGCCGTTAGCATACCCGACTTCGGTTTCTACAACGCCCGGTATTCGGTCAAAATACGCCTGTACTCCCCAGAAGCATCCTCCGGCAAGATAAATGTCACGGATATTTTGATTGTCATTTACTGAACTCATAACGATCACACCCCTATCTATAACTTTCGCCAATTATACGGTAGCAATTGGTCCAGTGTTACAATTGTGTTTGCGGCGACCATCACTTCTGCATCCAAATTATCATCATTGAGCTGGCTTATAAACTCGCGGCACCTTCCGCAAGGCGGCAATATGCTGCCATCCCAATCGACGGCTATCATCTTGACGACTCGACTTTCTCCCGCAGTGATCATAGCCGCGGCGGCTGCGTGCTCGGCACAAAAGCCCATGCTGCACGCCGTATCTATGCACACTCCAGTATAGACATTTCCGGTATCCGTAAGCAGCGCCGCTCCTACACCCCCCGCTTCAGCATCATCAGAAAGCTTCCTCGGGTTTATGACAGCTTTGGCCATTTTATATAACTCCTCAAACGTCATCGCCAATTATCCTCCTTTTATATATAAAAAGCGGCCTATATCAGGCCGCCATCGCATCATCTCTCTAAACGCTGCTTGACATAGTTTATCAAACCGTCGGATGCCATTATCTGCTGCATGAATTCGGGAAACGGCTGGCTTTTATAGGTTTTGCCGGTCGTGATATCGGTGATGGTGCCGGTCGCCACATCCACTTCGACCTCGTCGCCATCATTTATTTCCCGGGCAGCCTCAGGGCACTCCAGTATAGGCAGCCCTATATTTATAGCATTTCTGTAAAATATGCGCGCAAATGATTCGGCTATGACACACGATACGCCCGATGCCTTTATAGCTATCGGCGCATGCTCGCGCGACGAACCGCAACCGAAGTTTCTGCCGGCTACCATTACATCGCCGGGCTTGGCTTTGGCCTTGAAATCGGGATCCAGATCCTCCATGCAATGGCCCGCCAGCTCATCCGGGTCGCTGGTATTAAGGTAGCGCGCCGGTATTATGACATCGGTATCCACATTATCCCCGTATTTTATAGCTTTGCCTCTCATCATGCCACCTCCTCAGGTGCAACTATCCTGCCCGCTATGGCCGAGGCCGCCGCGACAGCCGGTCCGGCCAGGTATACCTCGCTCTCGGGGTGCCCCATGCGCCCTACGAAGTTGCGGTTGGTGGTGGCCAACGCTCTCTCGCCTTTGGCCAATATGCCCATATGGCCTCCGAGGCACGGCCCGCACGTAGGCGTGCTGACAGCAGCACCTGCTTCCACGAATATCTCTATAAGGCCCTCTTTAAGAGCCTGCAGGTATATAGCCTGAGTGGCCGGGAATATTATAAGGCGCACGTCCGGATGGACTTTATGCCCCTTCAAAATAGATGCCGCTACGCGCAGGTCCTCTATGCGACCATTGGTGCACGAGCCTATGACCACTTGATCCAACGGCACATCGCCCACCTCGTCTATGGCGCGCGCATTGGACGGCAGATGCGGAAATGCCACTGTAGGCTTCACTTGGCTTAAATCTATATCGTAAACCGCCACATATTCGGCGTCGTCATCCGCTTTATAAACCTTATACGGTTTTGTCGAATGTTCATTTATATACGCTATGGTCTTGTCGTCCACATCGAATATCCCATTTTTAGCACCAGCCTCTATAGCCATATTGGCCATCGAGAACCTGTCATCCATGGACAGGTACTGCAGCCCGTCGCCTGTAAACTCCATAGACTGGTACAATGCGCCATCCACGCCTATCATGCCTATTATATGCAATATAACATCCTTGCCGCCAACCCATTTGCCCGGCTTGCCGTGCAACACGAATTTCTGCGCTTCAGGTACCTTAAACCACGTCTCGCCTATGGCCATGGCGGCAGCCATATCAGTGCTGCCCACACCCGTCGAGAATGCGCCCAATGCACCGTATGTGCAGGTATGCGAATCAGCCCCTATAACAACGTCGCCAGCCACTACTAATCCTTTCTCCGGTATAAGAGCATGCTCTATGCCCATGCGCCCGACCTCAAAGTAATTGGTCAGTCCCATCTTGCGGGCGAAATCCCTTATCAGTTTATTCTGCTCGGCGGATTTTATATCTTTATTGGGTGTAAAATGATCCGGTATAATGGCTACCTTATCTTTATCAAAGACATGATCTATGCCTATTTTTTCGAATTCTTTTACGGCTACCGGCGCCGTCACGTCATTGCCGAAAACCAGATCCACTTTGGCGTTTATAAGCTGGCCGGCCTTTACCTCTTTTAAGCCGGCATGGTCGGCCAGTATCTTTTGTGTCATAGTCATTCCCACTTTATATATCATCCCCTTTCAATAACATGTACTCTATAGCGTCTATCATGGCTATCCAGCTAGCCGCTATTATATTGGTGGACACACCCACAGTGCTCCAACTGTATTGCCCGTCGCTGGATTCTATGAGCACGCGCACCTTGGCCGCCGTAGCCGCGCGGCTATCCAATACCCTCACCTTATAATCGGTAAGATGCATCTTTTTAAGCTGCGGATAAAATACCTCCAAGGCCTTCCTCAACGCCTTATCCAACGCATCGACCGGGCCGTCGCCTTCGGCTGCCGTCATCTCCTCGGTACCGTCCACCAGTACTTTTATCATAGCTACGGCGCTGTTATCCTCTGATTGCCACGGTTGATCGGCTATGACCTTGAAGTCCTTTATGTCGAATAATTTCTTGTACCTGCCCAATTGTTTCATTATGAGAAGGTCAAACGACGCCTCGGCCCCTTCAAATTGATAACCCTCGTACTCCAAGCGTTTGAGCTCATCTATAACAGCCTGTACCTCGGGCGAATCCTTTGTCAAGCTTTGGTCAAAGCGCTTCATCCTGGTCAGCACCGTGCTGCGTCCCGACATCTCGGACATAAGCAGCCGTCGGCTATTGCCTATCAAAGCAGGGTCTATATGCTCGAAACTCGTCGGTGCCTTGAGCACGGCGTCTATATGCATACCGGCTTTATGTGTAAAGGCGCTGGCGCCCACATAAGGGGCCTTTGTATCGGGCGGCAGATTGGCTATCTCGCTTATATAGCGCGATATGGTAGTCAGCTCGGCCATTTTCTCATCGGGTATGCAGCGGTAGCCCATCTTCAGCTGCAAATTCGCTATAATAGGAAACAGATCCGCATTGCCACACCGCTCACCATAACCGTTCAATGTTCCCTGCACCTGTACTGCTCCCGCCTGCACCCCCATAATGGTATTAGCCACCGCCATACCGCCGTCATTGTGGCAGTGTATGCCCACCGGTATATTAAATCTTTCGACGACGCATTTGGTTATATCGTATATTTCCATAGGAAAAGCGCCGCCATTGGTATCGCACAACGCCAGGCTGTCCGCACCGGCATTAACAGCAGCCTCCAGCGTCTTCATGGCATACTCTGGATTTCGTTTATAACCGTCGAAGAAGTGCTCGGCATCGAATATCACCTCTTTGCCGTGCTGCTTCATATAGGCCACGCTGTCGGCTATCATGCGCAGGTTCTCATCGAGCGTGGTATGCAAGACCTGGGTAACATGAAAATCCCAACTCTTGCCAAATATTGCTATTGCCGATGTGCCAGCTGCCAGCATAGCAGACAGGTTACGGTCGCCTTCGGCATCTATATTGGCCCGGCGCGTGCTGCCGAAGGCCACCAGTCGTGCATGGCCCAGTCCCTTCTCCTGGAGGACGTTAAAAAGATCGAGATCTTTCGGATTGGAACCGGGATTGCCGGCCTCTATATAATCCACGCCCATAGCGTCGAGTTGCTCCACTATCTTGAGTTTATCCTCCAATGAGAATGATATACCCTCCGCCTGCATGCCGTCGCGAAGGGTGGAATCGTATATATAGATCTTTTGCACCAGGTCACCTCCATATTCTTTTATTTCGCAGTTTCATACAGCATCTTATTTATAGCATCGATATAAGCGCGAGCGCTGGCCTCTATTATATCGGTGCTGACGCCTTTGCCGACAAATACCTGGCCATCGTTCCTGACCCTCACCGTAACCTCTCCCAGCGCATCCTTGCCTTCGGTAACGGCTCTTATGCCGTAATCGTCGAGAGGAACCTCGCGACCTATGCAACGCTCTATAGCGTTGAATACCGCGTCCACCGGACCGTCGCCGCAAGCGGCTTCTTCTATGAATTGATCACCATGCTTTAAGCGCACCGTAGCCGTAGCGGTGACCTTATTGCCGCTGGATATCTGGAATTGATCCAGCGCATAGATCTCTGGTATCTTTATAGCTTTCTCGGTCACTAGCGCCTCTATATCCTTATCCAGCACCACCTTCTTTTTATCCGCCAGATCCTTAAAGCGTTCGAAAGCCGCATTGATCTCATCCTGCGAAAGGTTATAACCCAGCTCTTTTAAGCGTTCCTCAAAAGCATGGCGACCGGACAACTTGCCCAGCACCATCTTGTTTTGTTTCAAACCTATGGATTCCGGCGTCATGATCTCATAGGTGCTGCGCTCGCTCAATACGCCATGCTGATGTATACCGGCCTCATGCGCGAAGGCGTTGGCCCCTACTATAGCCTTATTAGGCTGTATATCCATACCTGTCAGATGAGCCACCAGCATGCTGGTGCGATATATCTGCGTAGTATCTATATTCACGGCGCGTTTGAAGTAATCGCGCCGCGTATTCAGCGCCATGATTATCTCTTCCAAAGCAGCATTGCCTGCGCGCTCGCCTATGCCGTTTATAGTACCTTCGACCTGCTGTATGCCGTTTTGTACAGCAGCCAGCGAATTGGCCGTAGCCATGCCGAGGTCATTGTGGCAGTGCACGCTCAACTGGACCTTGTCTATGCCAGGCACATTTCCCTTTATGCCGCGTATTAAAGCCCCGAATTCGTCGGGCACGGAATAGCCTACGGTATCCGGCACGTTTATTACGTCGGCTCCCGCCTCTATAACCGCTGCGAATACCTGATACAGGTATTCGAGATCGGTGCGCGATGCGTCCTCTGCTGAGAATTGCACTTCAGCCCCGAGGCTTTTGGCATAAGCCACCGACTCTACAGAGGCTTTGAGCACCTCTTCGCGCGTCATCTTCAATTTATATTTCAAATGAATATCCGAGGTAGCTATAAATACGTGAATGCGGGGATGAGCGGCCTCTTTCAAGGCCTCCCATGCCCTGTCTATATCGGCTTTAACCGCACGGCACAGACCGCATATAGCCGGTCGTCGCACCTCACGCGCTATGGCTCTCACCGCTTCAAAGTCACCTTTAGATGCGATGGGAAAACCGGCCTCTATAACATCCACGCCCAGCTTCTCGAGCTGGCGGGCTATTTCAAGCTTCTCCTCGGTATTCAGGCTGACACCCGGGGATTGTTCGCCATCCCTCAATGTGGTGTCAAAAACCCTTATTATATCATCCATATAACATCGACTCCAAAATTAAAATGATACAGGCTTAATCCAACTCATCATCTTACGCAGTTCTTTACCAACCTTTTCTATCAACAGGTTGCGCTCTCTCTTGCGCGTGGCGTTGAAGAACGGACGATTGGCCTGGTTCTCCAGTATCCAGTTCTTTGCGAATGTACCGTCCTGTATCTCGCCTAAAACCTTCTTCATCTCTTGTTTGCTCTGGTCGTTTATGATGCGCTTGCCGACCACATAATCGCCGTATTCGGCAGTGTCGCTAATGGAATACCTCATGTAGCTGAGGCCACCTTGGTTGACCAGGTCCACTATGAGCTTCATCTCATGCAAGCATTCGAAGTAAGCTACCTCGGGTTGATAACCGGCATCAACCAATGTCTGGAAGCCAGCTTTTATAAGCTCGGATAAACCGCCGCACAGCACGGCCTGTTCGCCGAATAGATCGGTCTCTGTTTCCTCCTGGAAGGTTGTCTCCAGCACGCCACCGCGAGTACCACCTATGCCTTTGGCATATGCCAGCGCTATATCCTTGGCGTGACCGCTTACATCCTGCTGCACCGCTATGAGACACGGCACGCCTTTGCCCTCCTGATACTGGCTGCGCACTATATGGCCGGGACCTTTAGGCGCTATCATGATGATGTCGACGAAGTCGGGCGGCACTATCTGACCGAAGTGTATATTGAAGCCATGGGCAAATGCCAGCACCTTGCCGGGGGCCAGGTTGGGTTCTATGCTCTCTTTGTAAAGTTTGGCCTGCTTCTCATCGGGTACCAATATCATGATGATGTCTGCAGCTTTGGCCGCATCGGCCGATTCCATAACCGTAAGCCCTGCTTCTTCAGCTATTTTCCACGATTTGCTGCCTTTATAAAGGCCTACTACCACATCCACACCGCTCTCCTTGAGGTTGAGCGAATGGGCGTGACCTTGGCTGCCGTATCCTATAACCGCTACCTTCTTACCGCTTAATAAATCCAGATTTGCATCTGCTTCGTAATATAATTTTGCCATAGTGTATGTATCCTCCTACGAATTTTTTATATTTTTATGAGCTTTTATAAGCTAATAAATAACCATTTTACTGCTGGCCGAGCGATTTAGCACCGCGCTCTATAGCCACCACACCTGTGCGCACCATTTCCTTTATGCCGAATTGGCGCAGCATCTCTTCCAAAGCCAGCGTCTTGTTGCTATTGCCGGTAGCCTCTATGGTGATAAATTCCGTCGTTATATCTACTACCTTAGCCTGAAATACATTGGCTATCTGCATGATCTCGCTACGGGTTTTGGAATCGGCATTGACTTTTATAAGCACCAATTCTCGAGCTACCGAATTGGCTGTGATATCCTTCACCTCTATGACATCTATCAGCTTGCCTAATTGTTTCATGACCTGGTCGACGATGTATTCGTCGCCGTCCACCACAATGGTTATGCGCGACACGTCCTCGTCCTGTGTGGGCCCGACCGCCAGGCTGTCTATATTAAAGCCCCTGCGGCTGAAAAGTCCCGATACTCTCGACAATACGCCGGCATGATTCTGTACCAGTATGCCTATTATATACTTCAATCGTTACACCCCCTTTCGGGCTGCATTATCAAAAACCCCTTTCATCCCACATACTTACGGGACGAAAGGGGTTAGCTTCCGTGATACCACCCAACTTCGCCATCGCCTCACAACGACGGCCTCACTAAGTCGCTGACACGACTTTATGCTTTAACGGGCACTGCCCGGCACACCCTACTAAACCTTCAGGCTGCAGCTCAGGAGCGAGTTATACGATATGCCCTCTGTCCGGCTCACACCTGCCGCCGGCTCTCTGTACAGGCTGTGCATATCCTTTTTCTCCTTCATGGCCTTTGTTTCATTTTTATTCATTATACCAGCATCAATATGCCAAGTCAATAGGAAAAATCGGGGCTTGTTATTATTCTATGATATTGTCATAGTAAAATTATTCTGCGATAATGTCATTATGAGGAGAGAGGAACAGTATTGTATGACAGAGAGCGAAATGCAAAAACTTGTTGTTATTAATAAAGTCATCGATGGGACGTTAACCGCAAGTGAAGCTGCGCAGGTTTTAGACCTCAGTGTTCGTCAAATATTTAGACTTAAGAAGGGGGTTAAAGAACAAGGTGCGTCTTTCGTTATTCATAAGAACAGAGGCCGTAAACCTGCTAATGCTTTAAGCGATGAGCTAGTAAACCATATCCTCACTTTGAGGAAGGAAAAGTATTTTGATACGAATTTCTCTCATTTTAGAGATTTGCTTGAGGATGATAAGGGTATTATTCTTAGTAATTCCTCGGTTTATAGAATCCTTGATAATGCCGGTATTCAAAGCCCTAGAAAGCATAGACGCCCTCGTAAGATTCATGCTAGAAGGGAACGTATGCCTCAGGCTGGCATGTTGGTGCAAATCGATTGCACCTCTTTTGAATGGATTCCTTCTGTAGGTAATATGGCTCTCCACGGTGCCATAGACGATGCCACCGGTCAGGTCCTCGCGCTCTATTTTACTGAAAACGAGTGCATGAATGGCTATTTTGAGCTCATGCGTACCATCATTGGCCAATATGGTATCCCTATATCTCTATATGCCGATAAGCATACTATATTTGCTTCTCCTAATAAGGGTAAAATCTCTATCGAGGAGCAGCTTGAGGGTAAAGTGGTAAATGAAACCCAGTTCCAAATGGCTATGAGTACATTGGGTATATCTATCATTAATGCCAGGTCCCCTCAGGCTAAGGGCCGCGTAGAGAGGCTATGGAATACTTTGCAGGATAGGCTCAGGGCAGAATTGAGGATTTATGGCATTGATTCTATGGAAAAGGCCAATGAGTTTTTGCCTAAGTTCCTGGAGAGATATAATAAAAGGTTCGCCATAGAGCCTCAAGATCCCGAGCCTGCTTTTAGAGAATTACCGCCGGATATCGACTTAGATAATATACTTTGTGTTAAGTTATCTAGAAAAGTTGATAATGGCGGCGTATTTTCTCTACACAGCCAATATTATCAAGTTGTATGTGATGATGGCAAAACCGTTGCACCTATCGTTCCTAGAGCTAAGATAACGGTTCTTACCAGCCCTAGGATAGGTATACGGGTGCAGTATGGCAATAATATATATGCTGTGAAAAAGCTCGATGAACCGCCTAAGAAAGCTCAGAAAGCTAATAAGGCAAGTTCATCGAGCACAGCTAAGCCTTATAAGCCTTCTCCCACTCATCCTTGGAAACAAGGTTGGCAGAAGGCGCCATCATATTGGTATGAGGAATCAGACAGAGAGATTTTAGAGGCTCTGTATAATTCCTCACGCGCCTGGCACTAGCCAGTATTAAGGCTTACAGCCTAATTATATAATAGCTGCGAAATGAACGTGCGTCAAGGGCAAGCGGAGCTTGTTTATTTTACCCTTTACGCACGGGAATGGAGCAGCTAGAATTTAGCAAAGCAGTAAGCCTTAAGATAGTATTATCTTTTTTGCTCATCTGGTGGTAATATATGTTCTCATATCATATTAATGTAAGTTGCTAAAGTTATATAACCAGCTTACTGTAATATAATCTATATTTAATGTTCCAATTATAGTAAATCCATACATCGCTATGAAATTTTCGTTGAATAAATATCAGCCATTTACTATGACATTTTCGCTGACTATTGACATAGGAAAAATCGGGGCTGTGTTATTATTCTGTGATATTGTCGTGACTGTTCAGCTATCCCGTAGGCTTAGTAACTGATTAGCCTTCGCCTATGCAAATAGTACTGAATAATCACATAGTGTGGCAAGAGGTAGATAAAATAATTGTCTACCTCTTGCCCGATTAAACGATATCAATATTTAAATATGTTGGTTTGCTCTCTTAATTGATTTGCTAATTCCGCCAACTCATCAGCTGCAGCCGATATCTCCTCGCTGGTAGCTGACTGTTCTTCAGTTGCAGCCGATACCTCTTCTATAGCGGCTGCATTATCTTGCGATATGTCGGCTATCTGATCTATTTTTTGCTTTAGATTTTTCGCATCTTCGCTTAGCATCGTAGCCGAACGCGTCACGTCTTTCGTCTTATTTAGCGCCTCCTGAATAACTGTCCTTATGTCATCAAATGCCCTCGATGTAGCTTCAACCGCATCTTCCTGCTCAATAACAGTTGCAGTTGCTTGCTCCATTTCAACTACCGCATTGTCTATATTACCTCTTATTTGCTCGACAATACCTTTTATCTCATTGCTAGAATCGTTAGCTGTTTCAGCAAGCTTCCTTATTTCACCAGCCACTACCGCAAATCCCTTGCCCTGCTCACCGGCTCTAGCAGCTTCAATAGCAGCATTTAAAGCCAGCAGATTAGTGTGTTTTGCCACATCTTGTATAACCATCAAAATCTGGTCTATTTGCTGAGATTTATCTCGTAACTCTGAAATAGTGTTCTCCAGATTCAATGTTCTCTCCTTACTTTCTGCCATTTTTTGTTTTTGATAAATGATTCTATCAACGCCTTCTTCTATAGATTCCTCCACCTTATTATCTGATTCTTCTAATAAATGCAAGCTGCCTAAAACGTTGTTTAAACGTTCAATGGTAGCCGATACCGTCTTATCTCCGTCTTGGGCAAGCTCGGCCTGTTTAGAAGCACCGCCCGCGAGCTCATTTGTCGTGATAGCGATTTGCTCGATGGCTTTAGCAGATTCTTTCGACGATACCGCTATCAAGTCCGAAGTATTTGCTAACGAAGACGCAGCATCTTTGATCTTTATTATCAAGTCTCTGAGATTTTTCACCATAATATCAAATGAATTTTTAAGGAGCGCCAGCTCGTTGCGTATGTGTTTATCGTCAGTATTGCTCGTTTCATTATACCCAGATAGATCTCCACCAGCTACTTTTTCGGCATCGGCCATAACAATACGCAATGGTTTTATCACCAATTGCTGAAGCATCAACGCCAACAGAGCTATGAAGGCCAATATCGCCATTATGACTATGACAGTATTCACGCGTATTGTATTATTAAGCGACGCAAAGGCTTCCGTTTGTGGCAATACCTCCACTAATTTCATGCCCGTATCGCCTATTGGCGCAAAGGCCAAAAAGCAATCTTGTCCTTCAAATTTAAGCTGTTGCACACCTTTGTTCTTAGCTGCCACGATTTTTTGGCCAGCAGCACGCACGTCAGCTTGCTCGTCCTCCGTAATTTTTTGTTTCAAATCCTTCGCCGAATCCCTGCTTGCTAAATAATAGCCGTCGCTAGTCACTACAAAGGCGAAACCAGTCTCGTCCACTTTTATATTTTTCACGTAATCTCTCAGATAATTAAGTCCTATATCAGCCGTAGTTACACCTATGATCTTATCTCCAACGCGAATCGGGCTAGATGATGTAATCATTACTGTATTGGTGACCTCGTCAAGATAGGGCTGCGTCCATGCGATATCGCCCTTGGCGTTTATACCAATTTTATACCATTCATATTGGAAATAATCATAATCGGCGTTGCTATAATCCCACGTCAACTCAACCTTGCCGTTGTCTTTATACATATAAGGTCCAAAATATTTGGTTTTTTCGTCGTAAACGTAAGGCTCCAGCCATATGCCACTACCGCAGGCTAGCTCGTTTTTCTCTACGTATGTCTTAGCGGCCTCTAAAAGCTTTTCATAGCTTTGAGGGCCTAACGCAGCAACTTCATATGCCTGTATTTGTGCTAATTTGCCTACAGAATCTACACTGGCATAAAATTTTTCTGACGCTTCTCCAGCCTGATAAACGAGTTTATCGCTGATTTCCGTTATTATGTTATTTTTAAAGCTTATCATGCTATAGATCGTTTGAATCGCAAAGACTATGACCGTAAGGAATATAACCGCGGAGATAACAAGAGTCCTTATGCTCACTTTGGGCATATACGACTTATGCACAGTAAACATTCCCCCTTTGCACTTTGTTTTATATAATCTATCGGCTTTCGCAAGCAAAAGCTTGACAATCTTCAGTTCGTATGCCAAATCTTCCCTCTGTTACTCAATTGAAAATATAAATTCCACCCTTGTTGCTATTCTCAGATATAATAGAATTATTTCGTTTATAACCACTTTTATGTATCAAGACACGACTAAGCACCTGATTTCATAGCCCCAACAAAGGTATTTCAGCTTCAAGTAGTGGTTGGTGGTTCTAAGCACGAAAAAGTTATTAAACTTGAGCTAAACCCTATTTTTGATAATAGTAATCCATACCTGCACCAAAAGCTGCAGATATTTATACTCTTTGTTTCCTTTTGTATTTACCTGTCCGTTATGCTACCTTCGTATAAGCTGCTAATCCTTGACTTATTCCTTCTTTAATTTTATCAGTCGCCTGAGGATGCGGTGTTCAAGGCTCTGGGTGTAGAGTGATCTGCGCAATCGCAACGAGCCCGCAATATTACCGATACTTACTACTTGTGGCGTGGAGAAGTCAGCTTCCATCAACTTCTGAGATATAAGCAGATGGCAAGGCCTTTTTCAGCTCATTTTCAATTGGCACCATCTTCTGCTCATATCTTTCAATCTTATAATTTAATAGCGCCAGCGTTTGCTCCATTTCGTTTATTTTTTTAGCCAATTTATCGCGTTCTTTGATCAAGAGGTTCTTCCTTGCTTCGGCAGTTTCATCGCCTTGCTGAAACAGGTCTACGTATTCGATTAAAACTTCGATGGGCAATCCGGCATTGCGCATGCATTTGATGAATTCTATCCATCTGCAGTCCTCTTCAGTATAATCCCTGATGCCTCTACTATCGCGGTTTACAGCAGGTATGAGACCTATCCTCTCATAATAGCGCAGCGTATCCGGTGAAAGCCCGCATCTCTCGCTTACTTCCGCAATTTTCATGTTTATCATCTCCCGATTGTATTATAGCACTTGGAGTGGGCTCTAAGTCAATGGGAATATCCTGGCAGCAAATTTCTTTTTTGCCTATTGACATGGAGTGCACTCCAGGTAGTATGCTATGATTAAAACATAATATAATATGAAAGAAGTGGATAGAATGGAATATGTAAAATTTGGCAATACGGGATTGGACGTGTCGAGGATATGCTTGGGCTGCATGGGCTTTGGTGATCCCAACGCATGGGTACATAAGTGGGTATTGGATGAGGAACATAGCCGTCCCATCATAAAGAAAGCCATTGAGCTCGGCCTCAATTTCTTCGATACCGCAAATGTCTATTCGATGGGCAAAAGCGAAGAAGTGCTGGGCCGCGCTTTAAATGATTATGCCAACAGGGATGAAATAGTGGTAGCGACGAAAGTGTTCAACCGCATGCATGAAGGTCCAAACGGCGCCGGCTTGTCGCGCAAGGAGATTATGACCGAGATCGACAAGAGCTTGAAGCGGCTGGGCATGGACTATGTGGATTTGTATATCATCCACAGGTGGGATTACAACACGCCCATAGAGGAAACGATGGATGCGCTAAACGATGTGGTTAAGGCCGGAAAGACTAGGTACATAGGTGCATCGGCTATGTATGCGTGGCAATTCGAGAAGGCGCTGCACGTGGCGGAGAAACATGGTTGGACGCGCTTTGTATCTATGCAGAATCACTATAATCTCATATACAGGGAAGAAGAGCGCGAAATGATGCCGCTTTGCCGCGAGGAGAAGATTGCGGTTACGCCCTACAGCCCGCTCGCGTCAGGCAGGCTCGCGCGCGAATGGTCGCAGACGACTTATCGCTATGAAACCGATGAGGTGGCTAAATCTAAATACGGTTCTACGGCCGAGACTGACAAGGCCATAGTAGACAGAGTGGCCGAGCTGGCACAAAAGCACGGCGTGCCTATGTCGCAGGTTTCGTTGGCATGGCTGCTGCATAAGGAGCCAGTCATAGCGCCTATAGTTGGTGCAATTAAGGTGGAACATCTAGATGATGCCGTAGCTGCCCTGTCGGTAAAGCTGACGCCGGATGAGATTGCTTATCTGGAAGAGCCGTACGTGCCTCATAAAGTTGTAGGAGCGTTATGAACACGTGGATTAATAAAGGAATTTGAAGTTATTTAAACGAAAGGATTTATGATTGATATGGATGTAAACATGAAATTCAATATGTATATACCTACTAAGATTTTATTCGGAGAAGGAAAGCTAAACGAGTTGGGCTCACAAAAGATACCCGGCAGGAAAGCGCTCCTCGTGATATCTAGTGGCAAATCGGTAAGAGAAAACGGAGCTCTCGCAAGGACGGAGGAGCAGCTAAAGGTCGCTGGTGTAGATTACGTTTTGTTTGACAAAATCATGCAAAACCCGGTTAAGATGACCGTTATGGAGGGCGCCGCGTTGGCCAAAGCGAACGGCTGCGACTTTGTAGTAGCCTTAGGCGGTGGAAGCGTTATGGATTCAGGCAAGGCCATAGCCATGATGGTTAACAACGAGGGCGACCTTTGGGATTATGCCGGTGGTAAGACCGGCAAGCGGCTGCCGCTTAAGAATCCGCCGGTTCCGCTAGTATGTATCACGACGACTGCCGGCACGGGCAGCGAGGTGGATGCCGGCGGGGTTATAACCAACGAGGAAACCAATGAGAAAATAGGCATTGCCGGTTATGAAGAATCATTCCCCGTACTGTCCGTAGTAGACCCCGAGCTCATGAAAACCGTACCTCCGAAATATACGGCTTATCAAGGCTTTGATGCCCTGCTGCAAAGCATAGAATGCTATATCTCTTATTTCAACAATGTTATGAGCGATATGTATGCTCTGACATCGATAGAATACGCCGGCAAATATCTGCCCCGTGCTGTGAAAGACGGCAATGACAGGGAAGCCCGCAGCGGCATGGCGTTCGCCAATACGCTGTCCGGCGTTGCAATGGTGCTTTCTTCCACTACCGCAGAGCATTCTATGGAGCACGCTATGTCTGCATATCATCCAAATTTGCCTCATGGCGCCGGCCTCATCATGATATCCAGGGCGTTTTTTGAATTCTTTATAGATAAGCACGTTTGCGACGAGCGCTTTGTCCGCATGGCTAAGGCATTGGGCATGGATGGCGTGAAAAAGCCGGAGGATTTCATAACAGCGCTGGTAAAGCTGCAGGAGGACTGCGGCGTAGCCAACCTAAAGATGTCGGATTACGGCATTAAGCCGTCTGAATTTGACGAACTGGCGCGTAATGCCCGTGAGGCGATGGGTCCATTGTTCGCAGGCAATCCGTATCCCATGAGCCATGAGGATTGCGTGGAAATATATAGGAAATCATATAAATAATATTATGAAAAGGGCGAGATAATTTATGGAAAGCAAAGAAGAATTCGCACAGAAGCTGATTTTTCCTGTGGGGCCGGAAGCTCCGGAGGAAATTGCTGAAAACTTTATAGGCAGGGTTTATCTTTATGCGCTCGTGCCTTTTGACAGCCCGCTGAAGCATCCTGTAAGCCATGTCGTATTTGAACCGCGCTGCCGCAATAATTGGCATAAGCATCCCAGAGGCCAGATTCTGTTGGTTACCGGCGGAAGAGGCTGGTATCAGGAGGAGGGCAAAGAAGCGCGCGAGCTTCATGCCGGCGATGTCGTGGAGATACTGCCAAGCGTCAAGCATTGGCATGGCGCTGCGGCGGACAGCTGGTTTGCTCATATCGCAATGGAGGCGGACATGATAGCCGGTCCTCCTGAATGGCTCGAGCCCATGAGCGATGAACAATATAATAAGCTGAGGTGATATAATGGAGAAAGTAACAGCAGGACATGACGCGTTAGGGGATTTTGCCCCGAAGTTTGCCGAGCTAAACGATGACGTGTTTTTCGGCCAAGTATGGTCGAGAGAGGATAAGCTTTCGGCGCGGGACCGCAGCATGATTACGGTGACGTCGCTGGTTGCGAGCGGCATAACCGACAGCTCGCTGAAATTTCATATACAGAAGGCCAAGGAAAACGGTATAACCAAAGAAGAGATGGCGGAGGTTTTAACGCACCTTGCATTTTATGCGGGTTGGCCGAAGGGCTGGGCCGCCTTCTATATAGCAAAAGAGATATATAAGGAGTGAAAAATTATGAGAAAGGATTTTGGAGCAAAGACATGGTTTTATCCCTTGCCAGTGCTGATTATAGGCACCTATGATGAAAAAGGCAATGCCAATGCCATGAATGCGGCGTGGGGCGGCATATACGATTCCAACCACGTAGTGCTCAGCCTTAGCTCAGATCATA